>NZ_MDDC01000001.1 GCF_001875325.1 Neomoorella thermoacetica
AGAGCTCTTGAACTTGCCGGCTTCGGTAAGGAAATATATCTTTTTCCACCTCGCGGTGGCGGGTAGAAGTATTTTTTAGTGCCCCAAGAAAACGTTGGTAATTATATCCAAAGGTGCGGAATGTGGGTTATAACGCTATTCCTGACGGCCCCTCCACCGGCGCACGGGTAGAAAACCTTGATTTAATGCTGGATGGATATTATGAAGCCATGGGTTGGGACAAGCAAACCGGCCTTCCTACTCCTGAAAAGCTGAGGGAGTTAGGTCTGGAATTTGCGATCAACTAAATAAAAAGGGCAGCTTTAGTACTGTTGTTCATCCCACGGCCCTGCCCGTGGGATGAACAACAGTGTTTCCCGGGGGTAACTAATATAAAATATTGCCACCTATGGTTGAAGGAAGGCATAAAAGATTAAAGTGTTTAGTTGAAGAAAAGGGGTTTTGATATAAATGCAGGTGACAGTAAAGTTATTAGGTATTCTTTCATTTTCTTACCCTGCATTTAGCAAGTTTCATCCTATTCAACTAAAAGAAGGCGAGACAATTAGAGGGCTGCGAAAACGTTTAGGACTGCCTTTGAAGGGGGGGTGTTTTGTTTCCGTTAATGGAAAAATGGTCGGAGAAGAGTATAAGTTGGTTGAGGGAGATGAGGTTATTTTCTTCCCCGCGGTCAGCGGAGGGTAAGAGATTGTGAAAAATTATATCAAACGAAAGGGCAGCTATGTTTCCTTATAGTTGTGACCTTTCTTTAGCGGTTATTTCTAATAAGTTATGGGGCCGGGCGCCTCGTTCAGGGGTACTGGCTTTTTTGTTGCCTGGAATGGTATACCGGGGGCGGTTCAGGAAGAGCGAGCGTCCGATGTTTGGTATAACCAGCAATTTTGCGATAATGTCGAACGAAAAAAATTCTGATACGGCAGGAATACCGAATTTAAACGGAGAATATCTTCTCTTAAAGAAAAACAAGAACAATATTCGTTAATATTGAAAGTGAAAGTTACAATTCTAACAAAGCTAGCAGGTAATCATTATGCCCGAGATGGCGAATAATTCGTAGAATGGAGCTGGCACAAAGTGAGATCACGTGGTGCTGGTGGAACGGGGCAGATTCGTTCAGTAGCCAAGGCATTAAAGATCCTTGACTTGCTGGCAGCTACTCAGAAAGAAATGTCCCTGGCGGAGATAGCCCAGAAGATGGACCTACCCAAGAGCACACTCCACGGCTTGCTGTCAACCATGGGCGATTTTGGCTATATTGAGCAGTCTGCCTTTGACGGCCGTTACCGGCTGGGGGTTCGCCTGTTTGAGATCGGCAACGCCGTGGCCAACAACTGGGACGTCCGCCGGGTGGCTGCCCCTTATATCCAGCAACTGGTAGAAGAGCTGGAAGAGACGGTGCACCTGGTTATCCTGGATAAGGGCGAAGTCTTATATATCGATAAGCGGGAGAGCCACCAATCCCTGCGTATCGTTTCCCAGGTGGGCATGCGCCTGCCGGCCCACTGTACCGGTGTCGGCAAGGTGCTCCTGGCTTACCTTCACCCCGGCGAAGTAAAGCGCATCATCGCCCTTAAGGGATTGCCCCGCTACACCAGGAATACCATTACCGACCCGCGCCGGCTGGAAGCGGAACTGGAAAAGATCCGTTCCCAGGGGTACGCCATTGATAATGAAGAGATCATGGACAGTCTTCGCTGCGTGGCGGCGCCCCTGCGGGAATACAACGGCAAGGTTTGCGCGGCCATCAGCGTCTCCGGCCCGGCAGCCCGGATGGACGGAGAGAGGCTGCAGCTGGTCATAGATCGAATTACCAGGACGGCGGCCGAGATTTCGGCCAGGTTGGGTTACCGGCCCGTCGTGGGGAGTGATGCCAATGGGGCTTAGGTAGTTCCTCTTTGCTCCCCGGTAGGGCTCACAAGAGTATTAGTAACATATCAGGTGATTAATGGGTTTTTTCCGGTAGCATGGAATTGGATAAATACTAGCAGGTAATAATTTAGATGGCCTGTACCTCTTTGCGGCAGTCCTCGAGGATTAACAAATGGATTTCACCCTGGTTATTATGCCTGAATTAATTTTATGTATAATGACAGGAGTCCAGTGCTAATTTTCCAGAAACCAAATGGGGGTAGGATTACATGCAGCAATTTCCTTTACTTATCAGCCCAACTAAAATAGGTAATTTACAGCTCAGAAACCGGATGGTAATGCCACCCATGGAAACCAATTATGCCAATAGCGATGGGTCAGTGACTGACCGTCTGGTGGCTTACCATGAAGAAAGGGCCCGGGGTGGCGTAGGCTTGATTATTGTCGAAGCGTCTTATGTCCACATTACGGGTAAAGGTTTTAAAAACGGATTGGGTATCTATTCCGACCGCCTGATCCCGGGGCTACGCCGTCTAGTGGAGGCCGTCCATGCCCACGGGGCCAAAATAGCCATCCAGCTCTTCCACGGTGGCAGGCAGGCCCACTCGGAATATACCGGCCAGCCGCTGTTAGCTCCTTCACCCATACCTGATCCGACTGTGGGGGAGATACCAAAAGAGTTATCTAAAGACGAAATCAATATGCTGGTAAAGGCCTTCGCTGAGGCTGCCCGGCGGGCCAAAACGGCTGGCTTTGATGCCATAGAAATCCACGGAGCCCATGGTTACCTCCTGGATGAATTCCTTTCTCCATTTTCCAATAAACGGGCAGATGAATATGGCGGCTCGCTGGAAAACCGTATGCGCTTCCCCCTCGAAGTTGTGCGGGCGGTGCGACAGGCTGTCGGGCCGGAATTCCCCATAATCTACCGGATGAGTGCAGATGAAAAGGTTCCGGGAGGGCTTACCCTCGATGAAACTAAGGTTGTGGCCCGGAGGCTTGAACAAGAGGGAATTAACGCCCTTCACGTCTCAGCTGGTGTTTATGCGTCAGCGCAGTGGGTTATCCAGCCCATGTATCTTCCCCGGGGTTGCCTGGTAGACCTGGCCCAGGGTATTAAGTCGGTTGTTAAGATTCCGGTTATAGCCGTTGGGCGCATTAACGATCCGGAAGTTGCTGAAGATATCCTGAAGGCAGGTAAAGCGGATTTAATCTCTTTTGGCCGGGGGCTGCTCACTGATCCGGAAATGCCTAAAAAGGTAATAGAAGGCAGGTTGGATGAAATCCGTCATTGTATCGCCTGTTGCCAGGCCTGCATCGATGAACTGTTCCGGGACCATGCCATTGGCTGTACAGTCAACGCCCGGGCGGGTTATGAGCGTGAATTTACCCTGGGCCGGGCATCACGGCCTCGTAAGGTCCTGGTTGTCGGCGGGGGGCCAGCCGGGATGGAAGTAGCCCGGGTAGCAGCCCTCCGCGGACACCAGGTTACCCTCTGGGAAAAGTCCGGCGACCTGGGCGGCCAACTTCCCCTCGCCTTTACCCCGCCTCAAAAGGACGAGATTGCCACTTTCAGGGATTATTTGATGGGGCAACTGGCCAAACTCCAGGTAAAAGTCCAGCTTAACAAGGAAGCTACCCCGGAGGCCGTCAGCCAGGAAAAACCTGATGTAGTGGTAATAGCTACCGGTGCCCGCCCGGCTACCCTGAACGTGCCGGGGGTAGAAGCAGATAATGTCGTGCTTTCGTGGGATGTTTTACGGGGGAAGGTCCAGGTAGGTAAAAAGGTGGCAGTGATTGGTGGCGGCCTGGTGGGCTGCGAGACGGCCGAATATCTGGCCGAAAAGGGACATGAAGTGACCATTATCGAAATGCTACCACAGGTCGCGGGTGACATCGGGCCCCTGGTAGGCGCCATGCTGATGGAGCGGCTGAAACAGCAGGTTAAAATAATTACCGGGGCTAAACTTAAAGCCATTAAAGGTAGGACCATCACCTTTGCCTATAATGACAGGGAAGAAGACCTGGCCGATATTGATACAGTTGTGCTGGCCATCGGATCCAGGCCTGAAGATACTCTGGCTCAGGCAATGGAAGGTTCCGGTATCGATTATTATGTAATCGGCGATGCCGTCAGTCCACGTAGAATAACCCAGGCCATCTTCGAAGCTATGCGTGTGGGGCATGAATTATAAAATTATACCAGCTAACCCGGGATATAATCCCGGGTATTTTATTGTGTGAAACAATTCTCTACGCTGACTGCTATGCTAACGATATCAAGGCAGTAAAGGCCTTTTTTGATGGATTGGGCCATTATTCCCGGCCAGATGTGGCAAGGTTGCTGGTAAAGACTACGCCTAACGAAAATGTTATTCCATTGGCTGAATCAGTCGCACCCCCATCTATTACCATTCCATCTTATACTGATCTTAAGCGGATTTCGGAAACCTTTGAAGTTAGCCTGAAGAAACTTGAAACACTAGCAACAAAGGTTGAGGAATTATTAACTGCTGCTAGTAGGTAAAAAATGAGCTTTTCTTACCCTGAGACTACTCACCTATAAATAGAAAGGTAGTTGGGAACGGGACTATTAAAGCTGATAGGTTAACATAGGTTAACGGTTGAAGATTTAGATACAACCCGACTTTGCGACATATTTCCTCAAACTCAGTCTGGTGAAGTAGGCATGGGATGCCTGGCTAAAGCCGGTTATCCCATGCCCCTTTACGAACGGCTTGTAATTTCACCGCATCTCGCTCTCCAGTAGCTGCCAGCCTGAGGGCGAATTGCCGTGGAACCCAAATTGATCCACACAGATTGCTCCTCATCTTCGGGCGGAGAGCATTTAAATCATTTGCTCCACCTCCCAGTGACTGCTTGCGTCCAGCATACGCTCGACTTTTTCCCCCCAAGTCTCCTAGCTTTCTGGGTTTGATGACTTTCTTTAAGCCAGGTTTTGAAATGGCGAAACTCATAAGGTGGGAGCCGCCTCAAAATACCTGATACTTTCTGCAGTCAGCTGGCCTCTTCCTGACGTAGCTTCCGGTCCAAAAGGAAGATGCCGAAATACCCTATTGCCGGCCAGGAGCTGCCGTTACCCCTTGTCGTAGGGGGACGGGGCTGATTTTCATTTTCCGGTACAGGACACCCCTTTCTTACGGGTAGCATTATACCATTTTTCTGAACAGGGCGATATTTTGGCCGGTAATATAAGGGTGTTGAAAAGCTGAAAAAAGTTACGCCCCCAGTATATATACCCGGTAGCGATTGGCAGCAATAAGCCATTTTGCAGGAAATCCAGGTGGTATGGCGAAAGTGATCTTTAGACTATGAGAAAGGTGGGGGAGGTGGCGCCGTTGTTTCGCGTCCTGCACCTGGCGGACCTGCACCTGGGCCACCGGCCCGACCTGCCGGCACCGCTCCAGGAGGAAGTCTGCCGGGAGCGCAACGGGGTTTTAAAGGCGGCCGTAGACCTGGCCCTGGATCCCCGCCAGGAGATCAGCATGGTCCTCATTGCCGGGGACCTCTTTGACCACCACCAGCCGGAGGCTCCCCTGGTGGAGGAAACCATCCGGGAATTGGGCCGGCTGGAAGCCGCCGGTATCCGGGTGGTGACGGTGCCGGGAAATCATGACGAAATTACATATAACGATGCGGTTTACCGTCGCGAAGCCAGGCGCTGGCCGGGCCTCCTGGTTACTGAACCTATGCCGGCGAAAGTAGCTACCTTAAATATTAATGGCGATGCCTGTCACCTGGTGGCCATGGCCTACACGGGCGGCGTCAGCCGGGTCGACGGCCCGTTAAAGGATTTCCCCCCGGCTGAGGGGAGCGGGGTAACCCTGGCGGTTTTCCACGGCTCCCTGGACTGGGATGGGGGAGAAAGGAGCCTGCCCCTGGATGGGGAAGCCCTGGCGGCCGCCGGCTACGACTATATAGCCCTGGGCCACATCCACCGTGGGGGACAAAAGCACCTTGGCAGGAGTCAGGCCTGCTATGCGGGCATGGTGGCCGGGAGAAGTTTTGCCGACCCCGGCACCGGCTCCTGGACTATAGTCACCCTGGGAGACGGCCCGGCGCGGGTGGAGCAGGTACCGGCGCAGGTAACGCCCTGGCGGGTAGTTGAGGTGGATGTTACGGCGTTTCATGAACCGGAGGAACTGGAGGCGGCAATCAGGGAATCCCTTGACCCCGGTGCCCTGATGCAGGTGCGCCTGGTAGGGACGATCGCCTTTGAGCTGGCTCTGGAGGGCCTGCAGGCCCGCCTGGGCCATCTCTGTTCTTACCTTGAACTGGTGAATGATACGGAAGGGTGGGCGCCGGAAGTCCTGGAGAGCCTGGCCGCCGAGCCGACCATCAGGGGCCTTTTTGTTCGCCGCCTGCGAGCAAAGCTTGCCGGCGCGGCGGGACCCGGGGAAGCGGAATTAGTGCGCCGGGCGCTTTTTCGCGGACTCCTGGCCCTGAAGGGAGGCGGCAGGTCATGCCGGCTGTAACCTGGCGGCGGCTGAGCCTGGCAGGTTTTGGCTGCTACCGGGAGCAGGTGACTGTTACTTTCCAGGAAGGCCTCAACGTCCTGGTGGCCCCCAATGAAAAGGGCAAATCAACTCTCGTTGCCGGCCTGGAGGCCGTCCTTTTCGGGCTGCCCAACACTGTTAACCCCGAAGCCTTTGGCAGCGCCCGTTTTGCCAACCGGGAAGAGCCGGACCGGTTTGAAGGCGAGGTGGAATTCCTGGTTGACGGCCGGGTATACGCCATCAAGCGCCAGTTTAACACCAACCGGGTGACCATCAGGAGCAGGGGTGTTCACGGCTGGGAGGAAGTCTGGCGGGGGAACCACAACCCCGGCGCCCATAAGAAAATCCCCGCTTATGTCGAACACCTTACTGCGTTTCTGGGCATAACCTCCCGGGAGCTCTTTGAAGCCACCTTCTGCCTGGGCCAGCCCCTGCCGGAAGGGCGGGCTTTAAGCAGTGAGGTGCAAAAGCTTCTTTCCGGCAGCGGCGGCCACTATCAGGATGCCCTGAAAATACTGGCCGGCGACTTAAGGGTCCTGACCCGTTACTGCGGCGACCGGGGCGTGGGCAACAACGGGCGCAAGGATGCCCGGCTGGAGGAGCTGCAGGCGGAAATTGCCGCTTTGCGGGCGCAGCAGCAGGCAGCCGGCAGCACCATCGAGGAGCTGGCTGCCGTGCGTTCCCGGCTCCAGGAACTGGCGACAGAGATTAAGAACGTCCGGGCGCAACTAAAAAAACAGCAGGACCTGCGGGCGGCCTGGGATAGGTGGCGGGCCCTGCAGTTGAGGTACAAAAGCGCCCTGCGCGAACAGCAGCAGGCCGCGGCGGTCCAGGAGAGGGCCCGGGAGCTGGAACAGAAGATCCGCCGGCACCAGGAGCAGGCAGCCCGGCTGTATCCCGAGTGGGCCGCGGCCCCGGCAGGCAGCGCCGGCCAGCTCGACCGCCTGGTGGAGCTGGAGCAGGAAATAGCCCGCTTACAGGGCGAGGCGGCGAACTGGGAGGCGCAGCTCCGTGATTTAAATGAAGAACAGGAAGCATTAACGGCCAGGCTGCAGGGTGAGCTGGCGGCAGTTGCCAATCACCCGGACATCCTGCGGGACCTGGAGGACCTGCAGAGCCTCCAGAAGGAACAGGAGCAGCTGGCCGGACAGGTGCAGGAACTGGCTGCCCGGGCGGAAGAGGTGGCTGCTGAACTGGCCGACCTGCCTGATTTCAGCGTGCTGGGAAACAGCCCGGCTGCGGTCCTGGAAGGTTTACAGGTAGCGGCGCGCCAGCTCCTGGAGGACTGGGGCCGCTTTCAGGAGCAGCAAAACCGCTGTGAGGAACTGGAAGCGGAACTGGCCGGGGATTTAAGCTGCTTTGCCGGGCTGCCGCCGGAAAAGGAAGCCCTGGTGGCCAGTTATGAGGCAACCAGGATCGCCCTGGAAAAGGAAGAAAAGGAGGCCCGGGAAGCCTGCCGGCGCCTGGAGGAACAAAAGGCGGCCTACCGGCGCCGCGAGGAAGAGTACCGGCGGGAATTCGGCGACCTGGACGCTTTAGGAGAGGAAGCCCTCCACGCCGCCACAGATAAACCCGGGCTTCTCGCCGAACTCCAGGCCCGGGAAGCGGCCAGGCAGGCGGCCCTGGCAACAGGCAGCCGCCGGAGGCAGGTTTTAACCCTGGCCCTGGCCGGCGCCGGCCTGCTAGCGGGCCTGGCAGCCGGGCTGGCCACCGGCAGCAGGCTTTTCGCAGCGGCGGTTGCCCTGGTCCTTGGCGGCCTGGGCTGCGGCGCCGGAGCTTACCTGGGCCGTCCTGGCAGAGATATCCTGGACCTGACTGCAGAAATCACCGCCCTGCAGGAGCGGCTGGCGCAGCTGGATGCCAACTTAGGCCCCTGGGCGGGGGCTGCGGCGGCTGAACTGGGCGAGCTGCGCCGGCGCCTGCTGGAGCGGGAACGGGCGCGGGCGGAACTGGCAGCCCTGGCCGCTTCTTTGCCCGACACGGCTGAAGAAGAGGCGGCCCGGCAGGCCCTGGAAGCAGCCGTGAAGGCGCTTCGGGACTTCCAGGCCGCTACCGCCGCCATCAGCACCCGCTTTAACGATGTGACGGCAGCCTATCGCCGTTACCTGGCTGCCAGGGAAGAGATGGAGCGGCTGGCGGCCGAGATGGAGGCCTTTACCATAAAGGCCGTGGGAGCGCCGCCGCCGGCGGCTTTAACGGTACCCCTGGCCGGCCTGGGGGCCCCGTGGCCGGGCCTTGCCCGTCTGGCGCGGCTGGCCGGGCAGGCCCCGGCCACGGCGGGCGAGCTTTTGGCCTGGTTAAAGGAACTGGACCGATCCGCCTGGGAAGATTTCCTGGCCCGGGCGCGGCGGTGGGAGGAATTGACGGCCCGGGACCGGCAGGTAAAAGAAAAACGGGAGCAGCTCCTGCAGCCGGATAAAGAGGGGCGGACGGCCCTGGTACGCCTGGCGGCGAAGATCACCGGGCTGGAAAGACATATAGCCCCCTTCACGGCGGCAACCGAAGCAGGGGAAATTGCTCCCCTGCTGGAAGAGGCGGCGAGGATAAAAGAGCGCCTGGCGGAGCTGGGCGGCCAGCAGCAGGCTGCCGGGAGCAGAGTTAAGGATTTACGGGGGCAAATCCAGGAGCTGGAACTTGAGGCGGAAGGCTTGCGGGAAGATCTGGCCGCCCTCCTGGCCCCGGTCGATGGGGAGGCCGGTAAAGCCATGGAGCGCCGGCAGGGTTATGAACAGCTGGCCCGGGAATGGCTGGGCTGGCAGGAGCAGCTGGCCGGCCTCCTGGGCGAAGGCAGCCTGGAAGATCTGGCTGCAGCTTACCTGGATGCCGCCAACCGGACCATGGCTGTCCTGCAGGAATGGCAGGCTCTGGTCCGGGAGCACCCGGGCCTGCCCGAACCGGGAGGGGAAACAAAAGGGGAGGAACTGGAAGAACAGTACAGGGCCCTCCAGGCAGGGATAATAGAAATGGAAGGCCGGCTGCAGGGGCTGGAAGAAGAAGAACGTCAGCTCCTGCGCCGCCAGTCCCAATTGGAAGGCGGCCAGATCGCCAATATGGCCATTGTTGCCGAGACCCTGGCGGCCAGGGAAAAGGAGCTGGAGCGCCTGGAGCTGGAGGCCGGTGCCCTGGCCCTGGCCTACCGGGAACTTGCAGCTGCGGCCCGGGATTACAGCCAGGAATACCGCCGCGAGCTGGCCCTGGCTGCCAGCCGCTATTTTAACCTCTTTACGGGCCGGCAGGAGCGCCGGGTAGATATTACTGAAGATTTCCAGGTCGAAGTCAGGGAAGGAGGCGTAGCCGTAGCCCTGGCCCAGCTCAGCCGCGGCGCCCAGGACCAGCTTTACCTCTCCTTACGCCTGGCTATTGGCGACCTTCTGAGCGCTGATTTAACCCTGCCCTTTATCTTTGACGACTGCTTTGTTAACTGTGACGCTGAACGCCGCGAGCGCATCCGGGAGAGCCTGGCGGCCCTGGCCCTTGAGCGGCAGCTGCTTCTTTTATCCCACGACCCGTATTTTGCCCCCTGGGGAACCCCGGTGCAGATCGAAAGCCAGGGAACCTGTTAAGTGCTATTTAATGCCCTCGCTTGTTCATTAAAGGGAGTGGGTACGGCGATGGCAGGTAGTGGAGGCGGCGACGCCGTTAAATAGGATTTAAACAGAGCCCCTGGACTCCGGGAGGTCCTGCGAGATATTTTCGCTACAGGCAGGTGTTGAACTTGTCTTTACGTATCGTCCTGGGCCGTGCCGGGTCTGGCAAGACGCGCTTCTGCCTGGAGGAGATAAAGGCCGCCCTGGCGGAGGGGCCGGCAGGCCCGGCCCTCATTATCCTTACCCCGGAGCAGGCCACCCTGCAGATGGAACTGGATTTACATAGAGCCGTCCCCTGCCCGGGCTTCAGCCGCGCCCAGGTCTTAAGCTTTCGCCGCCTGGGCTGGCGGGTCTTCCAGGAGGCCGGCGGCGCCGCCCGGCCCCACCTGGGCGAGATGGGCAAGCGTATGGCCCTGCGGGCCATTCTCAATGCCCGCCAGGGGGATTTGACCCTTTTCGCTTCCCTGGCGGGCAGTCCCGGCTTTGTTGAGCAACTCGCCCATACCATCGCTGAATTAAAGCTCTACCGGGTTGAGCCCGGCGAGCTCAAGCGGGTAGCCGAGCATTACCGGGAGACCGGCCGGGGGGAAACCATCCTGGGCCGCAAGCTTCACGATCTGGCCCTCATTTACAGCGAACTGGAAAAATATCTCGCCGGCCGCTACCTGGATCCCGACGATTATTTGACTTTACTCGCCCGGCGGTTGCCGGAAGCAAGCTTTATTAAAGGAGCCCTGGTCTGGGTCGACGGGTTCAACGGTTTTACCCCCCAGGAAGAGGCCGTCCTCCAGGCTTTAATGGCCGCAGCCGGCCGGGTGACGGTCACCCTCTGCCTGGACCCGGTCTTAAGGCACCGGCAGCTGGGCGAGACGGAGCTCTTCCACCCCACCGGCGACACCTACCACCGCCTGCAGCGCCTGGCCCGGGCCGCCGGGGTTAATATCGAGGCCGACGTTTTGCTTACGGGTACGCCGCCCCGTTTCCGGGAGGCGCCGGCCCTGGCCCACCTGGAAGCCCATTTCGGCCGGTGGCCTCTGAAACCATGGCGCGGTTCCCCGGGCGGCATCCGGCTGGTAGCGGCGGCCAACCCCCGCCTGGAAGTCGAGGCGGCAGCCAGGGAGATTTTGCGCCTGGCCCGGGAAGAGAACCTGCGTTTCCGGGAAATGGCCGTCCTGGTGCGCGAGCTGGAGCCCTACCACGACCTCATTGTCAATACTTTCCGCGACTTTAACATTCCCTTTTTCATTGACCGCCGCCGGCCGGTAGGCCACTATCCCCTCCTGGAGCTGGTACGGGCGGCCCTGGAAACCGTCCTGGAAAACTGGGCCTACGATCCCGTCTTCCGCTATCTTAAGAGCGATCTGGTACCCGTCTCCCGTGAAGAAGTCGACCTGCTGGAAAATTATGTCCTGGCCCACGGCATCCGCGGCCGCCAGTGGCTGGAGGAGCGTCCCTGGCAGTTTAAAAGCCGTCGCGACCTGGAAACCCCAGGCGCGGATGAAAGGGAAGAGGCCGTAGCGGCAGCCGTCAATAGCGCCCGGGACCGGGCCACCCGGCATTTGCGGCGCTTTTACCGGGCCGTCCAGGGCCGGACGCTTACGGTGCGGGAGATTACGGCCGCTCTTTTTAGCCTGCTGCAGGAGCTCCAGGTGCCCCGGCAGCTGGAAGCATGGCACCGGCAGTCCCTGGCCGCCGGGGACCTCGATGCCGCCCAGGAACACGAGCAGGTCTGGGACGGCCTCATGGACCTGCTGGATGAGCTGATCACGGCCCTGGGGGATGCTGCCATGGAGCTGGCGGAGTATGCCGCCATCCTGGAGGCCGGCATGGAAAGCTTGAAACTCCGGCTCATTCCCCCGGCCCTGGACCAGGTGGTGGTGGGTACATTGGACCGTTCCCGCCAGCCGGAACTTCAGGCGGCCCTGGTCCTGGGTGTGGGGGAAGGGATGCTGCCGGCGCGACTGCCGGAAGACGCCACCTTCAGCGACCGGGAAAGGGAGGAGCTGCAGGCGGCCGGGGTAGAGCTGGCCCCGGCCGGCTCGTTAAGGCTTTTCCATGAAGAGTTCCTGGCTTACCTGGCCCTGACCCGCTCACGGCGTTTTCTCTGGTTGAGCTACCCCCTGGCCGACGCCGGGGGCCGGGCCCTGGCCCCGTCACCCCTGGTTCGCCGGCTGCGCCAGCTGCTGCCGGGTTTAGAAGAAGAAAACATTGGCCCGGATTTACCGGGCGGTGAAGCCGACCTGGTCTATCTCACCACGCCGCGCCAGGCGGCCGGCCACCTGGCCCGTATTTTAAGCCGGAGACGCCCCCTGCCCGCCCTCTGGCAGGAGGTTTACCGCTGGCTGGAGCAGGACCGGGAAAGGGAAAGGTGGCTCGCCCTCCTGGGGGGCGTCAATTACTGTAACCAGGTCGAGCCCCTGGAGCCCGGGCTTGTAGAACAGCTTTACCCCGGGCCTTTACGGAGCAGCATCTCGCGGCTGGAGACCTATGCCGCCTGCCCCTTCCGCTACTTCCTGGCCTACGGCCTCAAACTCCAGGAAAGGCAGATGTACCGGGTGGACCCGGCCGGAATGGGCCAGTTTTACCATGCGGCCTTAAAACTCTTTGTGGAAGAATTAGCGGGCAGCGGCCGCGACTGGGGCGAGGTGAGCGACGAGGAGGCGGCGGCTATCCTCAGCCGGGTGATAGAGGAACTGGCCCCGGCCCTCCAGCATGAGATTTTAAGCAGCAGCGCCCGCTACAACTACCTCCGCAAAAAGCTCGAGCAGACCCTGCAGCGGGTCCTGGAGGTCCTGAACGAGCATGCCAGGCGGGGAGAATTCCGGCCCCTGGCGGTGGAGGCCTATTTTGGTATGCGGGGAGACCTGCCGCCCCTGGTGCTGGAGGCCGTACCCGGCAGGCAGGTCATCCTGGAAGGCAGGGTGGACCGCATCGACGTCGCCCGTTACCAGGACCGGGCCTACGTGCGGGTCATCGACTACAAGAGCAGCCAGACCGGCCTGGAACTGGACAGGGTCTACCACGGTCTTTCCCTGCAGCTGCCCCTGTACCTGCAGGCGGCCCTGGCAGCGGCACCGGCGCTTCTGGGTGAAGCCGCCGAACCGGCCGGCATCCTCTATTTTGCCGTCAGAAACCCCATTTTAAGGCAGCGGGCGCCGGTCCGGGAGACTGTCGAGGTGGCAAGGCTCCGCCGCCAGGCCCTGAAAATGCGCGGCCTGCTCCTGGCAGAGCCGGAGATTATCAGGCTCATGGATAAAGCAGTCGACCTGACCCCGGACCTCCTGCCCGTGCGGCTGAACAAAGACGGGAGCCTGCGGCGGGGCACGCCGGCAGCCACCCGGGAGCAAATAGCGCTGCTCCTGGCCCTGGCCCTGGCCAGGGCCGCTAGTCTGGCCGGGGACATCCTCTCCGGCCGGATAGAGATTAGCCCCTATCGCCAGGATAAGGCCACGGGCTGTGATTTCTGTCCCTACCGGCCGGTATGCTGCTTTGACCTCCAGATACCAGGAGGTACCTACCGCCGCCTGGCGCGCTTGCAAGGCGAAGACTTCTGGAAGGCAGCCCTTAGTTTCTTGACGGGGGCCGGAGGGGAAGGTGAACTGAAGTGATGGGTGAATACCAAAAGCGCTCCTGGACAGAGGAACAGCTGGCCGCCATCCAGGCGCGGCAGGCCAACCTTCTGGTGGCCGCCGCTGCCGGTGCCGGCAAAACGGCCGTCCTGGTGGAACGGATTATCCAGCGCTTGACGGACCCGGCAGCGCCGATTAGCCTGGAAAACATGCTGGTGGTCACCTTTACCGAGGCCGCTGCTGCTGAAATGCGCCAGCGGATAGGGGCCGCCCTGGAAGCGGCCGCCGCCCGGCAGCCGGAAAATGAATTCTTAAGGCGCCAGCTGCTGCTGTTGAACCGCGCCCACATCAGCACCATCCACTCCTTCTGCCTCTGGGTCGTCCGGACCTATTTTTACCGCCTGGACCTCGACCCGGGCTTTAAGGTCATGGACCCGGCCGAAGCCGACCTCCTGCAGCTGGAGGTTATGGACCAGGTGCTGGAAGAATGCTTTGCCGCCGAACCCGAGGGGGGACCCATAACCGACCTGGCCGACAGCCTGGGTGGTCGCGGTGATGCCAACCTGGTGGACCTGGTGCTAAAGGTCTGGCATTTTACCCGGAGCCTCCCCTGGCCGGAAGCCTGGCTGGCGGAGGCGGCGGCAGTTTACCGCCTACCTGAAGGTACCCCCCTGGAGGCGCTGCCCTGGTACCGGGAGATTAAAGAAGTAATTGCCCTGTGGTTGCAGGAAGCGGCCTATTACCTGCGCCAGGCCTCGAGGCTGGCAGCCAGTCCCGGCGGCCCGGCCGTCTACCTGGACAACCTGGAAAGGGAGGAAAGCCAGGTGGCCGGCCTGCTGGCTGAACTGGACGGCCTTACCTGGGAGCAGCTGTGCCAGAGGCTTTTGTCCTTTACTTTCGGCAGGCTGAAAGCCGTCCGGGGCAGCAGCGTGGATGAAAGGCTGAAGGAAAAGGCCGTCCAGTACCGGGACCAGGCGAAAAAGCTATTGCAAGAGCTGCAGGAAGAATTCTGCCGCGATGAAGCTGCCATCAGGGCCGAACTGGAGCGGGCCGGGGAACTGGTTGCAGCCCTGGTGGAGGTGGTCCGCCGCTTTGACACGGCCTTTACAAAACTGAAACGCCGCCGTGGCCTGGTGGACTTCGGCGACCTGGAGCACCTGTGCCTCCAGGTCCTCCTGGACGAAAAGGCCGCCCCCGGTGAGCTGCGGCCCTCGGCCGTAGCCCTGGAACTGCGCCGGCGCTTTGAGGAGGTGCTGGTGGACGAATACCAGGACATCAACAGCGTCCAGGACGCCATCCTGACCCTGGTCTCACGGCAGGAAGCAGCCTGCTCCTGTGCCGGGCCGGGACGGGCTTCCGGCCAGGTGGTGGACCTGCAGGCTGCCAAACCCAACCTTTTTATGGTCGGTGACGTCAAGCAGAGCATCTACCGTTTCCGCCTGGCCAACCCGGAGCTGTTCCTGGCCAAATACAGCCAGTACCCGGAAGGGGAAGGAGCTTTAAACCGCCGCATTATCCTCAAAGCCAATTTCCGCAGCTGCCAGGGGATAGTGGACGGGGTGAACTTCATCTTCCGCCAGGTCTTTTCCCGCCTGGTGGGAGAACTGGAGTATGACGCCGCCGCGGCCCTGGTGGGAAAGGCCGTCTACCCGGAGCACCCAGCGGCGGCAACGCCGGCTATAGAAGTTTATCTCCAGGAGAGACAGCTGGAAGGAGAGGCCGGGGCAGACCCTGAAGAGGATACGGCTGGTGCCGGGGAAAGGGCGATGGAACCGGCAGGCGCGGCGGCCGGGGAAATAGACCTGGAAGAATTAACGGCCCTGGAGCGGGAGGCGTGGCTCGTAGCCCGGCGTATCCGGCAGCTGGTTCACGGGACCCCGGAACGGCCCGGGCCGGAGTTCCAGGTCTGGGACCCGGAAAGCAAAACCTACCGGGATCTAAGCTACCGGGACATAGTCATCCTGCTGCGGGCCACCAGGGACCGGGCGCCGGTATTCCTGGAAGCCCTGCAGCAGTGGGGAATCCCTTCCTATGCCGACCTGGGCAGCGGTTACTTTGCCGCCACGGAAGTTGAAACTATCCTCTCCCTCCTGCTGGTGATCGACAACCCCCACCAGGATATCCCCCTGGCAGCCGTGCTGCGCTCCCCCCTGGTGGGGCTGACGGCTGCGGAACTGGCCCGTATCCGCCTGGCGGCCCCGGGGGAAGATTTTTTCACCGCCGTGATGAAGGCCGCCGGGGCTGGGGAGGATGGTTCCGGCCCGGGAACCGGGCAACAGGACCTTGCCGCCCGCCTGCGGGAGTTTTTAGCCCGCCTGGAGAGGTGGCGGACCATGGCCCGCCGCCAGCCCCTGGGGGACGTTATCTGGCAGCTGTACCGGGAAACGGGGTACCTGGAGTTTGCCGGCGGCCTGCCGGGAGGCGCCCAGCGCCAGGCCAATTTACGCGCCCTCCTGGACCGGGCGCGCCAATTCGAGGGCTTTGCCCGCCACGGCCTCTTTCGCTTTTTACGCTTTATCGAACGGCTGCGGGAGAATGCAGGCGACCTGGGTACGGCCCGCCCCCTGGGAGAAAATGAAGACGTCGTCCGGGTCATGAGCATTCATAAAGCCAAGGGGCTGGAATTCCCTGTGGTAATCGTAGCCGACCTGGGCAAAGGCTTTAACTTCCAGGAACTCACCGGCGATGTCCTCCTCCACGGCAGGCTGGGCCTCCTGCCCCTGTACTTTGATGCCGCTGCCGGCATCAAGTACCCCACCCTGCCCTACCTGGCGGCAGCCCACCGGCTGCACCTGGAAGCTTTAAGCGAAGAGGTCCGCATTCTCTACGTCGCCATGACCAGGGCGCGGGAAAAGCTCATCCTGGTGGGCTCGGCCAGAAATTTGCCCAAACAGGCAGAAAACTGGTGCGCCGGCCTGTTTGTTGGTGGAGAGCAGCTTCCCCCCATGCTCACGGCCCGGGCGCGAAGCCCCCTGGACTGGCTGGCAGCCGCCCTGGCCCGTCATGCCCACGGCGCGCCCCTGCGGCAGCTGGCGGGGATAGAGGGGGGCTATCTCCTGGATGACCCGTCTTGCTGGCAGGTAGAAGTGGTAAAGGCGGCCCTCCCTGCCGGTATGGGCGAGGTACCCTGGGAACCTGCCGCAGTTCCAGGATACAGCCCGGTAAATTCTACCGGCATGGAAGAGCAAGCACCCGGGGGAGAAGCTGACTACACCCGGCTGCGGCATGAGGTAGACCGGCGCCTTTCCTGGGTATATCCGCGGCAGCCCCTGACAGCCCTGCCGGTTAAACTGGCCGTCACCGACCTGAAGCGGCGTTTTGATGTCTTTAATGAGGGCGATACCCCCGTACGACCTGGCGGCAACGGCTTAACCCGCCGGCCCCTTTTCCTCCAGGCCAGCCAGGGCTTGACAGCCGCCGAGCGCGGTACCGCCACCCACCTGGTCCTGCAGCACGTCGACCTGAGCAAACCGGTGACGGGGGAAAGCCTGGCCGGGCTGCTGCAGGAAATGGTAGGGCGGGAGATCCTGACGCCGGAGCAGGCGGCCGCCGTCGATACCGGCGCCATCGTCACCTTTTTTGCCGGCCCCCTGGGCCGGCGCCTCCTGGCCCGCCCGGAGCAGGTAAAGCGGGAACTACCCTTTTCCCTGGCCGTGCCCGCCGCCGAGCTCTACCCCGGCCTGCCGGCGGAAGCGGCCGCCGGCGAAATCATCCTGGTCCAGGGTATCATCGACTGCCTGGTAGAAGAGGAAGACGGTTTTTTGCTCCTGGACTTCAAGACGGGACGAGTCCCCCCCGACCCCCTGGCCGCCTACCGGGAGCAGGTGCAATTGTACGCCCGGGCAGTATCAATTATCTTTAAACGTGGTGTCAAGGAAGCCTACCTCTACTTCCTTGATGGTGGTGGAGAGTTTAAGGTATTATAAACTCATACCGGCTTATTCCAGTTTAAAAAACTCATGCCTGGAGTTTTAATATTTGTGGTCGGCAAGGCACTCCTGGGATGGGGGAACTAGGCCATGATTTCATAGATACTATACAAAGCTTGCAGCGTCCTGCGAAAATACGAGAGCATTCCCCGGCCCTTCGTCCTGGAACCGCCCCTGGATCGTAAGACCACGTACTTGTCCGGAGAAGACATTACCTTTGGCCTGGTGCTGGTAGGTAGAGCCATTGATTACTTGCCCTATTTTATTGTCGTCCTGCGCGAGCTGGGAGCAGCCGGGTTGGGCCGGGGAAGGAAAAAATGCTTTTTAAAGGAGGTCCTGGCTGTCAATCCTTTAAGGGGAGAGAAAGCTAGGATTTATTCCGAAGCAGACCCCCTGGTGCGTAAAATCGACATGATAATCCGGGGAAGTGATATCCCCGGCCTACTGGCAATAGAACAGCGAAATCCTCTTATTCTTGAAAACGCTGCCAGTGTTTATAGACCAAGCAGGTTGACAGTAAACTATCTCACCATGACACGCTTGAAATATGAGGAGAGCTATGTAGACCGGGTTGAATTCCACATTCTAATCCGGAGCCTGCTGCGCCGCTTTTCCTCCCTGGCCTATTTCCATCACGGGGAAGAGCTGAAGCTGGATTTTACCGGCCTCATCGACCGGGCGCGGCAGGTCAGGCTGGTAGAGGACCATACGGCCTGGGTCGACTGGGAGCGCTTTTCCTCCCGCCAGGATACCCGCATGAAGATGGGCGGGGTGGTCGGCAAGGCGGTATATGAAGGGGACCTGGATATATTTTTGCCCCTGCTGCGTCTGGGGGAACTGGTTCATGTCGGCAAGGGGGCTGTTTTTGGGATGGGGAAGTATCAAATAAATAGAGAGCAAAATTTTTAACAGGGAGGAATGGAAAAAGGAGGCCTTGTAATCGTAACCCTTATAAGCGCTGTTAGGAGCGTGGAGGGTGAGGGTTAGTGTGAGGCCAGCAGCCTTCATCTGCCCCGCTAGGAGCCTAACGAACTTGGTAAAGTTGTCTTGCACCGCCTTTAACTGCTCGCCGTCATCTCAATAACCCAAACCCTCAAAGTCCAGGTTAACTCCTTAAAATAGTACCGCTTCTCCTATTATACCATTAACAGCGCTGGTCATGTCAGCCTCATATGTTAGCAGTGAAGAAATAGTGGCGTCACTATCGAGTGAATCACTATCTCGGTTTTCAGGTTGTACTCCTTGGCCGCTTCCAGCACCTTTTCCCAGCCCTCCCTGAGATGCAGAGACAGGTTTAATTATTTTTAATCGCGAAAACAGGCACAAAAGCGGAGTTGATGTGGAGGAAAAGTGGAGAAATAGTGGGGGATAGAGGGTTAAGTATAACTTAACCCGGAGTTTTCCTTTAGAAATGGCGGATGCTGGGTTTTTTATCTTTGCTGATATACGGACAAAAATGCCGGAATATAACCCGTACCAAGAGGACTTACAGGTACAGTGTCGAATAGTATCAAATAAGGTTTTAATCTGCCCGGTTAGCCCTGCAGTTTAAGCAAAGGGGTATGAGCGGGCGCTTTTAATATCCGGCCATCGAGAAACGGCCAATATGTCACCGGGGGCTGGCGGATGAAGCTTTTTGAGGTGATACCGGAGCGTCTGTTCCAGGTTTTTAGCGGCCGGAACCGGTATATTTACGCCGAGGCCCTGCTCCTCCTTTATGAGCAGTACCGGGTTAACCGCTTTGGCATCCAGTATGAGGTCATGCGGGATTTGATGCAGGAACTGATCGAGAGCCAGGAGGAGGCCGGCCTGGCGTTCGAGGTGGAAGAGGAACAGGAACAGGAGCCTGCCGCCAGCGGGCTTTTTAACGGCGACGGCGAGGACCAGGCCCGGTTGAAGGCCGGCGTTGTTTTACGCCGGTTGGAAAAGCTGAAATGGATCCAGGTGGAAGTGCGGGATAATTTCCGCCATTACATTGTCCTGCCCCACTACGCCAGCCGGCTGCTGGCCGTATTCCAGGAATTATGCGAGAACCGGACCGTTGAATACCAGCGTTTCGCCTTCGTTACCTACCAGCTCCTTTCCGGTGAGGAGGCCAGGCAGCGGCCCGGCTTTGCCATCCTGGAGGCCCACAGGATGACCCAGGAGTTCCTGGAGGAACTGCGGGTGCTGGCCAACAATATGAAATACCATATGGAGCAGGTGGTGGCCAAAGCCTCCATCCAGGAGGTTCTGGACCACCATTTTGAAGAGTACAAGGCCCACATCATCGACCGCAGCTACCACCGCCTCAAGACTTCGGACCATGTTTCCCGCTACCGGCAGCGGATCCTGGCCACGGTCCAGGAGTGGCTCCTGGACCCGGAATGGATGTCCCGGACCGTGGAAGACGCCCTGCGCAACGAATTTTTTGCCACTCGGGAAGAGGCGGCGGAGCAGCTGCGCCGCGCCCTTATGGACATCGAAGAGATTTACCGCGGCCTGGACGAGATCTTTTATCAGATCGACCTGCGCCACAACCAGTACCTGCGCGCCTCCTTCGAGCGGGCCCGCTATTTAAGCCAGCACAGCTCCGGCGTCGACCAGTACCTGGCGCGGATCCTGGAGTGGACGGCGGCGGGCATCGGGAGAGGCGACCTGCCGGCGGAAAATTGCCTGCCCGGCCTGTTCAACCTGATGCGCCTCAATCAATTAAACGAGCAGTCCCTGTATACGCCGCGCCGGCGGCGGGCGCCCCACCGGCCGGAACCCCAGGTGGTGGTGGCTGTCCCCGAGGAACTGAAAAGGCAGCTGCGGGAGCAGAACCTGCAGCGGGTGCGGCAGGCCATTACCAGGGAAAAGGTGAGCGCCTACGTCCTGGGCCGCCTGGGCGAGCGTCAGGAGATGGGCATCGAGGAGCTGGCGCCCACCAATATGGAGGAATTCCTGTATCTCCTCTACGTTTATCTCTACGGCTACGACGGTCTGGCCGGCTACCGGCTGGTGCCGCGGGGCGCGAACCGTATCCTCGACATCGGCGGCTATCGCTTCTATGACCGGCGGATAGTGCGGGTGGATACGGGCAGGAAGCGGCGGGCCGTTTAAAGCTGCTAGCGGGGAAGGGGCGCTACCTGTAAGACACAGGAAGAGGTAAAGGGGGAAACCGGTGCTTAACCTCGGGGAAAACCTTAGCGAGCAGGAAGCCGGGCGGTTGCGGGAGGTCATCAACCGCCTGCTGGCCGTTAATTTTCTAAACAAGGAACAGGAGCGGGAGCATTACCTGGTGGCGCGGCGCCACCGCCAGGTTGTGGAGGAGTTTTTCCGCTTCCTCGGCTGGGAGATCGTCTTTGACGACCGCCACGAATGCCTCTTTGTCCTGTCCCCGGAGGCCGGCTGCCGGCGCAACCTGACCCGGGAAGAAAGCATCTGGCTCCTGGTCCTGCGCCTCATCTACCAGGAAAAGCGCCAGGGCCTTTCTTTGAGCGAGTTCCCGGTCACTACCCTCCACGAGATCCGGGCCAAGTATGAAGCCTTCCGCCTGCCCCTTTTTAATAAGACCAGGCTGCAGGAACTGGTGCGCCTGGGCACCCAGTACAAACTCCTGGAACCCCTGGATGACGACATCAGGTCCGACGACTGCGCCTTCCGCCTGTTCCATACCCTCCTTTACGCCGTCCAGGCGGATACGGTAGAGAAGCTGTACCAGAAGATCGCCGGCTATGAACCGGGGAAAGAGGAGGGGTTGCTGGATGAAGTGGATGCGCCGCCTGCGGCTGATTAACTGGCACTATTTTTATGACGAGACCCTGGAGTTCGGCCGCCAGACCCTCATCGCCGGCCGCAACAGCGCCGGCAAGTCCACCATCATCGACGCCCTGCAGGTTCTCCTGGTAGCCAACCAGCGGCAGATCCGCTTCAATTCGGCGGCCCACGACGAGGCCAGGCGTTCCCTCATCAGCTACCTGCGGGGCAAAACCGGCGGGGAAGAAAAGAAGTACTTGCGGGAAGGGGATTTTACCAGCTACATCGCCGCCGAGTTTTATGACCAGCAAAAGAGGGAGACCTTTGTGGTCGGCGTGGTGATGGACGTCTATGGTGACGATGCCATCGACGACGAATACTTTATCCTCGCCGGGGTGCAGCTGGCCGACCTGGATTTCTGGAGCCCGGCGGAGCGCTGGAAAAACCGGGAGGAGTTTCACCGCTATTGTCAAAACCTGCCGGGACGCCATATCTTCGAGCGGAGCAAGGCCGGCTACCAGAAGGCCCTCCTCAACCGCCTGGGTCAGGTAAACGAGCGCTTTTTTCCGGTTTTCGTCAAGGCCCTTTCCTTTAAGCCCATCCAGAACGTGCGGGATTTCGTCTACCAGTATATCCTGGACGAGAAGGAACTGCAGCTGGACCTCCTGCGGCAGAACTTTGAAATCCACGAGCGCTACCGGGCGGAGCTGGAAGCCCTGGAAGAGCGCCGGGAGCAGCTGGAAGCCATCTGCCGCCAGTTCGACACTTTTGCCCGGCTGCGGGATACGGTGGTCGTCCAGGAGTATGTCATCCGCGGCCTGAAGCATGTCCGGGAGGTGGAGCTGCGGGACCACCTGGCGGAGGAGATACGCTTCCTGGCAGCCGAGGTGGAGCGGTTGGGCCGGGAGCTGGACCTGGCGCGGGCCAGGCATCAGGAAGCAGGGGACAAGGCCCGGGAGGCCTATCAGAAGTGGCAGGGCCACCAGGCCAGGCAGCGGGAGCAGGAGTTAAAGGAAGGCCTGGCCCGCCTGGATAAGGATTTGCAGGAACAGGAGCGGCTGCTGGCGATCCTGCGCCAGACCCTCAACCGGGAGAAGGCCCTGCTGGCCGGCCTGCAGGAGATGGAAGAAGACGAATACTGGCAGTGGCAGCCGGGGGAGCAGGAGCGCCTGGGACAGGCCCTGGAGCTGCTGTCCGGATTGGTTCCAGCCGGGGACGCTGATTGGTTACCAGGGGAGGATACCGTTGCCGCGGTGCGGGATACGGGTCTTTTCCTGGCCGGGTTGTACAGCCGCTGCGCCCGGGCCGCCGGCCGCCTGGAGGACCGGCTGGCATTGCTGCAGCAGGAAAAAGCAGAACTGGAAGAGCAGATCCGCGACCTGGAGAACAAGAAGCGTCCCTACCCTCCCAGTGTCCTCAACTTAAAAAGGCTCCTGGAAGAGCGCTTGAACAGGCGCTCGCCGGTTTGGATCTTCTGCGAAGAAATGGACCTGAAGGATGAAACCTGGCGGGACGCCGTGGAGGGGTATTTATACACCCAGCGCTTCGACCTGCTGGTGGAACCCCGGGTCTTTGCCGAGGCCCTGGCCATTTACGAGAGGGAAAAAGGGAAGCACCAGGTGGAAGGAGTCGGCCTGGTGGATACGGAGAAGGAGCAGAAGTACCTGGGTACGGCGCAGGAGGGTTCCCTGGCGGAGGAGATGGTAACGGCCAACCCGGTCATCCAGGCGCACATCGACCACCTCCTGGGCCGGGTCATGAAAGCCAGGGACGAGCAGGACCTGCGCCGTTACCGTACTGCCATCACCAGGACATGTATGTCCTATCACAACCTGGTGGCCAGGCAGCTAGAAAAGCACCGCTACGCCGTTCCCTATATCGGTGCCCGGGCCATTGCGCGCCAGCTGGAGATCAAACGCCGGGCCCTGGCGGAGACGAAAGAGCAGATAGAGATGCTGCAGGGCAGGAGGGATAAGCTGGCGGCCTGGCTGGAACGCCTGGCCGACAAGAAGTCCCTTTACGCCGGCATCAGCGAGCAGCTGGACCTCCCGGCCCGCATCCGGCGTTTAGAGGAGGAGCGGGCCGCCCTGGCCACCGAACTGGAGCGGCTGGACCTGGGGGAAGTGGAGCGTTTAAAAGAAGAATATTACTACTGGGACCGCCGCGAAAAAGAACTGTTGAACGAGATCACCGAAATTAGCGGATTTAAAAAAAGCCGCGAGAACGAGTTAAACCAGAAGCAGACGGAGCTGCACCTGCAGGAGACGAGGGTGCAGGAGGCCCTGGCCTTCTGGCAGTCCTGGCGGGAGCAGTATCCGGTGGAACTCCTGCCCCGGGCCGAGGAACGCTGGCGGGAGGTGGAGGGCCAGGACCTGCCCACGGCCAGCAAGCTCGTCAACTGGGAGAACAGCCAGAAGGGCAATATCACCAGGCGGGAGCAGGAGTTCCAGCGCCTGCGCGACTTGCGCCAAGAGTACAACCTGCGCTACACCTACAACGCCGATCCCGGTGCACCGGATAATGAAGCCTACCAGCCCCTGCTGGCGGAAATCGCCACCGTGGATATTCCCCGCTACCGGCAAAAGCTGGCCGAGGCCCTGAAGCAGTCGGAAGAGGAATTTAAATCCCATTTTATCTTCAAGCTCCGCGAGGCCATCGAAGCGGCGCGGCGGGATTTCAACGAGCTCAACTACGCCCTGAAAAACTTCCCCTTCCACGAGGACCGCTACCACTTTGAGATTAAACCCAGCGAGAGGTACAGGCGTTTTTACGATGTGATCATGGACCCTGGGGTGATGGAGCAGGGTTCCCTTTTTGAGCTGCCCGAGGACGACCGGGCGGCCGTTCTTCACGAGCTCTTTGAGAAGCTCATCCGCGGCGAGGCCGGTGAATTGGAGGAGTTCACCGATTACCGCAACTACCTGGATTTCGACATCGTGGTCACCAGCGGTGAACACCGCTATTCCTTCTCCCAGGTGCTGCGGGAAAAATCGGGCGGCGAAACCCAGACACCCTTTTACGTCGCCATTCTGGCCTCCTTCAATCATCTTTATGACACGGGCAAGACAGTACGGCTGGTGGTGTTCGACGAGGCCTTCAATAAAATGGACGAAGAGCGCATCCAGACCAGCCTCCGCCTCATTAAGCGCATGAACCTGCAGCTCATTGCCGCCGTACCCGATGAGAAGATGCAGCATATGGCGCCGGAAGTCGATACCACCCTGCTGGTGCACCGCAACGGCTTCCATTGTTTCGTAGACATGATCAGCCGCCAGGAAGTGCTGGCCGGCGATGGGGTGTCAACCGGCGACGGGCAGCCGGCCGGCTCTGGCGATAAGGCCGGGGACCGGGAAGAAAGGCCGGAGGAAGCGGGCTTTGGGGGCCCCGGCGGGGAGGCCGCCCCGGCCATAACTTCTGCCGCTGGCCCGAACCGCCCCGTCGGGGAAGAAGATGGTCACCGGGGCCAGGCCGGCGGCTCTGCCGGCAAAGAAGACAACGGGCCGCAGCGAGGGGGTGTGAGGAATGGCCGGGACGGGCAGGGACCTGTACGCGCAGTACCGGTCCAGGATTCTCTCTTTGCTGATCAGTAAATACGAAGGGAGCCGCTCCTTTCAAACCGGAATCCCGGGCAAGCAGCGGCCCCAGTTTACCATGAAAAAGAGCCCCCTGGCTGGCGATTATTTTGATGAGATGGACCACCGCAAAAGGGAGGCCATCCACGCCGTCCTGGCCGAACTGGCTTCTGCCGGCGTGATAGAGGTTACCTGGCCCCGCTTCCAGGAAGGCCGGCAGGTGGAAAAAGTATATTTAAACTTTGACGCCATCCCCCGAGCCTATGAGCTGGCGGGCCTGGTACCCAGGGCGGAACAGCTCCGTAGGCTGCGCCAGGTCCTGGCTCCCCTGGCTTCCCACCCCTGGGAGTGGGTGCGGCGATGGTGGGCCGGGGTGGACGCGGCCCTGGCCCGGCGCCGGGCGGCCGGACTGGATCTGGAGGACCTGGAGGGCTACGGGGAACTGGTAAAAGTGCTACTGGCCCTCCCGGAGCTGGATGATATTATACCAGAACGTATTTTCAGCCAGCGGGTCCTGGGGGATTCCAAGGCTTTCGAGCAGAGGGTGAAAAAGCGGCTGCTGGCCCTGCTCAAACGGTATGGCCCGGAAGAATACGAAACTGATGAAGAGTACCTGGACAGCGTCGGGCTGACTGATAATCCCAAAATGGTGCTGGTGGCCGGACCCTTTATTATCCGGGTGGGAAAGACCACCGTCGACATGGGGGAACTTCCGGGCGGCCTGGGTCTGGCCGCTCATACGGTGCGGGCCATGGAGATAACGGCTGTTGCCGCCCGTTGGGTTCTCCTGGTGGAGAATTTGACCAGTTACTATCAGGTTGTCCAGGGTGGTAGTGAGGGGGCTGTACCTTGCCGGGAAAGGGGAGGGGGCCGGGGTTTAGCGGTTGAAGGGCCGGAGTGGGCCGCAGAGGATCAGGAGAAAACGGTGGCACCGCCCTGTTTTCCGGGTACGGTTGGTAGCGCCGACACCCCTGCCGGTGAAACATGGCGGCGCCCGGCGGGTTTGGTAGTATATACCGGCGGCTTCCCCCACCGCGGCGTGCAGCTTTTTTTACGCAAGCTCCAGGATTACCGGGAATCCCCTGGAGCCACCGCCAGGCCCCCGGTCTACCACTGGGGCGATATGGACTACGGCGGCATCCGCATTTGCGAATACATCCGCCGCAACTTAATTCCCGATTTGCAACCCTACCTTATGGATGTCACTACTTATACCAGGTATTTGCCGGTCGGAATACCCTTCGGCGACGAGTATGCCGCCAGGCTCCGGCACCTGTCTGAGGACCCGGCTTACGCCCCCTGGCACCCCCTCCTGCAAGCCATGCTGAAGCACCACAAATGGGTGGAGCAGGAGAGCATGGGGCCGGGTGCAACTCCACCTGTCCTGCCGCCTTAAGCAGCGGGACCGTATTTCAACTTAAAAATCTTTTTTGCCGCCGGCAGCTACATGGGCCGGGTACCAGTTAGGAAACAGGCCGTAAAAAGACCGGCCAGGATGAGGGGGATATAGCGCAAAGTCAGCCATAAAGGTTTTTGCTCCGGCATAAAGGCTGTCCCCAGGGCTGTAACAGCCATGAACAGGAAGGCCTCGCCCCAAACGGCCGTAATAATGGCGTTGGTCCGCAGGAAAAGGGGGTTGGTGGCCAGGCCGGCGGGATAATTCCAGCGGGAATAGGCTGCTGTGAGGGGTTCCTCCGTGGCCAGGGTGGCCAACCAGGCGGCCCCCAGGACCAGGTTGCCGCAAAAGTCGGTAGCTACAGCCGGCAGGGCTTTACCGGCCAGGGTTAGAAGACCGGTGACCAGCTGCCGGCCTTGCAGCACCTCTTGGCAATGATTGGCAGCGACAGCGGGCTGGATCCCCGGGGGCGGGCCATCCACCCGCAGGCATAATGGCAACTACTCGCATATCCTGCGGTACTACTGACCAGCCGGGCGTCGGTCTACCACTGGGGTTCTCCCCCCAAAACAGGACTATTGAAGGGGGGCGAAAATTTCCCTTGCTTCTACTGCAAATCCTTTCAAAAACAGGGATTTAGCCTGGCCCGATCCTTCGACATGATTGACAAGGACAAAATTTCCATCCTGTGGCTGAAAAACATCAATGCTCTTATCTTCCGGGTCTACAATCCAGTATTCCTTTACTCCGCATCGCGCGTAAACACGGGCTTTTTTCTTTAAGTCATAATAGCCTGTAGAAGGAGAAAGAATCTCTATTACCAGGTCGGGAGCCCCTTTTATTTTTGTTGTTTCGATTATATGCATTCTATCCTTCGCGATAAAGATAATATCCGGCTGGTAGGTTTCTTTTTCCTCTAAAAATACGTCTACAGGTGCGGTAAAAAGTATCCCCAAATCCTTTCCCGCAAGGAAAAACAACAGCTTTTCAATCAGACGCATTAGTATGATCTGGTGATAGGTACCGGGTGCAGGCGTCATAACGAGTTTACCTCCGATTAGCTGAAAGGGAGCTCCTTCAGGCAGCCTGGCGTAGTCATCGTAGGTATAGCTGTCCTTAATTGGGATTATCATTTCCTCCTGGTAAATACCCATATCAGTCATCTCCGTTCATGACGAATTCGCAGCAGGCCTTTTCGGCATCTTAAACCCGGCCCAGGCTAAAGGTCACTAATCTAAGTTTAGTATAACCATTACTTACCTGGGTTTTCAATCCTGGTGTCTGGATGAATTTATCTGCTACATCCCGCACCCTGTGGATAACCACTCCTAAAGATGATGTTTAACTATTTCGAGGAAATATATCTTTTGCTCGTAAATGAAGATAAAGCGGCTGGCCTTACACCATTTGAGCACGGGGTTGTAAATTTTTATCTTTTCATGGAAAACATAACCTAAAAAGGAGGAATTAGACTATACTATGTCGAATATTGTTTATAAGAAAACTACATCCGTCTTTCATCTTGGCTGAAAGGTTGAGGCAAACATATGGGGCGCTATTATGCCCATACACCAAATGCGCAGGAAGAGTGGCACGATCTGGCCTCCCATCTGGAAAAAGTAGCTTGGCGGGCGGAGGCCTTCGCCCAACCCTTCGGCGGTGAAGCCTACGCTGCCTGGGTCGGACTATTCCATGATCTGGGAAAGTTCAATCCCTCTTTCCAGGAATACTTGCAGGCGCAGTATCGAAAGGAGAAATATCCCTGCGTGCCCCATGCCGTGTGGGGAGGCGCCTTAATTTATTGCCTTTTATTTAAACTAGCAAAAGACCCAGAAAGCTGGAAGGATATTGCCCTACCCGTTTGCGGCCACCATTCCGGGCTTACTGCTGCCGGTCGCCTGGCTCAGGATCTGGAGGAATTCTTACAAAAGGAGCCCGGCTCTCTTCCAATTATGAAGGAGGCCCTGGCTTCGCTGCCCAAGCCGCCGCCTTTTCGTGCTATTCCTTTTCGAAACAGCACCCGCCGCGAACTTTTCATCCGTATGCTCTTTTCTGCCCTGGTGGACGCAGATTACTTGGACACGGAGGCGCATTTTGCTGCGGAGGCGGCGCAGGCGAGAAGAGGCTGGCCGGAAATCCCCGAGCTCTGGACCCGATTTATGAAAGAGCAGGAGTTGTTTCTTGCGAGCCGTGATGATACTCCCACAAATCGGGTCCGCCGTGAGGTTTATGAGGCTTGCCTCCAGGCCGCCGAAGGCCCGCCCGGCATCTGGCGCCTTACCGTGCCCACCGGTGGCGGGAAAACGAGGAGCGGTTTAGCCTTCGCTCTGAAGCACGCCGTGCGGTATGGCAAGCGGCGGGTAATTGTGGCTATTCCTTATACCAGCATTATCGAGCAGACGGCGGATGCTTACCGGAAAATCCTAGGGAATGAAGCCGTCCTAGAGCACCACAGCCAGGTGCCCGTACCCGATGATGAGGGTCAGGACCCTTCAGTTTTGCGTCTACGTCTGGCGGCCGAAAACTGGGACGCCCCGCTGATAGTTACCACCACGGTTCAGCTTTTGGAAAGCCTTTTTGCCAACCGTCCTTCCCGGGCCCGCAAGCTGCATAATCTGGTCCAGAGCGTCATCCTCCTGGACGAGGTGCAGGCCTTGCCTCCCGAAATCCTTAAACCCACCCTGGATGTTTTGAGGGCACTGGTAGAGGAGTATGGGGTAACCCTCGTCCTTTCCACTGCTACCCAGCCCACTTTTGACGATACGCCTTATCTTCGGGAGTTTTACGGCCTGGAGGTGCGTGAGATCGTACCCCAGTACCGCAAGCATTTCCAGCGTCTGAAAAGGGTGGCTTACGAGCTGAGGGAGGAACCGCTCTCTTGGGAGCGCCTGGCGGACGAGATCCGGGAATTGCAGCAAGTACTGGTGATCCTCAATTCCCGCCGGGACGTGCTGGAACTGCTTAAGGCCCTGGGTGACTTGCCTGATGTGTTTCACCTCTCCACCCTCCTCTGTGGGGCCCATCGACGCCGGGTGCTGGACGAAGTGTCGCAACGGCTGGGGAAAAGGCCGGTGCGCTTGGTCAGCACCCAGGTGGTGGAGGCAGGGGTAGACCTGGATTTCCCGGTGGTTTATAGGGCGGTAGGGCCCCTGGACCGGGTGATCCAGGCAGCAGGAAGGTGCAACCGGGAGGGGCGGCTGGCTGAGGGGCGGGTGGTGGTATTTGAGCCGGCTGAGGGCAGGACTCCCCGGGGACCATATAAGGCGGGACTGGAAAAGGCCCGGCTCCTTTTAAAAGGACTCCCGGCCGAAAACCTTCACGACCCGGAACTCTACCGGCAATATTTCCGGAGGCTCTTTGCGGATGTGGACCTGGACAGGAAAAAAATCCAGGAATACCGGGGGGAGTTGAACTATCCGGAAGTAGCCCGCCTTTACCGTTTGATTGAGGAGGAGACGGTTTCGGTAGTTGTCCCCTATGGTGAAGCCTGGCAGCGGCTTGAGGAGTGGTTGAAGCGGCCGGGCCGTGTGACCTGGCAGCGCCTCCAGCCCTACCTGGTCGGCCTTTTTCGGTTCGAGACGGCAAAGTTCAAAAAAGAGGGTCTGCTGGAGCCCCTGGCGGAAGGGCTCTACCGCTGGACCGGGGGGTACGACGAGCGCCTGGGGTTGGTAGGGCCCGTTTACGACCCCGGCGATCTAATTGTTTAATCCCTTCCATGCGGCACCGTAGAGCAGGGTTGCATCCGGCCTCTATGCCGGGTGAGAATCGAAACAAACATGGAGGTGTTCAGGTGGAGCGGACCGGAATGGTTACGGTTAAAGTCTGGGGAGATTATGCATGCTTTACCCGCCCGGAATTTAAGGTGGAAAGGGTGAGCTACCCGGTCATGACCCCTTCGGCGGCACGGGGTGTACTGGAGGCTATTTTCTGGAAACCAGAGTTCCGTTATGAGATTAGAGCCATTGGCGTCCTCAAGAAGGGAAGCGAAATGGTAATTCTGCGTAACGAAATAGACCAACGCCAGGGGAGCAACCCATTTTTTGTAGAGGATACCCGCCAGCAGCGTTGCAGCCTGGTGCTTAAGAACGTGGCCTACTTGATTCGGGCAGAAATGGTTCTGCGGTCCTGGGCTACCGATCCGGTCTACAAGTATCGCGATCAGTTTAACCGCCGCGTGGAGAGGGGCCAGTGCTATCACCGACCCTATCTGGGAACCCGCGAATTCACGGCCTTTTTTGCCCCGGCCGGAGAAGGTGACCGGCCGCAGCCGCTGGACATGGACCTGGGAAATATGCTTTTGGATATCGCCCATGTGGAAGATCCAACCCGGCCGGAGATGGAGTTTGTCCGCCACGGGCCGGGCGGCGCGCGGCGCGCCTCCGGTTATCACCATTCGCTCTTTTTTGCGGCTTGTCTTGAGGCCGGCTGGCTCAGGGTCCCAGCGGAAAGGTACAGGGAGCTTTACCGGCTGGAGGGCGAGGATTATGTTTAAGGAACTGGTGGAGCTGGGGCGCGATCTGGAAGCCCAGGGTAAGCTTCCCCCGGTGGGCTTTTACTCCTACACTGAGCCTATCCGATGGGTAGTGCACATCTGGCCCGGGCCGCCGCTTAAAGTTTGGCTGGAGGAGGTTGAGCTGAACATCCCTCGTCCCTTTGATGGGAGGACCTCAGCCATCAGAGCTCACCCCTTGGCCGACGAGGCGGGCTATGCCCTGGGAGCTGATAAGCAGAAAAAGGGGTTGGATAAGCGGGCGGCCGAAAAACACCGGGTGTTCCGGGAACTGCTTGAAAAGTTTTTGCGTTCGTCCCTGGTGTGTGATCCCGCACTCCGGGAGGCGGCGGGCTGGGTGACGGAGGTCCTGGAAAAGGGCCTGGTGCAAGGCGACCCGCGTTTTGGAGAGGTTCAGTCCAAAGACTGGGTTTCCTTTATGCCGGAAGAGGGCCCCCTGGCTGGGCAGCACCTGTTCGCACACCCTGAGGTCAGAACCTTCTGGGTGGTCGAGGCCCAGGAGCGAAGCGCCCAGCTTGATAAGCAAGGACAACCTATCAAAGGGGAGTGTGCAGTTTGTGGATCATTCGGGCCCCTGCTCGAAAAGATTCCTTTAAAAGTTAAACTGTTTAGTGCCGCCCCCATTCATTCGGTTAATGCGGACGCCTTTGTTTCTTACCTTGCTGGACGGGATGCTTTTAAAAAGGGACACTTAGGGCTCTGCTTCGCATGCGGCGATACCGCTTCGCGGGCCTTTAACTATCTATCCGAACACCCTTGGCACAGGAAAAACCTGTTGCGGGACAAAAATAAAGCCGACTGCCTGGCCAATCAGATTGCCGTTTACTGGCTTAAAGCTCCTGCACCCCTTCAAGTGGAGGATAAACCCATAGAACTGGAGGACCTTCTGAACAGCCTGGGATCCCTGATGCTCGAAGAGCTAACCCAGAAGAAGGTTCAGGTTCCTCCCGCCGATCTGGCCCAGCTGGATCGCCTGCTGGAGCTGCCCTGGAAGCCTGGCGCGGCCGGTCTGAGGCTGGATGCCTACGCCTTTTACCTGGGGGTACTTTCGCCCAATGTGGGACGGATTGCCCTCCGGGAGTGGTTTAGCGTTTCCCTGGAGGTTTTAAAAGAAAACCTGAGACATTACCTGCAAGCACTTACCCTGGTTTCCCCCAGGGGAGACGAGTCCCGACCAGTATCCATTGCCACCCTGGCGGAGGCCTTAGATTCGCCTGAACCAAATTTTACTCGAAGCCTCCTTCGAGCGGCCTACCTGGGATACAGGCCTTCAGCTGGACTTTTGGTCAAGGCGGTCCCGCGACTGCGGGTTCTTTGGACCAAAGGGAAGAGAGATAGGCCGGACGAGGAACGGCAGCGGCTTGAGCATATTCAAGCCCTGACGGCTCTGTTAAAGCTGGGGATCTCTTATGGAAAGGAGGATGCTGTGAACATGGAAGAGCTGGATTTTCGGCGTTGCTCTCCGCCCTACCTTTGCGGTCGGCTGCTGGCTGTTTTGGAAGAGGCTCAACAGCGGGCGGCTAATTTTAAGCTAAACACTACTCTGGTGGACCGTTTTTATGGGACGGCCTCCACTGCGCCGGCCTCGGTTTTCGGAAATCTTTTGCGGTTGAGCACCCTTGCTCACCTGCCAAAAGTTGGTCGGGAAGTAAACCTCATGGTGGAAGAGATTCTTTCCCGGTTGGACGAGGTCGGGGGATTTCCCAGAACCCTCAACTTATCCCAGCAGGCGGAGTTCGCTCTCGGCTTCTATCACCAGCGGGCTTACTTCCGCGCGACAAAGGGTAAAGGCAAAACCAATGAATCTAACCAAAACCAAGGGGGAGAAACTGATGAACAGCAAGTATGAATGCATTTGTGATCCCCAAAAACGCTACGATTTTGTCTTTCTTTTTGATGTCCGGGACGGGAATCCTAACGGTGACCCTGATGCGGGTAACTTACCTCGGGTGGATCCAGAAACTATGGAAGGCTTGGTTACTGATGTATGCATAAAACGTAAAATAAGGGACTTCGTACAGGTTACGAAAAATGTCCCTATCTTTATTCAGAGCAGAACGGCGCTGAACATTTTAATAGAGAAAGCTGGCAAGGAGATTGGGATCGAAGTACAAAAAGACGGTGGCAAAGCCAAGGTAATGAAAACAGACTCCGAAACGGGCGCTACTACTGAAATTAAAGGTAGCAGGCCTATCGAGGAAGTCCGCAGGCATCTTTGCGAGCTATATTACGACATCCGCATGTTTGGTGCCGTACTTTCCACCGGCGACCTGAACGCCGGGCAGGTGCGGGGTCCGGTGCAGCTCACCTTTGCCCGTTCCGTCGATCCGGTACTCCCTTTAGATCTGTCCATAACCCGTAAAGCCAGAACCACCGAGGAGCGCATGGAGTCGGGGGAGACTGAGATGGGGAGAAAACCCCTCATTCCCTACGGGTTATACCGGGCTCACGGATTCTACAACCCCTTCTTGGCCGAAGGGACCGGCGTATCGAAAGAAGACCTTGAACTTTTCTGGGAGGCCCTCCAGTTTCTTTTTGAGCTTGACCGCTCAGCTTCCAGGGGTGAAATGGCGGTGCGTGGTCTCTTTGTTTTTTGCCATGAAAATAAGAAGGGCAATGCCCCGGCACACAAGCTGTTTGAGCTGGTAAAAGTGCGGAGGCAGGAAGGTGTGGAAAACCCCCGTTCCTTTGCGGACTATGTGGTCGCTACTCCTCCTGAGGGGTCGCTTGACGGCATGGGTTTTGCCGGCGTTACCCTGGTCCGGCTGGTGTAAATATGCCCTGGGATGCCTCCGATTCCGTCCCCATCAGCGCGCTGCAGCACTACGTATATTGCCCCCGGCAGTGCGCGTTGATCCATCTGGAACAGGTTTGGGACGAAAACCTCTTCACTTTACGGGGACGGCGGGTTCACGAGAATGTAGATCTGCCTCACGACTACAATGCGGAAGGAGTTCGAGTCGAGCTGGCCGTCCCCCTCTGGTCGGAGCGTTTGGGGCTAATTGGCAGAGCGGACGTGGTCGAGTTCCTGCCAGACGGCACCCCCTATCCAGTGGAATACAAAGCCGGTCCCCGGAGGGCCAGGAGGGCCGACGAGGTGCAACTTTGCGCCCAGGCCTTGTGCCTTGAGGAAATGCTGGGCCGACCTGTGCTCCGGGGAGCCCTGTACCATCACGGGTCACGACGGAGGCGGGAGATTCGCTTTACCTCCCAACTTCGCTCGCAGGTTGAAAGGGTGATCCATGACGTGCGACGGCTGCTCCAGGATTGTTTAATGCCCCCGCCGACGGCAGATGAACGCTGCCGGGATTGTTCCCTGGTGGATGCTTGTATGCCCTTTGCCCTGCGGGATCTCCCTGCCTGGCTGGAGCGTGAATGGAAGTGATGCATCAGCTCCTTAATACCCTGTATATCCAAGCCCAGGGCGCTTATATACACCTGGATCACGACACGCTCAAGGTGGAAGTCGAGCGGGTTGAGCGGCTCCAGGTACCCCTGCACCACCTAGGCGGACTGGCCGTTTTCGGCAACGTGCTCTTAAGCCCCTTTTTGATCCACCGCTTTGCTGAGGACGGCCGGAATATCGTCTGGTTTGACCAGAATGGCCAGTTCCGGGCCCGCCTCGCAGGACCGGTATCAGGCAACGTCCTTTTGCGGCGGGCCCAGCACGAGGCCTATAGAGATGTGTGCCACCGTACGGCCCTGGCAGGCCGCTTTGTGGCCGGTAAAATTAGAAATGCCCGCCACGTGTTGCTAAGGGGAATGCGTGATAACCCGGAACTGGCTTGCCGGCTTGAACCGGCCGCTCGAGAACTGGAATCGGCCTTGAAAGAGGTGAACAGGCCCAAGGATCTGGATGTGATACGTGGCATCGAGGGTCGGGCCGCCGCTGTATACTTTTCGGTATTAAGTTCGCTCATCTTGGTAGACGATCCCGCCCTACGCTTTGATGTAAGAACAAAGCGGCCGCCCCGGGACCCGGTGAACGCTTTGCTCTCCTTTGCCTATTCACTGCTCGTCAATGACTGTATATCGGCTTGTGAAGGGGTCGGGCTTGATCCCCAGATCGGCTACCTCCATGCCCTGCGCCCCGGTCGGCCTGCCTTGGCCCTGGATCTAATGGAGGAGTTTCGTGCCTTCCTGGCAGACCGGCTGGTGCTGACGCTGCTGAATCGCCGCCAGATAACGGAAAAGGATTTCCTGGAGCGGCCGGGAGGCGCCGTCCACCTTACCGATCAGGCCCGCCGGACCTTTTTGGAGGCCTATCAGAAAAGGAAACAGGAAGAGCTCATCCATCCTTTGTTAGGTCAACGGATACCCGTCGGGCTTCTCCCCCACATCCAGGCGCGCCTGCTGGCGCGACATCTTCGCCAGGATGCGGCCGAGTATGCGCCGTTTGTTGCCCGATGAAGCGGATGGACATCATCGTTGCTTACGACGTGAATATGGAAAGCAAGGAAGGGCAGGCCCGCCTGCGGAAGGTGGCCACCATTTGCAAGAACTTTGGCCAACGGGTCCAGTATTCTCTTTTTGAATGCCGGGTAACACCGGCCCAGCTTGAAGAACTCATTTACAGCCTCCGGAAAGTCATTGATGAGAAACGAGACAGCCTCCGCATCTACATATTGCATGGCGGCCGGGAGGGTTCCCTCAGGGTTTACGGCCAGGACCGGTATGTGGACTTCGATGGGCCGCTGATTCTGTGAAGGCCCTGGCGGGACGTTGAGGTTGTACCCGGCTTTCATGCTGGGTAAGAATTGAAACGGTAAGGATTGAGCCAAAGATGGTGTGCGCGAACCCCCAGTGGAGCTGCAAAATCTGGATGTTTCGCGATGCGGCATTTCTACGGACGGCCCGGGCAGTTACAGGAGCCCCGTCCGGTCAAAAAACGCCCTGGCCGCTCGGTTCGCGCTGGGTGGCCGCTAAAGCCGTCCAGAAAAAGAACTTTTGCGCGGTATGTTGCACCCGGCTTCCATGCCGGGTGAGGATTGAAACCCCGCAGGAGGCGGACCGCTATAAGGGCGCGTCAGTTGCACCCGGCTTCCATGCCGGGTGAGGATTGAAACATGTTGTGGTAAGATAGCAATACCGCCCGACAGGGTGTTGCACCCGGCTTCCATGCCGGGTGAGGATTGAAACAGACAACTTTACAAAAATTTTCGCGCCAACCATGTTGCACCCGGCTTCCATGCCGGGTGAGGATTGAAACTTTATCATCCTCACCGTGATGGCAAAAACAATTCGTTGCACCCGGCTTCCATGCCGGGTGAGGATTGAAACATGTGAAACAAAAGCCCCGGTAGGGGCCGGGGGGTGTTGCACCCGGCTTCCATGCCGGGTGAGGATTGAAACCCAACTAATTTTTAATTGGCTTAAACCTGTAAGGGTTGCACCCGGCTTCCATGCCGGGTGAGGATTGAAACTAAAACATTCCAGAGCCGAAAAGAGGCTAAAGCCGTTGCACCCGGCTTCCATGCCGGGTGAGGATTGAAACATCAGCTTCCCGTAATCCGTCGCCACTTCGGTAACGGTTGCACCCGGCTTCCATGCCGGGTGAGGATTGAAACGACAATAGGGGTAATGGTAATATTGCCAGTCAAAGTGTTGCACCCGGCTTCCATGCCGGGTGAGGATTGAAACACCAGGAACCCGATCAGGGCGGGGAAACCTTTGTGTTGCACCCGGCTTCCATGCCGGGTGAGGATTGAAACATTTTCTGCCAGATGTCCTTTGTTAGGAGTTTCCGTTGCACCCGGCTTCCATGCCGGGTGAGGATTGAAACAGGTTCTTGGGCACAATGGTAAGAGAGAAGCTCTGTTGCACCCGGCTTCCATGCCGGGTGAGGATTGAAACATGGTTTCAGCGGTCGCCCCTGGGATAACATACACGTTGCACCCGGCTTCCATGCCGGGTGAGGATTGAAACTTATTTGAGCATCCGGCAATACGTCAATGGCTTGAGTTGCACCCGGCTTCCATGCCGGGTGAGGATTGAAACATTTAACTCCCGCAGTTTCTGCACTAATGCCTGGTTGCACCCGGCTTCCATGCCGGGTGAGGATTGAAACCCTGACCCCACGTCGGAACTGCTTTCCGTCAAAACCGTTGCACCCGGCTTCCATGCCGGGTGAGGATTGAAACCCTGGCCCGGCCAATGCGCTCCAGGGCCTCCTTGACGTTGCACCCGGCTTCCATGCCGGGTGAGGATTGAAACCTGCCTGAATGGTGTATTTACGTCGAGACGCCGGGGAGTTGCACCCGGCTTCCATGCCGGGTGAGGATTGAAACTTATGTCCGGTTTGCTTTGTCGTCGGCCACTATAACGTTGCACCCGGCTTCCATGCCGGGTGAGGATTGAAACCGGGTTAAACTTATCGTAGTTAGTCAATTAAACCGTTGCACCCGGCTTCCATGCCGGGTGAGGATTGAAACCTCGCGCTCCTGCTCTGCTTCCAGATGGTCACGGGTTGCACCCGGCTTCCATGCCGGGTGAGGATTGAAACAAGAAATCAAAATCATTTTCGCTGCAATAGAAGGCGTTGCACCCGGCTTCCATGCCGGGTGAGGATTGAAACCCCGGGACCTGTGAGGAGGGGGTGAGGGATGAACCGTTGCACCCGGCTTCCATGCCGGGTGAGGATTGAAACATGGTTGGCAGCGGTGTCCGTACCGCCGAAAATCAGTTGCACCCGGCTTCCATGCCGGGTGAGGATTGAAACCTCGTAGAGAAAAAACGTAAGGCCGCAAAGGGTGAGTTGCACCCGGCTTCCATGCCGGGTGAGGATTGAAACCCGACCACCCTGCATGACCTCTGTTCCCAGTTAATGTTGCACCCGGCTTCCATGCCGGGTGAGGATTGAAACATGAATGCCCCCCTGGCCGCTGCCGCACTGAAGAGTTGCACCCGGCTTCCATGCCGGGTGAGGATTGAAACAAACAGGCGCCCCCGAAGTTCTTTTGTGCGCTCGGTTGCACCCGGCTTCCATGCCGGGTGAGGATTGAAACATACAGCAGTCCTTCAGTTCGCACAGACCGTAGCTAGTTGCACCCGGCTTCCATGCCGGGTGAGGATTGAAACCGGCCAGGTCGCCGCAGTCCAGCTGCGCAGCGCAGACACGTTGCACCCGGCTTCCATGCCGGGTGAGGATTGAAACCTCGCTCCGTTGATAGAGGATAACTAAACCTGCTGCGTTGCACCCGGCTTCCATGCCGGGTGAGGATTGAAACTGGAGCACGCCGATGGCGGCATCCCCGACCGCGGAGGTTGCACCCGGCTTCCATGCCGGGTGAGGATTGAAACTCGCCGTCCATAGCAGCACAGATAGGACACAGCCGTTGCACCCGGCTTCCATGCCGGGTGAGGATTGAAACATGAAAGGCGTTATTCATCTCGGTGACGGCTAGGCGTTGCACCCGGCTTCCATGCCGGGTGAGGATTGAAACCCAGGGCCGAAGTAGGCCAGTAAATAGCCCTACGTGTTGCACCCGGCTTCCATGCCGGGTGAGGATTGAAACTTCGCCTGGCTTGGTGCTACCTCAAGCCAGGGCAGTTGCACCCGGCTTCCATGCCGGGTGAGGATTGAAACCTGGCGTCACAGCAAATGGGCGAATACAGGGCCATGTTGCACCCGGCTTCCATGCCGGGTGAGGATTGAAACATATCGCATTTGGAAAGCAATGAAAAATCGCTGCTTTAAGTTGCACCCGGCTTCCATGCCGGGTGAGGATTGAAACTGGAGAAAGCTGGAATCATCGAGGATGACAGGAAGTTGCACCCGGCTTCCATGCCGGGTGAGGATTGAAACGCGCAAGTATAAATCCATTCGAGTTGACCGGCCGCGTTGCACCCGGCTTCCATGCCGGGTGAGGATTGAAACAATGTGACCCGCGAAGAATTGGCGGAGGTCCCCGAGTTGCACCCGGCTTCCATGCCGGGTGAGGATTGAAACAAATTGAACTACCCTGCCCATTAACTTCCTAATTTTTGTTGCACCCGGCTTCCATGCCGGGTGAGGATTGAAACGTAGTAAACTCGCTGAAACCTTAGCAGAAAGCATAGGTTGCACCCGGCTTCCATGCCGTGTGAAGGAGATGACCATTTATGTAAGACTTAGGAAACGTCCTTGCTAAAGAACTGGCTAAAGATTGTAAGACTATCGGTGACATACAGGAAAAGTTCAAGGAACTATTCAGAAATACCATTCAGCAGGTCCTTGAAGCCGAAATGGAGCACTACCTTGGCTACCCCAAGAATTCCTCTGAGGGAATAAGCTCCGGGAATAACCGTAATGGTTACAGCTGCAAAACGATTAAAACCAGGTCTGGTCAAATATAAATAAAAATTCCCCGGGACTGCAATGGTGAGTTTGAACCCCAAATAATCCGCAAGTACCAAACTACCGCCAACGAGCTGGAAGACCAGATAATAGCCATGTCGCAAAAGGTATGTCCACCTGGGATATAGAGGACCAGATGAAAGACATTTACGGGATTGAGGTATCACCGGTCTTGGTCAGTAAGGTAACGGATAAAATTCTCCCGTCATATAATTTTACCCCTGCCATTCTTATTATCTAATTTTACTGGCAGTACCTTTTAGTAACTTTAGCTTGCCGTTTTCCAGGCCGACCTGGTAAGTGGCCCGGTAGTAACTGGTGCGTTCTTCACCCTGGTTGGTTCGCTCCAGCGCTTCAATAATAATGCTAATCTCTGCACTGTCCTGGTTAACCGCCACAACTCGTAAATCCTCAATTCTTACTGAAAGTGTATTTAAATAGCCGGCCCGGAAGTTCTCATAGGGCTGTTTGGCCTGCCAGTCACTTCCCAGCAGAGCGAAGGCCCCTACATAATCCCCGCTATTGACACAAGTGTAAAAATACTCAACCAGGTAGGATGCCGCAATGGCTAATTCTTTCCCGGAAATTTTCCCGGCAGTACCGGTGGTTGGCTGCACCGGTGCTGTACTGGGGTTTTTTGACCAGTTTTCCACCAGGGGTAAAACCTGGGTGATGGGTATGCTAAAGCCGATATTTTCTCCCTCGGCCCCGGCGGAATTAACACCCAGCACCTCGCCGGTATGTCGATCCAGTAACGGTCCTCCGCTACTGCCATGCGAGATGGGGGCAGAAATTTGGTATAGCCCCTTATAATGATAATCCCCAATATCTAAATCCCGGTTGACACCGCTGATGATTCCTGTGGTGGCGGTATTTTGTAATCCCAGGGGACTGCCCAGGGCGATCACTTCATCTCCCACTTCTGCCGTTCTATCCCGGGCAATTTTCATTGGTTCCTTACCAGCCAGTTCCGGCACCCTGACCAGAGCCACATCAATTTGTTCCCCACGCCCGATAACTGTGCCTTGATAAACTGTGCCATCGGACAATTTGACCCGGCAAGTTCTGGCGTTACCCACCACGTGGGCATTGGTTATTACATCCCCCTGCTGGTTATAAAGAAATCCGGAACCCTGTACCTTACCGTAATCAAGCTCAACCTCTAGACACACCACTAGCTTTTGATTCTCGGCAATAATGCTTTTTAAATCCTTGGACTTGGCCGACTCAGAGGGGTTCTCCTCGATGGGACCGAGTTTAGATGCCTCTGTAACCACTTGATTATGCATGTTATCGTAAATCCTGGCCAGACCAAAACCCCCGGCCATGATTAACAAACCGCTCAGCATAACGGCCAGCACAGTGTGCACACTAATTGATTTCATAAGCCTCTCTCACTACCTTAAAAACCAGGTGACCTGCCGTTGGGCCGTTGTATGCTCCGATCCTTCCTCCTGCTTGACCTGATCCAGGGACAGCCGGGCTTGAATAAGTGTATCTTCATTATTATTTGACCTCAGCTCATGACCACAACCACTACAAAAGCGGGACCCTTCATTTATTTTTTTACCACAATACTGGCAAAACATATATCCGCCTTTCTCCCCTTATTTCAATAAAATTACCCATATTTATATACTACAACAAAATTATCCTCTAGCAAACAACCCTTAAATTATTACCCGAACTTTTTATTTAAATAGTTTTTTCATTCACAAACACCCCGCGAGACTCTTTGGCACTTAAAAAGATTTTTCCTCTCATAGTGACATTCTCAGCCCGCTTACAGGGTATCAATATCACTGTCAAGTAGCACCAGTCTAGAAGACCCTTGAAACCCGCAGGAAATCTATGCTAGAATAAAAATACATAATAACAAGGGCAACGGTGCCCTCTTCCCGCTTACTCCGGGCGAGAAGAGGGCTTTTTGATCTTAAAAAAAGGGAGTGCCGTTTATGAATAGTGGTTTTAGGGCTACCTGTGGAGTATGGGGGATTGTGGCTGTGCTCGGTGGAATGACGGCAGGGGTTCTTGGGGGGTGGTGGTGGCCGCAACCTTTAGCCGTAACGGCAAGTTCATTCATAGCAGCCCTGGTGGCAGTGGGACTGGTTTTATTGCGTATCCGGCAGCAGTTAAGCCACTTTTCGGAGAGGTTGGCTAGCATTGTGGAAAAGCCGGGTGACATAGAGCAGGAGGAAGCCTCTATATTGCCAAGGGCACAGCAGCAGACAAAGAACCTTGAGGACAGGCTACGCGCATTGACCCGGGATTACCAGGCAACAGCTAGCCAGGTGTTTTCCGCCGTGGAGCAGATGGCGCTAGCCAGCAGGAACGCCGGGGAAGCTGTTACTACCTTTCACCAGCTCCAGAAGGTTGCGGGAACCATTTCCGATTTAGGCCAGGAGCTGACGCGGGAGGTCTCGGGCAACAGGGAGTCGGTGGTTAAATGCCAGGAAGTGCTGGAACAGGCCCTGACGGCCATTGATCGTATTCGATTTGATTCCACCAGGGTAGCGGAGGAAATAGCCGGACTTAGAGAGGCAGTAGGCCAGGTGGATGAGATTGTGGCCAGCATCGGGCAGATATCCCAGCACACCCGGTTGCTTGCATTGAACGCCGCCATTGAAGCGGCCCGGGCCGGCGAGCATGGGCGCGGGTTTACTATAGTAGCCGGTGAAGTGAAGAAACTGTCTGACCGTACCCAGCAAGCTGTGGAGCAGACCGGGCTCATCTTGCAGGAGATTAAAGAAAAAATGGAACAGGTGGTGACCCGCATCCAGGCGGGGCAGGAGGGTATCGCTGCCGGGGTGCAGGAAACCGGCCGGGTTAAAGGAAGCATCGCCTGCCTTGAGCAGGAGGTAGCCGGCATAAGCTCGAGGGTCAATGAAGCCTGCCAGGAAATTAATGGCTACTTGGAGCAACTTGGGGCGGCGGTGGAAGTACTGGATAACAGTTTCGCCAGCATCCAAAAAGTAGGAGAAATGCTGGCGGAAGTGGCCAGCATGGTGGAAAGAAACGCTAGTACCGGCGACCTGGACGGGTTAGCCGGGGAAAATCCACCACGGGATGAGGCAAGAATGGAGCCGGTGATGGCTGCTTTACGGGAACTGTCCTGCCGGCCGGAGATCCAGGTCTTAGACCCCGGCAGTCACGGTGTGATTCTCCGAGAATGGCTGGCTAAAAGACAGGAAGTGGAAGCGGTTTACTCTAACCGTAGTGACGGCACCTTTATTTTCTCGCAGCCGCCAGCCGCCCTGGCTAACGCCCGGATCCGTCCCTGGTGGCAGAAGGCTATGGCCGGGGAAGAGTATATATCAACAGTTTATATATCGGCCATTACCCGGCAACCCTGCCGCACCCTGTCTTTGCCTATACGGGACGTTAGCGGGAGGATCGTTGGCGTGCTGGCAGCCGATGTTTCGCTGGCGTGATCTTGAAAAATCATTACATGTATTTCCTACCTTTAGTAACTTTAGCTCACCGTTTTACTGGCCGATCCGGTAAATGGATCGGTAGCACCTGGTGCGTTTCTCACCCCGAGGGGTTCGCGATTCGTTAAACAATATAATATAATCATCTCTGCACTGTCCTGGTTAGCCATCATAAGGTCTGTTTCTTTTATTCTTTTAAGGTACGGGAAATGCTTAAAGTATTTCAGACCGGGGCTATGTTGGAGGCTAATACTCCTGTTCCCCTGGCGTCTACCCCATGCAGTGTTTATGGGATGCATGCGCCTGCTCGCCAGCGTCTCCAGCTATATCCTGAAGGGTAGCAGTCACTTCCCCAAAAAATACACGGCCCACATCATCGAGCGCAGCTACCTCCGCCTCAAGACCTCGGATGCATGAAAACGCGACATCCGGGGAGCCGAGTCTCAACCCTCGCCCGGCATGGGAGCCGGGCGCAACCTGGCGGGAACTGACGCCCGCGATTCGGGCACACTTTTGTTTCAATCCTCGCCCGGCATGGGAGCCGGGCGCAACAGCATCTCATTGATTCGTAGGCCGCTGTAAATTAGTTTCAATCCTCGCCCGGCATGGGAGCCGGGCGCAACATATTGCCGTTGCTATCCAGGATATCCCAAACTGGTTTCAATCCTCGCCCGGCATGGGAGCCGGGCGCAACAAGAAAGAAAGTTAGAGCTGGTCAGCCGCCTTTGGTTTCAATCCTCGCCCGGCATGGGAGCCGGGCGCAACAAAGGAGGCAATCAAAAATGACCTACACAATTTGGTTTCAATCCTCGCCCGGCATGGGAGCCGGGCGCAACGAAGCAGTGGCGGAATTTTTTATAAAGTTTCTCCTGTTTCAATCCTCGCCCGGCATGGGAGCCGGGCGCAACGTCCAAAAATACTGGGCCGATATTACAGCCACGTGGTTTCAATCCTCGCCCGGCATGGGAGCCGGGCGCAACGCGCTGGTTTACTTAATCTCATTTTCTTTACCTCCCAAGTTTCAATCCTCGCCCGGCATGGGAGCCGGGCGCAACCGGGCATAAGCGGTAACGTGGGCTGCAATTGCCGGTTTCAATCCTCGCCCGGCATGGGAGCCGGGCGCAACCCAGGAATGGTAGCAAACCGGAGGGGATGATGGGGGTTTCAATCCTCGCCCGGCATGGGAGCCGGGCGCAACGCGGCGCGGTACAGGACGGATACCGCTAAACGGCAGTTTCAATCCTCGCCCGGCATGGGAGCCGGGCGCAACGCTTCCTGCCGCTTCACTTGGTCAAGCTGCTCCTGGTTTCAATCCTCGCCCGGCATGGGAGCCGGGCGCAACCGGCAATGTCAAACCACTTGGCAAGGTCGGAAGGGGTTTCAATCCTCGCCCGGCATGGGAGCCGGGCGCAACGATATGGGCGGAGGTGGTGGAGATTGCCAAGGGGAAGTTTCAATCCTCGCCCGGCATGGGAGCCGGGCGCAACATCGGTATCCAGGTAAATCCTCACGGGTCCTCCCTGGTTTCAATCCTCGCCCGGCATGGGAGCCGGGCGCAACGTGCCCCCGTCTTATACCAAAGACGGCCGTCAGGTGTTTCAATCCTCGCCCGGCATGGGAGCCGGGCGCAACTTCATGATTCCACCTGAACTGATGGGGGTAATTGAGTTTCAATCCTCGCCCGGCATGGGAGCCGGGCGCAACCGGAGAGAGGCTGACCAAAAGCTACTCTACGGGATGTTTCAATCCTCGCCCGGCATGGGAGCCGGGCGCAACTTCAAACGGACAAACTTCCGCTACTTCCAGGTTGTTTCAATCCTCGCCCGGCATGGGAGCCGGGCGCAACCTGGATGCGGCTGCTGACTGTATCGCGGATAGCCGTGTTTCAATCCTCGCCCGGCATGGGAGCCGGGCGCAACACGTGTTTGGCGGCGTCGAAATTTACTGGATAGGGGTTTCAATCCTCGCCCGGCATGGGAGCCGGGCGCAACTTTTGTGGTGGCCCGCTATTTTAACGACAGGCGGGTTTCAATCCTCGCCCGGCATGGGAGCCGGGCGCAACCTGCTGCCCAGGTCGCTCAGGCTGCTCAGGCTGCGTTTCAATCCTCGCCCGGCATGGGAGCCGGGCGCAACGTCCGCATTATATCGCTCCTTTCGCACTTTCTTTGGTTTCAATCCTCGCCCGGCATGGGAGCCGGGCGCAACTTCATGATTCCACCTGAACTGATGGGGGTAATTGAGTTTCAATCCTCGCCCGGCATGGGAGCCGGGCGCAACCGGAGAGAGGCTGACCAAAAGCTACTCTACGGGATGTTTCAATCCTCGCCCGGCATGGGAGCCGGGCGCAACTTCAAACGGACAAACTTCCGCTACTTCCAGGTTGTTTCAATCCTCGCCCGGCATGGGAGCCGGGCGCAACCTGGATGCGGCTGCTGACTGTATCGCGGATAGCCGTGTTTCAATCCTCGCCCGGCATGGGAGCCGGGCGCAACGCGTGTTTGGCGGCGTCGAAATTTACTGGATAGGGGTTTCAATCCTCGCCCGGCATGGGAGCCGGGCGCAACGCTGGGTAGATTACGTGACGGTGTGGGCTAAAGTAGTTTCAATCCTCGCCCGGCATGGGAGCCGGGCGCAACCCGTGAGGGATTCCCTCACCGATACGACTAAGCGGGTTTCAATCCTCGCCCGGCATGGGAGCCGGGCGCAACCCGACTGCCCTTGTGGAACCGTGCATTAAAGCAGGTTTCAATCCTCGCCCGGCATGGGAGCCGGGCGCAACTTTTTGCCGCCGTTTTTTCTTCACAATAATTACAAGTTTCAATCCTCGCCCGGCATGGGAGCCGGGCGCAACGAATAAATCAGATATGCCTTTAATCTGGTACTTTGTGTTTCAATCCTCGCCCGGCATGGGAGCCGGGCGCAACGGGAAATTATGAAGGAAATTATTAAGGAGGGTATGTTTCAATCCTCGCCCGGGATGGGAGCCGGGCGCAACTTTCCTGGACCGGGGATAATGGCTTAGGCCAGAGCGTTTCAATCCTCGCCCGGCATGGGAGCCGGGCGCAACGGGTAGGGGGTATCCTCCACGTAGATTTAGTTCTGGTTTCAATCCTCGCCCGGCATGGGAGCCGGGCGCAACCTGGAAATTCAGAAATTGGAAAGAGCGGAAGACGTGTTTCAATCCTCGCCCGGCATGGGAGCCGGGCGCAACCGGTATCGGTCTGGACGCCGGGCTGGTGTCGGTACCGTTTCAATCCTCGCCCGGCATGGGAGCCGGGCGCAACGTCCAAGCTGGGCTGACTGCATCAGAGCTGCCAGGTTTCAATCCTCGCCCGGCATGGGAGCCGGGCGCAACTTTCCCACACCGGGCACTCCCGGCAGGTGTCGCCAAGTTTCAATCCTCGCCCGGCATGGGAGCCGGGCGCAACCATATAGTACAATAATCTTCTTCATTAAATTCGTGTTTCAATCCTCGCCCGGCATGGGAGCCGGGCGCAACATGCACATCATTTATAACACCATTACCTATTTGTGTTTCAATCCTCGCCCGGCATGGGAGCCGGGCGCAACGGCGCTGCCGGTGCTACAGCAGCCCCGGAGCTGGAAGTTTCAATCCTCGCCCGGCATGGGAGCCGGGCGCAACCCATTGACCCGGTACTGGTAGCTAAGGCTAAATACGTTTCAATCCTCGCCCGGCATGGGAGCCGGGCGCAACTCGGCTTGTTCAATGTGGCGCCGGTGGTGCTGGTGTTTCAATCCTCGCCCGGCATGGGAGCCGGGCGCAACTTATCCAAGACTGCTATATCTTCTTGGCATTGATGTTTCAATCCTCGCCCGGCATGGGAGCCGGGCGCAACTTCGCAATGGGCTGACCTTTACCGCCGGCTGTCTCCAGTTTCAATCCTCGCCCGGCATGGGAGCCGGGCGCAACGACAATAGGCAATAAATTCTGGGTTGAATACCCTATGTTTCAATCCTCGCCCGGCATGGGAGCCGGGCGCAACAGCGATCAGCTTTGGTATAACCCCCAAGAAAACCCCGTTTCAATCCTCGCCCGGCATGGGAGCCGGGCGCAACAGTAGGTATCGTCCATACAGTACGCTTGTTGCGGGGTTTCAATCCTCGCCCGGCATGGGAGCCGGGCGCAACCGCCGCCGGCGGGCAGGCGGGCATTGCCAGGGACGTTTCAATCCTCGCCCGGCATGGGAGCCGGGCGCAACCACCTATGTCGAGGAACGGGCGCAGGAAATTTTGGTTTCAATCCTCGCCCGGCATGGGAGCCGGGCGCAACCGCGGGCCGCTATTTCGGCGTTTACTGCTGGATTGTTTCAATCCTCGCCCGGCATGGGAGCCGGGCGCAACGAGGATAGTCCAGTTTGAGGACGGGACAAGGATTGTTTCAATCCTCGCCCGGCATGGGAGCCGGGCGCAACCTGGACGAGCGTTTCGGGGCCTACTTTCTGAGTAGTTGTTTCAATCCTCGCCCGGCATGGGAGCCGGGCGCAACTTTGAACCGTCTTTTCTCTCACCGGGGCCGGTCCGGTTTCAATCCTCGCCCGGCATGGGAGCCGGGCGCAACTGGGCAGTAAGAGTTTCGGTTAGTCCCTGTAAAGTTTCAATCCTCGCCCGGCATGGGAGCCGGGCGCAACCTGGATCGAAAAGGTCTAATCCTGCGTATTGAGGATGTTTCAATCCTCGCCCGGCATGGGAGCCGGGCGCAACGTAATAATTAACGATACCATTTACTTTTTAGGAGTTTCAATCCTCGCCCGGCATGGGAGCCGGGCGCAACATTGCCGTCCAGATGGAGACAGGATAAGCCACAGGAGGTTTCAATCCTCGCCCGGCATGGGAGCCGGGCGCAACATGGCCTGGTTCTGCTCGGCTACCAGCTTGATCACCGTTTCAATCCTCGCCCGGCATGGGAGCCGGGCGCAACGGCCGTGCTGGTAGCCAATTCCTTCACCGGGCCGGGTTTCAATCCTCGCCCGGCATGGGAGCCGGGCGCAACGTGTATGTTATCCCAGGGGCGACCGCAGAAACACTGTTTCAATCCTCGCCCGGCATGGGAGCCGGGCGCAACTCTATGTGAATGGAGGTAGCAGCCAATCCGGAAAAGTTTCAATCCTCGCCCGGCATGGGAGCCGGGCGCAACATAGCTTTAAGATTGTACTTTCCCGAACTGGGGAGTTTCAATCCTCGCCCGGCATGGGAGCCGGGCGCAACGGAATAAATCGGCTACGCCTTTTACGGGATACTTACTGTTTCAATCCTCGCCCGGCATGGGAGCCGGGCGCAACACGGGAGGATGTACTGATGGCCAATATCGTTTTAGGTTTCAATCCTCGCCCGGCATGGGAGCCGGGCGCAACGTGAAACTATGCAGGCCATGCAGCAGGCGCAGGCTGTTTCAATCCTCGCCCGGCATGGGAGCCGGGCGCAACGTGTTGTTTGTAGAGCGGGTGGTCATTATGACCCGGGTTTCAATCCTCGCCCGGCATGGGAGCCGGGCGCAACCTGCATAAGCTCCGCTTTGATCTGTTCTTTTAAGTTTCAATCCTCGCCCGGCATGGGAGCCGGGCGCAACATGCAAGGCAGCGGGAGTTATCCCGCTATTCTTATAGTTTCAATCCTCGCCCGGCATGGGAGCCGGGCGCAACACGGCAATACGATCCCTTCTTTCTTGCAAAAAACGTTTCAATCCTCGCCCGGCATGGGAGCCGGGCGCAACGTTTTCTTCCTCTGCAATTCCCGCTGCCAGCAGGTTTCAATCCTCGCCCGGCATGGGAGCCGGGCGCAACAGCGGCCCTGGATAAGCTCCTTACTTACCTAAAGGGGGTTTCAATCCTCGCCCGGCATGGGAGCCGGGCGCAACAGCTGCCCATGGTGAGGGTATAGTATGGTCATGGTGTTTCAATCCTCGCCCGGCATGGGAGCCGGGCGCAACAGACAGTATAATCAGTTTGCTGCAATACTCTGGGGTTTCAATCCTCGCCCGGCATGGGAGCCGGGCGCAACCCCGCACCCCGGCCTTTGCTTCATTAAGCACTTTGGTTTCAATCCTCGCCCGGCATGGGAGCCGGGCGCAACCTGTATAATGCCGACAGACGCTTGGTAGTTATTCAGGTTTCAATCCTCGCCCGGCATGGGAGCCGGGCGCAACGGGTCAAAAGCATTGTTGCTGGCCTCAACTTTGAGTTTCAATCCTCGCCCGGCATGGGAGCCGGGCGCAACGCGGCCTGTTCCGGGTGCCGCCGCACATGATTGCGTTTCAATCCTCGCCCGGCATGGGAGCCGGGCGCAACGACCTTTACCCCGATTTAGCCGGATTAAATACCGTCGTTTCAATCCTCGCCCGGCATGGGAGCCGGGCGCAACGCTGATTGTCGGCATAGCAGGAATAGTGTTGCCGAGTTTCAATCCTCGCCCGGCATGGGAGCCGGGCGCAACAGTAGCCGTCCTATCAGTATATTTTGCCTTGCAGGTTTCAATCCTCGCCCGGCATGGGAGCCGGGCGCAACCTAGTTTACGGCAAATATCATATTTATCTCCAAATGTTTCAATCCTCGCCCGGCATGGGAGCCGGGCGCAACCTTAAATTCAATCAAGCGGATATTCCTTACCGGGTGTTTCAATCCTCGCCCGGCATGGGAGCCGGGCGCAACCCGGTACAGCTAAAGCCGCAGATGCCGGTGCGGGTGTTTCAATCCTCGCCCGGCATGGGAGCCGGGCGCAACGAGCCGCAGCGAAACTATATTCGCAAATGATACAGTTTCAATCCTCGCCCGGCATGGGAGCCGGGCGCAACGGTTTGACACTGCAACCGTATATCCGGACTGCCCGGTTTCAATCCTCGCCCGGCATGGGAGCCGGGCGCAACCTCCAGGCAACGGTAAGCTCTACGCCGTGGGAGGGTTTCAATCCTCGCCCGGCATGGGAGCCGGGCGCAACCGGCGGCGGGGGACGTGACGGTGAAGGCAGGACCGGGTTTCAATCCTCGCCCGGCATGGGAGCCGGGCGCAACTCGGGAGGGATATTGTAAGGTTTACAATAAGGCTGTTTCAATCCTCGCCCGGCATGGGAGCCGGGCGCAACCTGATAAGTTTGCTCTGTATGAGGAAATCTAAGTTTCAATCCTCGCCCGGCATGGGAGCCGGGCGCAACAAGAGGCTTATTACTGTCCCCTCTAATCAAGTTCCTGTTTCAATCCTCGCCCGGCATGGGAGCCGGGCGCAACGTCATTTTTATCTGGACCATTTTCGACATACGCCAGTTTCAATCCTCGCCCGGCATGGGAGCCGGGCGCAACGGGCATAGTTCCGATTTGCTCGCCTGCATCATTCGTGTTTCAATCCTCGCCCGGCATGGGAGCCGGGCGCAACGGTTTGACACTGCAACCGTATATCCGGACTGCCCGGTTTCAATCCTCGCCCGGCATGGGAGCCGGGCGCAACGGCGGTTCGAGATTGTTTTTACTCATACCGGACCGGTTTCAATCCTCGCCCGGCATGGGAGCCGGGCGCAACTAAACTGCCGTTATGTTACCGGCTCCGGTCGCGTGTTTCAATCCTCGCCCGGCATGGGAGCCGGGCGCAACGGCTAGATTGAAGGAATATGAGGATATAATACATGTTTCAATCCTCGCCCGGCATGGGAGCCGGGCGCAACTGGACTGGACCAGCTTCAGGATGCTAATATCGGGGTTTCAATCCTCGCCCGGCATGGGAGCCGGGCGCAACTTGCTCAGGATGAGCGAATGATAGACAGGCAAATAAGTTTCAATCCTCGCCCGGCATGGGAGCCGGGCGCAACAGGTGCGCTTGACTAGTAGGATACTTCTGCTGATTGTTTCAATCCTCGCCCGGCATGGGAGCCGGGCGCAACCAGGTTTAGGTCCCCCGGCTTTAACCCTACGGTCTGTTTCAATCCTCGCCCGGCATGGGAGCCGGGCGCAACCCGTAGACGACATACTGGCTAAGGTTTTTTATTATGTTTCAATCCTCGCCCGGCATGGGAGCCGGGCGCAACAGCGGACGCGCTTTGCAAAATATATTATGGGGAGTTTCAATCCTCGCCCGGCATGGGAGCCGGGCGCAACGAGAGGGGCTTAAATCAGCGGGAGTTGACCTGGGGTTTCAATCCTCGCCCGGCATGGGAGCCAGGCGCAACGTGGCGGGATGTGTAAAGGGTGCCTAAATGGATACAGTTTCAATCCTCGCCCGGCATGGGAGCCGGGCGCAACGTGGGTTAGTAGATATGATTACTGGTGATTATATTGTTTCAATCCTCGCCCGGCATGGGAGCCGGGCGCAACATTGCCTAGCGCCCTAATTCTGTCCACGTAATGGGGTTTCAATCCTCGCCCGGCATGGGAGCCGGGCGCAACTTCTTTTCTTCCTCTTCCTTTTCTTCTTTAGGAGGTTTCAATCCTCGCCCGGCATGGGAGCCGGGCGCAACCTGTAGTTTAGGCCAGCCGACAAAGACCATCCCCAGTTTCAATCCTCGCCCGGCATGGGAGCCGGGCGCAACTCCACTAACGCTCTTATTTGTTTTTCTTCACCCCGTTTCAATCCTCGCCCGGCATGGGAGCCGGGCGCAACGATAAATGGGTTTCGCGTCTATAATAATTTATCCGCGTTTCAATCCTCGCCCGGCATGGGAGCCGGGCGCAACTCAAGTTAAAGATTATATGGAAAATGGATTAATAGTTTCAATCCTCGCCCGGCATGGGAGCCGGGCGCAACTTGTTTATTAAGTGCAATAGGGAGAGGAGAAAATGTTTCAATCCTCGCCCGGCATGGGAGCCGGGCGCAACGGCAGTTGATTATAGCACCACTTTTACCGCGGTAGGTTTCAATCCTCGCCCGGCATGGGAGCCGGGCGCAACGTTCCATGACTGCTTTAGGGGTATGGTTATGTTGGTTTCAATCCTCGCCCGGCATGGGAGCCGGGCGCAACGGGCGGCTTTGAAAGAATTTTTTCCGGGTATCCTGGTTTCAATCCTCGCCCGGCATGGGAGCCGGGCGCAACAAGCCATTTTCCTCCCTCCAGATGAATTTAACAAAGTTTCAATCCTCGCCCGGCATGGGAGCCGGGCGCAACATTACTGCTTATTGTTTAGACCTTAACCCTGCTACGTTTCAATCCTCGCCCGGCATGGGAGCCGGGCGCAACGGGCTTACTTATTGTTTAGCATTAAAAAATGATGGTTTCAATCCTCGCCCGGCATGGGAGCCGGGCGCAACGTTTGCCCATCGTTTACCCTCCAATTGTTTCACGTGTTTCAATCCTCGCCCGGCATGGGAGCCGGGCGCAACTCAAGGACCGCCTTTATTTGCTTGCATATCGCCAGTTTCAATCCTCGCCCGGCATGGGAGCCGGGCGCAACATGAAAGACATCAAATTGTTCCAGAGTCGTAAGGTTTCAATCCTCGCCCGGCATGGGAGCCGGGCGCAACCCGGGCGAAGCTGGCCGAAGTGACCGGGGCGGAGGTTTCAATCCTCGCCCGGCATGGGAGCCGGGCGCAACTTTCTATTCAAACCTCTAAAATCAACATATTCATGTTTCAATCCTCGCCCGGCATGGGAGCCGGGCGCAACTAGCGTAAGCCGTTACATGGGCCGCGATTGCCGGGTTTCAATCCTCGCCCGGCATGGGAGCCGGGCGCAACTAACGGCTTTAAGCCCTTCACTGTGGCCGGCCGGGTTTCAATCCTCGCCCGGCATGGGAGCCGGGCGCAACTCCCCTACGGGCTCCCAGGTCTCTCCTGTCTGCCCGTTTCAATCCTCGCCCGGCATGGGAGCCGGGCGCAACTCGTCTGGATTGACGAGGCCATGAGCGTATGCCCGTTTCAATCCTCGCCCGGCATGGGAGCCGGGCGCAACCCAATTACGGTGGCGCGCGGGATTACATTGATACCGTTTCAATCCTCGCCCGGCATGGGAGCCGGGCGCAACATGAGGCAAGGGTTTTAGTAAATCGCCTTGCGGGTTTCAATCCTCGCCCGGCATGGGAGCCGGGCGCAACCGGTACAATCCGGGTAGACCGGCGAGATGTAAAAAGTTTCAATCCTCGCCCGGCATGGGAGCCGGGCGCAACAGCTCGCGCTAAAACCCTTGGCGGACAACCCCTATATTACTATTCTGCGCGAACCTGATGACTGAATTAGAATACTCCATTATGCTTCACCTCTAAAATTAGCTACAGGTCTTGATTCCCCAGGATCGCGAACCTTCCGGTCTTTTACCCTTTGCTATATGTTCGCGGGTTTACAAAACCAGGGGGGCGTCAAAATCAATCGTAAGGTTAACGCCATACTCCTGGATGTATTTTTTCGGGGGTTCGCGCAACCGGTAAATCCGCAGGCTATCACTCTTTTCATCAATACACTGCAAAAGCCGGTGTTTTAACTGTTCAAATTGAGTTTCGTTGACCGAACACTCAAAAACGGACTTTTGCACTCGCTGGCCAAAATCTTTACAAACCTGGGCAACTTTACGCAGGCGTTTTTTGCCTGCTTCTGTTTCTGTAGAAACATCATAAGTAATTAAGATATACATGTTCCCTACACCACACATAAGGAAAGTACCGGGTATAGAAGTATGCTCCTTCAAATTTTTGGCTGTAGATAGCTTTCCTTCTATTGAAGGCACCTGGCCATTATTGAATACGAAATTAATAGCGGGCAGTATTCTAGAGCAGTCATAAAATCTTCTAATCACAATATTTACCGGTACATAAAAGGCAAATATTCTTCCGCATCCCCCCTCAGGACACGGGCGAGTAAACGGGCCTGGATGTGGGGTACCAGCCCCAGAGGCACCTTTCTATTCAGAACGGGATGAAGCACTTCTTCCTGCTTACGCTTCTGGTAGGCAATGGCAATCGCTTTCCGGGCGCTGTCATTAATATGCACAGCGCCTCCAGGGCGTTCGATAAAATCCCCTTCAACTACCTGGCGACGGTTGATTAAAGTCAGGGCCAAACGGTCGGCCAGGATTGCACGAAACTCCTCCATTAAGTCTAAAGCCAGGGCCGGTCGCCCCGAACGGAGGACGTGGAGATACCCAACCTGGGGATCAAGCCCTACACCTTCGGCAGCGCTAAGGCAATCGTTCATCAGGAGGGAATAGATAAAGGATAATAAAGCGTTCATCCTGTCCAGGGGAGGTCGCCGGTTACGGTGAGTAATTTTAAAGGCTTCGCGGTTAACCCTGACCATGCGATCGAGAGTGGCGAAGTAATGCCGGGCGGCATTGCCTTCAATACCACGAATTTGATCCAGGTCAGGGGAACGCGACAGGGCCTCCAGCCCGTGAGCCAGTTCGTGGGCCGTTTCCTGGAGGGCCTTCCTGTCGTTTTCATTATCGGCTTCCCGGGCGCCCCGTAGAACAACCTGCCGGGTGTTGCGGATTTTTCCGGCGACGATATTCCTGGCAATGGCATTAGTTTTTTTACTATCAGATAGGGCTTCATGTTGGGCACGGCGGAGAAAAACATTTCCTGACACCGGGCCTTCCACGCGGGCTTTAAAACGGCCATGCTGGTCGTGGAAGACAATTAAGCGTTGATCTTCGGCACAGCGCATTATTAAAGGTGTGGTAAGTATGACATCACCAAAGCACACGATGCTGCCCAGGTGGTGCAGGGGAACCTGCATTTTTAATTCCCCTTCCACCTCTATTTTTAATGTCTCGTGGTCCAGGCGTACCAGGGTGCGCGGTGTCATCAGGTACAGGGTATTTAACAGGATATGCATCTTTTCTCTTCAATCCTTGCGCAATTTTGTGTTCGGGACTAACAAAGGTCCTTGAAATAGATATACGTTTCAAATATCACCTTCAGGTTTAAATAATTCACGGAGGAGCATGTGCAGCCGCCCTTTCTCCTTTATCTCCGGCAGGCAGGAGTCTTGTAAAGAACATTCCCGGCAACGTTCATCGGCGGCAGGTGGGGGGAGAATATTGTTATGCTGCATCATGCGGATCTGGATAATTGCGGTTTCCACCTGTTCCCTTAAATGGATATCAAAAGTAACCTCCCTGCGCCGGTGGGATGAATGATGGTAAATGGCTCCCCTGGGGATCTGCTTGCCGGTCATTTCTTCTAGACACATAGCCTGGGCACAGACCTGCAAATCATCATGCCGGTGTTTGCGCCTGGGGCCGTGTTTATATTCAACTGGATAGGGAATATCGCCGTGAAATTCGACCACATCGGCCTTGCCGATGAGGCCCAGGCGCAGGGACCAGATGGGCAGGGCGCGTTCAATGCGCACCCCACCCTCTATCTCCATACCTTCAACGTCTACTAGATCATGAACGAATCGTCCCTTCAGGGTATACATATTTTCTGTAAAGGTTTGTTCGACATGGATGAGTGCACACTGGCGGGGGCAGTAAGCATAGTGTTCCAGGGCCGAGACCATGACGATATCCCTGTCGTCCCAGCCGGGAAGAATGGTGCTTTCCATATGTGCCACCTTTTTTTCAAACCTCACCCGTATTGGAGCCGGGCGTAACACGGGACAGTTAATCCTATCCCACTAACCGTGTCAGGGTTACCCCGGGCGGCAAGTCTTCTGCGTTGATTGTCACTTGGTAGTCGGCAAAAGAGCGCGCTGCTTTTACCCCATCCCGGCGCCTTACGGTGATGAGTTTAAAGAGGTTGTCCGCCGGGGCGTTGCCCAGGGCGGAGGCATGGCTGAATATATAAAGTCCCCGGCAGGCCATCATGCCGCGGCTGGCGGAACGATCCACGTCCCACATTCTCTGCAGGGCTTCCCAGAAGACCTCCAGGTCGGCGGCGCTGACGCCGGTATCGGCGGCAAAATGGGGGTTGAAAAATCCGTAGCCCAGGTAAAGGCCGTAAGGCACCAGGGCTTTGCGGCCCATTTCGGTGACCTTGCCTCCCTCTCCCTGTTCGCCGGTGGTGGCATCCTCAACCCTGGTGATGGCGACGCGGGTAATGGAGATGTCCAGGGGAACGATGGGGTCGATTGACCGGGCAAAGGTTAGCTGCATTGGCCCCCGGACCTGGCCGCAGTTAACGCCGGTAGTCATCACGGCACCGAACATGCGGATATCATAGAAGTTCTGGCACATCCATTGCCTGGCCTTCTCGACGATCTCCCGGTTTTGTTTGCTGCCAGTGGATTTTTCCCCGATGGCGTCGTAGGCCCGCTGGTGCTGGGCGTTTAAAATGCCGTGATGCTGGACGTAAATCTTCATGTTAGCCTCGCTGCCGCGGGTCATGTCCACCCAGTCGCGGATTTTGCGCTTGAGGCAGACGTCGGTCACCAGCCCCTGCATGGTTTCGGGGTCAAGGCGCGGCAGGTTGCCGGCATCGGGATCGCCGTTGGGGTTGCCGTCCCGGACGTCGAATAAGAGAACAAAATCATGGCGTATTTCGGGATTGGTATAAACGGTCATTTTAGATCTCCTCCTGTTTGATAGTCAATTATTACCGTGAGTAACAGGTGGTTACTTTATCCAACTGCATCAACTCAGGCAGTTTTAATGAGCTAGGGCCGGGTTTCCTCCCCGTCTTCCTTTGAATTGGTGCCTTCCCAGTTGGCTGCCCGCTGGTGGTAATAACCCAGGGCGAAGTAACCCTGTTCCTCCAGGGTTAAAACAGGGGGGAACGACGACAGGTTCCCCAGAACAGTTTCCAGGGCCTGCTGCCAGCGGTAGTAAAGGCCGGGTTTTTCCTTGCGCAGCTTGCTCAGGTGGCTCTGGCTGCCGCGCAGCAACCGGCTGAAGACCGCGGCCGGTGCCGTGGAAGCAGTCCCATAAAAACGGTCAACGATGGTGGCATTGACCCCTGGAAGGGCTGATCTCTGGATGCCTTCCAGGACGGCCAGGAGACGGCCGCACAGGTAAGCAGGGTTCCGGTTGGACGTGTCCAGCTTTTCCAAGTTGGATCCCTCCGCTAGGTTTTGTTTTTGGGAAAGGAGCACCATTTTGATTAAAGCCGCCCGGGGCCGGGTTATCTTTTGCCGGTCCTGTTCCGCCCGGGCCCGCTTTATGGCTTCATAGAGAAGCCAGTGGGGCAGGGCACCGCCTTTCAGGGCAAAGTGCAGGAGGGCCCGGGACGTTGCCGGCGGCAGGTCCTTGGCCTCCCGGACGGTGCTCAGGGCCAGGGGGAATAGCCCCAGGGGCGATCCTTCCCGGCCGCCGGCATCGACCAGCCGCTGTAAGGTAAAGTAGCGGCCCAGGTTGCGCTTGACATCACCCGGGGTTGTTTCCAGCCAGTCGCGCACTGCCACCCGGCCGCCGCTACTGGCCAGGGCTGTGGTATAGAAGAGGTTGTCGTCTTCAAGGTCAGCCCGGCGGCCGGTATACACTGAGGCCAGGAGGGCCTTGACGTCCTCCGGTTGGGGATCGGAAAGGAGGCTGGCGATGGAAAAATTGCTGGGCTCACGGGTCCAGAAGAGGTAGATGCAGGAGCCCAGGCGCAGGTGGGTGGCATCGTCTTCAATTAAAGCATTGGCTGCCTTACCGTAACGCTCGGCGCAGTCGTAGCAGATGGGGGAATTTAGAGAAGCTTTTAAGCCAAAGGATTCAAAGGCAGGGGCATTCGCTGATACCAAAGCCATACCTGATGTCTGCCCCCCAGGAATCCCCTTTATTTTGATTGGATTCCGTTCTGCCGGTGGTTTCTTTTGACCACATACTAAGCAATTCGTGACTTCACCTTCCTGGGGAGTAGCATATTGGGCCCAAAAATTTTGGACATCAGGATCTTCTATCGGCAGGCGGCCGTCGACCCGGAAGGTTAGATTATCACCGGGATTTAAATCTTCAGGCAGCCTGGCTCCTGCAGGATCCCAGTTTTTCAGGAAACGCAGGACCGCCCGGACGGATTTATTGCCGGTAACAGCGGCGCACCGGCGTACCAGGTCCATGAAAGCCCGGTGACATTCTTTTACCCTTTCCGGCTTTGACTTTTCATCGGCCAGGCCCAGGACATAATCGCCCTTATCGGCCAGCAGTTTTGGTTTAATTGCGTATGCCCGTAAAATATGTGGGGCATACATCATTTTGCCGCGGTCCTTGCCCCGGGTTTCAGGCCCCGTGGCCGAAACAAAACCCAGCAAGTTACCCTGGCTGTCCAGATCGATAAACCAGCGGATGGGGGTTTTAATATACATGACCGGGGGCAGGTCCAGGCGGGTGGAATACTCCCGCAGGCTTTCTAAGAGCATGTAACGGTTTCACCTCCCGATTTCTTTATAAAGGTCCTGCGGCACCCGGAGGATGCCGTTTTCCAGGCGAGCGCTGAAGAATACGGGCCTGCCTTCACCGCTGCCATCAGCATTGTATTTGAGGTCGAGAAGCATCTGGCCGAGATATTCACTATGCTTAACGGGTTGATCGGCAGGGCTGGCCGGCCCGAAAAAGGCGGAGAACTCCCGGCAGCCCAGGTAAGGCCGGTGGTAACACTGGCCGCGTTCCACCCGCCGCCGGAACTGGTCCCGGTATTTTGCCGGGTGGATATCCCGGGCGTGGGGGGCCAGGACCTGTTCGGCACGGATGATGTAGGCTACTTCCCGCAGGGCCAGGGTATGGCGCTGGGCACGGTCCTGGTCAGCATAATAGCCGCTGCCGTTCCTGGCCCAGCTGCGGGCGGAGGAAACAGCCATCTTGTTGTTTACCTCATTACGTAAGATGGAAAAATACCGGATGGGTTTCAATACTTCAATCTGCCGCACTCGCCAGCGAAACTCCGGTTTCCAGAAGATGGCTTCCAGGATCCCCCGAGCTGCCGATGGTGTCATAACGGGATAAGAAACCCGTTCCACCTTCATTTCCGGACGGGTAAAACAGGCCAGGTCACCCCAGACTTTAACTGCCAGCCATCCTTCGACCCTCGCCTGATCTGACGATCCGGCGCCAGCTAAAGGGTTCATTTTTTTCTTCCCACCATCCTTTCTGAGATTTTTTAATAAAACCCTCTAATAGTTAGAGTTCGCTAAAATACCAGTTCCTCCGGATCGCGGGCCTGCGTCACCAGGCCATGAATCTCGTCGTAACCACCCAGCCATTCATACAGGCCGGGAGATATTTCCTGGATCAACCCTTCCTTCTGGAGAGAATTAACGGTGTATGCATTGATGTTTACCAGGTAGGGTTGCAACTGCCGCATGATTTGACGGCTGATACCCCGGTGGCGGAGGGCGCTCATTAATTCATCCACTTTCCGGTCATCGGGGCCTTCATGATAGTGGACAATTACCGGCACCACCCTTTGCTCGATCATCTGGAACTTTTGTGCCACTTCGGGATAATTCAGGCTGCGGCGGCTGGCCTGGACCCCCCTGGCGTCCAGGGTGCAGGATTGGTAGAGGCGCTGGAAATAGATCCGGTACAGGCCGGGGTCATGCAGGTCAACCCCTGTTGTACTTGCAAGCAGGGCGGCAGCGATTTCGGTCCCGGTTTTATAGCTGCCGGGGGGCAGGTGGCCTTCCTTGGGATTGAAGATTATCACCCGGCCTTCCTGCAGCTTCCCTTCCCGGTTGCACCGCCCGGCAGCCTGGACAATCCTGTCCAGGGGACCAACAGCACGCAGGACGAGGGAGAAATCCAGATCAACTCCAGCCTCAACCACCTGTGTGGTGACCAGGCGGCAGGGCTGGCCGTTTCCCAGGCGCCGGCGCACCTCCTGCAGGACCTTACGCCGGTGAGCCCCGCAGAGGAGGGTGGAGAGATGGAAAGCTTCAGGGTCGTCCAGGGCTTTCAGGAGGGCCAGGGCATCCTGTTTGGTGTTAACCACAGCCATGGCCTGGCAGGATTGGCGCATTGCTTCAGCAACCTGTTCCCAGCTCCATTTTTCGTTGCCGGTGGGTACCTGGTAACCCACCCTTTTGAGCAATGAAAAATATTTTTGCACATCAGGAATTATTTCCCTTATACCCTGCAGTCCCCGGAAAAGGGGGCCGGCCTCCAGGGCCGGCTGGGTGGCCGAGCACAAGATAACCGTTACCCCATAAAACTGTACCAGCTGCTGCAGGACGTCGAGGATGGGCTCTAAAAGATGTACCGGCAGGGTCTGGACTTCATCCAGGATGATGACGCTGTTGGCGAGGTTGTGGAGTTTGCGGCAACTGCTGCTGCTGTCGGCGAATAAACTCTCAAATAGCTGGACCGTGGTTGTAACGATGAGGGTGGCATCCCAGTTCTCACTGGCCAGGCGGGCTCGCAGTTCCCCGGGGGTAGGGTTTTCGGGATCTGGCGGCGGGGCAACGGCGCTGTGATGCTCCAGGACATTGGCGTTACCAAAAATGTTCCGGTAGACGTCGGCCGTCTGCTCGATAATGCTGGTATAGGGTATGGCGACAATGATTCTCGCTTTCTGATAGCACAGGGCGTGGAGCAGGGCGAAGGCCATCCCGGAACGGGTCTTGCCGCCACCGGTTGGTACGGTCAAGGAAAAGAAACCCGGCGATAATCCGGCCGCCCGGCAACAGTGGTCGTAGATTTCCCGGCGGATCTGGTTGACATGGCCGCCGCTTTTAGCCATTAACCTTTGCTGGTCCGCCGCCAGTAAAGACCATAAAGTAGCAATGGAGGCTCCCTCTTGCCGCAATTTCGTCAGGGAAGGTTCAAAATGCCTTTCGGTGTCAAGGAAATCAGCATCGACCAGGGAACTGAAGAGAAGGCGCAGGAATAATTCAACCCGGCTGGCTACATCCGTACCTGCTCCTCCCTGCAAAAAGGGCGGCAATTCCCTGTCCAGGGGCTGCTCCGGTTCTAAAGAGGGTATAGCCCGGCGGGCGTTTTGCAGGGCGGTGTTATAACGTTCCAGCTGCACCTTGTCCTTCAAGCGAGTTTTTAATTCCGCCCGGTCGGGCAGGCCGCCGTGGTGGCCGGCGATCACAAAGGCCAGGGGTTCAAAATATTTTGATGCCAGCAGGGCGCCGGCGCTGGAATGGTTGGGGCCGCGGCGACCGGCTTTGCCCCGCAGGTAAGCCTGGAACTCCGGGTGGAACTTCCCCAGGTCATGCCACAGGCCGGCACGGTAACCAAGATGCGGTGCTCCCAGGGGTTTGGTAAATTTTTGGGTCAGGGCAGCGACGGCCTCAAGATGATATAATAATGATTGCTCTTTACCCTGGGAATTTGCGGAGTGGGCCAGGAATTGTTCCATGAATATCACCCAAGACTTCAAAAAATCTCTGGTTCGACAGGTTTTTGCCAAAACCTGTTTTATAAGATGACTTCAATAATAAATCATAGCCCCGACATAAACTGTCGGGTACATTTGTTCTCTCTTAATTTTTCCCTTCCTGGAGGATTAAGGTAAAATATGACGAATACACCTTAAGAAAACATTTCCAGGGGGAACGGGTTATGGCCATTGTCCTGAAGAAAAAGTCCATGGGCCTGGCTAACGTGAGCCGTCAATCTCTAGCACGGATTTATTTCATTCATCGCTGGATCGCCGCCGGCCGGTATCCCAACGTAGCCTTTTTAGCCGAGCACCTTGAGGTTTCCCAGCGAACGGTGGAGCGGGATATTCAACTATTGCGGGACTTTTTTGGTGCGCCAATAGTTTACGATGCCTGGCGCAGGGGCTACCGTTACGAAAAGACCTTCAGCCTGCCACCTCTCCAGCTAACGGAAGGCGAATTCCTGACCCTTTACCTGGGCCAGCGATTGCTGAGCCAGTTTGGCGGTACCCCCTTTGGGCAAATTCTTCGCAATGCTCTTGCTAAATTGAAGGTCATGCTGCCGGAAACGGTGAGTATTGACCTGGAGTCTCTGGAACGGGATATTTCCTTTGGAATAGAACCCCTGCGGGGGGATACGGAGCAATTGGTAGCTGTATATGGCGATCTCCTAAGGGCCATCCAGGAAAGCCATTCCGTCCAGATTATCTATTATACTGCCAGCCGGGACGCTGTCACTGAAAGGCTGATTGATCCCTATCACCTGCGATTTTTTCGCGGCGCCTGGTATGTGATTGCCTATTGCCATTACCGCCGGGAGGTACGTTTTTTTGCCCTGGACCGCATCCGCCAGTGGAAGGTAACGGAGAAACAGTTTACAGTCAGGCCGGATTTTTCCCTGGATTCCTACCTGCAGAATTCCCTGGGAATTGAACGGGGGCCACAGGTCCATGAAGTGGTTATTCGTTTTGATGCCGTTGAGGCCCGCTGGATCAAGGAGCGACACTGGCATTCCAGCCAGGTAATTGAGGAATTGCCGGATGGCAGCCTAGTTTTAAAAATGCGCCTGAGCGGCCTGCAGGAAGTCAAGCGCTGGGTGCTGGGTTTCGGCAGCCAGGCAGAGGTCCTGGCCCCACCGGAACTCCGCCAGGAGGTGGCCCGGGAGGTAGCTACCATGGGCCGGCTTTACCTGCAGGGCGGCCCGGCTGGTTCGGGCCTATTTTAGAGCGGCTGGCGATTTCTTCTGCTAAAATGGTGCCAGGAGGAAAAAACGGGGCCGATAGGGAATTGTTATATGCAGGCTTTTGTTAAGGAGGTTAAATAAATGTTACTCTGGCAATTGCCACAACAGCACCGGGAGTCAGGTACGCACCCGGCCCTGATCTTCCAGGACCGGAGGGTTACATACGGCGAGCTGGTTGAATGGATCGGCGCCTATGCCGGTATGTTCCAGGACCTGGGGGTCCAACCCGGGGAAAGGGTAGCCATCTGCGCTCCCAACTGCCCCGAGTTTATCTACAGTTACCTGGGAGCCATTCAGGCCGGAGCTATCGTTGTGCCCCTGAACCTGATGCTTACCAGGGATGAAATTGCCTATATTATTAAAGATGCCGGCTGTAGCACCCTGGTAATTCACCGGGCTATTGTGGAACGCCTGGACCTTGTGCCCCAGATGACCGCCGCCCTGGGGCTCAAGCACCTGGTTGTCCTGGACGAGGCTACGGCAGCAAAGGCCCTGGCGGCACCTCCCGCCACCCCGGTGGCGGCGAAGGAAGAAGACATCTGCGTTTTCCTCTACACTTCCGGCACTACGGGCCGGCCTAAAGGAGCCATGCTCAGCCACCGCAATTTTCTGGCGGATATCCAGGCCATGGACGCCGTTTCCGACCTGGGAGCTGAAGATAACTTCCTCTGCGTCCTGCCCATGTTCCACAGCTTTGCCTGGACAACCAGCGTCCTCCTGCCCCTTTACCTGGGCAGCACCATCACTATCAAAGAGAATTTCCAGCCTAAGGATACTTTAAAAACCTTATCCGAGGGGGGTATTACCGTCTTTTGCGGTGTACCCTCAATATACGCCGTCCTCTGGCGCCTGGCGGAAGAGGGGCAGTTTAAATCCCTTAAGTTTGCCATTTCCGGCGGCGCCCCCCTGGCGGCGGAGATCCAGCGCGGCTTTGAAACTAAATTTGCCTTCCCCCTGGTTGAGGGTTACGGCCTGTCGGAAGCCGCACCCGTGGTCTGCCTGAACCCCCTGAACGGTATCCGCAAACCGGGCTCTATCGGCCTACCTCTCCCTGGTATAGAGGTCAGGCTGGTAGACGACGATGATCGGGAGGTACCCCGCGGCGAAGTGGGCGAGCTGGTAGTTCGCGGGCCTAACGTCATGGCCGGCTATTACAACCACCCGGAGGAAACGGCAGCTGCCCTGCGGGGAGGCTGGCTTCACACCGGTGACCTGGCCCGCCAGGACGAGGACGGCTATTTCTATATCGTCGACCGCAAGAAGGATTTGATCATCCTGGGAGGCTTCAATGTCTATCCCCGGGAAGTGGAGGAGGCCCTCCTGGCCCACCCGGCTGTTCTGGAGGCGGCGGTAGTCGGCGTAGGCGACCCGGTAAAGGGCGAGACAGTTAAAGCCTATGTGGTGCTGAAGGAGGGAGAAGCTACCGACCGGCGCCAGCTGCAAGAGTTTTTAAAGGAACACCTGGCCCTTTACAAGATACCGCGCCTTTTTGAGTTTGTGCCAGAGCTACCCAAGAGCCCAACGGGTAAGGTGATGAAGAAACTGTTGAAAACGAGTTGAGGTTGTGTCTGGAGATAAATATAGAAGCCCAAATTTTTTTGTTAGCAGCAGGGAGGAATTATGTCAAATTTAGGTGAGGATTATTGCAAAGAGGCTTGAGGCCGGCCGGTTTTTAAGGTAAAATGGAAACAGGCGGGAAGAGGAGTGGTCCCGGTGTCGGTGGCTTCAGACGCAGCGGCTTTGCTGGAACGCCTGCGTAACCATAGCATGACGACCTACCAGCACTCTTGCAACGTCGGCAATCTGGCCTCGGCCCTGGCTGAAGGGTTGGGTATGCAACAGGATGAGGTGAACGTTATCACCCTGGGCGGCCTGCTCCATGATATTGGTAAAGTCCGGGTACGAACGTCAATCCTGCATAAGGCTGCCCGGCTGACGCCGGCTGAGTGGGAGGTTATGCGCCGGCACCCGGACTTCGGTGTCCAGATACTCGCTGCCGTGGAGAAGTTCGATATTATCGAGCCCCTGGTGGCTTATCATCACGAGCGCTGGGACGGTAGGGGATATTATGGCCTGCAGGGGAACGATATCCCCTGGGCGCCCGGATTATTGCCCTGGCCGATGCCTTCGACGCCATGACTTCCTCCCGTTCCTACCAGTATTCCAAGAACCTGCAGGATGGCATCCAGGAACTGGCTGCCGGGGCCGGCAAGCAGTTTGATCCCCGGCTGGTGGAACTCTTCTTTGATATTATGCCGGCCGTCCTGAAACGGAACAGCCGCCGCGCTTCTTAAGGACAGGCCGTGAGGGCTATACAGATCATGGCAGCGGGTCGTCTACAGGTAACATGCGCCCCCTGGCGGAGCAATTCAATTTGCTGAGCATCTGCGGGGAGTTCTTTAATGGAGCAGGTAAGCGGCTGTTGTCACAGCTGTAAGGGGGATAAAACCAAGCCACCGGTGGGTAGCCGGTGGCTTTAAGTTTAGCTGTTTTTCCGGGATTGGTAAGCCTGGAGGAGCTTCTGGCCCACCTCCGGGTTATGGCGGCCGACCTGCATCAGGTAGGCGGAGGCGCTGCCTTCATAGTCGAAGTTTTCTCCCAGGAGGGCCAGTTCCAGGGCACGGCGGGTGACGTTAATGACGCATTCCTCTTCGTGGTTGTCGCGGCAGTTCTGGCATTGGCGCAAAACCTCCGCCAGGGCGTTGATAAGATCCTCCTGGTAATAGACCCGCAGGTCGTCCTGGGGCACCAGTTCGTGGCCCCGGGGTATGCGGGCGGTGTTCTTCTGGCGGGCGTAGGCGAGGGCTGTCTGGGCGAAACCAATCAGGCAGCGGGCCCGGTCGCAGTTGCCGCACTCGCTCTCCGTCTTGCAGCAACGATCAATAAATTTCTGCATTTTATCGAGATCAATGTTACGGGTGGCCATATTTAAAAACCTCCAATCTGAAATCCCGGCATACCTCAAAGCCCGGCGAAGGTTAGGAAGTCGTTGTCTTCCGGGGGCCGGTAGCCTTCAAGGAAGCCCTCCGGCGGCTGGAAGGCCTCCAGCCCCACCCGGGCGATGGTGTTGCAGAGGCGCTCCCGCGGTTCGGCCAGGGCGTCATAACGTTCCAGGATCCAGGCCAGGAGGTTCTCGACTCCCCTGCCGTTTATGCCGGCGGCAATCTTGGTGGCATGGATAGGCTTGCGGCTGCCTCCCCGTCCCCCCAGGTATACGTCGTAGGTATCGTTGCCGGTGGCGATGATACCGTAGTCAGCACACTGGGGATCGGTGCAGCCCCGGTGGCAACCGGCCAGGGCGATTTTAAAATCGCAGGGGGTGGGCCGGTTCATAAAACGGTCCTGAAGCACGCCCCCCAGATCAAAGACATCGCTTAGAGAGCGCTGGCAGAGGTCTTTGTTGCCGGCGCAGGCCTTGATGTTGCGTACTATTTCGCCAAAGACACCAACCTGTAAGCCCAGGGCGGTAACGCCGGCCCGCAGGTCTTCCAGCCTGTCTTCCGGGATGATAAAAATCAGGGTCTGGCGGGTCGTCATTTTGCAGTACTGGCAGTCAAGGGCACGAGCCAGGTCGCCAAGGCCGGCCAGCTGGGCGGGGGTAAGCAGGCCACATCTGGCTACAATGCCCACCCCCAGGTAACCGGAGCGCTGTTTAAAAATCGCATCACCCATACTTCCACCTCCATTGTTGTCAGTAATAGTTCTCTATAAGGACAGGAAATCCTGCTAATAAGGTAAACTTTGCAAGGCCATACTAAAGTGGAAGCCTGAAAGGTAAGTCGTCCTTTCCGGGAAGAAGGCAGAAGAGGGTTTGCCAGGAGATTCCTACCGAAGGAGGAGAACAAAGATGGGCGCCGATAATGCACCCCTGAGTTACCGCTGCAGCCGTTGTGGCAGCACTTTTAAAGTCGACCCGGGTAGTCCCAATATCTGCCCGGTTTGCGGCTTTAACTGTGGCCCGGACAAGTGCCGGCGGTTGGAGACATCCGATGAAGGTTATTAGACTATAGTTATAAGTATAAAGCTCCGTACAGCAACCATGAAAATTTTAGGCTAGTTTTGTATGCAGCGAAGGCCAAAGCCAGGCAGGTAAAGGAGTATTTTAAGAGTAAGAAGGAGGACCGGGGGAGTGGGCTCCACGAAACTAACAAAGGAACTGAAGGAATGGGCCGCAGGGCGGGGACTGTTAATGGGAGTGGCTCCGGTCCGGCCCTTTGAACGTGGCCGGCAGGCCCTGGATTGGTTGGCCCGCCAGGGGCTAACCACACCTTTTGCCACCGGCCGGCCGGAGGAGCGTTACCAGCCGGAGCTCCTTTACCCGGCAGCCCGCTCCCTGATCGTGGTGGCCAGACCCCACCCGCAGCCGGCCCAGCCACCTGGCCCCGGGAAGGGGCGTATCGCCCGCTACGCCCTGGGACCGGATTACCACATTGAGCTCCGGACCAGCCTGGAAGATCTGGCCGGGATGCTGCAGCGAGCTGGGGCCAGGTTCACAGCCGTCCAGGTGGACAGCGGTCCTCTCCTGGAGCGGGAGGCCGCTTACCTGGCCGGCCTGGGCTACTATGGTGCCAGTTGCAACCTGATTCTCCCGGGCCTGGGCCCGGGCTTCTCCCTGGGTATTCTCATCACCGATCTGGAGCTGGAGGCGGGCCAGCCCCTGACTCCGGCCACCTGCCGCAACTGTGGCCGCTGCCTGGCAGCCTGCCCCACAGGTGCCCTGGCAGCCCCCGGCCGCCTATATCCGGAGCTCTGCGTCTCTTACCTGACCCAGAAACGGGGGGTGATCCCGGTCGAATTACGGCCGGCCCTGGGCCGGTATATCTGGGGATGTGATGCCTGCCAGGAGATCTGCCCGGAGAACCGGCCAGGATTCTCCCTGGTGGCCCGGGGCCCGTCCGGAGCCGGGCAGGATGGTCAGGTGCAGGAGCCTGCCAGCGACCCCGGCAGGCTCCTGCCAGGTGGCGAGACAGGAAGCGGCCTCATTTACCCTGATTTGGCGGCAATCATCACCATGGATAAGTCCGGTTTTAACCGCGCCTTCGGGGGGACGGCCCTGGCCTGGCGGGGAAAAACCATCCTCCAGCGCAACGCGGCCATTGCCCTGGGAAACATGGGCGGAGCCGGGGCCCTGGCTCCCCTGCAGCAAGCCCTCCGCGCCCCGGCTGCCGTCCTCCGGGGTCACGCCGCCTGGGCCCTGGGCCGGCTGGGGCCGGCCGCCAGGCCGGCCCTGGCCGGAGCTCTGGCTGCTGAGGCGGATCCCTGGGTACGCCTGGAGATCAGGACCGCCCTGGACAACTGCTGAGGGCCGGGGAGATCCCGCGGGGAATCTCCTTGCTAATCGCCAGGGTCGGTGAGTCACGAAAAACCCCCGGTAGAAGGTCTACCGGGGGTTTGATTTTTCCGGTCCTCTTTACTTCAGAATTTTAAAGGCTTCGGGTTCGGCGATAAAGGCCTCATAGAGGGATTTATTCTTCACAGCGGTGACGGGCTGGGTGAGGCTGGGAGCAGCCACCAGCTTCAGGGCAGCGGAGTTCTGGTAACGGGGATTTCTGACGAAGTCGCCCTTGCTGTCCTCGCCCTCCAGGTAGTAATAGGCAGCACCTCGCTTCTCCTGGAAGGGGCCATAGAGGGAAGAGAAGTGGCTCTCAATGAGATTGGCCATGACCAGGGGCTTGTTGCCGGGATTGATGGTTACATGGCCATAGGCAGGAGGAATAAAGACTTTATCGCCTTTTTTTGCTTCAATGGCCATGACTTCTTCCACGTCGCCGCTGCGGTTGTTCTTCTGGAAAAGGTAAATGGCCTCGCCATCGAGAACTTCGTAGTATTCGGGATAGGTCTCGGAAGAGTGAGGCTTCAAAGGATGGAAGTGGCCCACGGTTTTAATGTATTCTTTACCAATAGTGCCGGGTAGGACGACGGTTATATCATAGCGGATATCGTGCTGCTGGTAGAGTTCCCGGTCATTTTCCAGGCAGACGCCCCGGTACATATAGTAGAGGGGTCGGTCACTTGGAGGGACATCAGCATATAATACAGGTAAAGCATCGGCCAGGCGCCGGACGTCTGGTTCCGGGGCCAGTACCCCGGCGGCAAAGGTTAACAGGCCGCTTGGTTCCACTGTAAAATGCTTGCCTAAAATCATGGAGGCTGACCTCCTTGAAAGATTTTTCTTTACCATTATAACGTAATGGTACCGAAAAACAACCCTTACGGGTTTGAAATTAGCTCAAGTCTGTTTTTATACCTGGAAAATCTTGGTTATAATCCTCTTTTCTTCCTCGTAAAAGAGCCGGGTACTTTTAGTCATAATCAGGGCTTCCATGCCCAGGGTGGCAAGTTTATGGACCTGGCGTAAAAACCAGGATGATATTGCTGCTACTCGTTTCCAGAGGAGCAGGTTTTCTACGTCCTTTTTTGCTCGTCGGGTCCCCGGGGCAGTTCGTCTACGGGGAGGCGGATCAGCCAGGTAAACTCTTATTTATACCCTACACCCATCACCTCGCCGATATTTTTTGCTGATCCACCTATTATCATTCGGCCTTTCTTCTGTTTTTCCTGCTTCTGTCAGTTCCCTTCTTTTTCGGGCCGCTCCTTCATAATTATATAATACTCCTGCTTATTGTAGCCTGAATTTTTACCGGGAAGGAGGAGGAGCCGGTGGAGATATTGCAACGGTTGGAGGAATACCGCCAGGAAGCCAGGAAGCTTCACTGGGAAGGGACTTTTGCTGAGTATTTAAAAATGGTGATCGCCAATCCCAAACTGGCACGGCTCGCCCATGCTCGTATATATGACATGATTGCCGGTTACGGGGTCGAGGAGATCGACGGGGTTAAACACTACCGGTTCTTTGAAGGGGAGATCTTTGGCCTGGAGCGGACCCTGGAAAAACTGGTGGAGGAGTATTTCCATTCCGCTGCCCGGCGCCTGGACGTCCGCAAGCGGATCCTGCTCCTCATGGGGCCGGTCAGTGGGGGTAAATCGACCATTGTGACCATGTTAAAACGGGGGCTGGAAAAATACAGCCAGACCGATGCCGGCGCCCTCTATGCCATTAAGGGCTGCCCCATGCATGAAGAGCCCCTGCACCTGATCCCCCGGGAACTGCGGCCCGATTTACAAAGGGAATATGGCATTTATATCGAAGGCAATCTGTGTCCCGTTTGCCAGTTAATGGTTGAAGAGAAATATGAAGGCCGGGTAGAAGAGGTCCCGGTGGAACGCATCATCCTTTCCGAGGAAAAACGGGTCGGTATCGGTACCTTCAGTCCCTCGGACCCTAAATCCCAGGATATTGCCGAGCTCACCGGCAGTATCGACTTCTCGACCATCGCCGAGTACGGTTCCGAGTCCGACCCCCGGGCCTACCGCTTTGACGGGGAACTCAACAAGGCCAACCGGGGGATAATGGAGTTCCAGGAAATGCTGAAATGCGATGAAAAATTCCTTTATAATCTCCTCAGCCTTTCCCAGGAGGGCAATTTCAAGGCCGGCCGCTTTGCCTTGATCTCAGCCGACGAGATGATCATTGCCCACACCAACGAAGCGGAGTACCGGGCCTTTATCAGCAACCCCAAGAACGAGGCCCTGCAGTCCCGCATCATGGTCATTCCCATCCCCTATAACCTGAAGGTCAGGGAAGAGGTCAAGATCTACCAGAAGCTCATTCGCCAGAGTGATATCGACGTCCATATCGCCCCCTATGCCCTCCAGGCGGCCGCCATCTTCTCCATCCTCTCGCGCCTGAAGGAATCCAAGAAGCAGGGCATGGACCTGTTAAAGAAGATGAAACTCTATGACGGCGAAGATGTGGAGGGCTTCAAGCAAAAGGACGTTCTGGAGCTGATGAACGAGGCCGAGGCCGAGGGTATGAGCGGCGTCGACCCCCGCTACGTCATCAACCGTATCTCCAGCGCCCTCATTACCGCCGACACCCGCTGCATCAACGCCCTGGACATCCTGCGGGCTTTAAAGGACGGTTTGGACCAGCACCCCTCCATAACCAGGGAAGAGAAGGAGCGCCTCATCAATTTTATCGCCATGGCACGCCAGGAATACGATGAGTACGCCAAAAAGGAAGTCCAGCGAGCCTTTGTCTACTCCTACGAAGAATCCGCCCGGGCCCTCTTCAACAACTACCTGGATAACGTCGAGGCTTTTGTCAATAAAACCAAGGTTCGCGATCCCATCACCGACGAGGAACTGGACCCCGATGAAAAGCTCATGCGTTCCATTGAGGAGCAGATCGGCGTCACCGAGAATGCCAAAAAGTCTTTCCGGGAGGAGATTCTTATCCGTCTCTCGTCCTACGCCCGCAAGGGGAAGACCTTTGATTTCAATTCCCACGAGCGCCTGCGGGAGGCAATTGAGAAGAAGCTCTTCGCCGACATGAAGGATATCGTTAAGATAACCACCTCTACTCGCACCCCGGATCCGGAGCAACTGAAACGCATTAACGCCGTCATCGACCGCCTGATTTCCCAGCACGGTTATTGCCCGATCTGTGCTAATGAACTCCTGAAATACACCGGTAGCCTGTTGAACCGTTGAGGGGAGGCCAGATCCAATGCCGGTGGAGTACAACCTTTCCCGGGAAGACTGGTCCCTGCACCGCAAGGGTTACCTGGATCAGCAGCGGCACCAGGAAAAGGTCCGGGAAGCCATCAAAAAAAATCTGCCTCACATCATAGCTGAAGAGAGCATTATTATGGGCCGGGGTAAAAAGGTAGTCCGGGTGCCCATTCGCAGCCTGGAGGAGTATCACTTTCGCTTTAATTACAATCAGGGGCAGCATGCCGGCCAGGGCAGCGGTGGTACTCGGAAGGGTACCGTTATTGGTCACGAGGCCGCCGGAGGTACCGGCAAAGGGCCGGGGGCCGGCGACGAACCGGGGGTCGATTACTACGAGGCCGAGGTCACCCTGGAGGAGGTCCAGGAGATGCTCTTCCGGGACCTGGAGCTTCCCAACCTTCAGGAGAAAAAGAAGCCAGTGATGGTTTCCCCCGCTTATGAGTTTCGCGACGTGCGCCGCAAGGGCCTCATGGGCAACCTGGATAAAAAACGTACCCTCCTCGAAAACCTCAAGCGCAACGCCATGAAGGGCAAGCTGGCTATTGGCGGTATTACACCGGAGGACCTGCGCTTTAAAACCTGGGAGGAGAAAACCCGCTACGAGACCAGCGCCGTAGTCCTGGCCATGATGGATACCTCCGGCTCCATGGGGACTTATGAGAAGTATATCGCCCGTACCTTCTTTTTCTGGATGGTACGTTTCCTGCGCAGCAGGTACCAGCAGGTGGATCTGGTCTTTATCGCCCACCATACCCAGGCCCGTGAGGTAACGGAGGAAGAGTTCTTCGCCAAGGGAGAGAGCGGTGGTACCCGCTGCTCCTCGGCCTACCGCCTGGCCCTGGAGATTATCGACCGCCGCTATCCACCTGCGGATTACAATATCTACCCTTTCCACTTTACCGACGGCGACAACCTTCCCAGCGACAATGAGGCCTGCCTGGAGGCTGTCCAGGAACTTTTGCCCAGGGTCAACCTCCTGGGGTACGGGGAGATTGTCAATCCCTATTACCGTACCAGCACCCTGATGAACGTCTTCAAGCGCATCAAGGACGACCGCCTGGTGACGGTGGCGGTCAAGGATAAGAGCGAGGTCTACCAGGCCCTGCGGCAATTCTTTGCCGGGCCAAAAGGAGGAGAAGCGGGTGGAACAAGAATTTAAAAGCATCGCTCAGGCCATCGAGACAATCCACGACCAGGCCAGGAAATTCGGCCTGGACTTTTTTCCGGTCTACTTCGAGCTCTGCCCGGCTGACGTCCTCTATGCCTTCGGCGCTTACGGTATGCCCACCAGGTTCGCCCACTGGACCTTCGGCAAGCACTTTTATAAAATGAAGCTCCAGTACGACTTTAACCTCAGCCGTATCTACGAACTGGTCATCAACTCCAACCCGTGTTATGCCTTTCTCCTGGAGGGCAATGACCTCATCCAGAATAAACTGGTCATTGCCCATGTTTTCGCCCACAGCGATTTCTTTAAAAACAACATCTATTTTACCGCCACCTCTCGCCAGATGGTGGAGACCATGGCCGTTCACGCCGCCAAGATCCGGGAATACGAATTCAAGTACGGTCACCGGGAGGTGGAGATCTTCCTCGATGCCGTGCTGGCCATCCAGGAGCATATTGAACCCCCGGGCCCCTTCGGATATAAAGAAGAAGAGAATGAAGAAAATGAGGATACCAGGCCGCACCGCCGGGAAACGCCCTACGACGACCTCTGGGTCCTGGACGGCAGACCGAAGGAACCCCCGCCGGAACGCAACCGCAAAATACCACCCCGGCCTACCAAGGACATGGTCGGGTTTATCATGGCGAACAGTCCCGAACTGGAGGACTGGCAGCGGGAGGTTATGGCCATGATTCGCGAGGAGATGCAGTACTTCTGGCCCCAGATGGAGACCAAGATCATCAACGAGGGCTGGGCCGCTTACTGGCATGCCCGGATTATCCGGGAACTGGATCTGACCCCGGCCGAAACTGTTGATTTTGCCCGCCTGCACGCAAGCGTTCTTCAACCTGGCTACCGGCAGATCAACCCCTACCTGGTTGGCAGCAAGATCTTTGAGGACATTGAGAAGCGCTGGGAAAACCCCAGCCAGGAAGAGCGGGAACGCTACGGTCGTACGGGAGGAGAGGGCCGCTCCAAGATTTTTGAGGTCCGCTCCTGCGAGAATGACATTTCCTTCCTGCGTAATTATCTGACCAGGGAACTGGTCGAGGAATTGGATCTGTACCTCTACCAGAAGGTCGGCTCCGAATGGGTGGTGGTGGAAAAGGATTGGGAAAAGGTCCGGGACGGCCTGGTGAGCCGCCTGATTAATTGCGGTTACCCGTACATCGTTGTGGAGGATGCCGACTACCAGCGCCGGGGCGAACTCTACCTTAAACACCGCTACGAAGGCCTGGAACTGGATGTCTCTTACCTGGAAAAAACCCTGCCCTACGTCTACCTCCTCTGGGGCCGGCCCGTCCACCTGGAGACCATCATCGACGGCAAAACAACTGTTTTTAGCTATGATGGCAAGAAAAATTGCCGGCGCTAAAATTTAGCACCGGCTTTTTAGCAGGAATTCCCTCGCTGGTGTGGAATTATCTATATCCATATGGTGATAATGGGGGGTACAGGTTTGTACTGGAACGAGAGATATGAATGTATGCCGGAGGCAGAACTGCAGGAACTCCAGCTGGAACGCCTCCAGGCAACAGTCAGGAGGGCCTTTTTTGATGTCCCCTTTTATCGCCGGGCCTTCCAGGAGATCGGCCTGGAACCGGGGGACATCAAGAGCCTGGACGACCTGCAAAGACTGCCTTTCACCACCAAACAGGATTTGCGGGATAACTACCCCTACGGCATGTTCGCCGTGCCCATGAGCGAGATCGTACGTATCCACTCCTCCTCGGGCACTACCGGTAAACCGACGGTGGTTGGTTACACCCGCCACGACATTGACGTCTGGTCCGAACTCATGGCCCGGGCCCTCGTCTGCGGCGGCGCCACCCGGCATGATATCATTCAAAACGCCTACGGGTATGGCCTCTTTACCGGCGGCCTGGGAATCCACTACGGCTCCGAACGCCTGGGGGCCTCCGTAATTCCAATTTCCGGCGGCAACACCAAGCGCCAGGTAATGATCATGAAGGACTATGGTAGCACCGTCCTGACCTGTACTCCTTCCTATGCCCTGCATATCGCGGAAGTAATGGCGGAGATGGGGATCAAACCCGAGGAAATAAAGCTCCGCTGCGGGATCTTCGGTGCCGAACCCTGGTCGGAAAGCATGCGCCAGGAGATCGAGAAGCGCCTGGGCATCAGCGCCGTCGACATCTACGGCCTGAGCGAGGTTATCGGCCCCGGGGTGGGGATTGAGTGCCAGGAGAAAAACGGTCTCCATATCTTTGCCGACCACTTTTTAATTGAAATTATCGATCCGGTGACCGGAAAGCAACTGCCCCCGGGCCAGAGGGGCGAACTGGTGATTACCTCCCTCACCAAGGAAGCCCTGCCGGTCATCCGTTACCGCACCCGGGATATCACCAGCCTGATCCCCGGACCCTGTCCCTGCGGCCGCACCCACCCGCGGGTAGCCCGCTTCACCGGTCGTACCGACGACATGCTCATCATCCGCGGGGTCAATGTCTTCCCCTCCCAGGTGGAGAGCGTCCTCCTGGAGATGGGGGGTACCGAACCCCACTACCTCCTCATCGTCGACCGCCAGGGCTCCCTGGATACCCTGGAGATCAAAGTAGAAGTCTCTGAAACCCTTTTCTCCGATAAAGTCCGGCGCCTGGAAGATCTGGAAAAACGCCTGCGCCATGAACTGGAAAGCACCCTGGGCATCAGCGTCAAAGTAACCCTGGTCGAGCCCAAATCTATCCAGCGGAGCGAAGGCAAAGCCGTAAGGGTTATCGATAAAAGGAAGATTTAGGAGGAGGCGAGCCAGGTGAAGATCAAGCAGATCTCGGTTTTCCTCGAGAACAAATCCGGCCGGCTGGCGGCCGTAACGCGGCTCCTGGCCGGGCACGGCATCAACATCCGCGCCCTCTCCATCGCTGACACTTCGGATTTCGGCATCCTGCGCCTCATCGTCGACGACCCGGACCGGGCCTACACCGAACTTAAGGGGGCCGGTTTTACCGTCAGCTTGACGGAGGTCCTGGGGGTAGAGATGCCCGACCGGCCCGGCGGCCTCAGCAACATCCTCTCCATCCTCGAAGAAAATGGCATTAACATTGAATACCTCTACGCCTTCATCGGCAGGGGGGATAACGGTGCCCTGGTTATTTTCCGGGTGGAAGAACTCGACGCGGCCATCAACGTTTTACAGGCCAGGGGCATTATCGTTCTTGATGGGGAGAAAATCTACCGCCTCTAACCGGCGGTTGCAGGACAAAGGAGATGAAGAACCAGTGGCTACCGTTCCCAAATGTCGCGAGGCCATCCTGAGTATTAAACCCTACGTCCCGGGGAAACCCATTGAAGAGGTCCGGCGCGAGCTGGGAGTTAAGGATGTCATTAAGCTGGCTTCCAATGAAAATCCGCTGGGGCCTTCCCCGGATGCCGTCCAGGCCCTGCAAGAGGCCAGCGATAGGATATTCCTCTACCCTGACGGCAACTGCTATTATCTGAAAGAAGCCCTGGCGGCCAAACTGGGGGTAAAACAGGAGAACCTCATTATCGGCAACGGTACTGACGAGATCCTGAAGATGCTGGCCGAGACCTACATCAACCCTGGCGATGAAATCGTCGTCGCCGACCCTACCTTTTCCGAATACGAGTTCGCCGCCCAGGTAATGGGGGGACGGGCCATCAAGGTTCCTACTCGCAATTTCCGCCACGACCTGGCAGCCATGGCAGCAGCTATTACTCCCAGGACGCGGCTGGTCTTCGTCTGCAACCCCAACAATCCCACCGGGACGATTGTCGGCCAGGCCGCCCTGGACGGATTCTTAAAGCAGGTGCCTCCTTCCGTACTGGTCGTCCTGGACGAGGCCTATTCCGATTATGTTACCGCTGAACACTATCCCGACAGCCTGGCCTATGTCCGGGCCGGCAGGGCCGGTGTCATAATCCTGCGCACCTTCTCTAAAATTTACGGCCTGGCCGGGTTGCGGGTCGGTTACGGGGTCGCTGTCCCCGAGATTATCCGGGACTTGAACCGGGTACGGGAGCCCTTTAACGTCAACCTCCTCGCCCAGGTTGCCGCCGTTGCCGCCCTCAAGGACGAAGCCCACGTGGGTAAAAGCAGGGAAGTCAACAGCGAGGGCAAGGAGTATCTCTACAGCCAATTTGAATCCCTGGGGCTAAAGTACGTTCCCACCGAAGCCAATTTCATCTTTGTAGATATCCAGCGGGACAGCCGGGAGGTTTTCCATCAACTGTTGCAAAAAGGAGTTATCGTCCGGACTGGCGATATCTTCGGCTATGATACCTTCCTGCGGGTGACCATTGGTACCCGGCGCCAGAACGAGACCTTCATTCGCGCTCTGAGGGAGATTTTGGCTTAGACTAAAAAAATTAGTAATATATCCCTCCTTGTCGCGATATGTATGTTAATAGCAATCTGAAAAAGGAGGGATATTTTTTGCGGTGGCGTAAGTATTTAGCAGTTGTGATGGGCCTGTTGCTCATGGTTGTCATGGTCAGCGGTTGTGGCCTCACGGACAGGTTGAGGGGCAATACCCAGCCACAGGTCAAGGTCCAGGTTCCTCCTCCTGAAGCGAGTGTTCCGGCGCCTGAGAAGCCTGAGAACAAGTCCGGGGAACCGGCCAAAACGACCCAGGTAGTCCTCTATTTCAGCGATTCCACCGGTAACTATCTGGTGGCGGAAAAGCGTAGTATCCCGGCCGTCGAAGGAATTGCCCGGGCCACCATCGAAGAGCTGATCAAAGGTCCTGCTCCCGATTCTAAACTACTGCCGACCATTCCCAAGGGAACAGTATTGAAGGATATCAATATCCGCCCCGACGGCCTGGCCAGGGTTGACTTTAGTAAGGAATTGGTGGCCAACCATAGCGGCGGCTCCCTGGGGGAGAGCCTGACGGTTTATTCCATTGTCAATACCCTGACCCAATTTCCCACAATTAAACAGGTCCAGTTCCTGGTAGACGGTCAGTACGTCCAGACTATTGCCGGCCACGTTGATGTTTCGGCTGCCATGAGCCGCAACGAGAGCCTGATCAAAAAATAAGATCCTTATATTATAATATACACCTGGTTCGCAAAAGGGTCGCTTGAGGCGCCCCTTTATTTTTTCGACAAAAATTCGCAGGTGGGAAGGAAAGCCACTTCCGGTAGCGAATAGTATAACCGGAAGTTGTAAAAGGGTGAAAGGGGAAAGAAAGGGTGATGGTTAGACGCCTGACAAATGGCCGGTGGGACCTGACGCTGCTGATACTGGCATTGATGTACATATTTACGCTGGGGCTGATGGCCCGGCCGGCTGCAGCTGACCCCGGAATTACTCTAGTCCTCAACGGCAGCAGGGTTAACCCCTCTGTTCCAGCCTACACCGACAGCAACGGTCGTACAATGGTACCGGTGCGTTTTGTCATGGAACATATGGGGGCCAGGGTGGAGTGGCTGGATGCCGAGCAGGGGATAGTAGTCAGCCGGGGAGCGACAACTTTAAAAATGTGGATTGGCAAACGCCAGGCCCAGGTCAACCTCCAGGCTATTGAACTGGATACGGTACCTGTACTCCAGGATGGCACCAGCATGGTACCGGTGCGTTTTGTCGCCCAGGCTTTCGGCGGGAAGGTTGAATGGGACGATGCCTCCCGGACAGTTAGCATCTGGCTGGGTACGGCGTCGCCAGCCCGCCAGGTGCGGATAACCGGCAGTTACGTCAATGTCCGGACCGGGCCGGGTACTTCCTATGGGGTAGTTGATGTCCTCCCCAGGAACACACTGGTGCAATTATTGGCTACAGGCGATGGATGGTACCAGGTGCAGTTGCCGGATGGACGCCAGGGTTGGGTTTCGGCCAGCTATGCCGAAGTTCTCCAGGGCAGCAACCAACCCCAGGATACCAATCCTCCCGGCAATAATCAGCCAGGGAACGGGCAGCCGCCAGGCAACAACCCGTCACCTGGTAATAACCAGCCGGGGAACGAACCACCACCATCCGAACAACCATTGGGCACAGCGATAATAGGTAACAAACCGGTAGCCATTTTAGCCGGACCTAACCCGGTGGAAAAACAGGTCGGTATAGCTCCAGCCGGCGGCAGGTTACCCATCTGGCAACAGCAGGGTGACTGGTGGCTGGTAGAGCTGGATAATGGCCAGCGAGGCTGGCTGGCCAGCTCCCTGGCAACCTTTTCGCCCGAAAAGCCGGGCCAGGATAATGGCGGGTCCGAACCGGGTAACGGTGGAACGGCACCTGGTGATGGTAATCAGGGAGGGGGCGGCAGTGATAGCAACAGCCTCAAGATAACCGGCGTCACGGTAAATCCCGGGCCCGATTGGGTTGAGGTAACGGTGCAGGGTACCCGGCCCTTTACCTTTAAAAGCTCCCGCTGGTCCGACCACCTGATTTTCGATATACCTGGAGCCACCCTGGCGGTAGCACCGGGGCAGGATAAGGTCGAAGTGAACCGGCAGCCCCTGGCCCGGGTGCGCCTGGGACAGTATGATGCCAGCACCGTACGGGTGGTATGCGATCTCAATGGGGCGGCCAATTTTACCACAACGACAGCGGGGTCTACTATAACCATCAGGCTGCAAAAACCCTCCGTCCGGGGGGCTAAAATTGTCATTGACCCCGGCCATGGTACCGACCCGCAAGGTTCTGACCCCGGGGCCATCGGTCCCAGCGGCGTTCAGGAGAAGGATGTCAACCTGGCCATGTCCCGGAAATTGGCTGAACTATTGCGCGCCGCCGGGGCGACGGTTTATATGACCCGCGATGGGGAAACAACCCCGTATACCCTGTCCGGCAGGGCCTATTACGCCAACGACATCGGCGCCGATCTCTTCATCTGCATTCACTCCAACGCGTCCCTGAGCCCTTCAGCCTCGGGTACCTCAACCTATTTCTATGCGCCGCCGGGGACGGCCCTGGGAGAACAGCGGGAGGCACGCCAGCGCCTGGCCACCCTTATCCAGAGGGATCTGGTAGCTGCTATCGGCCGGCCCGACCTGGGTGTCAAAGAAGCCAATTTTGCAGTCCTGCGCAATACCAAAATGCCCTCGGTGCTTGTAGAGACGGCTTTTATCTCGAACCCCACGGAGGAGCAGCTCCTGGCCAGTCCTGATTTCCAGGCTCTGGTAGCCAGGGGAATCTTTAACGGCATCAGTGATTACTTCTCCGGCCAGTAGGCTGGGCCACAAAGGGGCGGGGGTCTGCTAATTGCTTGCAGGCCCTCGCCTTCTCTGTTACAATGGGAAGGCGTAAATAGACATTACCAGCTAGACGTCCAGCATATAATATTCAGAACTTGGTTTTTAGAAAGAAGAAGCACCTCGATAAGGAGTTGAGGGCGGTGCTTCCCGTCCAACCGGTGGGAGTTTTTGATTCCGGAGTCGGCGGCTTGACAGTAGCGCGGGAGATTAACCGGCAACTGCCTGCCGAGACGATAATTTATTTCGGCGACACGGCTCACGTACCTTACGGTTCGCGGCCGGTAGACGAGTTAGTCCATTTTGCCGATACTATAGTCGGCTTTTTAATTGCCCGGGGGGCAAAGGCCATTGTTGACGCCTGCAATACTACTTCAGCCGTGGCCCTGCCCTACTTGCGCCAGAAGTATTCTATCCCCATCATCGGGGTCATTGAGCCCGGCGTCGAAGCCGCCCTGCAGGCGACTAAAAACGGGCGGATCGGCGTTATAGCCACGGAAGCTACCATTGCCAGCGACGCCCACAGGCGAGCCCTGCTGGGCCGGGGGAAGGAGGTCCAGGTCTTTACCCGGGCCTGTCCCCCCTTCGTACCCCTGGTGGAAGCCGGTATAGTTGCCGGTCCCCGGGTGGAAGGGGTGGTGGCCGAATGCCTGGAATCCCTTTTGCAAGCCGGTATTGATACCCTCATCCTGGGCTGTACCCATTACCCTTTTCTGGCGCCGGTCATCCAGGACCTGGCCGGTCCCGGAGTTACTCTGGTGGACCCGGCGGCGGCCACGGTACGGGAGTTGAAAGCTGTCCTGGCAGCCGGCGGTGGCCTGCGGGGACCCCACGGTTCCCGGGCCCACGAATTCTATGTCAGCGGCGACCCGCGTTCCTTTAACGAAGTGGGCTTTAAACTGGTCGAATGGCCGGAACTGGCCGGCACCAGAAAACTTGCCTTAGAATTTAGGGAAAAAGGTAGTACCCCCGGGTAAGAACGAAGGAGGCCTGAAGCTTTGCTACGAGCAAATGGGCGCGGTTTGCGGGAATTGCGCCCGGTGACCATTGAACGCCATTATCTCAAATATGCCGAGGGTTCGGCCTTAATCACCGTAGGTGACACCCGGGTGATCTGCAGTGCAACGGTGGAAGAAAAGGTTCCTCCCTTTTTAAAAAACACCGGCAAGGGCTGGATTACGGCGGAGTATTCCCTGCTGCCCCGGTCCACCAAGGAGCGGACCATACGCGAAGTCACCCGTGGCAGGCTCACGGGCCGGACCCAGGAGATCCAACGACTAATAGGACGGTCGTTACGCAGCGTGGTCGACATGTCCCTCCTCGGGGAGAGGACCATCTGGCTGGACTGCGATGTCCTTCAGGCCGACGGCGGTACGCGCACAGCCGCCATTACCGGTAGTTTCGTGGCCCTGGCTGAAGCTTTGGCCGGCCTGGTGGCGGCCGGGGGAGTGCCAGCCCTGCCCCTTAAGGATTTCCTGGCAGCAGTCAGCGTCGGCCTGGTGGACGACGAGCTTATCCTGGACCTGGATTTCCAGGAGGACTCCCACGCCGGGGTGGATATGAATGTCGTCATGACTGGTTCCGGCCAGCTGGTGGAGGTCCAGGGAACGGCCGAAGGCCGGCCCTTTACCCGGGAACAGCTCATAGCCATGCTGGATCTGGCCGGGGAAGGTATAGAGAACCTGATTGCCATCCAAAAGCAGGTTCTTGGTGATATTGCCAGCCGGGTGGGGACAGGCAATGATAAATAAACTGGTTGTAGCTACCAAAAATGCGGGTAAAGCCAGGGAGTTCCGGGAGCTTTTGCAGGACCTGGGGGTGGAAATCGAGACCTTGCTCGATTTCCCCGGGTTCAACCTGCCGCCAGAGACAGGCAGCACCTTTGTCGACAATGCCCTTTTCAAAGCCCGGCTGACAGCCAGCATGACTGGCTTACCGGCCCTGGGCGACGATTCTGGCCTGGAAGTTGACTTTTTAGAGGGTGCGCCGGGAGTTTATTCGGCCCGTTTTGCCGGTGAACCCACCGATGACCGGCGCAACAACGCCAAATTACTCCAACTCATGGAGGGAGTGCCCTGGGAGAGAAGGACGGCTCGCTTCCGTTGTGTGCTGGCCCTGGTTACTGAGGATGGCGATACCCACCTGGCAGAGGGCACCCTGGAAGGGCTGATTGCAACGGAACCCCGGGGCCACCAGGGATTCGGCTATGACCCCCTGTTTTACTTGCCAGAGTATGACCTGACCCTGGCCGAGCTGGGGGGTGAGGTTAAAAATAAATTGAGCCATCGTGCCCGGGCTGTAAAGAAGATGTGGCCCATCTTGAGGCGGCTCTGGCCGGCAAAATAGCCTCCATGCCGGCCTGCCGCCGGCAAAAAGGGGCTTGCCAGGGGCAGGCCGGTCAATTATAATAAATAATGCTCTTTTCGTGGTGGTCAGCAAAAATTATTTTTGACGGGGAAGCGTTTTTGTGGTAAAATGAGATTTGCTTGCGGGTGTAGCTCAATGGTAGAGCTCCAGCCTTCCAAGCTGGCTACGTGGGTTCGATTCCCATCACCCGCTCCAAATAAGCGCCTGTAGCTCAGCTGGATAGAGCAGCGGCCTTCTAAGCCGCGGGCCGCAGGTTCGAATCCTGCCAGGCGCGCCAGAAAAAGACATGGTGGGTGTAGCTCAGTTGGTTAGAGCACCAGGTTGTGGCCCTGGGGGTCGTGGGTTCGAGTCCCATCTCCCACCCCATTTTATTTATATTGGGGCGTAGCCAAGCGGTAAGGCAACGGACTTTGGATCCGTCATTCCGCTGGTTCGAATCCAGCCGCCCCAGCCAATAGCGTGAGCCATTAGCTCAGCAGGTAGAGCACCTGACTTTTAATCAGGGTGTCCGGGGTTCGACTCCCCGATGGCTCACCATTTTTTTGCGGGCGTGGCGGAATGGCAGACGCGCCAGACTTAGGATCTGGTGGGGTTAACCCGTGGAGGTTCAAGTCCTCTCGCCCGCACCAAATATAGATATTTCAAGGTTTTCCGGGTTTGAAACCCGGATTTTTTTTGTCGTATCACTGGAAAGGGAAAAGGAGGGGGTCGCTGAAAAGAATCGGCCGGCAGCGAAGAGCGGAACGCGGCTATGGAAAAAACGCCGCTTTCGGCTGGCAAGCTGACCACCCGGTGCAAGAATTGCAGCCGACTGTCGCACGGTTTAAATTATAGAATTTTTAGCCGAATTCGGCTAACTGCCGCATTTTTCATGAAGGGAGGGACATGGTAGGCGCTACATGCATGCTGTTTCTTTAAACTCAACGGCCTCAACTACTACTACCGGTTTTTTCAGTCTTTTGGCTTTGGTTGAAGCCAGGCTGGCCATATTGACCAGGTTCTTGACGATATAGCTGCTGTCTTTACCACATTCGCGTATTTTTGAGCGACGGCCTCCGGCTACGCCAGCAGAAATGGTGACCTTTATTTTACCGGGCCAATTTTCGTTGGCGAAGGCCGTGACAATTTGCCGGGCTAATTTTTCTGCTGCGACCAGGGACCTGGTGGTAACAATAGCAAATTCATCGCCGGCATAGCGGCACAAGGTATCCTCATTCATGTTAATTAAATTATTTAAGATTATGGTGGCCTGGCGCAGGACATTGTCACCATAAATATGGCCGTATTCTTTATTAATACCTCCGAAGTTATCCAAATCCAGAAAGATTATTGCTATCTCCTGCCCTCGTCTTAATAACTCCAGGGCTTTTTCGTAAAAGATTTCGGCTTTGTTTAATCCCGTGAGGCTATCGGTATATTTGCCCAATTCCAACATGATCTGGGCGTAGGTGATTATACCAATAATGTTGTTTTCCGAGGTAACTACCAGACGCTCAATCTTATTCTTGACCATTAATTTTTGTGCTTCTGTAAGGGGAGCTGTTGGTGATATGGTGATCACTTTTCTCGTCATGGCATCGGCAACCAGCCGGTTTGGGTGAAACCTCCTGACATCCCTGGAAGTGATAATGCCTACCAGTTTTCCCTCTTCTACTACCGGGAGACTGCCTATACCATAGCGTTCCATAATAGCGGCTGCCCGGCCGACGCTTGCTAACGGGTCAATGGTATAAAGCTTCTCGCTTATAAGGCTTTTTACCGTGGGCACTACAAATCCACCGTCCTGCTGACCTGGATGGTAATATTTATCTGGGCCTTAAGCACCATTTTATCGTCGGCGATGCGGTTACTTTCTTCGATTACCACTGGGAGAAGCTTTTCTTTAGGGAGAAGCCTTAATAAAGATTTTTTTACTACCACCGCTTCGAAAGTCTCATGGTTTAGGCGTACTATCTCATATTGTTCCGGCGAAACTGCATCAACCATACGCCTTACGGCTTCGGGACCGATAGGGGCTCTTTTACCGACAAGCAAGATGTCCTGCATGGGGGAATTTCAAATTCAGATAATTTTATGTTTACATCGGCTTTACGTAGCGGTTCTCGCGAGGAGGAAGTTTCCTGGGCCATAAAAAGCGGTCCTCCTTTCTTGTCTAAACACACATCTTCTATTATACCCTTTTTTACTAAATTTGCCCATGGGGTTTGATATTAATTTTATGAAGGTATTCACCCTGATGGTTAAAAAATAGTTAAAAATGGCGATAAATATTTTTGTTAAAAGCGCTACTAAGGCAAACCTGACCGAAAGGCGGGGGTGCAGGCCACGGTCCTGGAGCCTTAACAAGCTTATGCCCGCCCGGGTAATAGTAACAGTGACCATGGGGGCCGGCAAGTACAAAATTAATTTAATTTTAAAGGTGGCTTAATACATTTATAACGACTGCGTGCTATCATAAACCTTGAGCAAAGCCCTCTGACCTCCTTTAAAATATACCCTACCACACCCGGAGAGATCCGGGATTTTTTTACAGGGTCAGATATACACATTGGCTTAGTTGGTGAGATTACTGAGGATACGGCGGCACTGGTAGAGGAGCAAGCAGGTATCGAGCGGCCGGGCGGCCCGGGAGTATTTTGCCATTATAGCGACGGCGGCAGGGGATACACTGGCAGGAAAATGGCCGCCAGTGTGGAATAGAATCTCTCTAGCAAAAGGTTAATACCCAAAGGATGGGGTTCCCTTTAAATCTGCGCTGGTGCAGTGATGACCCCTACGCGGGGGGGTAAAGTTTCCCCGGGGTAGGGGTTTATTTTTTGCCGCCATGGAGGAATGATATATTCACTATGCTCTACCTTTACCTTGCCGTAGGAGGATTTTGTGGCGCTGTCGGCCGTTATTTCCTGGCTAGTTTTATCAACCGTCTCTGGCCTGGTTCCTTTCCCCTGGCTACCTGGATTATTAACCTGGGCGGTTGCCTGGCCATGGGCTTTATCCTGACCTATACCCTGGAACGACTGGTCATGGGCCCGGAATTGCGCCTGGGGATTACTACAGGGATGCTCGGTGCCTTCACCACCTTTTCCACCTTCAGTGTGGAAACCCTCCACCTGCTCCAGGGAGAAAAAATTCCCCTGGCCCTCCTTTACCTCTTCGCTTCCCTGGCCGGGGGACTTATCTGTATGCAAACCGGTATTTTTTTAGCGCGCCTGCCCTTATCTTCAAAAGCATTGAGTAGTATAATAACCAGGGAGGATGGGGAGGAGTAATGGCCTGGCTCTATGTAGGCTGTGGCGGGATTGCCGGGACCCTGGCCCGTTTCCTGCTAAGTCGCTGGCTGGGAAATCGAGTCCGTGGTACCTGGCCCCTGGGTACCCTGTTCGTCAACTTAAGCGGAGCCTTTCTGCTAGGCCTGCTCCTGGCCCTGCCCCAGGGAAGGTTACCGGCTGACATCGCCCTGGCCTTGGGGACAGGGTTTGTGGGAGCGTATACTACCTTTTCAACCTTCACCTATGAAACCGTCACCATGATTGGCGATGGCGAGGGTAAACGGGCCCTGGCCTACAGCCTGGGGAGCATCCTGGGAGGCTTGCTCCTGGCCTGGCTTGGCTGGCTGGCGGCAGGGAGTTTATTTTAGGCTGGAGGGATGGGTATGACCGGCACGAGGGCCAAGCGTTTGACGGTTTATCTGGGCGAGGGTATGAAGTGGCAGGGTATGGCCCTTTACCATGCTCTGGTTCTCGAATTAAAGGCCGCCGGCCTGGCCGGGGTTACTGTAGTCCGTGGTATCGAGGGATATGGCAAGCGTAAGCAGCTGTATGCCTCGCGCCTCCTGGAGCTATCCGCCGATCTGCCGGTTCTTGTTGAGGCAGTAGACAGCCCCGAAAAGATAAACGCCGTGTTGCCCCGGGTCCGGGAGATGGTCCAGCAGGGCTTGATTACCCTGGCGGATGTGGAAATCATCTCCTCTGCCGGAACTGCCAGCAACAAGGAAAATAGCCCCGGCCCGGGGAGGAGAGCTTGACAGGGCCAGGGGTTTTTGCTAATATATCGCTACGGAAAGCCGTGATGGTACCGAATAACGGGCGGAAGTAGCTCAGTGGTAGAGCATCGCCTTGCCAAGGCGAGGGCCGCGGGTTCAAATCCCGTCTTCCGCTCCATATTTTTGCTTATTAGTACCTCGGACCTGACCCGTCCGAGGTACTCTTTCACAGGCTATTTTTTATTATTTTAGCAGGAAAAGCTTCAGGCACGGCGAAATAAATCCTGAAGGTATTTTTAGACAAACGGATGGTCATAATGAATGGCGTCCAGTAGTCGGGAGTAGGGAGGAGCAAATAAGTAGATGAAGGCTGCCGTAGAAAAACTGGATAAAAACCAGGTACTCCTGGAAGTAGAAGTTGAAGCCCCCAGAGTCCAGAAGGCTATAGACCAGGCGTATCGCCGGCTGGTAAAGCAGGTCAATATTCCAGGATTCAGGAAGGGCAAAGCCCCTCGCTTTATCCTGGAGCAATATATTGGCAAGGAGCCTATTTATAACGAGGCAGCGGAGATTGTTATTCCTCCGGCTTATGAAGAAGCTGTGGCCGAACACCAGCTGGAACCCATCGACCGGCCGGAGGTTGAGATAGTTAAAGTAGAAGATGGAGAGCCCCTGGTTTTTAAAGCCAGGGTGGAGGTTAAACCGGAAGTCCAGCTTGGTCCCTACACCGGCCTGGAGGTGGAACGCCAGGAAGTAGAGGTAACAGAAGCCGATATCGATGCTTACCTGAAGCGGCTGCAGGAGCGTTATGCCGAGCTGGAGGTAATCGAGGACGAACCGGCAGCAGCCGGTGATATTGTTACCATTGACTTCAAGGGCACCGTGGACGGCCAGCCTTACCCGGGAATGGAAGGGAACAACTACCCCCTGGAGCTGGGTTCAGGCACCTTTATAACCGGTTTTGAGGAACAACTGGTTGGTGCCAGGGTAAATGAAGAACGCACCGTTAATGTCACTTTCCCTTCCGATTACCACGAAAAGGATCTGGCCGGTAAAGAAGCCGTTTTCCAGGTCACCGTGCGGGGGATTAAACGTAAGAAACTGGCACCTCTTGATGATGAGTTTGCCAAAGATGTGAGCGAGTGCGAGACTCTGGCGGACCTGCGCCAGGATATCCGCCGGCGCCTGGAGGAAAGCCAGAAACAGCGAGTTGAAGCCGCAGTACGGCAGGCCGTGGTGGAAAAGGCTGTCGCTGCGGCCACGGTGGAACTCCCGGAAGTTATGGTGGAACGGCGTATTGATGCCCGGATCCGGGAACTTGAGCGCAACCTGCAGGCCCGGGAGATGACCCTGGAGGAGTTCTTAAAGAACACTGATAAGACTATTGGTGATTTAGAAAAAGAATTCCGGCCCGGGGCCGAAAGGGACGTAAAAACGGAACTGGTTCTGGAAGCTATTGCCAGAGCTGAAAATATTCAGCCCAGCCAGGAAGAGATTGATGCCGAAATCGAGAGGATGGCCAGGATTTTCCGGCAAGATCCGGATACTGTACGGAAGAATTTGGGCGACTTGTCCGTCCTGAAATACGATATAATGATTAAAAAGACCATAGATTTTCTGGTAGAGCACAGCAAGCCCGTACCGCCCCGGGAACAGGGCGCGGCAGGGGAAACAGCAGAAACAGCGGAAGCTACGCCGGCTTAACTGTGATCTCTGAACGATTTTAACGTGGAGGTGTGTTGGCAGTGTCAGTTCTGGTACCAATGGTTGTCGAGCAGACCAGCAGGGGCGAACGGGCTTATGATATCTATTCCCGCCTGTTGAAGGACAGGATTATTTTCCTGGGGAGTGCCATTGACGATCATGTGGCCAACCTGGTTATCGCCCAGATGCTTTTTCTGGAGGCCGAGGATCCCGACAAGGATATTCACCTTTATATAAACAGCCCCGGGGGATCGATTTCGGCAGGCATGGCCATCTTTGACACCATGCAGTATATCCGGCCCGACGTTTCCACAATCTGCGTCGGCCTGGCGGCCAGTATGGGTGCCTTCCTCCTGGCGGCAGGGGCCAGGGGCAAGCGTTTTGCCCTCCCCAACAGCGAAATCATGATTCACCAGCCCATGGGTGGTACCCAGGGCCAGGCCGTGGATATCGAGATCCACGCCAAGAGGATTCTGGCCATACGGGATAACTTGAACCGTATTTTAAGTGAGATAACCGGTAAACCCCTGGAACAGATTGCCAGGGATACCGACCGGGATCACTTTATGACAGCCAGGGAAGCCCGGGAGTATGGTTTAATCGATGAGGTGATCACCAAGCGCGAGTTGCCCGCTAAATAAGGGACAGCGAGGTGAAGAAAATGTACAAATACACCGATGACAAAGGCCAGTTGAAGTGTTCCTTCTGCGGGAAACTCCAGGACCAGGTCAAGAAACTGGTTGCTGGCCCGGGTGTATATATCTGTGACGAGTGCATCGAGCTGTGCAATGAGATAATCGAAGAGGAGCTAAGCGAGGACCTGAACCTGGAAATGGGTGAACTGCCCAAGCCCAAGGAGATCCGGGAGATCCTCGATCAGTACGTCATAAGCCAGGATCAAGCCAAAAAGGCCCTGGCTGTAGCCGTTTATAACCATTATAAACGCATCAACCTGGGTATGAAGATGGATGATGTTGAACTCCAGAAGAGCAACATCATCATGCTGGGTCCCACCGGTAGCGGTAAGACCCTGCTGGCCCAGACGCTGGCCAAGATTCTCAATGTGCCCTTCGCCATCGCCGACGCCACCTCCCTGACGGAAGCCGGCTATGTGGGTGAGGATGTGGAGAATATTCTCCTCAAGCTCATCCAGGCGGCCGACTATGATGTGGAGAAGGCAGAGAAGGGTATTGTCTATATCGACGAGATCGACAAGATAGCCCGGAAATCAGAGAACCCATCCATTACCCGGGATGTATCCGGGGAAGGGGTCCAGCAGGCCCTGCTCAAGATCCTGGAAGGCACCATTGCCAGCGTGCCGCCCCAGGGAGGCCGCAAGCACCCTCACCAGGAGTTTATCCAGCTGGATACGACCAATATCCTCTTTATCTGTGGAGGGGCCTTTGACGGCCTGGACAAGATCATCAAGAACCGCATCTCCCAGAAAACCATGGGCTTTGGCGCCGAGATCCGGGGCAAGAACGACGTCCAGGTGGGGGATATCCTGAAGCAGGTCCTGCCCGTAGACCTGCTGAAGTACGGCCTGATCCCCGAGTTTGTTGGCCGCCTGCCGGTGATTGTCACCCTGGACGCCCTGGACGAGGCGGCCCTGATGAGGGTCCTTACGGAACCCCGCAACGCCCTGGTGAAGCAGTACCAGAAGCTCTTTGAAATGGACGGGGTAACCCTGGAATTCAAAGAAGACGCCCTGGTTACTATCGCCAGGGAAGCTATCAAGCGAGAAACCGGGGCCCGGGGCCTGCGGGCCATCCTGGAGGAGATCATGCTCGACGTTATGTACGAGATCCCCTCCCGGAACAATATCTCCAAGTGTATAATCACTAAAGATGTTGTCCTGCGCAAGGAAGAACCCTTGCTCCTAACGGTAGAAAGGAAAAAGAAAAAAGAAGAGACAGCCTGATTAGCAAGGGCGGTGGGTATTAACCACCGCCCTTTTACGTCCCCCTGGGAACCAGTGGAGGGACGCTGGTGGATAAAATTTTCCTTTCCGGATAAAACTTTAGGTGATCCTTTTGTTTCGGAAAGGAGTACCCTTATGACTGAATGGAGCCAGGGCCTGGGCGGAATCCTGGGCTTTGTCCAGATATTCTTTGCCGTGGTAATTGGCCTTTACTTCTGGAACCTCCTGCGCAACCAGCAGGGCAGCCGGGTGGCTGTGGAAAAGGAATCTCGCAAAGAACTGGAAAAACTCCAGCGGATGCGGGAGATCTCCCTCACTGAACCCCTGGCGGAAAAGACCCGGCCCAGCACCTTTGCCGAGATTATCGGCCAGGAAGAGGGCCTGAAGGCCCTCCGGGCCGCCCTCTGCGGTCCCAACCCCCAGCATGTTATTATCTATGGCCCGCCGGGGGTGGGTAAAACAGCTGCCGCCCGGCTGGTCCTGGAGGAAGCCAAGGCCAACCCCCTTTCACCCTTTAAAGAGAACGCTAAATTCGTCGAAGTCGACGGTGCGACCTCCCGGTTCGACGAGCGGGGCATTGCCGACCCTCTGATTGGTTCGGTCCATGACCCCATCTACCAGGGGGCGGGCCCCATGGGCATGGCCGGTATTCCCCAGCCCAAACCGGGTGCCGTAACCCGTGCCCATGGTGGTATCCTGTTTATCGATGAAATTGGCGAATTACACCCCATCCAGATCAACAAGCTCCTTAAGGTCCTGGAGGATCGCAAGGTTATCCTGGAAAGCGCCTATTACAGCAGCGAGGATAGCAATATCCCCAGCCATATCCACGATATCTTCCGCAACGGTCTGCCGGCGGATTTCCGCCTGGTAGGGGCGACCACCCGCCTGCCCCAGGAGATCCCGGCGGCCATTCGTTCACGCTGCCAGGAGATCTATTTTCGTCCCCTGTTGCCCCATGAAATCGGGTTAATCGTCCAGAACGCTGCCCGGAAAATAAACTTACACATTGCCCCGGAGGCCGCGGAGGTAATCAAACAGTATGCCACCAACGGTCGGGAAGCAGTTAACATGGTCCAGCTGGCCGCCGGCCTGGCCCTTACGGACAGGCGCCAGGAGATTACCCGGGCCGATATCGAGTGGGTGGTAACCAGCGGCCAGTATACCCCGCGAATGGATAGCAAAGTACCTCCCGAACCCCAGGTGGGGGTGGTCAACGCCCTGGCAGTCTATGGCCCCAACATGGGGCTGGTGGTAGAGCTGGAGGCCAGCGTGAACTTCGTCGGCCACCGGCGCGGCCAGGTTATCGTCACCGGCGTGGTGGAAGAGGAAGAAACCGGGAGCAGCGACGGCCGCCGCATCAGGCGCAGGAGCATGGCCCGTAACGCCGTGGATAATGTCCAGACGGTTCTCAGGCGTCTGTTGCAAGTGGATCTACGCGACTACGACATCCACTTGAACTTTCCCGGCGGCGTACCGGTGGACGGTCCCTCGGCCGGGGTCAGCATGCTGACAGCCGTTTATTCCGCCCTCACCGAGATACCGGTCAACAACCTGGTAGCCATGACGGGAGAAGTAGCCATTCGCGGCGGTGTGCGGCCGGTGGGAGGCGTAGTGGCCAAGGTGGAGGCCGCCCGCCTGGCCGGGGCGAAAAAAGTGCTCATCCCCAGGGATAATTGGCAAGAGATCTTCCGCAGCCTGCCGGGTATCCAGGTGATTCCGGTCCAGAACGTCAACGAAGTCCTGGCAGAGGCCCTGTTGCCCCCGGCCCGGGTGGCCAGCCCGGAAAGGTTCAAGGTCCGTACCCAGATTTTAAGTGCGGCACCAAACATTGGCCGGCCGGTGGGCGGATAGGCTATTGCAATAAAAACAGTCCTGACGTAGAATATAAAAGAATAATTACCTTAGGAGAGAAAGTTATATACGGGGAGCACCTTGGAGGTGTAAAAATTTGCGTCGAGCCCTGCCCCTGTTGCCCCTGCGCGGGGTTATTGTTTTTCCCTACACGGTTATTCACCTGGATGTAGGGCGGGAACGCTCGGTAAGTGCTATTGAAGCTGCCATGCTTGGTGACCGGGTCATTTTTCTGGCCATGCAAAAGGAGGCCCAGGACGACGACCCCGGCGAAGATGATATCTATGCCACTGGAACCATAGCTGAGATTAAACAATTATTGAAATTACCTGGAGGCACCATCAGGATCCTCGTCGAAGGTATCCGCAGGGGGGAGATCAAGGAGTATATCAGCCATGATCCCTTCCTCAAGGTAGAAGTCGAAGAGGCCCCGGAGCCGGCAGAGACCTCTCCTGAGATCGAAGCCCTGATGCGTTGCCTGATTGACGAGTTTGAAACCTACGTCAAGATGGCCAAAAAGATACCCCCGGAAACGGTTGTAGCCGTCGTCAGCCTGGAGGAACCCGGGCGCCTGGCCGATGTGGTAGCCTCTCACCTCAACCTCAAACTGACGGATAAACAAGCCGTCCTGGAGGCCGTGGATATCAAAACGCGGTTGAATATTCTCTGCGATATCCTGGCCAAGGAAAAAGAAATCCTGGAACTGGAGCGGAAGATCGGCCTGCGGGTACGCAAGCAGATGGAAAAAGCCCAAAAGGAGTACTACCTGCGGGAGCAGATCAAGGCCATCCAGAAGGAACTTGGCGAGAAAGACGACCGTACGGCCGAAGCCGAGGAACTGCGGGAAAGGATAGCTAAAGCCAGGCTGCCTAAAGAGATCCGGGAGCGCGCCCTGAAAGAGGTTGAAAGGCTGGAGAAAATGCCGCCCATGGTGGCGGAAGTAACCGTCGTCCGCAACTATCTGGACTGGATCCTGGCCCTGCCCTGGCACAAGCAGACCAGGGACCGCCTGGATATCAAGGTAGCCGAGGAGATCCTGGACGAGGAACACTACGGTTTAAAGGAAGTTAAGGAACGTATCCTGGAATACCTGGCCATTCGCCAGCTGGCCAAAAAGATGCGGGGCCCTATCCTCTGTTTTGTGGGACCGCCGGGGGTGGGTAAGACCTCCCTGGCCAAATCCATCGCCCGGGCCCTGCAGCGCAAGTTTGTCCGTATCTCCCTGGGAGGTACCCGGGACGAAGCCGAGATTCGCGGCCACCGGCGGACCTATGTGGGCGCCCTGCCCGGGCGGATTATCCAGGGTATGAAACAGGCGGGGACGAAGAATCCGGTCTTTTTACTGGACGAGATTGATAAGTTGAGCAGTGACTTCCGGGGCGATCCCGCCTCGGCCCTGCTGGAAGTCCTGGACCCGGAACAAAACTATATGTTCAGCGATCATTATATTGAAGCTCCCTTCGACCTCTCCAAGGTAATGTTCATTACCACGGCCAATGTTGAATACTCAATCCCTCGTCCCCTCCTGGATAGGATGGAAGTTATCCGTATTCCCGGCTACACCGAGGAAGAAAAGGTCAAGATTGCTGAACTGCATCTGTTGCCCAAGCAGCTCGAGGAACACGGCCTGCAGAAGCAGCAACTGGAAGTATCGGAGAACGCCCTGCGGCGGATTGTCCGGGAGTATACCCGGGAGGCCGGCGTCCGAAACCTGGAACGGGAAATCGCCACCCTCTGTCGCAAGACCGCCCGGGATATCGTCAGCGGTAAGACCAAAGCTGTAAAAGTAACAGCAAATAATGTGGAGCAATACCTGGGTATTCCCCGCTTCCGTCATACGGAAGCCATCCGCAATGAGATGGTGGGTGTGGCCAACGGCCTGGCCTGGACGGAGGTCGGCGGCGAGGTCCTGAATGTCGAGGTGTCTATCCTGAAGGGCAAGGGCAACCTGACCCTGACAGGAAAATTGGGCGATGTCATGAAGGAGTCCGCTTACGCTGGTTTCAGCTACCTCCGCTCCCGGTCTGCCGAACTGGGCCTGGAGGAAGACTTCCACGAGAAGTTTGACCTGCATATCCACGTCCCCGAGGGGGCCATCCCGAAGGACGGGCCTTCGGCGGGCATTACCATGGCCACAGCCATGGCCTCAGCCCTGAAGGGCGTGCCAGTGCGGAGCGACCTGGCCATGACCGGGGAAATCACCCTGCGGGGCCGGGTACTGCCGGTGGGAGGCATTAAAGAAAAGATCCTGGCCGCCCACCGGGAAGGGATTAAAAACATCATCCTGCCCCGGGAGAACGAGAAAAACCTGGAAGACGTCCCGGCCAACATCAAGCGCAAGATGAACTTTATCCTGGTCGAGCACATGGACGAAGTGTTGAAAGAAGCCCTGGTTAATAACTAGACAGCCCTTGACAGGAAGAGCCAGAAATCGGTAAGATAGTACGGTAAGGAATGATCAACGCGGAGCAGTACCCCTCGTCCGTCCGGGCGGACGGGGGGTTTTTTGTAGCGGGGTTAAGAGTTATTTCCGGGGAGCCCCTCATGAGGACTGACATCCCCGTCCCCCGCTAGCGAACAAGTGGGTTGAGGCAAGGGGCTGGAGGGTACAGGCGGAGGGCGACTTCGTTCGAGGCGTAAGTAAACTTTGCGCTAAGCCGATAGCTTCGCGGCAGTGAACGGGATGGGGATCGTAACGTGGCTTCAGGAACGAGGAGTACCACCCCTCACCCCCGCCGCCGGGCAAGGCTGAGCGTAAAGTTTGCTCGCCGAAAACCACCGGAACCCGGAGCCTGTACTCCCAGCCCCCAGGAAGCCAGCCAGTAATCGCCTGGTTTGGCAGAACCCGATTTTTCGAGGAGGCAAGTGTATTTTGGCTACGCTGGATAAGGTCTATAATCCCAAAGCCGTAGAAGAAAAATGGTACCGTTACTGGTCGGAAAACGGATACTTTATTGGCCCCCTGCCGGCAAAAGGCCGTCCGGCCTTCAGCATAGTCATGCCGCCACCCAATGTCACCGGGAGCCTGCACCTGGGCCATGCCCTGGATAATACCCTCCAGGACATCCTCACCCGCTGGCACCGGATGCGTGGTGACGCTACCCTGTGGATACCGGGCACCGACCACGCCGGTATAGCCACCCAGGCCCGGGTAGAAGAGGAACTTGCTAAGGAAGGACTGAGCAAGTACGACCTGGGCCGGGACAGGTTCCTGGAGCGGGTCTGGGAATGGAAACACCAGTACGGCAACCGTATCACCCAGCAGCTGCGGCTCCTGGGATCCTCCTGCGACTGGAGCCGGGAGCGGTTTACCATGGACGAAGGCTGTTCCCGGGCGGTGCGCGAGGTCTTTGTCCGCCTCTATGAAAAGGGCCTTATCTACCGGGGCAGCTACATCATCAACTGGTGTCCCCGCTGCCGGACCACCATTTCGGATATTGAAGTAGAGCACGTAGAAGAAGCGGGTCATCTCTGGTATATCCGTTATCCCTTTAAGGATGGAAGCGGCAGCATTGTCATTGCCACCACCAGGCCGGAGACCATGCTCGGGGATACGGCGGTAGCCGTAAATCCCAGCGACGAGCGTTTCCGGGATGTTGTTGGTAAAACCCTGATCCTGCCCCTGATCAACCGGGAGATACCTGTTATCGCCGACGACTATGTCGACCCCGCTTTCGGAACCGGGGCGGTTAAGATAACCCCGGCCCACGACCCCAATGACTTTGAAGTAGCCGCCCGTCATAATCTGCCCTCTATTACAGTTATTGGTAAAGATGCCGTTATGACAGAAGAAGCCGGTCCCTACGCCGGTATGGATCGCTATGCCTGCCGGGGACAGCTGGTGGACGACTTGAAGGCCCTGGGGTTCCTGGTCAAGGTCGAAGAACATACCCATGCCGTCGGCCATTGTTACCGCTGCGGGACGACCATTGAACCCCTGGTATCACCCCAGTGGTTTGTCCGTATGGCCCCCCTGGCCGCGCCCGCTATCAAGGCGGCCAAAGAAGGCCAGGTACGCTTTGTGCCCGAACGTTTCACCAAGATTTACTTAAACTGGCTGGAGAACATCCGCGATTGGTGTATCTCCCGCCAGCTCTGGTGGGGCCACCGTATCCCCGTCTGGTACTGCCAGCAGTGCGGCGAGGAGATCTGCAGCCGGGAAGACCCCATAGAATGCCCGGCCTGCGGCAGCACCGCCCTGGAGCAGGATCCCGACGTGCTGGACACATGGTTCAGCTCCGCCCTGTGGCCCTTTTCCACCCTGGGCTGGCCGGAAAAGACGACGGAACTGGAGGCCTTTTACCCCACTTCGGTCCTGGTAACCGGCCGGGATATTATCTTTTTCTGGGTAGCCCGGATGCTCTTTATGGGCCTGGAATTTATGGGGCGAGTACCCTTCCGGGAGGTCCTCATTCACGGCCTTGTCCTGGACGCCCAGGGGCGGAAAATGAGCAAATCCCTGGGCAACGGCGTCGATCCCATGGAGGTAATCGAAAAATACGGGGCTGACACCCTGCGCCTGATGCTGGTAACCGGCAACACGCCGGGGAACGATCTGCGTTTCCATCCCGAACGCCTGGAAGGCACCCGGAACTTTGCCAATAAGATCTGGAACGCTGCCCGTTTCGCCCTCATGAACCTGGAGGATTACGTACCGGCGCCATTAGAGCGCGAGAAATTTACCCTGGCCGACCGCTGGATCCTCAGCCGTTTAAATAAGCTGGTCCTGGAGGTAAGCACCTGCCTGGAGGCCTATGAAATCGGCGAGGTGGCCAGGCTGCTCTATGACTTCTTCTGGGGTGAATTCTGCGACTGGTATATTGAGCTGATTAAACCGCGGCTCTACGGGGAGGATCGGCAGGAGCGGCGGGTTGCCCAGGGGGTCCTGGTGACGGTCCTGGGCCGGAGCCTCCAGCTCCTCCACCCCTTCATGCCCTTTATTACCGAGGAGATCTGGCAGCACCTGCCCGGGGAGAGGGGGAGCATCATGCTGAGTTCCTGGCCCCGGCCTGTACCGGAGGATGACGATGAACAGGCCGAGACTGCCATGGGCCTGGTTATGGCCGTTATTCGTGCCGTCCGCACCCTGCGCAGCGAAATGAATGTACCCCCCGGCCGGCGGGCGGAAGTCATTCTGGTTACCGGGTCCGCGGAAGCCAGGGAAATTTTGCAGCGGGAAGCGGTTTACCTGGAGAACCTGGCTGCGGCTGACAGGGTCAAGGTGGTAGCGGCCCTGGATCGACCTCCTTCCCGGGCAGCGACGGCTGTTACCAGCGGGGTGCAGGTCTTTTTGCCCCTGGCCGGCCTCATTGATCTGGAGAAGGAAAAGGCCCGCCTGGAAAAGGAACTGCAAAAGACCGGGTCCGAGTTGGAAAAGGTCGAAAAAAAACTGGCCCGGGCTGATTTCCGGGCCAAGGCCCCGGCAGCCATAGTGGCCAAGGAACAAGCCCGGGCAGCGGAATTAAAATCTACCGTAGCGGCTCTCACCAAACGCCTTAGCTATCTGGGGAGCTAGGAGGGAAGCAGGTGAACTACCAGGAAACCCTTGAATTTTTGCGGCAACTCACCAAGTTTGGTTTTAACCTGGGCCTGGGGCGAATAAAGGAACTCATGCGCCGGGCCGGTTCGCCTCAGGAGCGCCTGCGCTTTATCCATATCGGTGGGACCAACGGCAAGGGCTCGGTCTCGGCTATGGTGGCCAGTATCCTGCAGGCGGCTGGCTACCGGGTGGGACTCTTTACCTCTCCCCACCTTCATTCCTATACCGAACGGATCCGGATTAACGGCCAGAATATCCCGGAGGAACGCCTAGCAGCCCTTCTTACCTGGTTTAAACCACTTTTGACGGCTATGGTAGCTGAGGGTTATGAACACCCGACGGAATTCGAGGTCAGCACTGCCGTAGCCCTGAAGTACTTTGCCGACGAAGGGGTAGACCTGGTAGTTCTGGAAGTGGGACTGGGTGGGGCCATTGATTCTACCAATGTGATTGATGCTTCTCTGGTGAGCGTTATAACTAATGTCGGTATGGACCACATGCAGTATTTGGGGAACACTATAGCTGAGATCGCCCGGGCTAAGGCCGGCATTATCAAACCCGGGGGGATTGTGGTCACTGCTACCCGTTGGCCGGAAGCACTGGAAATTATTAGCGCTACCTGCCGGGAAAAAGGGGCTACCCTTTACCAGGTAGGACGGGATGTCACCTGGCGGGAACGCCGGGTATCCCTGGAGGGAGGCGAATTTGATTGCCAGGGCTTGCTGGCTACCTATGAAGGCCTCAAGGTCCACCTCCTGGGGCGCCACCAGCTGGAGAATGCGGCCACGGCGGTGGCGGTTATCGAAGCAGCCATCCGCCACCACGGGCTGAAGGTAACGCCGGACCACCTGTACCAGGGCCTGGCCGCCGCCACCTGGCCGGCTCGCCTGGAAATCATGCACCGGGAACCAATGGTCATCATTGACGGTGCCCACAACTTTGATGGGGCCGTAAGTCTTCGCCAGGCCCTTGAAGAGATTTTCCGCTACCGCCGCCTGATCCTGGTCCTGGGAATGCTGGCTGATAAAGAGCGGGAGAAAGTGGTGGCCGAACTTGCCCCCCTGGCGTCGGCCGTGATTGTCACCCGGCCCAATAACCCCCGGGCCGGAAACTGGCAGTCCCTGGCTGACAGGGTGCGCCGCTATGTCGGCGGGGTGGAGGTTATCGAAGCCATTCCTGCGGCAGTCAAGAGAGCCCTGGCCCTTGCAGGGCCGTCCGACCTCATCTGTGTTACCGGTTCCTTGTACATGGTGGCAGACGCCAGGGAATGGCTGAAGAAGTTTAAAATAGAGGAATCTCCCGGGCAGTAGCGAATATGTCTTGTGAAAGAAGTACTGAGCCATAAGGGGGCAGACCAGGTGAAGACCCTAAAGATTCCCGAGGCGACCATTACCCGGTTATCAGTATATTCCCGTTACCTGGCCCAGGTCGACCGCCATGGTGTCACCACCATCTCCTCCGGTGAGATTGCCGAAGGAGTGGGGGTCAGCCCGGCCCAGGTCCGGAAAGACCTGGCCTACTTTGGCGAATTTGGTACCCGGGGCGTGGGCTACAATGTTAAAGACCTGTACTGGCACATAATCAAGATCCTGGGGCTCAACACTACCTGGTCGGTGGTCATTATCGGCGCTGGTAATCTGGGTACGGCCCTTTCCATGTACGGTGGCTTCCGCGAGCGGGGCTTCAAAATCGTGGGTATTTTCGACAACGACCCTCACAAGATCGGCTACCGCCTGAACGGGATCGAGGTTTACCCAATGGAGCGTCTGGAAGAGATAATCGAACGGGAAAAGGCCCAGATCGCCATTATTACAGTCCCGGCGGAACATGCCCAGGAAGTAGCCGACCAGCTGGCCCGGACCAGTATCCAGGGAATCCTGAACTTCGCCCCGCGGGTACTGAACCTCCCGGAACGCCTTGAACTCCGGAACGTCGACCTTTCCGTAAATCTGGAGATACTGACCTTTAACCTGGCCTTTCGCCGGGCAATGAAGAACGGAAAATAAATCCCTGGGGAAGAAACGCTTATGAGCAAGCTGGTTCTGGCTTCAGCCTCGCCGCGGCGGCGGGAACTTCTAGCCAGGTTAGGGTTATCCTTCACCATCCAGCCCAGCCGGATTGATGAGAACGTTTACCGGCATCTGCCCCCGGCGGCCAGGGTAGAAGCCCTGGCCCTGGCCAAGGCCAGGGCGGTGGCCGCCGGTATCTCCGAGGCCCTGGTCCTCGGGGCCGATACGCTGGTAGTTTGCGAGGGGCAGATTTTGGGCAAACCTCACTCCCCCGCTGTCGCGGCCAGGATGCTGGCCTTCTTAAACGGCCGTACCCATACCGTCTACACCGGGGTGGCGGTTGTCCAGGCCCCCCGGGGCCCGGAAAGGGTTACTCACGCCAGCACCGCAGTGACCTTTCGTAACCTGACGCCGGACCAGATCGACGCCTATGTAGCCACCGGCGAACCCCTGGATAAAGCCGGTGCCTACGGCATTCAGGGTCGCGGGGCCCTGCTGGTGGCCGGGATTCAGGGCGATTATTTCAATGTCGTCGGCCTGCCCCTGGTGCAGGTGGAGGAATTGCTAGCTACATTCGGAGTTGATGTTTGGGGGAGAGTATAGATGACTGGAGGACAAGGAGTTACTATTAAAGAACTGCCGGCCGAACTGCGGCCCCGGGAGCGTCTCCTGGCCGCCGGGGTTCAGGCCCTGTCCAACGCCGAACTCCTGGCCATCCTCCTGCGGACGGGGACCAGGACGGAATCAGCTCTGGACGTAGCCCGCCGGCTCCTTTCCGGTCCTGACGGTCTCCAGTTCCTGGCCGGGGCCACCCTGGAAGAACTGCAGCAGCATAAAGGGATTGGCCTGGCCAAGGCTGCGGAACTCAAGGCCGCACTGGAACTGGGCCGGCGCCTGGCCGCCTTCACCCTCAACCGGACCGTTATCAGGAATCCCCAGGATGTGGCAGGCCTTCTCCTTGATGAGATGCGTTACCTGGACCGGGAGAATTTTCGCACCGTTTCCCTGAATACTAAAAACCAGGTCCTGGGGATCGACAACGTCTCGGTGGGGAGCCTAAATTCCTCCCTGGCCCATCCCCGGGAGGTTTTTAAAGACCCAATCCGCCGCAGTGCTGCGGCCATCATTCTGGCCCACAATCATCCCAGCGGTGATCCCACCCCCAGCCGGGAGGACATTATGGTCACCCGGCGCCTGGTGGAGGCTGGCCACATCCTGGGGATTGAAGTCCTGGATCATTTAATTATCGGTGACGGACGTTTTACCAGCCTGAAGGAACGAAATCTACTTTAGTGTACAGGTTTGTTTACCAGCTGACATCCTTCGACACCCCTTAACGTACAGGCAAACTTAACCTCTTGCCCCGGGGATTAACCCTATACTATAATGGGCACGAGTTAACCAGGAAGGAGCTAAGGTTATGATCTTCGCCCGAGACCTCGGGATTGACCTTGGTACGGCCAATACCCTGGTTCACGTCCGCAATAAAGGTATCATCCTGCGAGAACCATCGGTGGTGGCCATCCAGAGGGGGACCGGCAATGTCATGGCCGTTGGCGAAGAAGCCAAGCGGATGATTGGCCGGACGCCGGGGAATATTGTTGCTATTCGTCCTTTGAAAGACGGCGTTATTGCCGATTTTGACGTTACCCAGAGTATGTTGCGTTACTTTATTGAGAAGGCCATACCCAAGGGCTTTCTGGTACGGCCGCGGGTGGTCGTGGGGGTCCCCTCGGGTGTGACGGCAGTAGAGGAACGGGCCGTCCGGGAGGCTGCCCTCCAGGCCGGGGCCAAGGAGGCTTATCTCATTGAGGAGCCCATGGCAGCGGCCATTGGTGCCGGTTTACCTGTCTATGAGCCTACCGGAAATATGATTGTGGACATCGGCGGCGGTACTACCGAGGTCGCCGTGATCTCCCTGGGTGGGATTGTGACCAGCCGTTCCATCCGCATCGGCGGCGATGAGATGGACGAGGCCATTACCCAGTATATTAAACGCACCTACAACCTGATGATCGGCGAGCGGACGGCGGAAGAGATTAAGATTGAACTGGGTGCCGCTTACTTTGAGGATACCGATGAAGATCGGGAACGCCAGAACCGTACTTATGCCGTCCGGGGCCGGGACCTGGTAACCGGTTTACCCAAGACCATTGAGATTACGGCTACAGAGGTCCAGGCAGCACTATCGGAGCCGGTGGCGGCCATCCTGGAGGCGATTAAAGTCTGCCTGGAGCGGACTCCCCCCGAGCTGGCAGCCGACCTTATGGACCGGGGTATTGTCCTGGCCGGTGGCGGGTCCCTGCTCTGGGGCCTGGATCGCCTGGTCAGCCAGGAAACCGGTATGCCTGTCAATATGGCCGAAGACCCGTTGACAGCGGTAGCCATAGGTACGGGTAAAGTGCTGGAGAATATCGAAGTTCTGAAACGGGTGCTTTTACCGGCGCGGCGCTCGGGTTAGAGGGAGTGAGGAGCTTTGAGCCGTCGATGGCGGAAGCTCGTTGCCCCGCTGATCCTGGTGCTGGTGGCAGCCGGCCTGGTAGTAGTTATGCGCTGGTCGGCCCTGGAGAGGAGCCATTTAACCATTCTCGAAGGTGGCCTGCGGGATGTCCTGGCACCGGTCGAGAGGGGTATAACCCTGGTAGTTAACAAGGGTGCGGGTTTGCTGGCGGCCATCAAGGACTACGGCCGCCTCCAGGCCGAGAATCAGACTTTAAAGCAGCAGGTAGCTGATTTAAAAGCAGCCATGGTGCAGATGGAGGAGTACCGCCAGGAGAATAATCGCCTGCGGGCTCTTCTTAATTATAAAACCATCTACCAGCAGGCCTTTGATTTTGCTGTGGCCCCGGTTATCGCCCGCAATCCTAATAACTGGTATCATACCCTTACCCTGGGCCTGGGGGCCAGGGATGGTTTACAGAAAGACCAGGTGGTGCTGACCTCCCAAGGGGTGGTGGGCAGGATTATCGCCGTTACGCCCAGGACGGCGGAGGTCCTGTTGATCCTGGACCGGGAAGGAGCCATTGGCGGTATGGTTCAGGCTAATCGAACCCCGGGTATAGTAGAGGGAAGTCCGGATTACCGGGGTTACCTGCAGATGGTCCATTTACCCCGCGAGGCCCAGATAATGCCCAACCAGGTGGTCATCACTTCGGGCCTGGGGGGCGTTTTTCCCCGGGGCCTGTTACTGGGGACGGTAATTAAAACCCTGCCCGAACCGGACGGCCTGACACAACGGGCCATCATCGCCCCGGCGGTAGATTTCGATCGCCTGGAGGAGGTCCTGGTCATTACCCGGCTCAAAGGGGGCATTAATGATGCAGTTCCTGGGGTTACTGGCGCTGGGGCTGGGGGGACTGGTCCTGGAAGCAACCCTGCTACCGGACCTTAAACTGGCAGGGGTCAAAGCCGACCTGTTAACTATCGTCCTGACCTTCTATGCCCTGTTTCAGGGCCCTTCCCGGGGGGCAGCCCTGGGGTTTGGCTATGGGCTCCTGGAGGATTTATACCTGGGCAGATACGTAGGCCTCAACGCCCTGAGCAAGATGATCACCGGCTATATCATCGGCCTGGGTAAAGATCGCCTCAACCAGGATAACTGGCTGGTGCCCGGTATCATGGCTTTTTTCGCCATTGTCTGCCAGGGCCTCCTGGTTTTATTCTTAACCCGCCTGGTTGGTCTTCGTTTTCCTTTGCTCGCCGGCGTGGAGGCTGTTATCCTGCCAATGGCCTTTTATAACGCCTGCCTGGCACTGATTGGTTATAATTTTTACCAGGGGGGGATAAGATGGGCAACCAGGAAAAAGAGAATTGGAAGCCACGGTTGAACCAGCGTCTCAAGGGCTTCCTGGCCGCCATAATCTTTATCTTCCTCCTTCTGAGCAGTCGCCTTTTCTTTCTCCAGATAGTTAACGCCCAGGAATATAGCAAACAATCGGCGGAGAACCGTATTCGCATCAATCCCATTGAGGCCCGGCGGGGCGACATCCTGGCCAGGGGGGGCGAGGTCCTGGCTACCAGCCAGGTGGTTTATGTTATAACCATTCGTATTATGCCCGACCAGGATTTGGATACGGTCATCGATAATCTGGCGAACCTCATGGGTGATCCGGAGCTGACCCCGGCGGCCATCAAGGATTTGATTAAGAAAAACCCCTACCGTTATGAGCCTACAGAGGTTAAAAGGATCCCGGCCAATGACCCCGCAGCCGCAGCCCTTATCGCCAGGCTGGAGGAACATCGCGAGGAGGTGCCAGGGGTAAATATCATTGAGGAACCCCAGCGATACTACCCCAACGGCCCGCTGGCCGGTCACGTTCTGGGCTATGTGGGCCAGATAACCCAGGAAGAGCTCGACACCCATAAGGAAGATAATTACAGCCCCAATGATAAAATTGGCAAAAGCGGCATCGAGAGTTTCCTGGAGTATAGTAACGTAAATGGGCAGGAGATCGGCCTGCGGGGTAAGAATGGTGCCGAACAAGTAGAGGTTGACGCCCTTAACCGGAAGGTCCGCGACCTGGTAACCCTGCCGCCCACCCCGGGGGATACAGTCCAGTTGACCATTGACTTCAAGCTCCAGCAGGCCCTGGAGAAGGCCATGGATCAGGTCATCGCCAATACTAAGAAGATAAATCCTAAAGCCGGCGGCGGTGCGGCCGTGGTCTTAAACGTCAAGACCGGGGCCGTACTGGCCCTGGCCAGCAAGCCCGATATCGATCCCAACGACTTTGTTAATGGTAACTACGCTAAAAAGGCGAGCTATTATAATGATCCACAGTCAAGACCCATGTTTAATCGGGCCATCCAGGGAGTTTACGCACCCGGGTCAATTTTTAAACCCATCACGGCTATGGCTGCCCTGGATGCCGGTGTGGTCAAACCCTCGGATACGATTTACGACGCCGGTCGTTACTGGAAACCTGGGGGTATCACCTGCTGGGTACCTTCGGGCCACGGCAATGTAGACCTCAACCGGGCTATGGCTGTCTCCTGCAACACCTATTTCCAGTGGGCCGGTGATTTAGTCGGTATCGGCAAGATCGATGACGTGGGGCGGCAGTTCGGCCTGGGCCAGCCGACCGGTATTATCGGCCTCCAGGGCGAGGCCCGGGGCGTCCTACCCTCACCAGAGTGGAAAAAGGAAATCAACGCTCCTGTATGGGACCGGTGGTTAAAAAATAAAGAGGCTGAGATCGAAAAGAAGTATGCCGGGCTCCTGGCTTCGGCCAGCCCCGGGGAAAAGGATAAATTGTTGCAACAAAAGGAAAATGAACTCACAGCAGTAAAGGCCAAGTACCAGATTAACTATAACTTTGACACTACCTGGCAGCCCTATAACACCTATAATACCTCCATGGGCCAGGGCGATAACAGTTATACTGTCATTCAATTGGCCAACTATATCGCCACCCTGGCCAACGGCGGTACCCGCTGGCGGCCTTACTTGATTGAAAAGGTCATCGGCGCCGACGGATCCCTGAAAAAAGAGTACCAGCCCCAGGTGGCCGGTAAGGTTACAGTTTCCCAGCAGGCCATGGCCGAGGTGCGGCGGGCCATGCTGGAGGCGACCCAGTACCGGGAGGGCACGGCGAGTTTTCTCTTCAGCGACTTCCCTCCAAATATCAAGGTGGGTGCCAAGACCGGGACGGCCCAGTCGGGACCGGGGGGTGAACTGAATGGTACCTTCGTGGCCTTCGCTCCCTATGATGACCCCCAGATAGCCCTGGCAGTAGTCATCGAGCACGCCAAGCATGGCGGCGATTCTGCCGGGGTAGTGGCCCGGGAAGTCCTCGCCCAGTATTTTAACCTGCCGGATATCTTAAATAAGCCTTTTAACGGCGTTTCGGTGGAATAATGTCCGCCGGTGTCTGTTTTTGGGGAGAAGACGGGGAAAAAAGGCTCCGTCTTTTTTCCTCTGCCGGCAGGATTTGCCTGATCGGTGTAGAAAAATAACTAAGCCGAAGCGGATTTTGCTGCCTGGTATTTAAGGAGGAAAAAGGACGTGCTTTCATCAAATGAAGGCGAAACCAGCGCAGGCATTTCCCAAGGGGCGATTCCGTTTGGTACCAGGGCTCAGCCCGGGAAGGACAACCAAACCTTCCTGGTTTGCCGCACGGTGCGCTCGGGACAGGTAATCAAGTACCCTGGTAATGTAGTGGTCATGGGGGATGTTCACCCGGGAGGTGAAGTCGTAGCTACCGGTCACGTAATTATTATGGGTACTTTAAAGGGAGTAGTTCATGCCGGCGCCGAGGGTAATGAAAAGGCCGTAGTACTGGCCTTTCACCTTCAGCCCACCCAGCTGCGGATTGCCAGCTACATAGGCAGGGCTCCCGATGACGGGGATAATACCGGGACCGGCGGGCCGGAAATGGCCCGGGTACAGGATGATACGGTAGTTATCGAGAAGTACCAGCCCGGTAATGAGAAGCGCTGGTTAACCCAATCATGACGCAGAAAGAGGAGGAACAAAATGGGCGAAGTGATCGTTATCACTTCCGGCAAAGGCGGGGTTGGCAAAACTACTACTACCGCCAACCTGGGCACCGGCCTGGCCAGCCTGGGGAAAAAGGTCGTCCTGGTTGATACCGATATCGGGTTAAGAAACCTGGACGTGGTTATGGGCCTGGAAAACCGGATTGTCTATGATCTGATCGATGTGGTCGAAGGACGCTGCCGTTTAAAACAGGCTTTGATTAAAGATAAGCGGCTGGAAAATCTCTATCTTTTGCCGGCCAACCAGACCAGGGACAAGACGGCCGTCAGCCGCCAGCAGATGATCGATTTAACCTCCCAGCTGCGGGAGGAGTTCGAATTCGTCCTCATCGACTGCCCGGCCGGCATTGAGATGGGCTTTAAAAACGCCATAGCCGGGGCTGAAAAAGCCCTGGTGGTTACGACACCGGAGGTTGCCGCCGTGCGCGACGCCGACCGGATCATCGGCTTGCTGGAGGCGGCGGAAATGGAACCCCCCCGCCTGATTATCAACCGCCTGCGGCCCGAAATGGTTCGCAAGGGTGACATGATGGATATCGAAGACATGCTGGAGATCCTGGCCATCGATCTCATCGGTGTGGTGCCGGAGGACCAGTATATTGTCATCTCCACCAACCGGGGTGAACCGGCCATCCTGGACAAGCATTCCCGGGCCGGACAGGCTTACCGCAATATCTCCCGGCGTCTCCTGGGGGAAGAAATTCCCTTTATTAATTGGGAAGCCGGCAGTTTCATGTCCCGGATCAAAAAACTCATGGGCCTGGGCTAGGGAAGGGGGCGCGTCGAATTGCTGGAGTTTTTACTGCGCTTTTTTGGCCGTGATACCGCGAGCAGTAAAAAGGTAGCCAAAGAACGCCTGCGCCTGGTCCTGGTCCATGACAGGGCCGGGGTTTCCCCCCACCTTCTAGAATCCCTGAAGAACGATCTGATCAAGGTTATCTCGGAATACCTGGATATCGACACCGACGGGCTGGAGGTCAGCCTCACCCACGAGAATGACGCCGTGGCCCTCGTGGCCAATATCCCCGTCCTGCGGGTGAAGCGCACTTTTAAAAGTATCCAGGAACCAGCCTTTAAGGTATGAGGTGGTCCCCCTTTCGGCAGGGGGATTTCCTTTTGCCGGCAGGCCTGTGGGATTTTGTTATGGCCCTGGTGCCGTGCCTGTAATATAATGGAGGGGTGAAGGCGGGGGAAACTAATGTTTGAGCGCAGACTATGGCGAAACCTCGATTATTATTTTGTTGGCGGCGTTATCGCCTTGCTGGCCATCGGCCTGGTGGTTCTTAATAGTGCTTCGGCTAATGTGATGCCTGATCCCTATTACTTTGTGAAAAAGCAGCTTATATGGATCTTATTCGGCCTGGTGGGACTTGTCGCTGTCCTATCTATTGACTATGAACAGCTCAAGCACTACCACCTGCCCCTCTATGCTTTGAACATAATCATGCTGGCAGCTGTAGCCCTGGTCGGCCATGAAGCTAAGGGAGCCCAGCGCTGGATTAACCTGGGTTTTTTCCTCCTGCAACCCTCGGAGTTTGCCAAGACCATCACCGTTATTACCCTGGCCTGTTTCCTCGATAAACGCCAGGGTAAGCTCAACTGCTGGCAGGATCTGGTAATTCCTTTTCTCTATGTGGCTGTTCCCCTGGTTTTGATTTTAAAGCAGCCCGACCTGGGTACGGCCCTCGTGCTCCTGGCCATCCTCTTTGGCATGCTTTATGTAAGTGGCGCCAACTGGAAGCTGTTGCTTATAATCTTCGGCGGCGGCCTGTTGCTTACCGGGCTGGCTCTCTTTGCCCATTTCCATTTCGGCCTTCCCCTGCCCCTGCAGGACTACCAGATGCGGCGGCTGGTAGTTTTTCTCAACCCCTATAACGACGGCAAGGGAGGGACCGGGGAGGGTTACCACGTCATCCAGTCCCAGATTGCCATCGGTTCCGGCGGCTGGTGGGGGGTCGGCCTGCACCAGGGGTCCCAGGTCCAGCTCAACTTCCTGCCCGAGGCCCACACCGACTTTATCTTTTCCGTGGTGGGCGAGGAGCTGGGGTTTGTCCGGACGTTAGGTATTATTGCCCTGTATTTCCTGATCCTTTACCGCATGGTTCGTATCGCCGGCCAGGCCAAGGATATGTTCGGGGCCCTGCTGGTGGGCGGGGTAGCCTCCATGTTTGCCTTTCACATCCTGGTCAACATTGGCATGACGACGGGTATTATGCCGGTGGCCGGGATCCCTTTGCCCCTCTTCAGTTACGGCGGCAGTGCCATGCTGGCCAATATGCTGGCCCTGGGGCTGGTTCTCAATGTTAACCTCAGAAGGCAAAAAATACTTTTTTAGAGGTTACTCCTATTGACAAGGGGTACCCCCTTGTGTATATTAGTAATTGGCTGTTAGCACTTGAGTCCGGTGAGTGCTAACAAACCCCCAGCTCATGAAAGGAGGAGTTTTTACATGCTTAAACCACTTGCCGACCGGGTTATTATCAAGGTCCTGTCTAGCGAGGAAAAAACCCAGGGAGGTATTGTCTTACCGGATACCGCCAAGGAAAAGCCCCAGGAAGGGGAAGTAATCGCCGTCGGTCCGGGCAAAATCCTGGATAATGGCACCAGGGTAGCACCGGAAGTCAAAAAAGGCGATGTGGTAGTATTTGCCAAGTATAGCGGTACCGAAGTAAAGTATGAGGGCCAGGAATACTTGATCATCCGCGACAGCGACATCCTGGCAATTAAAGAATAAGTAAACCAAGTAAATTTACCTGTTAAAGGAGGTAGTAACTATGGCTGCTAAACAGCTGGCCTTTGATGTAGAAGCCAGGCGGGCCCTGGAAAAGGGCGTCAGCACCGTTGCCCAGGCAGTGAAGGTGACCCTGGGCCCCAAGGGACGCAATGTGGTTCTGGAGCGTAAATTCGGTTCCCCGGTAATTACCAAAGACGGGGTAACCGTTGCCAAAGAAATCGAACTAAAGGATCCCTACGAGAACATGGGTGCCCAGCTCTGCCGGGAAGTGGCCTCCAAGACTAACGACGTGGCCGGCGATGGGACAACTACCGCTACCGTCCTGGCCCAGGCCATTATGCTGGAGGGCTTAAAGAATGTAGCTGCCGGTGCCAATCCCATTTTCGTCAAAAAGGGTATTGACCGGGCTGTTGAAACCGTAGTAGACGAAATCAAGAAGATCAGCATCCCGGTAGAGTCCAAGGAAAGTATCGCCCATGTAGCCTCCATTGCTGCCAACGAAAGGGAGATCGGCGAACTCATTGCCGATGCCATGGAGAAAGTTGGCAAAGACGGCGTCATCACCGTGGAAGAATCCAAGGGCACGGCTACCACTGTTGAGGTAGTAGAAGGTATGGAATTCGACCGCGGTTATGTATCACCGTACTTTGTGACCAATACCGAAGCCATGGAAGCTGAGTTCGAGGAACCCTATTTACTTATTCATGAAAAGAAGATCTCGGCCATCAACGACCTCCTGCCCCTGCTGGAGAAAGTCGTCCGTACCGGCAAACCCCTGGTAATTATTGCCGAGGATATTGAAGGCGAGGCCCTTGCCACCCTGGTGGTCAACAAACTGCGGGGCACCCTGAACTGCGCCGCCGTCAAAGCCCCCGGTTTTGGCGATCGCCGCAAGGCCATGATGGAGGATATCGCCATCCTCACCGGCGGAACCTTTATCTCCGAAGACCTGGGAGTCAAGCTGGAGAACGTCGACCTGAATATGCTCGGCCGGGCCAAGAAGGTTAAAATCGCCAAGGAGAAGACCACCATCGTTGAGGGCTACGGCAAGAAAGAGGCTGTTGACGGCCGGGTAGCCCAGATTAAGAAACAAATCGAAGAAACCGACTCCGACTACGACCGCGAGAAATTGCAGGAGCGCCTGGCCAAGCTGGCCGGCGGCGTGGCCGTCATCCGCGTTGGTGCGGCTACAGAAACGGAACTGAAAGAAAAGAAACACCGGGTTGAAGACGCCCTGGCAGCTACCCGGGCGGCCGTCGAAGAGGGTATTGTTCCCGGTGGCGGTGCTACCCTGGTACACGCCATCCCGGCCGTGGAAAAGATCCAGGCCGAGGGTGACGAGGCTGTCGGTGTCAGGATTGTCCGCCGGGCTCTGGAAGAACCCCTGCGCCAGATTGCAGCCAATGCTGGTCTGGAGGGTTCGGTTATTGTTGAGCGGGTACGCAGCGAGCAACCCGGTATCGGCTTTGACGCCGTGAAGGAGGAGTATGTGGACATGATCAAGGCCGGTATCGTTGACCCGGCCAAGGTCACCCGCAGCGCCCTCCAGAACGCGGCCAGCATCGCCTCCATGCTGTTGACTACCGAGGCCATTATTGCCGAAATTCCCAAAGAAGAAAAAGCGCCTGCCATGCCGCCCGGTGGTGGAATGGATTACTAAAAGGCCGGCAGGGCCGGGGATAAACCCCGGCCTTCTTTACTAAGAACGACAAGATTTACGCTATTTAAGGGAAAGCCCCCCGGATAATCTTTGCGACCAGGTATTCAGCATGTTAAACTGTATAAAATCAAACCGGGGTGCTCCTTTCAGGGTTAAGAAAGGACTAGTGCACACCTGACCCGTTGACCTGAGCAGGGTAGTCCCTGCGGTGGGAGAATATAGGATTTTCAAAACGGTGTTCTTCCAAAGGAGGTACACCAGCTTTTATGTTATGGGGGGATACGCCTGGCCTGGCTCTATGTCATCAGCAATCGCCACCTGGTGGGCGGCAGGTCCCTGGTAGACCTGGTTGCAGGGATGGCCGGCGCTGACTACTTCCAGCTGCGGGAGAAGGATCTTCCTGCCGGAGAACTCTATAATCTGGCCCGGGAGATAAAACGTGTTTTGCCTTCGCGGGTGCGCCTGATCATCAATGACCGCCTGGACGTTGCTGTGGCCGCCGGAGCTGCCGGGGTCCACCTGAGCGAGGCCTCCCTGCCCCCTGATGTGGTCCGCCGGTTGCTGGGTCCGGGAAAAATACTGGGTGTCTCCGTCCACAGTGTTGCCGCCGCCAGGCGGGCAGCGGCAGCCGGGGCCGACTACCTGCTCTTCGGCCATATCTTTCCCACAGCCTCCAAAGAGGGCCTTCCCCCGCGCGGGCTGGTCTCCTTAAGGGAAGTTGCCGCCAGTGTTGGTATACCAATTTTCGCCCTGGGAGGCATCACGGTAGACCGGGTCGCCGGCTGCCTTGCTGCCGGGGCCGGGGGCGTGGCCGTCATGTCGGGTGTCATGGCGGCCGCTGACCCCGCCGGGGCAGTCGCTGCCTTCCGGCAGGCCCTGGACATGGTGGGGAAAGGAGTAAAGACAGGTGTAGGTAAGAAGTGACGGTGAACCCGGGGAGGTGGGTCCAGGAAAAATAGATTAGTCATAGCTCCCCCAGCCGGGCATATAAATATAACATAGAAAATGCTTGTCCGGGGGGACGTGCGGTGCGCGACAACTGGGACTGGGAAGAGATCAAAGGAGAACCCCTCGGTGGCTGGTCCGGTCCGGCGCGGACCCTGCCACCGTCGCGGTTTCCCCGCCGCTGGTTGCGGCAGGCAGTAGTTACCGGCCTGCTCTGGGTCGGCATTACCCTTCTGTTCCGGCTGGAGGGCCCCGGGGTGCAGCAGTTGCAGGTGGGGTTACGCCACTACCTGGCCGACCCTGCGGCCGATTATACCGCCGTGGTGGCCAGTGCCGTACGTTCGGGTATGTGGATGGATGCCTATGACCGGTGGGTTTTTCATACTCTGAAAAACCCGGACGGCGCCGTCCCGGCAACGGCGAACCCTTCCCGGGTGGTCATGGCCCTGCCCCTTTCAGGGCGGATCACCCGTCCCTACGGGCGAGTAGAAGAAGACAACCAGCAATACTACCATAACGGTATCGATATCCAGGCTGACGGGGAGACGGCCGTTAGGGCCGCACTGGACGGCCGCGTCGTCCGGGTGGGGGAAGACCCGGTTTTAGGATTGGTAGTAGAGATTGACCACGGCCAGGGCCTGGTAACGGTGTACGGCACCCTGGGGCAGGTCAAGGTTACCAGGGGCCAGGAGGTATCCAGGGGAACAGTAATCGCTACCCTGACCGCTGGCAAGTCAGCCCGGCTCCACTTTGAAATCCGCCAGGACGGCCAGGCGGTAGACCCGGCGCCCTACCTGGGAGCCCAGGATAAGATCTAGACCATGCGTGTCGGCCGGTTGGGTTCGACGGCCCTGGTCCTCAATGACTACTTCCTGCTCCTCATGGGCCTTTATTTTCTCCTGGGAGTCCTGCCCCAGGCCCTGCTGCTCTTTACAGCCGTGGCCTGCCACGAAGTCTGTCACGCCCTGGTGGCCAGCCGCCTGGGCTGGCAGGTCAAGAGCGTGGAATTTTTTCCCTTCGGCGGGGTGTCCCGCCTGTACAGGCCTGCAGGGTGGCACCTGCGGGAAGAAGCGATCATTGCCCTGTCCGGGCCGTTGGCGAGTTCCCTCCTGGCGGTTGCGGTTACCCTGGCCGTTAATTATACCAGGCCCGCCCCGGTCTGGCTCCTCTTTTTCCGCCAGGTAAACCTGATTTTGGCCCTTTTCAATCTCTGGCCAGGGCTGCCCCTGGACGGTGGCCGTATCTACCGGGCCTGGAGGGCCCGGAGACACGGACTGGCCCGGGCTACCCTGGAGGGTTCTTACGGGGGACAACTGCTGGCCGTTCTCCTGGGTATTGGCAGCATCGCCGGCTTTTACCTGCACCTGGTGGACCTGCAGGGACTGGTCCTGGCCCTCTTTATATTTTACACAGCGCGGCAGGAGGGGGAGATGGCACCCTATATGTTCTGGCAGGACTTCTGGCGGCGACGGGGTATAAAAAAAGTCAACCCTTCCAGGGCGGGCCGGGTCTTCTGGCTGGTGGCCGACCCGGACCTACCTTTAAGCAGGGTGATCCGCTCATTTGCCCCGGGCTCCTTTAACCTGGTGGCCGTAGTTGGCCGGAAGGGCGGGCTGGAGGGGATCGTAAGCGAAACGGAAATTCTGGAGGAACTCCTCTCCGGCGGGAGTGCCACCACCCTCACCAGCTTGCTTAAGAAATAACTTCTTTTTGGAAACGGCAAAGGAAAAAGGTACTAGGCCATAGTTTCGTTCACAAGCATTTGGGATACCCACCCTTTTCAATACCTGTTTGACCCGGCTAAAGTACTGTGAACGAAACTCTGGCCTATCTACACACGGCAAAGAGAAAAGGTATTGACATCCGGTGGCGGTGCCCCTATAATTACATCTAAGATAGATACAGGGTCGTATCTATTCCGGCGAAGACGCCTTAAACGGGTGGTAGTCCGTTAAAGGCGTTTTATTTATCCCAGCACAACTAAATATCCCATCAAAGGCGAGGAACTGGCGAAGGCGCTTTTCAGGGGCATGGGCCTCTGAAAGAGCGCCTTTTTGTTTCATGCTCCGTCTTAGCCGGCAAAGGTGCCGTATCCCCATGGGGATGCGGCATTTTTTATATCACAATTCTCCAGGAGGGATAAACATGACGCGAAAAATTGCCATCTACGGCAAGGGTGGTATCGGCAAATCGACCACCCAGCAAAATACCGCGGCCGCCCTGGCTTATTTCTTCGGGAAAAAGGTTTTAATCCACGGTTGTGATCCCAAGGCGGACTGCACCCGCCTGATCCTGGGTGGTAAACCCCAGGAAACTGTGCTGGATACAATCCGCGAATACGGCGAGGAAGCCTTAACGGTAGACAGGGTGGTTAAGACAGGTTTCGGAGGTATCAAGTGCGTGGAATCCGGTGGGCCGGAACCCGGCGTTGGTTGCGCCGGCCGGGGGGTAATCACCGCCATCAACCTGATGGAAGAGTTCGGCGCCTATTCTGACGACCTGGATTTCGTTTTCTTTGATGTCCTGGGTGACGTTGTCTGCGGCGGTTTTGCCATGCCGGTGCGCGAGGGCAAGGCCCAGGAGATTTATATCGTAGCTTCGGGGGAGATGATGGCCCTTTATGCTGCCAACAATATCTGTCGGGGGATGATCAAGTACGCCGAACAGAGCGGGGTGCGACTGGGAGGTATTATCTGTAACAGCCGCAACGTCGATGGCGAGAAGGAGTTAATGACCGAGTTTTGCGCCAAAATCGGCACCCAGATGCTTCATTACATCCCCCGGGATAACATTGTCCAGAAGGCAGAGTTTAACCGCCAGACGGTTACCCAATTCGACCCAGAATGCAACCAGGCCCAGGAGTATAAAGAACTGGCCCGCAAAATAATTGAAAACGATATGTTCGTCATACCCCGGCCCATGAGTATGGACGAGATGGAGAACCTGGTGGTGAAATACGGCCTGCTCAATTGAGATAGCCCTTAGGGGAAGCAGGAACATTTCGAGAGGAGGTTTAGCTTATGAAAATGATCCGGGCCATTATTCGCCCCGAAAAAAGCGAGGAAGTAGTAGAGGCCCTGGCCGGGGCCGGGTATGTAGCCCTGACCAGGATGGATGTAGCCGGCCGGGGCAAGCAGAAGGGTATTCACATGGGTAACGTCTATTACGACGAACTGCCCAAGGTGATGCTCATGCTGGTGGTAGAGGATAACGTAGTGGAAGAAATCCTGGAGATAATTCTGAAAACGGCTGCTACCGGTAACTTCGGTGACGGGAAGATCTTCATCAGCCCGGTGGAAGAGGCCTATACCGTGCGCACTGGTGTCCCGGGGTTATAAGTAAGCGCAGGAACGAGGGGACTGCATAAGGGGGCAATCAGCTTGAAGGAGATTATAGCCATCATCAGGCCCAATAAAATCGCTCCCACCAAAGAAGCCCTGTCTGTACTGGGTTTTCCCGGCCTGACCGCCTGCAAAGTACTGGGACGGGGGAAACAAAAGGGCATCCTGGGGGAAGTTACCTTCAATGTCAGCCCGGAACTGCAAAAGCAGGAAGGGTCCATGAAATATGTACCCAAGAGAATGATCTCCCTGGTTGTGGCTGACGAAGACGTACCCTTAGTAGTGGCCGTGTTAATAAAAATCAACCGTACCGGAAAGGTCGGGGACGGGCGCATCTTTGTCTGCCCGGTAGAAGAAGCGGTGCGGATACGTACGGGCGAAAGGGGCCAGGCTGCCCTGTAATTGCAAGTAGTAAAGGAGGAAGGAAACCATGCCCATGGTAAAAATGAAGTGCGACGAGCTCATTCCCGAGCGGTATAAGCATATTTACTACACGGAAAAAGAGCGGTCCGTCATTCCAGCCTGCAATATCGCCACCATACCCGGAGATATGACGGAACGCGGGTGCGCCTTTGCCGGTGCCCGGGGGGTAATAGGTGGGCCCATTGCCGATGTTATTGCAATGGTTCATGCACCCGTGGGGTGCGCCTGGTATACCTGGGGTACCCGCCGCCACCTGTCCGACCTCTATACCTGGGCCACTCCCACCCGCCTCACCAATGTGGCCTTTAACCGGCGCTATTGCCTCTGTACCGACATGCAGGAAAAGGACGTGGTTTTCGGCGGCATAAAAAAGCTGGAGCAGGCTTGCCTGGAGGCCTTCAGGCTCTTTCCCGAGGCAAAGGGGTTGATTATTTTCACCACCTGTACCACCGGCCTCATCGGTGACGATGTCCAGGCGGTGGCCCGGAGCGTGGAAAAGAAGACCGGCCGGTTGGTCTTTACCGCCGAATCCCCCGGATGCTCCGGGGTGAGCCAGTCCAAGGGGCACCACGACTTCAATATCCAGTTTTACCGCCAGGTACGCAGTTTAAGGGAACGGCGGCCGGAATTAAAAATGCCCGAAACAGAAAAAACCCCGTACGATATTTGTCTCATTGGCGACTACAATATGGACTGGGACTTAAAGGCGATACGTCCCCTGTTTGAAAAGATGGGTTTGCGCATCGTGGCCGTTTTCTCGGGGAATGAACGTATCGAAAACCTGGTCAAGATGCCGGACGTAAAATTGAACGTGGTCCACTGCCAGCGCTCCGCTGAATATATCGCCCAGATGGAAAAGGACGGCTATAACATCCCCTTTATACGGGTATCTCTCTACGGTATCGAGCAGACCTGTAAGGCCCTGCGGGAAACGGCTGCTTTCTTCGGCCTGGAGGAGCGGGCCGAAGCGGTGATCGCCGAAGAGATGGCCCGGGTGGAAAAGAGCCTGGCCTTTTACCGTGAGAAGCTCCAGGGTAAGCGGGTGGCCATCTATGTGGGCGGGCCGCGAGTCTGGCACTGGATCAAATTGATGGAGGAACTGGGCATGCAGGTGGTGGCAGTAGCCTGCACCTTTGCCCACGAAGACGACTACGAAAAGATCAATGCCCGGGCGCCGGAGGGGATGCTGGTCATCGACGCCCCCAATGAGTTTGAGATTGAAGAGATGCTCACGTCAACTAAACCCGATCTCTTCTTAACCGGATTGAAGGAGAAATATCTGGGGCGCAAAATGGGCATTCCTACGGTGAATTCCCACTCCTACGAGAAGGGCCCCTATGAGGGGTTTGTTGGTATGGTTAATTTCGCCCGGGATATCTACCAGGGCATTTACGCCCCGGTATGGAAGTTCCAGTGGGGTCTCGACAGCACGCCGGTTATGACGGGGAGGGATGAGCTATGCAGTTAAAAGAAATTCCTATCACCGGTATTCCCTACGACCAGCTTTATATAGAGAAGATTCCTGCCACGCCGGAGTATTGCCGGCGGCCGGCGGAACTCCTGCCTGCCGGTAACAGGAGCGTGGCTGTCAATCCCAATCGTACCTGTATGCCCCTGGGAGCCATGTGGGCCGTCCTGGGGGTCCATGGGGCCATTCCCTTCGTCCAGGGCGCCCAGGGTTGTACCACCTACGTCCGCTATACCTTCTGCCGGGTCTTCAAGGAACCGGCCACCATAGCCACCGCTTCCTTCCACGAGGATGCGGCCGTTTTTGGCGGCCGGCGCAACCTGATCGAAGGCATTCGTAATCTGGTGGTCCGGTACTGGCCGGAGCTCATCGGGGTGGTAACTACCTGTTCCAGCGAGATTATCGGTGATGATATGGTCAGCTTCCTCAAAATGGCCCGGGCTAACCTGCGAAAAGAAATCGGGCCCGAGAAGGCCGACCGGATCCCCATCGTCCTGGTTAATACTCCGAGCTTCGCCGGTTCCCACGTCGACGGCTACGACCGGGCCTCCCGGGCCTTCGTGGAAACCCTGGCTACTGCCAGAGATAAGCCCAGCGGTAAGGTGAACATCATCCCCGGCCTGCTCTACCCCGGCGACATCCGGGAAATTAAACACCTGCTGCGGCATATGGACATTGAAGGCATCGTTCTCTTTGACATCTCCGATCCCCTGGACGCCCCTCTCCAGCCGCCGGTATCCCTTCCCTATAAACCCCCCGGAGGCACCCCGTTGGAAGACATCAGGGACATGGCCAACTCCCTGGCTACCTTTGCGCTCCAGCCCCATGCCGGCCAGGCCGGTGCCCGGTACCTCGAGCGGAAATTCGGGGTGCGGGCGGTAGTTGGGCCGCCGCCTATCGGCATCCAGGGTACCGATGCCTTTTTAAAGACCCTCCGGGAACTGACCGGCAAACCCATTCCCGAGAGCCTCCTGCAGGAAAGGGGCCGGCTGGTTGACTCCCTGGCCGACACCTTCCACCACACTATGATGAAGAAGGTGGCCATTATGGGGGATCCCGACGTGGTCCTGGGAGTTACCAGTTTTATCCTGGAAATGGGCATGGAACCTGTAGCCCTGGCCGGAGGTACGGCCAGCAAGACCTTCGACCACGACGTAGAGGCTATCCTGGCTGAAGCAGGCTATGCGGGAGACCCGCCCCTGGTGGTCAACGGCGGCGACCTCCTGGAGTTTGAGGAATACCTGAAACAATTGCCCCGGTTGGACCTGGTCATCGGTAATTCCCGGGCCGTCGATATTGCAAAAGAACTCCAGGTGCCCCTGGTACGGGTGGGCTTCCCCATTTACGACCGCTTTGGTTACCAGAAACGGGCCATCGTCGGTTATCGCGGCGGCGAGGTGCTCCTGGCGGAGATCGTCAACAGCATTTTGGGCTACCAGTATCCTGACGACCGCACCCACCAGCTCTAGAGGGGAGATCATCATGGAGTTATCCGTTGATATGCTCCCGGAACGGCGCCAGCACATGCAACGGGTGGGTCTGCCGGCCTGCAACCGGCCGACCATTCCCGGCGTGGTCTCCCAGCGGGCCTGCGTTCTTTATGGCGCCCGCTGGATGCTGGCGGCAATCAAGGACGCCCTTCACCTGATCCACGGCCCGGTAGGCTGCGCTTATTATAGCGAAACAGTCCGTAAAAAACGTTATGAAGTCTTTTCCACCGCCCTGGATGAAAAGGATATTATCTTCGGGGCAGGAGCCAAACTCGCTGCCGCCATCAGGGAAGGGGTACGCCTGCGACCCGCTGCAACGGCAGTATTTGTCTATACTACCTGTGCAGCCGGGCTCATCGGCGAGGATGTGACAGCCATTTGCAGGCAGGCTGAAGCGAATCTTGGGGTCCCGGTAGTACCTGTCAACTGCCCCGGTTTCTGTGGGGTGAGCCAGGGCGACGGCCACGAAGCCGCCGTCGTGGCCCTGCTGGAACACTTTATCGGCCGCGGGGGAGATGGCCCTCCCCTGGCAAAGAGCGTTAACATCCTGGGCGAGTATGATATACAGGGCGATTTAAAGGAAATTGAAAGGTTGCTACAGCGCCTGGGAGTAGAAGTACTCTGTGCCGTATCGGGGCGAGCTACGGTGGCCGGTCTGGCCCGGGCCCACCGGGCTGGATTGAACCTCGTCCACTGCGGGCGCACCGGCCGCCGCCTGGCCCTGGAGATGGAAGAGCGGTTCGGTATTCCCTGGCGGAAGGTTTCCTTCTTCGGCCTGGCAGAGACGGCCGCGGCCCTGCGGACCATAGCGGACTTCTTTCACTGCCCCGAAAAGGCAATCTGGTTGGAGGAAGAAATAGAGTCTGCCAGGGAGAAGGCATCTCCCTACCTGGAGCGCCTGGCTGGAAAGAGGGTGGGCCTCTTCTTTGGCGCTTCCCGTATGGGTTCCATGGCCCGGGCCTTCCGAGAACTGGGCATGGAGGTTGTTTTCTGTGGTTCCCAGTTCGGCTGCCGGGAGGACTACGCCGAATCCCGCAGCCGCCTGGGCCGGGAGACGTTACTGGTCGACGACGCCCACGAACGGGAACTGGAGGAGTTTCTCCATCGTTACCGGCCCCACTTGCTGGTGGGGGGGAGCCGGGAGCAGTATATGGCCCACAAGCTGGGAGTTCCTTTCCTGGTCTTTCCCCAGGAGACCGCACCCTACGCCGGTTTTAACGGTTTTGTCAACCTGGCGCGAGAGGTAGCGACCTTCATAGGAGCCCCCGTGTGGCGTCTGGCTGCCGGTTCACCTGCGCCGGGGTAGTTGCTCCCTGCAAGGGGCGAAAGGCCACTTCCGCGAGGGTCGTTCCGGGACGCACAGCTTCCAAAAAGCGTCGGATAATATTCACTTTAGAAGTTGCATTTGTATTAAGAGCCATTTCGAAGGGGGGAACAAACCATGCCACAAGAGGCCTTTGACCAGCTCAGGGAGCACCCCTGTTTCAACCGGGCCGCCGCCAGGTGGTTCGGCCGCATACACCTGCCGGTAGCGCCGGATTGTAACATAAAGTGTCACTATTGTAACCGGCTATACGACTGCGCGAATGAAAACCGCCCCGGGGTTACCAGCCGCCTCATGGGCCCCGAAGAAGCCCTGGAATATGTCCGGCGGATGGTGACGGCAGACAACCGCCTCCGGGTGGTGGGTGTTGCCGGTCCAGGGGAACCCCTGGCCAACAAAGCCACCCTGGACACCCTGCTCAACGTGCACCGCCAGTTTCCGGAATTGATTACCTGCGTCAGTACTAACGGCCTCCAATTGGCAGAAAAGCTGCCGGTCCTGCACGCGGCCGGGGTAAAGGCGGTGACAGTGACGGTAAACGCCGTTTCGCCTGCTATAGGCAGCCTGATTTACAGTCATGTTTCCTACGGCGGTAGGATTTACAGGGGGACGGAAGGTGCTGAGTTACTCTGGCGGGCCCAGAGGAGAGGCCTTCGCCTGGCTAGGGAGATGGGAATGGTCGTCAAAGTGAATAGTGTCCTTATTCCCGGCATCAACGACAGTCACCTGGTAGAAGTAGCCCGGGCAGTAAAGGAGGCTGGAGCCCGGGTCATGAACATTATCCCCCTGATTCCCCAGGGAAAATTTGCCGGCTTGCTTCCACCGCCGCCGGAGCGAGTCAACTTCTTACGCCGGGAGCTATGCCCCATTATTGACCAGGTGACCCACTGCCGGCGCTGCCGGGCCGACGCGGTGGGAATGCTGGTATGAGATTTTAGTTTAGATTGTGAAGGCGGCAGGTAGAATTTGCCTGCCGTTTTCCTACCCGGTATACCAGTCATAATCCTGGAGGCGAGGTTAATGCAGGTGCTGATTGTGGATACGACCTTGAGGGACGGGGAACAGGCACCCGGGGTAGCCTTTAACCCCCGGGAAAAGGTGGCCATCGCTAGGATGCTGGACCGGCTGGGGGTAGCCCAGATTGAGGCCGGGACACCGGCCATGGGAGATATAGAGCAGGAAGCCATCAGGGCTATCGCCCGGCAAGGCTTGAGGAGCCGGGTCAGCACCTGGAACAGGTTGCTTCTTGAAGATATCCGCTCTTCCCTGGAGTGCGGGATACGGGATGTGCATATTTCCGCCCCTGTTTCTGGTATCCAAATTAGTGCCAAGCTCCGCCAGGACTACCGGTGGGTTCTCAACCGGTTGCGCCAGGCCTGCCTTTATGCCCGGGATTATGGATTGCGGGTAACGGTGGGGGCTGAGGACGCCTCCCGCGCCGACCCCGGTTTCCTGCTGGAGTACGCCTATCTGGCCCGGGAAAGTGGCGCGGAGCGCTTGCGTTACTGCGACACCGTCGGCGTCCTGGACCCCTTTGCTACCTACACACATCTCTCCCGGTTAAAGGAGAAGGTGGACCTGGAGCTGGAGTTCCACGGGCATAACGATTTTGGCCTGGCCACGGCCAACGCCCTGGCGGCCGTCAGGGCCGGCGTTCGCTGGATTGACACCACCATCGGCGGCCTGGGGGAAAGGGCTGGTAATACTTCCCTGGAGGAACTCTACCGGGCCCTGACGCGGCTTTTTGACCTGGACCCCGGCCTGAACTCCCGTTATCTTCCCGGCCTGGAACGCTACGTGGCCCGGGCGGCAGGTCGCCTGCCACCGGCACCAGTTGATAACGCCCCTGAAGGTTCCTCCTTTACCCGGCCGCCGGCACCCCGCGGTACAGGGGGAGCGACAGGGAACCTTGCGCTCTTTAACTGATTTTGCTAAAATAAATACTGGGAGAATATTAAAGACAATATACCCCGGCCCCGCCCCACAGCGGGAACGGGGGTTTTTTATGGTGGCGGTCCTACGTTGACGAAGGAAGGGAAGCCTATGCGCATAGCCATGGCCCAGCTCGATCCTACTATCGGGGATATAGGGGGCAGCCTGGCTAAAATCCGGCAAGCGGTGGCTGAAGCCCGGCAACACGGGGCCGGGCTGGTGATATTTCCCGAACTGGCTGTAACCGGTTACCCGCCCCGGGATCTTCTTTGCCGGCACGACTTTTTGGAACGGGTGGAGAAGGCCCTGGCGGAAGATATAGCCCCCTTGAGCCGGGAGGCGGCCATTATTATCGGCGCCCCGGTCCGGGGGAGGGGGGATGCGGCTTTCCTGTATAATGCAGCCCTTCTCTACAGCGGGGGAGAACTCTGTGGCCGTCAGGACAAGAGCCTGCTGCCGAACTACGACGTTTTTGATGAAAGCCGTTATTTCAAGCCGGCGACCCGGCGCCTGCCGGTGGTCCTGGAAGGGCTGCGCCTGGGCCTGACCATTTGCGAGGATATCTGGAACGACAAGGACTATTGGAACCGGCAGTTATATGATGTTGACCCTGTAGCCGAGATGCTGGCTCAGGGGGCGGAAATCTTGGTCAATATCTCCGCTTCCCCCTATCACTACGGGAAAGTTGCGTTGCGCGTGGACATGCTCCGGAGCCTCGCCCGCAAATACGGCCGCCCCATTCTCTATATCAACCAGGTCGGGGGCAATGATGAACTGATCTTTGACGGCACCAGCCTGGCTGTAGACGCCACCGGCGAGGTAGTCTCCCTGGCCGCCAGCTTTGCCGAGGACCTGGTACTCCTGGATCTGGATCGGCCGCAGGCCGGCGCAGCTTTAACCCTGAAACCCGTTAAAAGGGCCCGTCCCGGTGCGATACCGGCCGGCGTAGCACCGGAGGCCGGCCGGAACGAAACGGAATTCCTGACCGGGGAAGAAATCGTAATTAGCGAGGACATCAGCTATGTCTACCGGGCCCTGGTCCTGGGTATCGCCGACTACCTGCATAAGACAGGTTTCCGGAAAGCCCTTGTCGGTTTGAGCGGGGGTATTGATTCCTCGGTCACCGCCGCCCTGGCCGCCGCCGCCCTGGGGCCGGAGAATGTCCTGGGGGTGGCCATGCCCTCCCGTTACTCATCCCCCGGCAGCCGTTCCGACGCCCGTAAACTGGCTGCCAACCTGGGTATCGCCTTCCGGGAAATTCCCATTGAGGGTATGTTTAAAGCCTACCTGGAGGCTATGAACGGGAGCGGCCCTCCCCGGGGCGACCTGGCGGAAGAGAACGTTCAGGCCCGCATCCGGGGCAATATCCTCATGTTTATCTCCAACCGGGAGGGCTACCTGACCCTGACCACCGGCAACAAGTCGGAAATGGCGGTAGGCTATTGCACCCTCTACGGCGATATGTCCGGCGGGCTGGCGGTCTTGGCGGATGTACCAAAGGTCATGGTTTACGACCTGGCCCGTTATATCAACCGGGACCGGGAGATCATCCCGGCCAACGTCCTGGTCAAACCCCCTTCGGCGGAACTGAGGCCTGACCAGGTGGATCAGGATTCCCTGCCGCCCTATGAGATCCTGGACGCCATTCTCCAGGCCTACATCGAGGAAGAGAAATCGGCTGACGAGATTGCCGCCCGGGGTTTTGATCCCGGCCTGGTCCGGGAGGTAATCCGTAAAGTCGACCGGGCCGAGTATAAACGCCGCCAGGCGGCTCCCGGCCTGCGGGTAACCTCCAAGGCCTTCGGCATGGGCCGCCGGATGCCCATCGCCTGGCGGGCCGGGTAGCAAGCAGGGGTATATTTTTACTCTCTTTCCTGTTATACTAAGGACCAGGAATTCAAAGAGCGCGAGGCGAGGCAGTTGCCAGATAATATTATTACGAATTTGTTAGCCCGGGTCACCAAACCGGCCCGTTACCTGGGCACGGAATGGAACGCCGTTCACAAGGACTGGGAGGAGAACCCCGCCCGCATGGTTTTTATCTACCCGGACCTTTACGAAGTGGGCATGTCTCACCTGGGGTTGGCCATCCTTTACGGTGCGGTCAATGAACAACCGGGAATGCTTATGGAGCGGGCCTTTGCCCCCGGACCGGATATGGAAGCCCTGTTGCGGGAGAACCGCATCCCCCTTTTCAGCCTGGAATCCCATAGGCCCCTGGCTGATTTTGATGTTATTGGCTTCACTCTCCAGTATGAAATGAGTTATACTACAATTCTAAATATCCTCGACCTGGCCGGGGTCCCCGTGCTGGCAACAGAACGCGGGGCCGGCTATCCTTTAATAATTGGCGGGGGGCCGGGGGTGGCCAATCCAGAGCCGGTTGCCCCCTTTTTTGATTGCTTCCTCCTGGGGGACGGCGAGGAGGCCCTGCCGGAGTTCCTGAAGCTGGTGGGCCAATTAAAAAAGGAAGGTCTGTGGGGCCATCGCCTTGAGGTCCTGGACAGGATTGCGACTCTGCCGGGTTTTTACGTGCCTTCCTTCTATGATGTGACCTATAATAGCGACGGTACCGTGGCCGCCGTTGTGCCCAACCGGCCCGGCATACCGGAACGGGTGTCGAAAAGGGTTCTCCCGGACCTGGACGAGGCTTACTTTCCTACCCGGCCTATTGTCCCCTTCCTGGAGGTCGTTCACGACCGCATTATGCTGGAGGTCATGCGGGGCTGCACCCACGGCTGCCGCTTCTGCCAGGCCGGGGCCATCTACCGGCCGGTGCGGGAAAGGGACCTGGCCGTCCTCCTGCGCCAGGCCGAAGAGCTGGTGCGCCATACCGGCCATGAAGAGATATCCCTCACTTCCCTGAGTACCGCAGATTACTCCCGGGTGGAGGAACTGGCCCGCGCCCTGGTCGCTGCCTATGGGGACCTGGGGGTTAGCGTCTCCCTGCCTTCCCTGCGGGTGGACGCCTTTAGTGTCCGCCTGGCGGACGCCGTCCAGCAGGTGCGTAAAAGCTCCCTGACCTTTGCCCCTGAGGCCGGCAGCCAGCGCCTGCGGGATGTGATTAACAAAGGGGTTACCGAGGACGATATCCTGACGGCCACGGCCGAGGCCTTCCAGGCCGGCTGGCAGGCCATCAAACTCTACTTTATGCTGGGACTGCCGACCGAGGGGGAGGAGGACCTCCAGGGCATTGCCGGCCTGGCCCGGCGGATTCTCTACCAGGGCCGTGAGCTCGCTCCGGGAAAGAAACCGACGGTAACAGTCAGCGTTTCCTCCTTCGTACCCAAGGCCTGGACGGCCTTTCAATGGGAACCCCAGGACCCGGTAGCGGTACTCAAGGAAAAGCAGCAGCTCCTGCGAAATCATATCAAGGGGCCGGGTCTGCGTTTTAACTGGCACGACGCCGAAATAAGTTATATCGAGGCCGTCCTCGCCCGAGGGGACCGGCGCCTGGCCGCGGCCATTATGGCCGCCTGGCGTCGCGGGGCCAGGCTGGAGGGCTGGTCGGAATACTTCAGCTATGCCTGCTGGGAAGGGGCTTTCCAGGAAACAGGCCTTGATCCTGCCTTTTACGCCAACCGGGAACGCCGGGAGGAGGAGGTCTTCCCCTGGGATCATCTGGATTTCGGCGTCAGTAAAACCTTTTTGCTCCGGGAACGCCGGCGGGCCCGGTCCGGCCAGTTGACGGCTGATTGCCGCTCGGGCCGCTGCACCGGCTGTGGCGTCTGCCCGGGCCTGGGGGTTGACCTGCGCCTGAAGGGAGGCCCGGAGGATCGTGCGCCTGCGGATAAAGTATAGTAAAACCGGCCAGATGGCCTTCCTGGGGCACCTGGAAATGTTGCGCCTCTGGCAGCGGGCTATGCGCCGGGCCGGGTTACCCGTAGCCATGAGTCATGGGTTCAACCCCCATCCCCGCCTGGCCTTCGGACCGGCCCTGGCCCTGGGGTTAGAGAGCCTGGCCGAATACCTGGATGTGGAATTAGCGGCGGACCGGGAGCCGGACCGGGTCCAGGTCGAACTCCAGGCGCAACTGCCTCCTGGACTGGAAATCCTTCTGGTCCGGACCATCCCGGACCAGGCCCCGGCCCTGACGGCAGTCATCGACGTGGCCGCTTACCGGGTCAACTGGCTGGAGGAAATTGACCCCGGTTTACTCCAGCAACGGGTGGGAGCTTTATTGGCCCGGCCGGAGGTCCCGGTAAGGCGTACGGGCAGGGACGGCCGCCCCAGGGTCAAAGATATTCGCCCGGGGATTTTGAAGCTGGTCCTGGACCCCTCCCCGGACCTGGCCATGCTCCTCCAGTGCGGACCGGCAGGAAGTATCCGGCCGGAAGAAGTGCTCAAAGCCCTTGCCCTGGAGGCCCCGGCCCGGGTGGTTCGCACCGGCCTTTTTGCCCGCCGGGGTGACGACCTTCTGGCCCCCGAGGACATTAGCGGCTAATCAAGGGGTTAAATGTAGGAAGGTAGAGATGGGTGCTCAAAGAGATTTTAATTCAGGTTGATGCCGAGGAAACGGCCGTAGCCCTCCTGGAAGACGGCCGGTTAATGGAAATCTACCTGGAAAGGGATAGTAACCAGCGCCTCGTTGGCAATATTTATAAAGGCCGGGTGGCCAACGTCCTGCCCGGTATGCAGGCCGCCTTCGTGGATATTGGCCTGGAGAAAAATGCTTTTCTCTTTGTTGATGATACCAGCGGTATTGAGGCCCTGGAAGGCGAGATTGTTACCCGTTCCCGGCGCCGCATCAGCGACGTCGTCCGGGAGGGCCAGGAGATCCTGGTCCAGGTGGCCAAAGAACCTCAGGGTACCAAAGGGGCGCGGGTTACCACCCAGATAACCCTGCCGGGGCGCTACCTGGTCCTCATGCCCACGGTTAACTATATAGGCGTTTCCCGCCGGATCAGCCATGAGGAAGAGCGGGAGAGGTTAAAAAGCCTGGCCCGGGCGATAAAACCCCGGCGCATGGGCCTGATTGTCCGTACCGTAGCTGCCGGAGCGGGCCTGGAAGAACTCCAGGCTGACTGCCAGAACCTTACCCGGACCTGGAAACGCATCCGCCAGGCGGCCCGGCGGAGCAAGGCCCCCCGCCTGGTCCATCACGACGTCGAGCTTTCCCTGCGCATCCTGCGGGACCTGTATGCTGATGACGTCAATCGCCTGGTGGTGAATTCCCCGGCCACCTATGCCAAGGTTCTCGAAGTCCTGGCCGGACGGGCTCCCGACCTGCAGCAGCGGGTGTTTTTAAGGGAGAACGCTGACCTCTTTGCCGTCTACGGGGTCCAAAACCAGGTAGAGCAGGCCCTGAAACGTAAAGTCTGGCTCAGGTGCGGCGGCTACCTCATCATCGACCAGATGGAAGCCCTGACGGCCATTGATGTCAATACCGGCAAGTATGTCGGCCGCCACAACCTGGCCGAGACGGTGCTGACAACAAACCTGGAGGCTGCCGTCGAGGTGGCCCGCCAGCTGCGGTTGCGCAATATCGGCGGCATCATTGTTGTCGACTTCATTGATATGGATAACCCCCTCCACCGGGAGCAGGTCATTAAAGTCCTGGAAGGTGAATTGACCAGGGATAAAACAAAGACTCAAATCCTGGGTTTTACCCGCCTGGGGCTCCTGGAAATGACCAGGAAAAAGGCCCAGCAGCGGCTGGAGAGCGTGTTGCAGCAGGATTGTCCATACTGCCACGGGACCGGCAAGGTCCTTTCAGCGGAAACGGTAACCCTCAAGGCTCGTAGGGAGATCCTGCAACTGGCGGCTGCCAGCAAGGCCCGGGCTATCCTGGCAGAAGCCAATCCGGCCGTGGCGGCGCCCCTCATCGGCATCGGTGGCGCCAACCTGCGCATGCTGGAGCGGCGGGCCGGGAAGAAATTAATCATCAAGGGGAACGAAAATTTTCACCTGGAGGAAGTACGGCTGCGGGAACTCTATGACCGGGAAGAAATCGAGAATCTCTCTACACCCGTAAAGGTCGGCCAGGTCCTCCGGGTAACCATTGAAGGGGTCCATACGGGCAACGGCGGCGACGGTATCGCCAGGGTAGCCGGTTTCGTCCTGGATATTCCCGGCGGTGCTGCCTACCTGGGACGGGAAGTGCAGGTAGAGATTACCCGGGTTTTCCGCACCTATGCCCGGGCGCGGCTACTGGCCAATGCTTGACAGTTAATGGGAGGATGTGTTAAACTGCAGGAGGCACAGTACCGGAGTTTTAAACCGCACGCCGCAGGTAGAGAAACCACAGGGTACCTGGCGGCGGCGAGTCTTAGCCTGGGAGGAATTGCCCGTGTATGCTATTATTATGACCGGCGGCAAGCAATACCGTGTTAGCGAAGGGGATACCCTGCGGGTTGAAAAACTGCCGGCGGAAGTAGGGGAAAAAGTGGTCCTGGATAAGGTCCTGGCTGTAGGTGAGGGTGCCGATCTGAAGGTAGGTACCCCCTATGTTGAAGGGGCTAAGGTTACGGCCAGTGTCCAGGCCCAGGATAAAGCCCCCAAAATTATCGTCTTCAAGTATAAACCCAAGAAGAATTACCGGCGGAAACAGGGACACCGCCAGCCCTACACCCAACTCAAGATCGAAAAAATCGAGACTCAATGATCCGGGTTACCTTCTGGCGGGGTAGGGACGGCGATCTGGGGGGCTTCAGGGTTACCGGCCATGCCGGTTATGGTCCTAAAGGCGGAGACATCGTCTGCGCCGCCGTGTCGGCCCTGGCCCAGACGGCCGTTTTGAGCCTTAAGGATCAACTGGAAGAGGAGCCAGAGGTTATTATTAGCGACGGCGACCTCCAGTGCCGGCTACCGGCGGACCTGAGCCCCGCCGGAGCCCGGACAGCCCGGGTGATCCTGAGAACCCTGGAAGTCGGTTTAAACACTATCGCCACCGACTACAGGCCGTACGTGCGGGTGGAGTATCAAGCATTAGCCAACGAAACTTAAAAGCCCCTGGTTATGACATAACGTCATCACCAAGGTTCAAAATTTCTGGCTGGCATTTGTTCGCCGCGAGGGTTCTGGTCCGAGGGAGCGGCTTAAGATTGTACCAATGGAGGATAAGCAGCTTTTAATTCTGCTTGCTACAGAGTCACTTGTTCCGAGTTCTGGTAGCTCCGCGAGGACTACGGAGGGAGCGCGAACAAAAGCCAGGCGAAGAAAGGGTCATTATCGGAGGAGGCAAGGACCAGTGTTAATGGATTTACAACTATTTGCCCATAAAAAAGGTGTCGGCAGCTCCCGTAACGGCCGCGACAGCGAGGCCAAGCGCCTGGGAGTAAAAAAACAAGACGGCCAACTGGTCAAGGCTGGTAACATCATCGTCCGGCAGCGCGGAACGCGGATTCACCCGGGCCGGAATGTAGGTATAGGTAAAGACGACACCCTCTATGCCCTCATTGACGGTAAAGTTCATTTTGAGCGCAAGGGTCGCGAAAAGAAACAGGTCAGCGTTTACGCTTAAAATCCGGTTCAGTTTACCATCGGTCGCCAGCCGCCCTTACAACCCCTGGATTGCTCCAGGGGTTTCTAGTATCGGCCCGTATCTGTATCGAGGGAGGTTTTGATAATGGTCTGGCAGGCTGCGGAGATTATTCCTTTATTGCGCTGGCAAAGGCATGATTTTCTGAACCACCTCCAGGTTATTTCTGGCTATCTACAGTTGAAAAAGAACGACCGGGCCCTGGCGTACCTCCGGCAGGCAATCGCCCAGCTGGAGCAGGTCGGCCGGATTATGCACCTCCTGGAGCCGGAACTGGCCCTGGCGGCCCTGACCAGGATAGAAGGAGCCATAGCCAGGGGTATCTCCCTGGAAATGGAGATTAGCACCCGGATGGAGAACCTGGCCCTGGAACCGGGAACGGCCAGGGCCATCTGGGAGGCAGCCTGGGACCTGGCCCTGGCTCTGGCCGGGAATGGCAGTACCCTCCGGGTCGAACTTACCTGTGAGGAGGAGGGCTACCAGCTTCTTTTTTACACCCCGGTACCAGCAACATTACCTGCAGGAGCGGCAGACACCCTGGTTGACCTTACCCGGAGGCAGGAACTGCCATTTACATGGCAGCCGGAAACGGGCAAGTTGAGCCTCATCTTTAAATCCCGCTAAGCGTTATCTATCATCCTGGCTTAAATCCTGTCTCCTGAGCCTATACTCAAAGACGAGTTATTTTTGGAGGAGCCATCATGGGTGCTGGCGCCCTGCCCGGCGAACAATAAAAGTGTAGGTTGAGGCGAAGGGCTGGAATATAAATTAACCAGCAGTAACCATTTTTAGAGAACCCTTTTTCGGAGGAGTCTTCCCCTTGTTTTATGACGAAGCCAAGATTTATGTTAAAGGCGGAGACGGCGGTAATGGCATCGTCGCCTTTCGCCGTGAAAAGTATGTACCCCGCGGCGGGCCCAGCGGGGGTGACGGCGGTCGCGGCGGCAGCGTCATCCTGGAGGCCGATGCCGGGTTGCGCACCCTGGTCGATTTTCGTTACCGGGCCCACTACCGGGCTGAACGGGGCCAGCATGGCCAGGGGAAGAATAAACACGGTCGCAGTGCTCCGGACCTCATCCTGCGGGTTCCGGTGGGGGTAGTCGTCCGGGATGCCGCCAGCGGCCAGGTCCTGGCCGACCTGGTAGAGGATGGCCAGAGGGTCATTGTCGCCGCCGGAGGCAGGGGCGGCCGTGGAAACGCCCGTTTTGTTAGCCCCACTGATCGTGCCCCGACCTTTGCCGAAAAGGGTGAACCGGGAGAAGAGCGCTGGCTCGTCCTGGAATTAAAACTCCTGGCCGACGCCGGTTTAATTGGCCTGCCCAACGCCGGCAAATCAACCCTCCTGGCCCGTATCTCGGCTGCCCGGCCGAAGATTGCCGATTATCCCTTTACCACCCTGACGCCCAATCTTGGTGTAGTGCGGCTGGAGAACGGGGATTCCTTCGTCGTTGCCGATATCCCCGGCCTGATAGCCGGCGCCCACCAGGGGGCCGGTCTCGGGCTGAAGTTCTTGCGCCATATCGAGCGGACCAGGGTTCTGGTTCATGTCCTGGATACTTCCCAACCAGGAGAAGAGGTCCTGGCCGGCTGGCGGACGGTTAACGAAGAACTCGCCCATTACAACCCGGAGCTGGTCCGGCGACCCCAGGTGGTGGCAGCCAATAAAATGGATATCCCCGGTGGGGAGGAAAAAGTGGCTTTTCTAAAAGAACAACTGGGCGATTCTTACCGGATTTTCCCCATTTCGGCCGCCACCGGCGAGGGCGTCCAGGAACTCCTCTATCATGTGTCCGGCCTGCTGGCCACCCTCCCGCCACCGGCTCCGGTAACGGCTCCAGAAGAAGAAAAGGTGACCGCTTTGGCTCCGGAGGAGCTAACTATCGAGCGGGAAGGGCAGGTTTTCATCGTTAAAAACCCGGACGTCGAGCGCCGGGTAGCCATGACTTACCTTGACAATGAAGAAGCCGTGCGCCGGTTGCAGGTTTACCTGAAGCAAAAGGGCGTTGACGACGCCCTGCGGCGAGCCGGGGCCGCCACCGGCACCACCATTCGCATTGGCAATTTTGAGTTTGAGTATATGGAGGAGCCCTAACAGGAAGAGCCCCCGATAGAATAGAGATATCGTAACGCCATCAAGGCTTATAAATGCAGGCTTTAGAAGGGGTAAAACAGGTTCCCGATCACGTCGCAATCGGAGAGTACAGGCTCCGCCCCTACGCGACCAGTGCCAGGAGGGAACCAGCCCCACCCGAGAGAGTTGCCATGAGATCAGCTAAACCATCTTAAAAGGGGCGAGGGTGCTTGACGGAAAGGGAGTGCCGGCTGGCTTTAAGCCAGGCCCGAAGGCTGGTAATAAAGGTGGGGACCAGTACCTTAACCCATAAAACGGGCAAACTAAACCTGGGACGGATGGAGCGCCTGGCGCGGGAGCTGGTGGACCAGGTCAATTCCGGCCGCCAGGTGGTCCTGGTAACCTCCGGAGCCGTGGGAGCCGGTATGGGCCGCCTGGGTTTGAAAGAAAAGCCCCGGACCCTGCCGGAAAAACAGGCCGCTGCCGCCGTGGGCCAGGGGCTGCTCATGCATATGTACGAAAAGTTCTTCAGCGATTACGGCCTGCTGGTGGCCCAGGTGCTCCTGACCCGGGCCGACCTGGCCGACCGCAGCCGCTATCTAAATTCCCGCCATACCCTGGCGGCCCTCCTGCGCCTGGGAGTAGTTCCCATTGTGAACGAGAACGACACCGTAGCGGTTGAGGAAATCCGCGTCGGCGATAATGATACCCTTTCCGCCCTGGTGGCCGGGCTGGTAGACGCGGATATCTTGTTTTTACTGACTGATACCGGAGGCCTCTTTACCGCCAACCCGGTTACCAGTGACGACGCTGTCCTGCTTCCCTGCGTGAGGGAGATTACGCCGGAGATAGAAGCCCTGGCCGGGGGGGCAGGTTCCACCTGGTCAACTGGGGGCATGGCCACCAAGATCCAGGCCGCTCGCCTGGCCACCAGTTTCGGCATCCCGGTGGTCATCGCCAGCGGCCTCCAGGCCGGGCAAATCGAAGCCATCCTGAACGGCGAGGAAATAGGCACTATCTTCCTCCCCCGGGAACATCGGGCCCACACCAGGAAACGCTGGCTGGCCTATGCTCCGGCCGTCCAGGGGCAAATCAAGGTTGACGCCGGGGCAGCCCGGGCAATATGTAAAAACGGCAAGAGCCTCCTCCCCGGTGGCGTTACTGCCGTGGAGGGTGATTTTGACCAGGGGGCTATAGTCAGTATCGTTGATCCCGCGGGTAAAGAGATCGCCCGGGGCATGGCGAACTATCCGGCAGCGGCTATTTCTCTGATTAAAGGCAGGAAAACGGGCGAGATTGGCGAAATCTTAGGCTATAAAGATTACGACGAGATCGTTCACCGGGACAACCTGATTGTCCTGGGGTAGGGGAAAGGAGCGGTTTTGGTGAATGTAGCCCTGGAGGTGCAGACCAAAGGCCGGAGAGCCAGGGAAGCCGCCCGGATCCTGGCCGGCCTGGAAACCAGCAAGAAAAACGAGGCCCTACTGGCTATGGCCCGGGCCCTGGAGGAAGAACAGGAAACCATCCTGGCCGCCAATGCCCGGGATATGGCTGCTGGAAAAGAAAAAGGCCTTTCCCGGGCCCTCCTCGACCGCCTTCTCCTCAATGAGAAGCGCATCAGGGATATGGCTGCCGGCCTGCGGGAACTGGCTGCCCTGCCGGACCCCATCGGTGAGGTTACCTCCATGTGGACCCGGCCCAACGGCCTGCAGATCGGCCGGGTACGGGTGCCCCTGGGGGTTATCGGAATTATTTACGAGGCCCGGCCCAATGTCACCGTCGATGCCGCCGGGCTCTGTCTAAAAACCGGCAATGCCGCCATCCTGCGGGGCGGGTCCGAGGCTTTTCATTCCAACCAGGCCCTGACCCGTGTCATCAGCCGGGCGGCAACGGCTGCCGGAGCTCCGGAGGGGGCCATCCAGCTAATCGAGACTACCGACCGGGAGGCTGTCAATCTTTTACTGCGAGCCAACGATTACCTGGATGTTTTGATTCCCAGAGGCGGGGCCGGCCTGATCCGGACGGTGGTAGAAAACGCCACCGTGCCCGTAATTGAAACCGGCGTGGGGAACTGCCATGTCTATGTCGACGCCGAAGCCGACCTGGACATGGCTCAAAGGATTGTCATTAACGCCAAGACCCAGCGTCCCGGCGTCTGCAACGCCATGGAAACCCTGCTGGTCCATGAAAAGGTGGCTGCCGCATTTCTACCCTCCCTGGCTGCGGCTTTAAAGGAAAAGGGAGTTACCATCCGGGGCTGTGAACGTACCCGGGCCATCATACCCTGGGCGGAAGTTGCCACTGAAACCGACTGGGCCACTGAGTACCTGGATCTCATCCTGGCCGTACGGGTTGTCGACTCCCTTGACAGCGCCCTGGAGCATATCCATCGTTACGGCACCAAACACTCGGAAGCCATTGTTACGACCAACTACCAGACGGCCCGGGAATTCCTGGCTCGTGTGGATGCTGCGGCTGTATACGTCAATGCATCAACGCGCTTTACCGATGGCTACGAATTCGGTTTCGGTGCCGAGATTGGTATCAGTACCCAGAAACTACATGCTCGTGGTCCCATGGGGCCGGAACAACTTACAACTTTTAAGTATATTATTTTTGGTAGTGGACAGATCCGCCAGTAATTGATAAAATAACTTCATAGGGAACCTGGAGGAAAAGATGAATTTTGTTACCCGTCCCGGACGGGTAGGGATTATGGGCGGGACCTTTGATCCCATCCATTACGGTCACCTGGTGACGGCGGAAGCGGCTCGCTGGGAGTTCGCCCTGGAAAAGGTGATCTTCGTCCCATCCGGGCGCCCTCCCCATAAAAAGGACTATCCGGTCACCGACGCGGAATACCGTTACCAGATGACTCTTCTGGCTACAGCCAGTAACCCGTATTTTGAGGTATCCCGGTGCGAGATTGATCGGGAGGGTTTTTCCTACACCGTCGAGACAGTTGCTGAGTTCCGGCGGGAGTACGGCCCTGAAGTCCAGCTTTACTTTATTACCGGTGCCGACGCTATCCTGGAAATCTTGACGTGGAAGGATGTCGACAGGCTCCTGCGTGAGTGCCAGTTTATTGCTGCCACGCGACCTGGCTTTCATTTGAACCGGCTCGAGGAATCCAGGCCCCAGTTACCGGTCGAGGGTAGGCACCGTATTCATCTCATTGAAGTCCCGGCTCTGGCCATTTCTTCTACTGACATTCGCTGGCGGGTAAAAAACAAAAAACCCATAAAATACCTGCTGCCGGAAGCGGTAGAAGAGTATATCCGCTCCCGGGGATTATACCGGCCCCGGTTGGACGGTGTATACGAAAAGGGCTAGGACTATATACTACTAATAACATCTAAGAAGAGGTGAAAGGCATTGGTGCGTACCCTGTATGTGGGTAACCTTCCCTGGGCTACCAGTGAGGAAGAACTGGCTAGGGCCTTTTCTTCCCACGGCGAAGTGTTGAGCGCGCGCATTATCACCGATCGCCAGACTGGCCGGTCGCGGGGCTTTGGCTTCGTAGAAGTAAACGATGCCGACGCGGATCAGATGATCGCCGCCATGAACGGGGCCGAACTGGGCGGGCGTATCCTGACCGTCAACGAAGCCCGGGCTCGTTCTTAGGCCCATACTGTCCGGGTGTATTGAACCTCCTATTAAGTTTAATAGGGGGTTTTTGTTAGCCTCAGGGTGGATGGCAGGAAGAAAGTGGAACAGAAACAATGGCTAACTATCAGGAGATTCTAGCTGCCAGGTTGCCAGAAAAGCGCTATTTGCATAGCCTGGGAGTAGCCGGTACAGCTGCCCGGCTGGCAAGCAAAAACAAGGTCGATCCGGAACAGGCCCGCCTGGCGGGCCTGTTACACGATTATGCCCGGGATTTACCGCCGGGGGAACTCCTGACCCTGGCAGCCGGGGCCGGCCTGATAACCTGCGAACTGGAAAGGCGACTCCCCATTTTACTCCATGGCCCGGTGGGCGCTTTACTTATCAAACAGGACCTGGGCATAAAAGATCGGGCAGTTCTCCAGGCCGTCGCCCGGCACACTGTAGGAGCCGTAGCCATGACGGCCCTGGATAAGATTATTTACCTTGCGGATGTCATTGAACCGGAACGCCGTTTTCCCGGGGTGGAAGAACTGCGCCGGCTGGCAGCCGCAGATTTAAATGCGGCCCTGCTGAAAGCCTTTGAATCCAGTATTCTTTACCTCGTGAACAAAGGCCAACCCCTCCATCCGGTCACCGTCGAGGCCCGCAACTACCTCCTCCTGTCCGGCCCGGAGGAAACCAGCGCCTGAATGCAACCTGTTTTCACCCCAATTCATAGACGGACGGGCCGTTCATGACGGCCTGTAACCGCCAGCAAAAGAATGAAAATTTCTGGCATGGAGCGCTCGAAGACGAAGCAAGGGTGTTAAGAGTACCCCTAATCTGGTAGAACCCTTTATACGTAGGAGGCTAAAATTTATGGATGCAGGCCGGGTAGCCCAGCTGGCGGCCCAGGCGGTGCTGGAGAAAAAAGGAATTGATCCGGTTATTCTTGACCTGCAGGGCATAACCCTCATTGCCGACTATTTCGTCATCGCCAGCGGTACCTCCACCGTCCAGGTTCAGGCCATAGCCGGCCGGGTCGAAGAGATCCTGGACGAAGCCGGGGTGGAACTCCTCCACCGGGAAGGCCTGGAGGCGGCTCGATGGGTATTGCTGGATTATGGTGCCGTAGTAGTCCATATCTTTCTCGAAGAAGAGCGCCGGTTCTACGACCTGGAGCGCCTCTGGGGCGATGCCCGGAGAGTAGCCATAGAGAGCCCTTGAGTCTGGTAGTATGGAGTGACATTTTATGGAAGCACGCTATAACTTCAAAGAGATCGAACCCAAATGGCAACGCCGCTGGGAGGCCAGCGACCTGTACCGGGTAACGGAGGATCCCGATAAGCCCAAATTTTACTGCCTGGAGATGTTCCCCTACCCTTCTGGCAACTTGCACATGGGGCACGTCCGGAACTATTCCATCGGTGATGTAGTGGCCAGGGTCAAGCGGATGCGGGGTTATAACGTCCTCCATCCCATGGGATGGGATGCCTTTGGCCTGCCGGCGGAAAACGCCGCCATCCACAGGGGCATCCCGCCGGCGGAATGGACCTGGAGCAATATTGCCAACATGCGCCGCCAGCTCCATGCCATGGGCATCAGCTACGACTGGGACCGGGAGGTGGCCACCTGCCACCCCAACTACTACCGCTGGACCCAGTGGCTTTTTCTGCAAATGTATAAACACGGCCTGGCCTACCGCAAGAAGGCTGCTGTCAACTGGTGCCCCTCCTGCGCTACCGTCCTCGCCAACGAACAGGTAGTAGACGGAGCCTGCGAGCGCTGCCATACCCCGGTAATGCGTAAAGACCTGGAGCAGTGGTTCTTCCGCATTACCGATTATGCCGATCGCCTGCTGGAGGATTTGAAAAAGCTCCCGGGCTGGCCGGATAAGGTAAAGATCATGCAGGAGAACTGGATTGGCAAGAGTTCCGGTGCGGAAGTAGTCTTCCGCGTGGAAGGTAGCGGTGAGGAGATTCCTGTATTTACCACGCGACCCGACACCTTGTACGGCGTTACCTACCTGGTCCTGGCGCCCGAACACCCCCTGGTGGAGAAGTTAACCGCCGGGACGCCCTATGAGGGGCCGGTGGAGGAATTCGTCCAGGCGGCGCGCTATCTGAGCGCCCTGGATCGCACCGCCACGGAAAAGGAAAAGGAAGGCCTTTTTACAGGTGCTTATGCCATTAACCCGGTAAATAACGAACGGGTGCCCATCTGGATTGCTAACTATGTCCTCATGGAATATGGTACCGGTGCCGTCATGGGGGTACCGGCCCATGACCAGCGGGACTTTGAATTTGCTCGCAAATACGACCTGCCTATAAAGGTCGTTATCCGGCCCGCCAGTTCGGAGTTGCCGGCCGGAGAGCTTGCAGCGGCCTATGTAGAAGACGGCATTATGGTGAATTCGGGTCCCTTTAATGGCCTGCCCAACCGGGAGGGTATTCAGAAGGTTACTGAATACCTGGAGAGTATCGGCAGGGGCAGGGCCAGGGTGAACTACCGCCTGCGGGACTGGCTCATTTCCCGCCAGCGTTACTGGGGCGCCCCCATACCCATGATCTACTGCGACCAGTGCGGTATTGTGCCGGTACCGGAGGAAGACCTGCCGGTTATCCTGCCCGAAGGAGTGGAATTCAGACCCACAGGGGAATCGCCCTTAACCTATTGCCCGGAGTTTGTTAATACCACCTGTCCCCGGTGTGGCGGCCCGGCCCGGCGGGAAACCGACACCATGGACACCTTCGTCTGTTCTTCCTGGTACTTCCTGCGCTATACCAGTCCCCACAGCCAGGATCGGGCCTTTGAGGGGGATAAAGTCGACTACTGGATGAATGTCGACCAGTATATCGGCGGGGTGGAGCACGCCATCCTCCATTTGATGTACGCCCGTTTCTTCACCAAGGCCCTCCATGATTTCGGCCTGGTAGGGGTGGAGGAGCCCTTCCAGAACCTCCTGACCCAGGGAATGGTCCTTAAGGACGGCAGCAAGATGTCCAAGTCCAAAGGCAATATCGTCAGTCCTGAGGAGATAATCAATCGTTACGGGGCGGATACGGCCCGCCTCTTTATCCTCTTTGCCGCCCCGCCGGAGCGGGACCTGGAGTGGAGCGACCAGGGAGTGGAGGGTTGCTACCGCTTCTTAAACCGGGTCTGGCGCCTGGTAGGTTCCTACGCTGACGCAGTCCGCAGGGCCGGCGGCAGCCTGGCGGTCAGGAGCCATGCCGACCGGGAGCTCTGGCGCCTCCTCCATGCTACAATCAAGAAAGTTACCGAAGATGTCGAAGAACGTTTTAACTTTAACACGGCCATCAGCGCTATTATGGAACTGGTCAATGGCTGTTATCGTTACCAGGACACTGTTCCGGAAGAGGAGCAGAATCTGGTTCTCATGGGAGAGGTCTTGCGCAAGCTGGTAACCCTCCTGGCTCCCTTTGCCCCCCATATTACTGAGGAACTCTGGCAGGGCCTGGGTGGACAGGAAAGCGTTCACCGGGAATCCTGGCCCCAGTACGACCCTGAGGCCCTGGTGGAAGAGGAGATCACTCTAGTAATCCAGATTAACGGTAAGGTAAAAGACCGGATGCAGGTGCCGGCAGGTTTGGCCAGGGAGAAAATCGAGGAACTCGTCCTGAACCGGGATAAGGTGGCAGCCCTGCTGGCCGGACAGCAGGTGGTAAAGGTCATTGTTGTCCCTGATAAACTTGTCAATGTGGTAGCTCGCCGGGCCAGTTGATGGACATCTAAGCCTGTTGAACCTGGGGGCCTTCCAAATCGGGGTAATTTCTGCAGGACAGAGACTGTACCCGCGCGACGGCCGCCAGGGATCATCGGCGACCCTGACCGGGAGTTGGAGCCTAAGGGCAAAAAAGTCATCCACCTGGGATAACAGGGCCCCGCTCCAGGTCAGGGTAACCCCCTGGTGGACAAGATTCACTATCCAGGGGGGCGATGTTTTTTTATTATGGAATTGGCCCGAAAATTGTATTCTCAGAGAAGGGACAGGTGGAGATGAGCATTAAAAGAGTTGCGGTATTAACCTTGCTTCTTTGCGGCTCTTTTTTGCCCCTCGGGGGGGTGGCATGGGCGGCGACAGGAAACGAGCTGGGTAAAATGTTACCTTTATGGAGCGTATTACCCTTTGTAGGGATGCTCCTGTCCATTGCCATCTGGCCGCTGGTCAACGCCTCCTGGTGGGAGCACAACATGGGGAAGGTAAGCTTGTTCTGGTCCCTGGTTTTCTTTGTACCGTTCTTAATTGCCTTCGGGAGCGGTACGGCCTTTACCCAGGCAGTGGAAGTGTATCTCCTGGATTACCTGCCCTTTATCATCCTTCTCTTCGGTCTCTTCGTAGTGGCAGGGGGAATCATTCTTCGTGGTACCCTGCGGGGTAATCCGGGTGTGAACGTCCTGCTCCTGCTGGTGGGCACAATCCTCTCAAGCTGGATTGGGACCACCGGAGCCAGCATGCTCATGATCCGGCCGGTTATCCGGGCCAACGAGTGGCGGCGTTACAAGGCCCACATAATCATCTTTTTTATCTTCCTCATTTCCAATATCGGCGGGGCCCTCACCCCCGTAGGCGACCCGCCCCTGTTCCTGGGTTATTTACGGGGGGTGCCCTTCTTCTGGACCATGAGGTTAATCCTGCCCATGGGATTTAATGTACTAATCCTCCTCACCCTTTACTACTTCCTGGATAGTTACTTTTACCGTAAAGAAAAGGTGCCCCGGGCAAAGGGCGGGCAGGACCCCTTGCGGGTAGAGGGTTTACAGAATCTTATTTACCTGGGTATCATTGTCGGCGCTGTTATTTTAAGTGGTATCCTGGCCAAGAACCCGGCCTTTGCCGACCAGCAAACCGGGAACCTTTACGGCATTACTATCTTCCGCCACGGCGAAGAAGCAGTGGTGCTGCCCTACACCAACATAATCCGCGACCTGGCCATTCTCCTGGCAGCTTTCCTGTCATGGAAGACTACTTCTATGGATATTCGTAAAGATAATCGCTTTACCTGGGGTCCCATCAAGGAAGTAGCCATTCTTTTTGCCGGTATCTTTATGACCATGATTCCGGCCCTGGCCATCCTCCACGCCCGCGGCGCGGAGCTGGGTTTAACCCACCCGGCCCAGTTTTTCTGGGCGGCGGGAGCCCTTTCCAGCTTCCTGGATAACGCCCCGACGTACCTGGTATTCCTGACCACCGCTACCAGCCTGGGGGCAACCACCGGGGTGCCTACCACCCTGGGCATAGTAGCTCCCAAGATGCTCCTGGCCATATCCTGCGGCGCCGTGTTTATGGGTGCCAATACTTATATCGGTAATGCCCCCAACTTTATGGTGCGGTCAATAGCGGAAGAGAATAATATTCGCATGCCCAGCTTTTTCGGCTACATGGGCTGGTCGATAGGGATTTTAATTCCTTTATTTATCCTGGACACCTTGATTTTCTTCCGTTAAAGGGCCGCCCCGGGGCGGCCTTCCATCATTCGCCGGGATCCAATCCCGGCGAAAATTATGTCGTCGCTGGCAGGAAGATGGCCTTTTGAGTCGTAATTAATTCCAGGAAGAAATTTCTTCCGGGGTGATGCAGCATGTGGGAGTGGGACAGGCGCGTACGCTGGCTGGCAGCAGCCCTGGCGGTGGCTCTCATCTTCGGAGCCGGCATCCAGTATGGTAGCTGGCGGGAACGGCAGGCGGCAGCAGACCTGCCCCGGGTGATACCAGGGGAGCAGGCCGGGGCTCCCGGGAACAGCAATAATGGCGCTGGCCAGGGACAGGCGGCCGCCAATAATCCGGCTACCATTCAGGTCCATGTGGCCGGGGCAGTAAAAATGCCGGGCGTGTATGAGCTCCCAGCCGGTGCCAGGGTCAATGAAGCCATCCACCTGGCCGGCGTGCTCCCGGAAGCGAACCCCAACGCCCTGAACCTGGCCGCTCCTTTAAGTGATGGCCAGCAGGTAATTGTACCCCGCCAGGGAGAGGAAGCAAGGGTAAATGCCCCGGCCGGCGCTGCCACCGGCCCGGGAGCGGCCCCGGGGAACCCAGCTGGCAGCTCTTCGTCCAGGACCGGGGGCAAGGTAAATATCAACACCGCCGGTCTGGCCGAGTTGGACAGCCTGCCGGGGATTGGCCCGACCCTGGCCCAGCGCATTCTCGACTACCGGACCCAGAAGGGGCCCTTCCGCACCATTGAAGACCTGCAAAATGTCGCCGGCATCGGTGCCAAAAAGTTTGCCGATCTCAAGGACCTGATCACCGTAAATTAAATAATTAATTACCTGACGGAGCCTATAGGACCTTGACACCCGCTAAGGGGCAAGATAAACTTGGTCTGTAGTGCTTACCAGTAAAGGAGCGCATGGATAATGACTGTTTTGCAGGCCATAGTCCTGGGCCTCGTCCAGGGGGTGGGTGAGTTTTTACCCATCTCCAGTTCCGCCCACCTGATTTTAACGCCCTGGTTTTTCCGCTGGCCCGACCCGGGGTTGACCTTTGACGTCGCCCTGCACCTTGGTACCCTGATTGCCGTGGTAGCCTATTTCTGGCGGGATATAATCGAACTGGTCCTCAGCGGCCTGGGCCAACCCCGGAGCCAGGACGGCCGCCTGTTCTGGTATTTAATCGTCGCTTCTATCCCCGGGGCCATCTTTGGCGTGCTTTTTGAAAAACAGGCGGAGACCATTTTCCGCTCGCCCCTCCTCATTGCCCTCACCCTTGCCCTCATGGGCCTCGGCCTCTGGTGGGCCGACAGGGTGGGCCGCAAGAGGAGACAGCTGGACGACGTCAACCTCTTCGACGGTATCATAGTCGGTATCTCCCAGGCCCTGGCAATCATTCCCGGTGTTTCTCGTTCCGGCATTACCATGACGGCCGGGCTCCTCACAGGCATGGAACGGGAGACAGCCGCCCGTTTTTCCTTCCTCATGTCTGTTCCTATCATCGCCGGGGCGGCGCTTTTAAAGTTAAAAGATTTATCCCTGCGTGAAGTCAATCTGGCCTTTATCGCCGGTGTCCTGACAGCCGCTGTTGTAGGCTTCCTGGCCATCAAGTTTTTACTCCAGTACCTCCGCCGCGGCAGCTATCTCCTGTTTACCGGCTACCGTATCTTACTGGCTGCCCTGGTCGTGGCGGTTTTCTGGCTTCGCCGTTAAAATTGCAGAGGAGCCATTCAGGGCGATGCGCCGTAGCCGGAGCCTGGAGGGGAGGTACCGAGCGGCCGGGGGCAAAATGGCCGCCAGAGGGACGCAGGATCATAAAAAGGCCAGAAAAATCAGCAGGAAAATACCGGTCGAGGACAAAATATGTTCCATCCAGGAGAAAAGGGGGAGGTTCGCAAAATGGTGGCTAATGACGCCTACGCCGAACAATTTCACTTCTTGACCCTCAGCGAGGCTGAACTCGGCCTCATGGAGGCTGAAAAGGAGATCTTTATCAAAGAGGCCGATGCAGTAGTCAAGACCTTCTACGATCACCTCTTGCAGTACCCCTACCTGGAGAACATGATTAACCAACACAGCACCCTTGAACGGCTGACCCAGACCCAGAAGGCTTACTTCATCAGCCTGACCGCGCCGCGTATAGATGGGGAGTACATATCCGGCCGCCTGCGCATTGGAAAGAAACACCAGGAAATTGGCCTCTCTCCCAAGTGGTACCTGGGAGCCTACCGGATTTATCTCAGCGAGATCCACCGCATTATCTGGCACTATCATGCCAGCGATCCGGATTTATGTTTGCGCCTGCTGGAGGCCTTTACCAAACGGATTATTTTTGATATGCAGCTGGCCATCGAAAACTATATCATCGACCAGCTCCAGCAGTTAGGCCACTTCCAGGATGAGATTGCTGCCGTAGCCAGGATTATCGCTGATATTGCCGAACAGACCAAGATTCTATCTCTTAACGCCTCCATCGAGGCTGCCCGGGCCGGGGAGCACGGCCGCACCTTTTCTGTCGTCGCCCAGGCGGTACGCGACCTGGCAGCCCGGACGTCCCAATCCGCCAGGGATATCACCCAGAAGGTCCAGGAAAACCACCGCATCCTGGCGCGCATGCAGCAAACAGGGAAGTAGTTTTTATAACTTCACACTGTCATAAGCAGCCGCCTGCCCCGCAAGCTGGAGGGTAGAAGCGGGGATAGCTTCATGACCGGTCCGGGGACCGGTTTTTTACACCCCGGTTAAAACCAGGCGCCGCAGTTACCGGGCCGGAGTTACCAATGCTTAAGCCTACCCCGGAGCTGCTCCTTTTATCAATTAGTGGAGGTAGATATAGTCTTTGCAGTGGGTAGAAGTGGAGGTGCTGACCACCGCGGAAGCGGTGGAAGCCGTAGCCGTGATCCTGGAGGATTACGGGGCCACAGGGGTGGTCATTGAGGATAGTGCCGACCTTACCCGCAAATGGGAAGATCGTTACGGAGAGATCTATGCCCTTGACCCGGCTAATTATCCCGCGTCCGGGGTACGTGTCAGGGCTTACCTTCCCGTGGCTTCCTGGCAGGAAGAAAGGGCCGGGGAGATTCAGACCAGGTTAAAGGGCCTGGCAGCAGTGGGCCTGGACCCGGGAGCTGCGACTGTCAGGTACCGCCTGGCCAGGGAAGAGGAGTGGGCCTACGGATGGCAGAAATACTACCATCCGGTACGGGTAACGACGGGGTTGACCATCAAGCCTACCTGGGAAGAATATACTCCTTCCCCCGGGGAAATAGTTATCGATATTGATCCCGGTATGGCCTTTGGTACGGGCACCCACCCGACAACTATCCTGAGCCTCAGGGCCCTGGAGCGGGTCCTCAAGCCCGGTGCCAGGGTTGTCGATGTCGGCTGCGGCACGGGGATACTTGCCCTGGCCGCCGCTAAAATGGGGGCGGGTGCGGTGCTGGCCCTTGATCTGGACCCGGTGGCGGTGACGGTAGCCCGGAAAAATGTCGCCCTTAACGGCGCCGGAGATATAGTCACCGTCAGGAATAACGACCTGCTTGACGGTGTGGAAGGCCCTTTTGACCTGGTGATGGCCAATATTCTGGCGGAAGTTATTCTTAAAATGATCCCGTCTGCCGGCGGGGTATTACCAGCCGGGGGGATCCTTATCTCCTCCGGTATCTCCAGGGGTAAAGCCGGGGTTGTTGAGGACGGGTTGCTGGCTAACGGGTTTGCCGTCGAGGATACCCTGTCCTCAGGGGAGTGGGTTACCTTCATTGCCCGGAACCAGTTAAAGTAATATTGCAAAAGGAGTTTGCCGGACCCTGTCGAATGTTAATCTCAATTCTGGAATTATGGTTCAGGTATCCCGGTAGGAGGCTCTAAGTTATGGCAGCAAAGAAAAACCGTTCCTTGCTGGAGATCATCCCTAAGTACTTTACACTATGGGTGATAGTTTTTGCCGCCCTGGCCCTGCTCACCCCCGACTCCTTTCAATTCCTCGGCAGGTATATTTCTTATCTCCTGGGCGTCGTCATGCTGGGCATGGGCATGACCCTAACTATGGATGATTTTGCCGGGGTTCTGCAGCAGCCATTAAATGTGTTATTTGGTGTGGCCCTCCAGTTTATCATTATGCCCTTGCTGGGCTTTGCCATTGCTACCATATTACGATTGCCCCCGGAGCTGGCCGCCGGAGTGGTACTGGTGGGGTGCGTCCCTTCCGGGACGGCCTCCAACGTGATGACCTTTATTGCTCAAGGAGACGTCGCCCTGTCGGTGACTATATCTTCGATCACGACCCTGATAGCACCGGTTATTACTCCGTACCTCTACTTGCTCCTGGGCGGGAAGTTTATACCTGTAGAACCCCTGGCCCTGCTTATTGATATCGCCAAGATTGTCCTGCTGCCGATTATTATCGGCCTGGTTATCAGGCAGGTGCTGGGCAATGAACGGGCCGGGGTGGTTAACCATGTGATGCCCTCGGTTTCCGTCATCGCCATCGTGATAATTATCGCCGCAGTGGTGGCCGGCAGCGCCGCCAAACTCGTCAACGTCGCCGGCACTGTCATCCTGGCCGTAATCCTCCACAATGGATTGGGTTTCTTAATGGCCTATTTCGTCGCCAGGTACCTCTGCCGTATGACCGAGGCCCAGGCCCGGGCCGTTTCTTTCGAGGTGGGTATGCAGAACTCCGGCCTGGGCGCGGCCCTGGCCATGAAATTCCTTACGCCGGTGGCGGCTTTGCCCAGCGCTATCTTCAGCGTCTGGCACAATTTGAGCGGTTCCTTCCTGGCTAATTTCTGGGCCCGGCGCACGCCGGCACCGGCCGCCCGGCTGGCCAGGAGGTAGAGATCAGAAGGGCAATTTCTTTGCTGGACGGGAGGAAATCTTTCCCTGGCTGGCGAAGTTTAACCCATGCGTGATCGACCGCTCCTCTGGGTTACCGTAGCCTATATAGCCGGCCTGTTGCTGGCGCGCTTTCAGGAAAGGGCGGGATGGGCGGTAATGCCGGGGGATACCATGGCGCTGTTCTGGCCCCTGGTCCTGGCCCTGGCCCTCTGGTTCCTGGCTTACCTCTTCTGGCGGCCGCCGCAACGGCCCGCCTCGTTGTACTTGCTCCTGGCCGGGTTTGTGGCCCTGGGTTTTTTTATCAGTACCCGGGACAGCAGCCTCCACCAGAGCCAGCTCACCGGCGAACGCGATACCTTCCTCGACCTCATTGGGATGGTAACAGGGGAACCGCAGCTTTACCCCAACCGGGCCGTTTATACCCTGGCGGCCCGGGAGGTCAGCCAGGGCGCATACCGTAAAAAGATAAAGGAAAACGTCCAGGTCGTTATCTACCGGCGGGATAAAAACACCAGCCTGCCCCGGTACTATTACGGCGACGTTCTCCGCGTTCACGGCCAGCTCACAGCGCCGCCGCCGGCCCGCAACCCTGGTGAATTTGACTATCGCGCCTACCTGGCCCGGCGCTATATTTATAACCGCATGTTGCTCAATGACCCCCGGGCCATAGTCAAGCTGGAAACAGAGACAGGCAACCCCCTGGTACGCCTGGCCCTGGCTGCCAAAGCCAGGGTAAAAACGGCCATCGCAGCCGCCCTGCCGCCGCGCCAGGCGGGGATTCTTGCCGCCCTCCTTTTCGGCGACGTCGAGGAATTAACGGATCAGGACAGCGACACCTTTAAAAACCTGGGGGTTTTCCATTTCTTCGCCGTCAGCGGCTCCAACACCGCCCTGGTTTTGCTTATAATCATGGCCATAGCCGGTCTCCTGGGACTAAGGGTTGGGACAGCGGTGGTCCTGGGGCTGGCCGGTCTTATATTTTATACTGCTGTCACCGGTTTCACACCCTCGGTAAACCGGGCGACCATCATGGCCAGCCTGGGGCTGATGGCTTTCTGGCGCCGCCAGCGCCGCGATTTCTACACCGCCCTGGCCCTGGCAGCCCTGATAATCCTGCTGGCACGCCCCCGGACCCTTTATGACAGTGGTTTTCAGCTTTCCTTCATCGCTGCCTGGGGTCTCGTATATCTCTACCCTTTGCTGGATGACCTCCTGGCCTGGCTTCCCGCCTGGCGGGCCTACCTGGTGGTCCCCCTGGCGGCGCAGGTAGCCACCATGCCCCTGGTAGCCTGTTATTTTAGTTTTGTTTCCCTTCTCAGCCTGCCAGCCAACCTGATCGCCGCCGGCCTGGTGGGAGCCATTGTCACCCTGGGCCTGGCGGCCTTCGCCCTGGCCCTCGTGAGCCTGCCCCTGGCAGGGACCGTATTTACCGCCCTGGGTCCCCTCATTAACCTGCTGCTGGCCTTCCTCGCCCGCCTGGCCGGCCTGCCGGGGATGACCCTGCCCCTGGCCACACCCTCGCCCCTGGCTGTGGCAGGTTATTACCTGATCCTGATCATCCTCCGGGAACTCTGGCTGCGTCGCCGGGAACCGCGCTGGCTGGCCCTGTGGCAGTGGCATCGCCGCGAGCTGGGGGTGGTGGCGGTACTGGCCCTGGCGACTTTGCTGGTCTACCTTTACCACCCGGGGCAGCCGGGAGAACTGGGGGTGACCTTTATCGACGTCGGCCAGGGGGACGCCATCTACCTGGCCACCCCAGGCGGCCGGCACATCCTGGTCGACGGCGGCGGCCGGCCCTTCGGCCAGGGCGATTTCGACCTCGGGGAGAGGGTGGTGGTACCCTTCCTCTACCGCCAGGGGGTGCGGCGGCTGGACGTAGTCGTCAGCACCCACCCGGATGGCGATCATCTGGGCGGCCTCATGGCCGTGGTACGGCAGATACCTGTCTCCCTGGTCGTCGTCCCCCCCTTGCGCGGCAGTATGGTTAACGAGTACCGGACCTTCCTGGCGGAACTCCAGGCCCGGGGTATTCCCTGGCAGGAGGCGGGGCGGGGGGCCACCCTGGCCCTGGACCCGGTAGTGGACCTCCAGGTCCTGCACCCCGGCCGGGAGATCAGCGGCAGCAACTCCGACAGCAACAACAACTCCCTGGTCATGAAGGTAGTATACCGGGACTTCAGCCTTCTCCTGGGGGCCGATATCGAGGCCGAAGCCATGGCCGATCTGGAGAGGTCGGGGATGGATGTCCGCAGTACCGTCTTTAAAGTGCCCCACCACGGCAGCCGCTTCGGCCTGGAGACGTCATTTTTGCAGCAGGTGTCTCCTCAAGCGGTGGTTTTCTCCGTGGGGGAGAGAAATAACTTCGGCCACCCGGCGCCGGAGGTAGTGGGCTACTGGCAGGAGCGGGGCGTCCCCATTTATCGCACCGACCGGCAGGGGGCTATTAGTATCAGGAGCGACGGGGAAAGCTGGCAGGTAAAGACTGTTCTCCCCTGAGAACCTGGTGGTCAGCATGCTAAGGTTAAAATAAGGGTGGACTGCTGAACGGCGCCCATAGATTATAAACGCTAGCTCCCGGCAGGCTTTCCCTGGGAGCTCTTCCAGGAGGGCTGAAATTTGGACTGGCAGGAACTGGTTGAGGAGGTAGAGCAGGGCTGCATCGCCCCTGTCTACCTTTTTTACGGCAGTGAGGGTTACCTGCAGGAGCGGGCCCTGAAAACCCTGAAAAAAAAGCTTATCCCCCCGGAAACAGGGGACTTTGACTATCAGGAGCTGGACGGGCGGGAGTTAACGGGGGCGGAAGTGATCATGCTGGCGGCTACCCTGCCAGCCATGGCAGAACGCCGCCTCATGGTGATTAAAAGCCCGGCCGCGGAGTTATGGCAGGATAAGGATTTCCTTGAATATTTAACCAAACCGGAACCTGCAACCTGCCTGGTGCTGGTGGTAAACGGCAGTATTGACAAACGCCTGAAAGCAGTCAAGGAAATAAGTAGTACCGGCCGGGTGGTAGAGTGTTCACCCCTCCAGGGAGAAGATCTGGCTGCCTGGCTGACAAAGGAAGCCCGGCAGGAAGGCTATAACCTGCCGCCGGCTGCGGCGCAGGTCCTGGCCCGGGCCGCCGGCGGCGACTTGCGGCAGGCTCGCAATGAACTGGGCAAGGCAATGGCTTATACAGGGAAACCAGGTACCATTACCCCGGATATTGTCCAGGCCCTGGCACCGGAGATCGAGGCTGAGAATACCATTTTCCAGCTTGTCGATGCCCTGGGAAACAAGAAACCTGAACTGGCCATCGGCTTTTTACGCCAGCTCCTGGAGCGGGGTGAAGCCCCCCTGGGGATCGTAGCCATGCTGGCGCGCCAGCTGCGCCTTATTTACCGGGCGCACCTGGCAGGGAATAACAGGAACCTGGCCGCAAAACTGGGGCTTAAACCCTTCGTGGCCCGGAAGGTGGCAGCCCAGGCCCGCAATTTTTCCCTGCGGGCCGCCGGGCAGGCCCTGGAGGAATTATTAAAAGTAGACACCGCCTTGAAAACCGGCCAGGGAGAGGCCGGACCCCTGCTGGAACAGGCTATCTGGACCATTATTGCCAGGGGGGAGCATTGAATTGCTCCCCCCGCAGGCTTATTTCTTCTGCGTCTTGTCACGGTTTGCCTCGTAACCGGTCTTGACGTCGGTGTCAACCCGGGAGCCGGGAGCAGTCACATCGGCGGCGAATTCATAATCGGCCCCGGCAGCACCCCCGGTCCCCAGTTCGGCTTCCCGGCGGCGGGACGTCTTCTCAGCCGGGTTTTTAGCGGTGCCAGGTTTTTCTGCCATAAAGTAAAATCCCCCCCTTCTGCATGGCCTTTTCTTATTATGGCAGGACAACGGGGGGAAAATTACATGTGTAAAAATTTTATTGGCTGGTTTTAAGCGGTTGTTTTGTTAAAATAGCGCTGGAGGCTGGACTTTTTCCTGGCCGCGGTGTTGGGATGTAAGACACCTTTGGTGACTGCTTTATCAATGGCGCGGATGGCCTGGCGCAGGTTAACGGCAGCGTTATGATTATCACCCTGTTCCAGGGCGGTACGGAACTTCTTTATCGCCGTTTTAACGCTGGATTTAATAGCCTTATTGCGCAGGGTACGAATACGGGTCAATTCCACCCTTTTCATGGCTGATTTGATATTGGGCACCTTATTCACCTCCCGGACTATTTTAACATGGGAATCTGGCAAAAGCAACAAGCCGGCCCCTGGATCATCGGGCCGGGTTTTCGTGGCGCAGGTCTTTGATTACCGCCGCCAGGACCCTGGCTACCAGGCGGGCGGAACCTTCGGCCTCCTGGAGGGTATTATTGTCGCTGCCAAATTCCAGCAGCAGGGCCCGGGGCAGGAGATGCTGATTGTAGCGCCCCTCCTGGACCCGGACCCCCAGGCATAGCCCGGGATAGAGCTCATCCATTTTTTTGGCCAGTTGCCTGGCAAAGGCCTCATTCTGGCGCCAGTTGGGGTGTTCCAACCGGGCGTTGCTGCCGACGATAATGAGCACCTGGGCGACTTTCTGGCCGTCAATTTCGACAACGGGCGGTGACGGCACGCCGGCGTCCCGGTGGACGTCCAGGGCCACCAGGACTGAGGGGTTGGCGGCCAGCATCCGCTTCAGGGTTTTCTCGGAGTTGGCATAAGCCAGGGTAAAATCGGGATAATCATGGATGGTGGTTGAACGAACCACCGGGATACCATAATCTTTACTCAGGCTGTCGGCCAGGGTGGCAGCCACCTGGCTGACACCGCCGTTTTTGCCGGGAAATTTGGCGCTACCCTCACTGGGCTGGTAGGATTCCGCGTTATGGGTGTTGTATATAGCCACCAGGGGGTTCTTGGAGCTGGGGGTTTCGACCTCTGATGGCGCCGGGGGCGGGCTTTCTTCTACCGGCGGTTCCGGCGGGACATACTCCTCTTCAGTTGTCAGAAGCCTCGGGGCCTTGTCCTGTCCAGGTAAAACTACCAGGGGCGAGGCCAGGACCTGCAGGGCAGTTGTCAGGGCCTCACCGGAAGTATTCCGGGGGGCTTCTCCTGCCTGCAGGGCCAGGGCCGGTAAACCCTCACGCAGGATGCCCTCCAGCAGGGGTACAGGTAGCCGGGCGGGAGAGCCGGACAGCACCTGGCGACCGGCCTGGATTAACTGCCAGGCCCCGGTGACCAGTCCCATAATAATTAACCCGGCCAGGAGCACCCCTTTGAGGAAAGCTCCCAGGGCCCGGGCTTGCCGGCTGGTGATGACCTGGATACGCACATCAATGCCCCCTCGCTGGTAGCCATTTTATTCCTGAGAGGGACAATTTAGACCTGGGCAGCATCCTGAGGCGGTTATCGCCTCGCCCACCAGAAAATATTTTCGGAGGAAAAGTGCCTAAATGAACCAAGAACAACTCAAGGACTTGTTGCTGGCCTATAAAAACGGCCAGACCGACCTGGAGACGGTCATGAACCATTTAAAGCACCTGGGGGACGAAGACCTGGGCTTCGCCAAGGTGGATCACCACCGGGCCCTGCGCAATGGCTTTCCGGAAGTCATCTTCGGCCAGGGCAAGACCAGGGAACAGGTGGTCGCCATTGCCTGCCGCCTGGCGGCTGCCGGCTCGACGGTCCTGGTGACCCGGACCAACAGAGAGACCTACCAGGAGGTAGCCGCCCGCCTGCCGGCAGCCGAGTTTAATGAACTCGCCCGGACCATCGTTGTGGACGCAGGGGAAATAAGGCCCACCGGCGGCCGGGTGGCCGTCCTCAGTGCCGGCACGGCCGATTTGCCGGTGGCCGAGGAAGCGGCCGTCACCGCCGCCGTGATGGGAAACGAGGTTGAGAGAATCTACGACGTCGGCGTTGCCGGTATCCACCGCCTCCTGGGGCGGGTGGATCTGGTGCGCCGGGCCGATGTGGTAATCGTTGTGGCTGGTATGGAGGGGGCCCTGGCCAGCGTCGTCGCCGGCCTGGTCGACCGGCCGGTCATTGCCGTACCCACGAGTGTCGGCTATGGAGCGAGTTTCGGCGGCCTGGCAGCCCTCCTGACCATGCTTAACAGCTGCGCCAGCGGTATAGGCGTCGTTAATATTGACAACGGTTTCGGCGCCGCCGCCCTGGCGACCACTATCACCAGGTTAAAAGGGCAGCCGGCTGAAAAAGATTAACTGGGAGACCAGGAACTGTATAAATAACCTCCTTTCTGGGCAATGCTATAGCCGGGTGAAAGGAGGTGAGGGTATGACCAATTGGGTAGGTGCGGTAGTACGCTTTGTTGTTTCGGCCCTGGTTTTAATGCTGGTAGGCTTTATCCTTCCCGGTATCAGGGTGGCAGGCTTTACCGGCGCCCTCATAGCGGCCGTCGTCATTGCTATCCTGGGCTGGGCAGTAGAAGCCGTCCTTGGCAAAAAAGTCTCGCCCCACGGTCGCGGCATAGTCGGATTTATCGTTGCCGCCATTGTAATCTATGTAGCCCAGTTTATTATCCCCGCGTACTTAAGCGTCAATATCCTGGGTGCCTTGCTGGCAGCCCTGGTAATCGGGATAATCGACGCCTTTGTACCCACCGAATTACGCTAGATGGAACAGAAAGCGGGCCGGGCTTTTAGCCCGGCCCGCTTTCTGTTATAATTAAGCCAGATTGCGGGGGAGGAAAAAGATTGTCGGTGGAACAAAAATATATCCGTAATTTCTGCATCATCGCCCATATCGATCACGGGAAATCGACCCTGGCCGACCGCCTCCTGGAGTATACCGGCGCTTTGAGCAAGCGGGAGATGGTGGACCAGGTCCTGGACACCATGGACCTGGAGCGGGAGCGGGGCATTACCATTAAACTCCAGGCGGTGCGCCTGCACTATAGAGCCCGGGACGGGCAGGAGTATGTCTTAAACCTGATTGACACCCCCGGGCATGTTGATTTTACCTACGAAGTCTCCCGCAGCCTGGCCGCCTGCGAAGGGGCCCTGCTGGTGGTCGACGCCGCCCAGGGTATCGAGGCCCAGACCCTGGCCAATGTTTACCTGGCCCTGGAACATAACCTGGAGATCATTCCGGTGATCAATAAGATCGACCTGCCCGGCGCCGAGCCGGAACGGGTGCGCCGGGAGATTGAAGACGTCATCGGCCTGGATGCCAGTGAAGCCATACTGGCCTCGGCCAAGACCGGCGTGGGGACAGAAGAGATCCTGGAAGCCATTATCCGGCGGGTGCCACCACCACGGGGCGATGGAGAAGCGCCCCTCCAGGCGCTGATCTTTGATTCCATTTTTGATAGTTACCGGGGCGCCATCCCCTACTTCCGGGTCGTCCAGGGTAGAGTCCGGAAGGGAGACAGAATTCGTTTCATGGCCACCGGGGCCGAGTTCGAGGTGAATGAGGTCGGCGTCTTCACCCCGGCACCGCGCCCGGTGGAATCCCTGGCAGCAGGTGAGGTGGGCTTCCTGGCGGCCAGCATCAAAAACGTTAAGTATACCCGGGTAGGCGACACCATTACCAGTGCCGGGCGGCCGGCTCCCGCACCCCTGCCCGGTTACCGGAAGGTAATGCCTATGGTCTATTGCGGCCTCTTCCCGGTGGAATCCGAGCGTTACGACGACCTGCGGGACGCCCTGGAGAAACTCCAGCTCAACGACGCCTCCTTGACCTTCGAGACGGAGACCTCGGTGGCTCTGGGCTTCGGTTTTCGCTGCGGTTTTTTAGGGCTGCTGCACATGGAGATCATCCAGGAACGGCTGGAGCGGGAGTATGGCCTCGAACTCATAACTACGGCTCCCAGCGTAGTCTACCGGGTGGTGGGCACCAATGGCAGCGTAGTTATGGTCGACAACCCTACAGCATTGCCGGCGCCGAACCTCATTGACCACATAGAGGAACCCTTTGTTGAGGCCACCATTATGACACCGAAGGATTTCGTTGGTCCGGTCATGGAACTCTGCCAGGAAAAACGGGGCAACTTCTTAAATATGGACTACCTCTCGGAAAAGAGGGTAGCCCTGAAGTACGATTTGCCCCTGGCGGAGATTATCTATGACTTCTTTGATCAGTTGAAGAGCCGTACCCGGGGTTACGCCTCCCTTGATTACACCTTAAAAGGTTACCGTCCATCGGAACTGGTGAAGATGGATATCCTGGTCAATAACGAGGTGGTTGACGCCCTCTCCCTGATCACCCACCGGGACCAGGCCTACCAGCGCGGCCGCGCCCTGGTGGAGCGCCTGCGCCAGTTGATACCCCGCCAGCTCTTTGACGTGCCCATCCAGGCCGCTGTAGGCAGCCGCGTTATCGCCCGGGAGACCATTCCGGCCCTGCGCAAAAACGTCCTGGCCAAGTGTTACGGCGGTGACGTCACCCGGAAACGGAAGCTCCTGGAGAAGCAAAAGGAAGGCAAGAAGCGGATGAAGCAGGTAGGGACGGTGGATATCCCCCAGGAGGCTTTTATGGCCGTTTTGAAAGCTGGGAAATCGTAGACTATGGGGATAGTGCCTCAGGCTGGCTTCGTAAACAAAGCCAGCCACATCTATATCCATATACCCTTCTGCGCCCGCAAGTGTAACTACTGCGACTTTATCTCCTATCCGGAACAGTCACCGGAGGTAATGGCCGTCTACTGCCACCGCCTGGAGGAAGAAATGGAGCTGGCGGCCGGCACGTGGCAGCCCGGGCCGGCAGTAACGGTTTTTCTGGGTGGCGGTACGCCGACCATCCTTCCTGCCGGCCTGCTGGAAAGGATTCTGGTTGCTGTCGAGCGCAATATTGACCGGCAACCGGGGGCTGAGGTTTCAGTGGAAGCCAACCCCGGTACCATCACCCTGGAAAAACTACGGGTGTTGCGCTCCGCCGGGGTTAACCGCCTCTCCCTGGGGGTCCAGTCCTTTGACGACCGTCTCCTCAAGGCCATGGGTCGCATCCACCGCCGCCGGGACATCTACCAGGCTTACCACCTGGCCCGCCGGGCCGGCTTTGCCAATATAAACCTGGATTTAATTTTCGGCCTGCCGGGCCAGACCCTGGAGAACTGGCAGGCTACTTTAAAGGAGGCCCTTGCCCTCCAGCCCGAGCATCTTGCCGCCTACAGTCTCCAGGTGGAGGAGAACACGCCCTGGGGCCGACTGGCGGCAACAGGCAACCTGAACCTCCCGGGCGAGGAACTGGAACTGGCCATGTACCAGGAGGCCCGAGAAATGCTGGCTGCGGCCGGCTACCAGCAGTACGAAATTTCCAACTTCGCTCGGCCGGGATACCGCTGCCGCCATAACCTCACCTACTGGCTGAACCTTCCTTACCTGGGCCTGGGGGCAGCTGCCGCTTCCAGCTGGCAGGGAGAGCGCTGGCAGAATTACAGCAACCTGGAGCAGTACGGCGCGGCCCTCTCGGCCGGCCAGCTTCCCCGGGCGGAGATAGAGGTCACTACACCCCGCCAGCAGATGGCGGAAACCATGTTTATGGGCCTGCGCCTGCTGGCCGGTGTTAACCTGCAGGCCTTCCGGCAGCGCTTCGGTAAAGACGCCCGGGAGGTTTACGCCGGCGAAATGGAACGGTTGCTCCGGGCCGGCCTGGTTGAAGTGCAGGGGTACCACCTCAAACTGACGGAGCGGGGCCTGCCCCTGGCCAACGAGGTTTTCGCGGCCTTTGTCTGAGCGACTTTTTCTTGACAAAACCTGAGGGGGGTGGTATGTTTTAGTTGAAGCTCTTAGCACTCGAAACATAAGAGTGCTAACAAGAGGGTGAAACCATGCGGATGGATGAGCGGAAACAAAAAGTCCTGGCAGCCGTTATCCAGGACTATATCCTTACAGGTGAACCGGTGGGTTCGCGTACCATTGCCCGGCGCTACAACCTGGGTGTCAGTCCGGCCACCATCCGGAATGAGATGGCCGACCTGGAGGAGATGGGCCTCCTGGAGCAGCCCCATACCTCGGCCGGCCGGGTGCCTTCAGATCAGGGTTATCGTTACTACGTCGACTGTCTGATGCCACCTGCCCATTTAACTCCGGAGGAGGAGGAGTATGTCCGCCGGCGGTACAACCAGAAGATGCTGGAAATCGAACAGGTCCTGGCGGAAACAACCCGGTTGATCTCCGAGATGACCTCCTATGCAGCCATTGCCCTGGGCCCTGACCAGGGCCGGGCTTCCCTGGAGGAGGTCCAGGTTTTACCAATCCAGATAACTAATAAAGCCCTGCTGGTAGCAGTTACCAGTACCGGCGTTGTGGAACACCGGGTCTTAACCATCCCGGCGGGCGTAACCCCGGAAGACCTGAACCGGATCTCCCGGGTATTAAATGCCCGCCTCCAGGGCCGGGCCCTGGAGGACCTGCGCCAGATGGTTTTAAGCGATATCTACCAGGAACTGGCCCAGCACCGGAACCTGGTGAATCTGGTCCGCGACCTGTTGCAGCAGCTTCTATCCCTGGAGAGCGGCGAAAGGGTTTACCGGAACGGGACCCTGAATATTTTAAACCAGCCCGAGTTTAAAGACCTGGATCGGGTACGGGAGATCCTCTCCTTCCTGGACCAGGACGAGGCCCTGCGGCGGATTTTTATGACCACACCCTCAACCGGTTTAACCATTCGCATCGGCCAGGAAAATAAAATTGAGGGTATTGACAAGTGCAGCGTAGTAACCATCAGCTATACTGTAGAGGGAAAGATTATGGGCAAGGTTGGTCTCCTGGGACCGACCCGGATGCAATATTCCCGGGCCATTTCTGTTCTCCGGTGTGTTGCCGATGCCTTATCCCAGACCCTGGAGCAACTCTACCGGTAAAACGATGGGTCACCTGCAACCGGCCGGTGCCTTTGGGTGCTGGCTTTTTTTGCGAAAGGAGTGAAGGGCTGTTTGAAAGATCAGGAGCAGCATAAAATGAATGATGATATGACCTGTCCGGAACCGGAACCGGGGACGGCTGCCCCGGAGGCGACGGGAGCCGGTATTAACGGAGAGGAACCTGTATCCCCGGAAGGCGGGACAGGACCGGAACAGGCGGAGGCCATGGGCGCAGCCGGTGAAACAGTAAATTTGACTGAGGAAATAAATAGCCTGCGGGCGGAGGTAGAAAATAAGACTGCGGCCCTGGCCGAACTGCAACAGCGCTATTTGCGGCTGCAGGCGGATTTTGATAACTATCGCAAGCGCACCCGCCGGGAACAGGAGGAACTGATCCGGATGGCTGCCGCCCGGCTGATTACCAGCCTGTTGCCGGTGCTGGATAACCTGGAACGCGCCCTGGCGGCGGCGACGGATAACAAGGCTGAAGGCCTGGCTACCGGGGTAGAAATGACCCTGCGCCAGTTAAAGGAGATCCTGGCGCAGGAGGGATTAACCACGGTTGCGGCCCTGGGCCAGCCCTTTAACCCGGAATTGCATGAAGCCGTGGCCATGGAGGAGACGGAAGACCCGGAGCAGGCCAACCTGGTGGTGGCAGAGTTGCGTCGTGGTTATATCTTGAAGGGCAAGCTTTTACGGCCGGCCATGGTTAAAGTGGCAGTAGCCGGAGCAACCGTTAAGGAAAACGGACAGGAGGTAGATAAAGATGAGTAAAGTAATCGGTATCGACCTTGGCACGACTAACTCCTGCGTGGCCGTCATGGAAGGCGGTGAGGCAGTAGTTATTCCCAATGCCGAAGGCGGCCGGACAACTCCTTCCGTGGTCGCCTTTACCAAAGAGGGCGAGCGGATCGTGGGCCAGGTGGCCAAACGCCAGGCCATTACCAATCCCGACCGGACGGTAATATCCATTAAGCGGCATATGGGTACCAACTACAAGGTTAAAATTGATAATAAAGAGTATACGCCCCAGGAGATCTCAGCTATGATCCTGCAGAAACTCAAGGCCGACGCCGAAGCCTACCTGGGCGAAAAGGTTACCCAGGCCGTTATTACCGTGCCGGCTTATTTCACCGACAGCCAGCGCCAGGCCACCAAGGACGCCGGGCGCATTGCCGGCCTGGAAGTCCTGCGTATCATCAACGAACCGACAGCTGCTTCCCTGGCCTATGGCCTGGATAAAGGTGAGGACCAGACTATCCTGGTTTACGACCTGGGAGGCGGCACCTTTGATGTTTCCATACTGGAACTGGGAGACGGAGTCTTTGAGGTTAAAGCCACCAGCGGTAATAACCGCCTGGGAGGCGACGACTTCGACCAGCGAATAATTGACTATCTGGTAGATGTCTGCCGCCGCGAGCACGGCGTTGACCTGAGCCAGGATAAGATGGCCATGCAGCGCCTGAAGGAGGCTGCCGAAAAGGCCAAGATAGAGCTTTCTGGCATGACCAGCACCAATATCAACCTGCCCTTTATCTCGGCGACGCCCAATGGCCCCGTCCACCTGGATGTCAACCTGACCCGGGCCAAGTTTGAGGAACTCATCGCCGACCTGGTGGAGAAGACCGTGGGTCCGACCAGGCAGGCCCTGGCCGATGCCGGCCTGGAACCCAAGGATATCGATAAAGTATTGCTGGTAGGCGGTTCCACCCGGGTGCCCCTGGTACAGGAGACGGTGCGCAAGATCCTGGGCCAGGAGCCCCATAAAGGCATCAACCCGGACGAATGTGTTGCCCTGGGAGCAGCTATCCAGGGAGGCGTCCTGGCCGGTGAGGTCAAAGACGTGTTGCTGCTCGACGTCACGCCCCTTTCTCTGGGCATTGAAACCCTGGGCGGCGTGTTTACCAAACTCATTGAGCGCAATACGACCATTCCTACTTCCAAAAGCCAGATCTTCTCCACTGCCGCCGACAACCAGACTACGGTGGAGATTCATGTCCTCCAGGGCGAGCGGGCTATGGCCGCTGATAACAAGACCCTGGGTCGCTTCCAGCTGACGGGGATCCCTCCTGCGCCCCGGGGAGTACCCCAGATTGAAGTCAAGTTCGACATTGACGCCAATGGTATTGTCCATGTCTCGGCCAAGGATCTGGGTACCGGCAAACAGCAGGCCATTACCATCACCTCTTCCAGCGGCCTGAGCGAGGAAGAGATCCAGCGTATGGTCAAGGAAGCCGAGGCTTCGGCTGAGGCCGACCGTCGCCGCAAGGAAGAGATCGAGACCCGCAACCAGGCTGACTCCCTCATCTACCAGGCTGAGCGTACCCTGAAGGAGTTCAAGGACAAAGCCGATCAGAATGATGTAGACCGCATCGAAAAAGCCAAAAAAGAGCTTCAGGAAGTCCTGGATAGCAAGAATAATGACAAGATCAAAGAGAAGATGGAGGCCCTCTCCCAGGCCCTTTATACCCTGACCACCAGGGTGTACCAGCAGGCTGGTGCTCAAGCCGGAGCCCAGGGCCAGGGAACTGCCGGGGGCCAGAAACAGGACGGCAACGTCTACGACGCTGACTATAAAGTCGTCGACGACGACAAGAAAGAATAGCCGGTGATCTGCCATGGCTAAGCGCGATTACTACGAGGTCCTGGGGGTTTCCCGGGACGCCTCGGAGGCGGAGATCAAGAAGGCTTACCGCCAGCTGGCGCGCAAATACCATCCGGATATGAACCCGGGGGATAAAGAGGCCGAAGAAAAGTTTAAAGAAGTTCAGGAAGCCTACGAAGTCCTGAGTAACGCCGAAAAGAGGGCCCGTTACGACCAGTTCGGCCACGCAGGTACCGAGGCTGGCGGCGGGCCTGGATTCGGCGGTTTTGACTTTGGCGGCGCCGGGGCCGATTTTGGCTTCGGCGATATCTTTGACATGTTCTTTGGTGGAGGTTTCGGCGGTGCGGCCCGGCGTCAGGGACCCCAGCGGGGCGACGACCTGCGCCTGGACCTGGAGATCTCCTTTGAGGAAGCCGCCTTCGGGGTAGAGAAGGAGGTAGGCATCCCCCGCCAGGAGAAATGCCCGGAGTGTGGCGGGAGCGGGGCGGCGCCCGGCACCCACCCGAAAACGTGTCCCACCTGTCACGGGAGCGGGCAGATCCGTATCGCCCAGCGCACGCCTCTGGGCCAGTTCCAGACCATTCGCACCTGCCACCAGTGCCACGGCCAGGGAACGATCATTGAGACTCCCTGCCCGAGGTGCCGCGGCCGGGGCGTTGTCCAGCGTACCCGCAAGATCAAGGTCAAAATTCCGCCCGGCGTGGATTCCGGCGCCCGGTTGCGTATGGCCGGCCAGGGTGAGAGCGGCCTGCGCGGCGGGCCGCCCGGGGATCTCTATATCTATATCAACGTGCGACCCCATAAACTCTTCCGGCGGGACGGCTACGACGTTTTCTGTGAAGTACCGGTTTCCATGGTCCAGGCTGCCCTGGGGGACAATATCAAAGTACCCACCCTGGACGGCAAAGAAGAGCTGCATATCCCGCCCGGCACCCAGAGCGGCACCAGCTTCCGCCTGAAAGGCAAGGGTATACCCCGCCTGAACGGCGTCGGCCGGGGCGACCAGCACGTCCGCATCCACGTCGAGACCCCGATCAACCTCAACGAAAAACAGAAAGAATTATTGCGAGAGTTTGCCCGGCTCTACGGCAGCGAACCCCGGGGCGCCAGGGAGCAGGACAAAGGCTTCTTTAGAAAAGTAAAAGACGCTTTTATGGGGTAATTCTGTTGCCGTTGAAGTCGCCCATGGGGGCGTACCGCCACCAGCGCAAGAATCAAAAGGTTGGGATCATAGAACGAGCACGAGAGCCATTTTCGCAGGAGCCCCTCATGGGGGCTGAAGCCCCCGCCAGCGAACAATGAAAGAACCATCTGAACCCGGGCCTGTACCTCCAGCCCCCGGGAAGCCAACCAATAAGGTAGAACTCTATTTTCGCAGGAGGGTGAGCCGTGTGGCCCACCATTTTTTTCTACCAATAGTGGTCGCCCCCGGAGAGACAGTCATCCTGGAAGGCGAAAACGCCCACCACGCCATCCGCGTCCTGCGCCTCCGGCAGGGAGAGAGTATCACCGTGGCCGATAGCAACGGCCAGGGATACAGGGCGGAAATTGTAGCCATCACTGAAGGCCGGGTGGCAGCTGCCGTCAAAGACCCCCTGGCCAGCCCGGAGCCCAGGGTCAGGGTCACCCTTTACCAGGGCTGGCCCAAGGGGGATAAAATGGATTTAATTATCGAGAAAAGTACAGAATTAGGTGTAGCCAGGATTGTCGTCCTGGCTACGGAGCGCTCTATCCCCCGGCCGGACCAGCAGGCTTGCGCCCGGCGCCGGGAGCGCTGGCAGCAAAAGGCCCACGCGGCGGCCCGCCAGAGCCGCCGCCACCGCATCCCGGCAGTGGACGGCCCCCTGGGGCTGGCCGAGGCCCTGATTGAACTCCGGCCGAACACCCTGTTACTGGTCCCCTGGGAAGAAGAACGCACCCGGGACTTGAAGTCCATCCTGGCTACCGTTCCGGCGGACCGGGAACTGGCCCTGCTTATTGGCCCCGAAGGAGGCCTGAGCCGGGCCGAAGTTGACCTGGCCTGCCGGTTCGGTGGTTTACCCCTCACCCTGGGCCCCCGTATCTTGCGGACGGAGACGGCCGGCCTGGCCTGCCTGGCGGCCATCATGTATGCCCTGGGGGAACTGGGGTAGGGATAACCAGCGTCATCCATGGGGTGGTGGCCGCTTACGAAGTATAAGAGTATACAAACCCGGCCGCTCAGCCCTGCCTGTACCCTCCGGTTCTAACTCGATCCTGCTCGCTATTATCGGGAACTTACTCCCCCAGGAAAATACGGCAAATCCCCCTGAAAGGACAGAGGACGGTGAATCTCAGGTGCCAGCCCCCCGGGTAGCCCTGGTGAGCCTGGGCTGCAAAGTCAACCAGAACGAGGTGGAGGCCCTCAAGCACCTTTTCCAGGAAGCCGGCTACCAGGTAGTCCCCTTCCCGGAAGCGGCCGACGTCTACGTCATCCACACCTGTACCGTCACCCATATCAGCGATCGCAAGTCGCGCCAGCTGATTCGCCGGGCCATCCGGGCCAACCCGGAGGCGATTGTCGCCGTTACCGGTTGCTATGCCCAGGTAGCGCCGGGGGAAGTCCTGGCTATCCCCGGCGTCGACCTCGTGGTGGGAACCCGGGACCGGCACCGCCTGGTAGAGCTGGTTGCCAGGGCCAGGGAGGGAACCGCCCCTATAAACGCCGTCAGGCCCCACGAAAAAGGGGAAACCTTCGAAGAGCTGCCCCTGGTGGAGGTCAGCCGCGCCCGGGCTTTCTTGAAGATCCAGGAGGGTTGCCAGGAGTTCTGCACCTACTGCATCGTGCCCTATGCCCGCGGGCCTTTACGTAGCCGGGATCCGGAACTCATCCGGGCTGAGGTGAGGCGTTTGGTTGATGCCGGTTACCTGGAGATTGTCCTGACCGGTGTGCATACCGGGGCCTACGGCCGTGACCTGGCGGGAGAAGTCGACCTGGCCGACCTTTTACAAAACCTGGTAAAGGTGCCGGGTCTCAGGCGCCTGCGCATCAGTTCCATTGATCCCCTGGACTTTACCCCGGAGCTCAAGGCCGTTTTGACGGGTGAAGGGGTCATCTGCCCCCACTTCCATATCCCCCTCCAGAGTGGCGACGATGCCATCCTGGGCAGGATGGGCCGGCGCTATACCGGCCAGTACTACCTTGAGCTCATTGCCAGCCTGCGCTCCGGCCGGCCCGGGGCGGCCTTCACCAGCGACGTCATGGTCGGTTTTCCCGGAGAAACAGAGGCCCAGTTTCAAAATACCCTGGCCGTTGTTAAGGAGGCCGCCCTGGCAGGCATCCACGTCTTTCCCTATTCCCCCCGCCGGGGTACACCGGCGGCAGCCATGCCCGGCCAGGTGGCGGCAGAGGTAAAGAAAGACCGGGAACGGCGCCTGCTGCAACTCGGCCGGCACCTCAGCCGCCAGTACGCCCGGGAATTTCTGGCTCAAACCCTGGACGTCCTGGTAGAAGGGCCCCTCCCCGGTTGCCCGGACTGCCAGGAGGGCCTTACAGGCAACTATCTTCGGGTAGCCTTCCCGGCACCGGCGGACCTCACCGGCCGGCTGGTACCAGTCAGGCTGCAGGAGTTGCGCGGGAGTTTAATTTGGGGTAAATTAGAAAAAGATGTTAGCGACAGGCAGGAAAATGGCTGGCGAGGGAGAACTTAATATAACGGGAGAAAACAAAAAGGAGAAGCCGGGAGACGGGACTCCGGGCAACCACGAAAGGAGCAAAAGACGCGTGGCTGAAGATTGTATCTTTTGCCAGATAGCGGCAGGCAAGATCCCTTCAGAGGTGGTCTACCAGGACGACCGGGTTGTAGCCTTTAAAGATATACGGCCGGTAGCCCCGGTCCACATTCTGATTATCCCCAGGAAACATATCCCCGACCTGACGGCCATTACACCAGAGGATGGCGACCTCATCGGTTATATTCACCTGGTGGCCGTAAAGCTGGCCCGCGAGTATGGCCTTGCCGACCGCGGCTTCCGGGTGGTAAATAACTGCAAAGAAGAAGGCGGCCAGGCCGTTTACCATCTCCATTTCCATCTCCTGGGTGGCCGGCAGCTGCGGATCCTGGGTTGACGCTGCAAAAGGGATCTACTATAATAAAACTTATGCAAAGCTGTGAGGGGACAGCTAACCACCGGGCTGGCGGGGGGAGGGAAACAGTAGTTGAGCGAGGTTAAGATTGGAAAAAACGAATCCCTTGATGCCGCTTTAAGGCGTTTCAAGAGGATTTGCCAGAAATCCGGGGTCCTTTCCGAGGCCCGGCGTCGCGAACATTACGAAAAACCGAGCGTCAGGCGCAAAAAGAAATCCGAAGCCGCTCGCAAACGTCGCTGGCACTAAAAGTTAGTGTCTTACCCAACCCCCCTGAAACAAAAATTTCCGGTGGCGAGCTTTTTGGGAAAAAACCCGGTCCGATAGGACCGGGTTTTTTGCGGTCTTTTTTAGCCTCCCAGTGCATAAAGTATTGGCAGGAGGGGGCAGGATGGCCAAGCACAGTTTACGTCGCCGGCTGGCCGCCAGGGTCAGGCATATGGAAAAAACAGTCTCTGATTTTCTCGATCTACCACCGGAGGCGGCCCTGGATTTACCCCGCCTGACCCTTATTGGCAACAGCCGCCTGCTCCTGGAGAACCACAGGGGTATCGTCACCTATCATCCTGACCTGGTGAAATTAAAACTCTCCGCCGGCGAGCTGGAGATTAAAGGGACGGGCCTACTCCTCCGGGAGATTAAGCCCGACGCCATCGCCCTGGAAGGCACCATCCGGTCCATCGAGTTTTGCTAGGAGGTGCGAGGTTACGTGACTGGACATAACTGGCAGACCTACCTGACCGGCTACCTGGTCCTGACCATCAGCGGTGACGACCCCGAGGCTTTTCTCAACCTGGCCCTGGCCCGGGGCCTCACCCTCCTGGACGTTACCCGCACTGGCAAGGGCCAGATCCGGGTCAAAATGCCGGTTAGCGAGTACCGGGTATTACGCCCCCTGGCCAGGGAGAGCCATTGCCGGGTCCGGATTGTGGACAAGCGGGGCCTGCCTTTTTTCAGCCGCCGCCTGCGCGGCCGGCAGCTATTACTTGCCGGCTTCCTTTTCTTTTTGGTTGCCATCTACATCCTCTCGGCCTGCGTCTGGGTTGTAGACGTCCGGCCCGAAAAGGGCCCCCTGCGCCAGGTTACACCGGCCCAGGTTATAGAGGCCGCCAGGGTTGAAGGCTTGAAGCCCGGTACCTGGAAGGGCAGGGTAGACATCCGTGCTCTCGAGTACGGCCTGGAACAGCGCCTGCCCCAGCTGGCCTGGGTGGGGGTCAGCTTCCACGGCACCAGGGCCGAAATAAAAGTCGTCGAAAAGGTCCCTCCCCCGGCAGGCGATGATTATGAATTACCGGCCAGCATTATTGCCGTCAAAGACGGGGTGATTAAACAAATCCTGGTGATGAATGGTGAAGGGCGGGTGGCTGCCGGCGATACGGTCCGCCGGGGGGAGATCCTGATCTCCGGCCTGATCCTGCCTCCGGAGCCGGAGAAAAAACCGGGCGAGAACCAGCTGCAGCAGCAACCCCGGCCCGAACCCCGCCTGGTCCGGGCCCGGGGTATTGTCCGGGCCCGGGTATGGTATGAAGAAGAAAAGGAGATAGATCGCCTGCAGGTCCAGGAACAGGCCACCGGACGGCAGCAAAAAGCGCTAATAATTAAGACGCCCGGAAGCCAGGTCGTTCTCAGGGGCCCGGCCCGGCCCCCCTATGCTAATTACCGGCAGGAGAATAAAGTAATCACTTTGCCGTCCTGGAGGAATTTTCCCCCTTCCGTCGAACTTATTATCAGTACCTACCGCGAGATCCTGGTCCAGAAGCAACAACTGGGCTACGAAGAGGCTGTCAGGGCCGCCGGTCAACAGGCCCTGGCCAGCCTGAAAGCCCGGTTGCCGGCAGGGGTAACCATAACCGGCGAGAAAATAGTCCCCCTCACCGGACCGGGAGGGCAGAGGGTCCGGGTGCGGGCCTGGGTCGAAACCGAAGAAGACATCGGCCAGGTGGTCCCCCTGCAGGGACAGACGCTCCCGGGCGGTAACCCTCCGGAGGGCCCAAGGTAATCATCACCCTTCTTTACTAAAGGACAAATAAAAGCTATAATAAAGTACTAAAGCCTTCAATACTATCGGGGGAGATGATGATCAAACCCTTGGCCGATATTTATGAAGTTAAACTCACCACCGGTAATAACGGTGAGGCGGCCAACATCTTTGGCCACCAGGATGAAAACCTGAAATTTATTGAGAGCCACACGCCGGCCCGGATTATCGCCCGGGGTAATGAGATAACCTTAAGCGGCGACCGGCGGGAAGTCCAGTTGCTGGAAAGGCTTTTCCGGCAACTGATAAAACTCGCCCGGGCGGGAACGACCATCAACACGGCAACTATCAACTACACCTGGAACCTGGTCCGCAGGCAGGACGGCAGCCAGGATCAGCCGGACCTGGCCCGGGCTCTTGGTGAGGTGATTTATGTTACCCCCAGGGGCAAGCAGATCCGGCCCAAGACCCTGGGACAATTGCGTTATATCCAGGCCATGCGCCGTTACGATATCGTCTTTGGTATCGGCCCGGCCGGTACTGGTAAAACCTACCTGGCAGTAGTTATGGCCGTCAATGCCCTGAGGGCACGCAGCGTAGAGCGGATTATCCTGGCCCGACCGGCAGTAGAGGCGGGAGAGAAGCTGGGCTTCCTCCCCGGTGATCTGCAGGAAAAGGTCAACCCCTACCTGCGCCCCCTTTACGACGGCCTTTATGACGTTTTAGGACTGGAAACGGCACAAAAGTATATGGAAAAAAATATTATAGAAGTGGCGCCCCTGGCCTATATGCGGGGACGGACACTGGACGACGCCTTTATTATCCTGGATGAGGCCCAGAATACTACTTCCGAGCAAATGAAGATGTTCCTGACCAGGATCGGCTTCGGCTCCCGGGCGGTAATCACCGGCGATATCACCCAGGTAGACCTGCCCCGGGAGACAACTTCCGGACTGGTGGAAGTCCAGAGGATTTTAAAGGGGATTGAAGGCATTGCCATAGAGTATTTAACAGAAGCCGATGTGGTCCGGCATCCCCTGGTCCAGGAGATTATCAAGGCCTACGAGAGGAGTGACCAGATGTGCCATGGCAGCGGTTAGAAACGCTGCTGCACCCGCTGCTGGCCCGGCTCGGCTCCAGTTTTCTTACCCGGCGGGCCGTCTGGGGGATGGCCCTGTTCGTCGCAGCCGTGGCCGTTATGGCCCTCGATTTCCTGCCCCAAAAACTCGAGCTGACAGTTGGTCAACCCAGCCCCAGGGACTTTAAAGCTCCCCAGGGCATTGTTTATGAAAGCGAGGTTTTAACCCAGAAGGCCCGGGAGGAAGCGGCCCGGCAGGTAGCTCCGGTTTACCGGGTGGATAATACGGTGGTCGCCGCCCTCACCGGCCAGGTAGATAGTCTTTTCCAGACAATCAGGGAGATTAATAATAGTACCGGCGATGCTAACGAGCGGGTGGCCCGTTTAAAAGAGCGCCTGAACCAGTTCAAGCTGGCGCCAGCAACTATCCAGGCCCTGGCCGCGGCCGACGGTAGCACCCTCAATAACCTGGCCGCTGCCACGAAAGACATTATCACCCAGGTGATGGCCGAGGCCGTCCCCCAGGACGCTTTAAATAGCGCCAGGGAAAAAATGCTGGCGGCGGTTGAGACATCGGGCATGGACGCCAGGTACCGGCCCCTGGTGGCAGCCCTGTTGAGGGAGCTCGACTTAAAACCCAACTTGATTTACGACGTCGCCGCTACCATGCAGAAACAGGAGAGAGCCCGGGCCGAGGTCGTCCCGGTGCAGGTGACCATCCGCCAGGGGGAAAAGATCGTCAGCGACGGCGAACTGGTGACGGCGGAAGATATTGAAGCCCTCCAGAAGCTCGGCCTCCTGCGTACCGGCACCTCGTGGGGAGGCTTTATAGGGCTGATCCTCTTTCAGGGTATCCTGGTAGCCCTCATGCTCCTTTATTTACGCCTTTTCAAACCGGATATCTATGGTGATAACCACCTCTTGCTCCTGCTCGGCCTCTTGTGGTTGATTTTTCTTGTTTTCTCCCGGGGCGTAGTGGCCATCAGCCTGGGTGGCAGGCCGGAACTGGCCCGGCTGGTAGGCTACCTCATGCCCGTGGCAGCCGGTTCCATGCTGGTGGCCATCCTCCTGGACGCCCAGGTGGCGGTCATCTTTACTGTTTTTCTGGGCCTGGAGGCCGGCATTATTAGCGGCAATTACTACCAGTTTGCGGCGGCCGGGGTCATCAGCGGCCTGACGGGTATTTACTGCGTCGCCAATTTAAGTCACCGTTCCGACCTGGCGCGGTCGAGCCTGTTTTTAATGCTGGCCAATCTCCTGAGTGTGGTCGCCCTGGGTTTAATGCTTAAAGATACCCTTTTCCAGCTCAGCATCGCCGCCGTCCTGGCCCTGGCCAATGGTCTCCTTGCAGCGGTGCTGACCATCGGCTTTTTACCCTTTCTGGAGAATAGCTTTGGCATCACGACGGCCGTCAAGCTCCTGGAGCTGTCCGATCCCAACCATCCCCTGCTGAAGAGGCTTCTCCTGGAGGCACCGGGCACCTACCACCACAGCATCCTGGTAGGGAATCTGGCTGAGGCGGCGGCCAACGCCGTGGGAGCCGACTCCCTCCTGGCGCGGGTAGGGGCCTACTATCACGACATCGGCAAGTTAAAACGGCCCTATTTCTTTATCGAAAATCAGGTCACCCCGGAAAACCCCCATGACCGCCTGACGCCGACCCTGAGTACCCTGATTATTTCCTGCCACGTGAAGGACGGCCTGGAGATGGCCCGGGAGTTCCACCTGCCCCGTGTAATCCAGGACATCATCGCCCAGCACCACGGGGCAACCCTGATGTCTTATTTCTACCATAAGGCCTGTGAAAACAGCCGGGATGAAAAAGAGGTGGTGGCTGATGATTTTCGTTACGAGGGACCCAAGCCCCAGAGCAAAGAAGCGGCCATTGTTATGCTGGCCGATAGTGTGGAGGCCGGTATCCGCTCCCTGCCCAAACCCACACCCGGCCGGATGGAGGGTTTTATCCGCAAGATCATCAGGGAAAAATTGGAGGATAACCAGCTGGAGGCCAGCGACCTCACATTCAGGGAACTGACGGTCATCGCCGAGGCCTTCGTGCGGGTTTTAAATGGCATTTTCCACACCCGGGTGGAATACCCGGACGTGGTCGTCAAGGAGATGGAAAGGAGAAAAAACCGTAATGGAGTGCTCCATAAACAATCAGCAGGCTGATTACCCGCTGGGTGAGGAACTGCTCTCCATCCTGAACCGGGTGCTTGAGGCCGCCGCCGCCGCAGAAGGAGTGGCGGGGGAAGCCGAGGTAAGCCTGACCCTGGTGGATGACGCGGCCATAAAGGAGCTCAACCGTACCTACCGGGGGGTGGACGCCCCGACGGACGTCCTCTCTTTTGCCCTCGAGGAAACAGGCCCCGACGAGCCCGCTTATGCTGATCCCGGGGGGGACAGGCTCCTGGGGGACATTATCATCTCCGTACCCACGGCAGTTCGCCAGGCCGGGGAATACGGCCATTCCCTGGCCCGGGAACTGGCCTTCCTGGCCGTTCACGGTTTCCTGCATCTCCTGGGTTACGACCACGATACGGCAGCAGGGGCGGCGGATATGGAGGCGCGCCAGGAGGCCATCCTGGCCGGGGTGGGGCTGGGGCGTTAATGCTGGCCAAATTCCGGGCAGCCGGGGCCGGGATTGTCTACTGCCTGCGGACGCAAATCAATATGGCCGTCCACCTGCTGGCCACCATAGCGGTCATCGGGGCGGGCTGGTATTTCCAGATAGCGGCCTGGGAATGGGTAGCCCTGACTATAACTATCACCATGGTCCTGGCGGCCGAAGCATTGAACACAGCACTGGAAGTTACCGTGAATCTCTATACGGAGCAGTATCATCCCCTGGCGCGGATCGCCAAAGATGTAGCCGCCGGGGCCGTCCTGATTACGGCCCTGGGGGCGGTGGCCGTAGGCTACCTTATCTTTGGACCTCGCCTGGGCTTTTAGGAGGCTCTTATTTGCGCCGTTTACGCCGTTTCTTTCTTACCGGTATTATAGTAATCCTGCCGGCGGCAGCGACCATCTACGCCCTGTGGCTGGTCTTCAGTTTCCTCGACCAGCTGGCCGGCCAGGCCGTAGGCCTGTTCCTGGGCCGGAGGATCCCGGGCCTGGGCCTGGCCCTGACGTTGGCCGTGGTTTTAATAGCCGGTTTCCTGGCCACCAACTTTATCGGCCGTTTCTTCCTGAACCTCTGGGACCAGGTTATGTACCGCATCCCCCTGGTCAACTCTATCTACCGGACCGTCAAGCAACTGGTAGAAGCCATATGGCGTGACGATAAAAAGGCCTTTCAACATGTGGTTATGGTCGAGTACCCCCGCCGGGGCATTTACTCCCTGGGTTTCCTCACCGGCCCGGCCCCGGCCGAGGCCAGCATGCGGGCCGCCAGCGATCTGGTCAATGTTTTCGTCCCCACCACACCCAACCCTACCTCCGGCTTTTTGCTCCTGGTCCCCCGGGAGGAGGTTATTCCCCTGGAGATGCCGGTAGAGGACGGTTTAAAGCTTATCATTTCCGCCGGGGTGGTAGGCCCGGCGGGGAGGACAGCCAGCGGGGGCGCAGGCTGGGGCCAGCTTCTACAAGGCCTGACCGACAATGGTACGATAAAGAATCCCGGTTGGAGGAGACGCCGGGACGCCGCGGAGTAAACCCCACTCAACCAGGAGTTCTTTCAACCTGGAGGTGAGGGGATAGTCGCCTATTTTCACCAGGGGCACCCAGCAAGCAGCGGCAGCGTCGTCGGCCGGGTTCAGGCTGCCGCCCCGGTACTCGGCCCAGAAGTCGATCAGGACATAGTGGTATTTTACCCGGCCCCTGCTGTCAGTATAAATGTTGTCCAGGATAGCGATGGGCGGGCCGGCGGCTACAGTAAGGCCGCACTCCTCATAAACCTCTCGTTCAACGGCCCGGGGCAGGGTTTCCCCGGCTTCCTGGGCACCGCCGGGCAGGCTCCAGAGCCCCTGTGCCGGCGGTTTTCCCCGCCGCACCAGCAACAATTCTCCTTCCCTGACAACTACCGCCCCTACCCCCACCAGGGGTTGATTGGGGTAGCACCGTTTCTCCATACTCTCACCCCACTCTACTTTTTCCCCAGTTTAACATCTCTCACCTGTACGACCAAGAAAACTTTGCTTGTTGCCCCGGGCAATGGTAAAATTAAAGCGGGGGTTGCTACATGAGTTATGACCTGCAGGATTTAATTGCCGCGGCGGCGGCCGCCAGGGCCAAAGCCTATGCGCCCTATTCCCGCTTCCGGGTGGGCGCCGCCCTCCTCACGGCCGGGGGCCGGGTATATACCGGCTGTAATATCGAAAACGCCTCTTACGGCCTGACCGTCTGCGCCGAGCGGGTGGCCATGTTCCAGGCGGTAGCCGCCGGCGAGCGGGAGTTTACCGCCCTGGCGGTCGCCGGCGGCGACCTGGAGGCCTGCTTCCCCTGCGGTGCCTGCCGCCAGGTCCTGGCCGAGTTTGCTCCCGACCTGGAGGTTATCACCGGCCGTCCCGGGGGCCCCATCCACCGGCGGCGTTTAAAAGAACTCTTACCGGATACCTTTACCTTGAAATGAGGTGTTCGTCCCTTGGCTGAGGCTTACCGCTCCGGCTTTGCCGGGCTCATCGGCCGGCCCAACGCCGGTAAATCCACCCTCCTCAACCGGCTGGTGGGTCGCAAAGTGGCCATTATGTCCGATAAGCCCCAGACGACCCGCAACAAGATACTGGGCGTCCTGACTGCAGCCACGTATCAAATAGTCTTCCTGGATACCCCGGGCATCCACAAACCCCGGCACCAGCTGGGCGAGTATATGGTCACCGTAGCCAAGAAAACCCTGGCCGAGGTTGACGTCGTCCTTTATGTCGTCGACGCGGCAGAAGAACCCGGCGCCGGCGAGGAATATATCATCTTCCAGTTAAAGGAAGTTGACGTGCCAGTAATCCTGATCCTCAATAAAATGGACCTGGTAGCGGGGGAGACTCTCATCCGGCGGGAGGAATTCTTCCGCGCCCGCCTGGATGTGGCCGCCGTACGCGTCGTATCGGCCCTGGCAGGCACCAACCTGGACACCCTGCCGGACTTCATCAGCACCTACCTGCCCCCGGGCCCTCAGTACTACCCGCCGGATATGGTTACCGATCAACCGGAGAAATTCGTCGTGGCAGAACTCATCCGGGAGCAGGTCCTCCGGGCTACCCGGGAAGAGGTGCCCCACGCAGTGGCCGTAGTGGTGGAGGAAATAGCCAAACGCCCCAACGACTACCTCTACGTTGACGCCGTAATCTACGTGGAGCGGGATTCCCAGAAGGGGATCATCATCGGCGAGGGCGGTCAGAGGTTGAAGGATATCGGCAGCCAGGCACGCCGGGAAATGGAGGCCCTTCTGGGCAATAAAATTTTTTTAAATTTGAGGGTCCGCGTGAAGAAGAACTGGCGCCAGCAGGAGCTTACCCTGAAGCAACTGGGTTACGACCGCCGCCATATCCAGTAGAACACCAGTATAGGGCTTTGCTTTTAGATCCAGGATAATTAGTACCCGGCAGGAGAAACTCAGAAAGGATGACTCCCATGGAAATTAGTGATGCCTGGTGGCAATTGTTTACCCTGACGGGAAGTATCGAAGCTTACCTTCTCTACCGTGAAAGCTTGAATGCCGGCGGCTTCCCCCAGGCCTCCGGCCAACTGGCCGCCGTCAGCGAGCAGCCAGGTATCAGTGACAATTAAGACTGGATATAGACTGCGGTCTTTGAAAACTTTTGATCCGGGAGGAAGCGGGCGCCGGCAGAAGCGCGGTTCCTGGGCGGGTGATCCAGGGCTCCTTACCTCCCGGATTTTCAAAAGAAAAACAAAAGTAATGCAACCCCCGCCGCCGAACAAGGCTGAACACCAGGTTTGCCCGCCGGGAACCACTGGAGCCCGAACCCTGTATTACCAACCTGCGGCTATTACGCTTTATACTATTGGCAAAAAGGTGGAGATACCAATGCCGGGACTCTTCCAGGCCGAGGGTATTGTTTTGAAAAGCCGTGACTATCAGGAAACCGACCGGTTGCTGACGGTCCTCACCCGCACCCACGGCAAGCTGGAAGCCATTGTCAAGGGGGTGCGCAAACCCCGTAGCAGCCTGCGCAACGGTACCCAGCAGCTCTGCCGGTCCCGTTTTTTATTTTATGCCGGCAAGAGCCTGGCCACTGTCACCCAGTGCGAGGTCCAGGACATCTATGGTCCCCTGCGCCAGGATTTAAAGCGCCTGGCCTATGCTTATTACCTGGTCGAGATCGCCGACGGCGTGGTTATGCCCGGTCAGGTGAACGAGGCCATGTACCTCCTCCTGCAGCATGGCCTGGAAGCCCTGGGAGAGCTGGAACCGGCCCTGGTGGCCCGGGCCTTTGAGGCCCGCACCCTGAAGCTCCTGGGCCTGGCCCCGCGCCTGGAGGCCTGTGCCCTTTGCCAGGGTGAGCTAAAAGGTAACGGGCGGGTGGCCATAGCTCCGGCCTCCGGCGGTGCCCTTTGCCCTGAATGCCGGGGCCACCAGGGACGCGAGTACCTGGTATCCAGGGGGAGTGTAAAAACATGGCAGCAGCTGAACCGCCTGAACTGGAGCTACTTAAAAAGATTGCAGGTTAACCCCCTGTTGATGGGGGAACTGGGGGAAGTTATACCCGCTTTTTTGGAATACTATTTAGACAGGAGACTGCGGTCCCGTGCTTTTATCAATGAAATAGGGGGCGATAATTTTGACGGAGCTGGAAAAAATCGACCAGTTGCGCAAGCGCCTGGGACTTAGTTACCGGGAAGCCAAAGAGGCCCTGGACCGGGCCGGCGGCGACCTGCTGGAAGCCCTGATCCAGTATGAAGAAGGAGTCAAGGAGGAAACCCAGAGCGCCCTGGGCAACTGGGGCAGCAAATTGATTGAACGGATCCGGAACATCCTGCACCAGGGCAATGTGACCCGGATCAAGGTCAAAAAGGATGGCAAAACAGTCGCCGAGATCCCGGCCACTGCCGGTGCCCTGGGCATCCTGGGCGTCCTGGCGAGCAGCGAGCTGGCTGTCCTGGCAGGTTTGAGTACCGTGGCGGCCCTCTTCAATCGCTACACCCTGGAGGTAGAACGTCCCGACGGCCGGGTGGAAGAACATTCCCTGGCTCCGGATGAGCAAGTTGACAAGTAGCGGCTACTTTGTTAAATTATTGTCATGTGAGGCTGGCCAGGGGCCGGCCGGTATGCTGTTACGGAGAGCAGGCTCCCGTCCCTGGCAGGGCGGGAGCCTCATTTTTAAGTAGCTATAAAAAATATGGGCTGGCAGGTGTCTGCAACGAGGGACCTGGTCCAGTCGCAGGCAAACAATACCAGCCCAGGAGAGGAAGAACTCAGTTGAATTTCCAGGAACTCATAATGACCCTGCAGCGATTCTGGGCAGAACAAAACTGCGTCATCCAGCAGCCCTACGACCTGGAAAAAGGCGCCGGTACCATGAACCCGGCCACTTTTTTACGCGTCCTGGGACCGGAGCCCTGGCGGGTAGCCTACGTTGAGCCTTCCCGGCGGCCGACAGACGGCCGCTACGGGGAGAACCCCAACCGCCTCCAGCACTACTACCAGTATCAGGTAATCTTAAAACCGTCGCCGGATAACGTCCAGGATCTTTACTTACAAAGCCTGAAAGCCATGGGCATCAATCCCCTGGAACACGACATCCGTTTTGTGGAAGATAACTGGGAGTCCCCCACCCTGGGGGCCTGGGGCCTGGGCTGGGAGGTGTGGCTGGACGGTATGGAGATAACCCAGTTTACATACTTCCAGCAGTGCGGCGGGTTTGACTGCCATCCCGTTAGCGCCGAAATCACCTACGGCCTGGAGCGCCTGGCCATGTATATCCAGCAGGTCAACAGCGTCTACGACATTGAGTGGGTGGACGGCATCACCTACGGCGATATCCACCACCAGACGGAAGTCGATTACTCCCACTACAACTTCACCTTTGCCGACACCGCCATGCTCTTTAACCTTTTTAATGCCTATGAGGCCGAAGCTATGCGGGTGGTGCAACAGGGACTGGTCCAGCCAGCCTATGATTACACCCTCAAGTGCTCCCATACCTTTAACCTCCTGGACGCCCGCGGGGCCATCAGCGTCACCGAGCGAACGGCCTACATTGGCCGGGTGCGCCACCTGGCCCGCCTCTGTGCCGCCGCCTACCTGGAACAGCGGCAAAAGCTCGGCTATCCCCTGTTAAAAGATAGGCAGCAACAGCCCGGCCCCCCTGCACCTGCGCCAGCAGCAGTGATGGGCGGCTGCAACCGCAAGGGCGCCTGCGATGTGAAGGAGGGATAGCCATGGCCCGCGATTTAATCTTTGAAATCGGTACCGAAGAAATTCCAGCCCGCTTTATGAACCCGGCTCTGGAGCAAATGGCCGCCGCAGCCAGCCAGCTCCTGCAGGAATACCGCCTGCCATGCCAGAAAGTAGCCACTTACGGTACACCCCGCCGCCTGGCCCTCTATCTAACCGCCCTGGCCGAAGACCAGGAGGATCTGGTCCAGGAAATCAAAGGGCCGCCGGTTAAGGCCGCCTTTACGGTCGACGGCCAGCCGACGAAGGCCGCCCTGGGTTTCGCCCGCAGCACGGGCGTCGCCGTCGAGGACCTGGTAACCCGGGAGTATAATGGCGGCCAGTACGTCTTTGCCATCAAGAGGGAACAGGGCCGGCCGGCGGTGGCAGTCCTGCCGGAACTCCTTCTGGCCGTGGTTAGCGCCCTGAGTTTTCCCAAACCCATGCGCTGGGGCTCTCTTGAGATACGCTTCGCCCGGCCCATCCGCTGGCTCCTCGCCCTCTTTGGTAGTGAGGTCATACCCGTGGAACTGGCCGGCCTGACTGCCACTAACCGGACTTACGGCCACCGCTTCCTGGCCCCCGGTCCCCACCAGGTACCAACTGCCAGCGCTTACTTCCAGGTTCTGGAGGAAAACTACGTCCTGGTGGACCAGCACCGCCGCCGGCAGCTTATCTGGGAGCAGATTACCGCCCTGGCCGTCCGGGCAGGGGGCCGGGTGGAGAAGGACCCGGAACTTTTGGAGGAGATAACTTACCTCCTCGAATACCCCACGGCCCTGGCCGGCCACTTCGACCCCGAGTACCTGAAGCTGCCCCGGGAAGTAGTCATCACACCCATGCGCGACCACCAGCGCTACTTCCCCGTCTGGAACGACCGGGGTGAACTCCTGCCCCGCTTTATTACCGTCCATAACGGCACTGCCGACCACCTGGAGAACATCAGCCGGGGTAATGAAAGGGTACTGGCAGCCCGGCTGGCCGACGCAGCCTTCTTTTACCAGGAAGACCGGCAAACGCCCCTTGCAGCCAAGGTTCCCAGGCTGGAAGAGATCGTCTTCCAGGAGAGCCTGGGCACCATGCTGGCCAAAACCAGGCGCCTGCAACGCCTGGCCGTAAGGCTGGTCAATGCCCTGGACCTCCCTGCCGAAATAGTTCCCCTGGTGGAACGCACGGCTGAACTGGCCAAGGCAGACCTGGTTACAGCCATGGTCTACGAGTTCCCCGAACTCCAGGGCATTATGGGCTCGTATTATGCTGCCCATGACGGCGAAAAGGCGGAAGTCTGCCAGGGTGTCCGCCAGCACTACTGGCCGCGCTTTACTGGCGACCGGTTACCGGATTCCCTCACCGGCATGGTCGTTGGCCTGGCTGACCGCCTGGATACCCTGGTTGGTTGCTTCGGGGCCGGTCTCATCCCCACCGGTTCCCAGGATCCTTATGCCCTGCGGCGCCAGGCTGCGGGCGTGGTTGCGATAGCCGTGGAGTTCAATTTAAAGTTTTCCCTGGCCGCGAGTATTGCCGCCGCCTACGAAGGCTATACTGCCGGTGGTATTCAGCTGGCCAGGCCCCTGGCTGCCGTCCAGGAGCAACTGGTCCTGTTTTGCCGCCAGCGCCTGGAGCACTTGCTGGAAGAAAAAGGCTACCGCTACGATGTAATCCAGGCCTGTCTGGCAGCCGGCAGCGATGACCTGGCTGCAGCTTATCATCGCACCAGGGATTTGAGCGCCTTCCGGGAAGAGGAAGGCTTCGCCGCCCTGCAGACGGCTTTTACCCGCGCCTTTAACCTGGCCCGCCAGGCCAGGGAAAAATACCAACTCCGGCCTGAGGCGCTGCAGGAAAAGGCCGAGGCAGACCTCTACCGGGCCCTGGCGGAAACCCGGCAGGAGGCTGAACCCCGGCTCCGGGCAGGAGATTACCTGGCCGCCTTAAAAGCCATGGCCGCCCTCAGGGAGCCCATTGATGCTTTCTTCGATAACGTCCTGGTCATGGCGCCGGAAATAGAGGTCCGCAACAATCGCCTGGCCCTCCTCCAGGCAGTTGTCAACCTGGTTTTCCAGATAGCCGACTTCTCTCGCCTGGCACCTTAAAAATTTGGTTTGCCAGGAAGGAAAAGGGCAGGCCATGTGGTATACATTACAAAAGTATACAGCCGGGACGGAGGGGAGGGGTAAGGGATGCAGCTTTCCCCGCGGCAGGAACAGATAATAGCTATCGTTAAGCGTTCGGGGCCCATCACCAGCCAGCAGATTGCTGCAGAGCTCAATCTTACCCGGGCCACCCTGCGTCCCGATCTGGCAATCCTGACCATGGCCGGCATCCTGGAAGCCCGCCCCCGCGTAGGCTACTTTTTGAGCAGCAAGCCCTCCCAGGCCCTGGTTGCCGAAGAGATTAAAAAGATCAGGGTGGGCGATATCAAGGGCCTGCCCCGGGTCATCCGGGCCGGGGCTTCGGTTTATGAGGCCATTGTCTCCATGTTCCTGGAGGACGTAGGTACCTTGACGGTTGTGGACGACGAGGGTCACCTGGAGGGGGTCGTTTCCCGTAAGGACCTGCTGAAAGCAGCCATCGGCGGCGGCGATCTCCAGAAGATGCCGGTTTCGGTAATTATGACGCGGATGCCCAATATTATTTGCACCACCCCTGATGAACCGGTACTGGCAGCGGCCCGTAAGATTATCGAGCACGAGGTGGATGCCTTGCCGGTGGTGCGTCCCGTTGATGAGCACAGGAAAAAATTAGAGATAATAGGACGTATTACCAAGACGACTATTACCAATCTTTTCGTGGAATTGGGAGAAGGTAGAACCTAGCAAGGACCTTCATGCCGGCGCTTCTCTAACGCCTTCGGCCATAAAAACGTCTGCTTGCTGGGTAAGAGGGCTGAAGTCCGATGCTGCGGGGCTTCCGGCCTCCGACATCCAAGTAAAGGAGGGGTTACCATCGGCGTTATTTACGTGATCTCAGACTCCCTGGGGGAGACGGCCGAGTATGTCGCCCGGGCGGCGGCCAGCCAGTTCGACGGCGGCGGGCTGGACATCCGCCGGGTGCCCTATGTTACCGACCTTGACCACCTGGAGGAGGTAGTCAACGAAGCCGCCCAGGAACAAGGGATCATCGCCTTCACCCTGGTACTGCCGGACTTAAAAAAGAAACTCCTGGAGCTGGCGGCAGCCCGGGGCCTGGAGGCGGTAGATCTGCTGGGCCCCCTGATGGACGCCATTACCCGGGTTACGGGCGGCCAGCCCCGGCTGGAGCCGGGCCTGATTCGCCGTACCGACGAAGATTACTTCCGCAAAATGGAGGCCATTGATTTTGCCGTTAAATACGATAACGGCAAAGATATCCGGGGCCTGAGCCACGCTGATCTGGTCCTCATTGGAGTGTCCCGCACTTCCAAAACGCCGGTGTGTATGTACCTGGCCCATAAGCGCTTGCGGGCCGCAAATCTCGCCCTGGTGCCGGAAGTACCCCTGCCGGGAGAATTGCTCAACCTGCCGCCGGAAAAGATAATAGGGCTGACCATTGACGCCGGGCTCCTTTACCAGATTCGCCAGGAACGCCTGAAGACCCTGGGACTGCCGGGACCGGCCGGCTACGCCACCAGGGAGCGTATCGAAGAGGAACTGGCCTACGCCCGCAAGGTCATGGATCAGCTCGGCTGCCCGGTAATCGATGTTACCAATAAGGCCGTTGAAGAAACGGCCGGTAAAATACTCCAAATCTATTATCGGAGGGAAAGAAATGGCAAGTAAGAAGTACGTCTACCTGTTCAGCGAGGGCAAGGCCGACATGCGCCTGCTCCTTGGCGGCAAAGGCGCGAATCTGGCCGAAATGACCAACATCGGCCTGCCGGTACCCCAGGGGATTACCATTACCTGCGAGGCCTGTAACGAGTACAATCGTCTCGGCCAGCAATTCCCCGAGGGCCTGGAAGAGGAAGTGGCCGCCCGCTTAAAGGACCTGGAAGCTATCAATGGTAAAAAGCTCGGCGATCCCGAGAACCCGCTCCTGGTCTCCGTCCGTTCCGGTGCCCCGGTTTCCATGCCCGGCATGATGGATACCATCCTGAACCTGGGCCTGAACGACAACTCCGTCAAGGGCCTGGCCGCCCAGACGGGCGACGAGCGTTTCGCCCTGGATTGTTACCGCCGTTTTATCCAGATGTTCGGCAACGTGGTCCTGGGTATTGAACATAACGATTTTGAAGCCGTCCTGGAAAAACATAAAGAACGCCTGGGAGTAAAGTTCGATCACGAGCTTACCCCGGATGCCTTGCGAGAAGTTATCGCCGAGTACAAGGACGTCGTCAAGAGCCACAGCGGCCGGGACTTCCCCCAGGATCCCCGGGAGCAGCTCTACATGGCCATCCGTGCCGTCTTTGATTCCTGGAACAACCCCCGGGCCATTGTCTATCGCAAGATCAACAAGATCCCCGATGAACTGGGCACCGCCGTCAATGTCCAGAGCATGGCCTTCGGCAACATGGGTCCCACCAGCGGCACCGGCGTGGCCTTCACCCGCAACCCCTCCACCGGCGAGAAGGGCGTTTACGGCGAGTACCTCATCAACGCCCAGGGTGAAGACGTGGTGGCCGGCATCCGCACGCCCAAGCCCATCAGCAGCCTGAAGGAAGAAATGCCGGAAGTTTACCGCCAGTTTGAAGACATCTGCCAGCTCCTGGAGAAACACTACCGCGACATGCAGGATATCGAGTTTACCATCGAAAAGGGCAAGCTCTTTATCCTCCAGACCCGTAACGGTAAACGGACGGCGGCCGCGGCTGTCAAAATCGCCGTCGACATGGTTAATGAGGGCCTGATTACCAAGGAAGAAGCCGTCCTGCGCGTCGACGCCGAGCAATTAATCCAGCTCATGCACCGGCGTATCGACCCCAGCGCCAAACTGGAAGTGGTGGCCAGGGGCCTGCCGGCTTCCCCCGGTGCCGCCTCCGGCCGGGTGGTCTTTGACGCCGACGAAGCCGAAAAGCTGGGCCTCGACGGCCAGAAGGTCATCCTGGTGCGGACGGAGACTACCCCGGACGATATCCACGGCATCGTCCAGGCCCAGGGGGTTCTCACGGCCCGGGGCGGCATGACCAGCCACGCTGCCGTGGTGGCCCGGGGCATGGGCAAACCGGCCGTCACCGGCTGCGACGCCATTAAAATCGACGTCGAAAACAAGCGCTTCTTCATCGGCGACCGGGTAGTCAAAGAAGGCGACGTCATCTCCATCGACGGTTCCACCGGCAACGTCATCCTGGGTGAGGTCCCCCTGATTGACCCGCAGCTGACGGGTGAATTTGAAACCATCCTGGAGTGGGCCGATTCCTTCCGCCGGCTGAGAGTCCGCGCCAATGCCGATACGCCGGAAGACGCCCGCAGGGCAAGGGAGTTCGGCGCCGAGGGTATTGGCCTTACCCGCACCGAGCACATGTTCATGCAGGTGGACCGGCTGCCCGTGGTCCAGGAAATGATCCTGGCCAGGACGAAGGAAGAGCGCGAAGCGGCCCTGGCCAAACTCCTGCCCATGCAGCAGGGCGACTTCTACGGCATCTTGAAGGCCATGGAGGGCCTGCCGGTGACCATCCGGCTCCTCGACCCGCCCCTGCACGAGTTCCTGCCCAATATTGAAGAGCTGCTGGTGGATGTCACCCGGCTGCAGGCGACCAACGGCGATCCCAGAGAACTGGAAGAAAAACAGGCCCTCCTGCGCGAGGTGCGGGCGCGGCACGAATTTAACCCCATGCTGGGCCACCGCGGTTGCCGGTTAGGTATTACCTACCCCGAGATCTACGCCATGCAGGCCCGGGCCATTTTCCAGGCCGTCGCCCAGCTGGTTAAAGAAGGCGTCAAGGTACTGCCGGAAGTGGAGATCCCCCTGGTCATCCATGTCAACGAGTTAAAGCGCCTCCACGAGCTGGTGGATGAAGTGGCCGCAGCGGTGAAAAAAGAAACCGGCGTCGACTTCGAGTACAGGGTCGGCACCATGATCGAAATGCCGCGGGCCTGCGCCACGGCCGATGCAATCGCCAGGGAAGCCGAGTTCTTCTCCTTCGGCACCAACGACCTGACCCAGACCACCTTCGGTTTCAGCCGTGACGACGCCGAAGGCAAATTCCTGCACCAGTATGTCGATGAAAAGATTCTGAAGGAGGATCCTTTCATCGTCCTCGACCGCGACGGGGTGGGCAAATTCATGAAGATGGCCGTCGAGCTGGGCCGCAGCACCAATCCCAGGCTGGAAGTCGGCATCTGCGGCGAGCATGGCGGCGAGCCCAGTTCAGTGGAGTTCTGCCACCAGATCGGCCTCAACTATGTCAGTTGCTCACCCTTCCGGGTGCCGGTAGCGAGACTCGCCGCCGCCCAGGCCGCCCTGAAGGAAAAGAAGGGCCAGCTGGAGCAAAAGGGAGAATAATAAGGAAAGATAATAGAGTAAAATTACAGGCTGCTGACTTTACACCGGTCGGCAGCCTTTTTTGATGGGTATGGAGGCCGGCCAGACCAGCTTTACCCTAACTCTTTACTTTGTACCGCGCCTTAATATGAGCCTAATTTTTTTAAAAAAATTTTACGAACCAGCAGAAGATGTTCGATATTTAGCGAATATATTATAGCGACAGAACATAAAAGAACAAAAAAGCACATAATGGAGGCTTTATGATCTCCGTCCAGCGCCGTAAAATCATTATCGATAAAATTAACTCAGGCATACCTTTAAGTGTCAGCGAACTCAGCCGGGAACTGGGAGTATCGCCGATGACCATCCGCCGGGACCTCAGCAGCCTGGAGAAGGAGGGCCTCCTCACCCGCACCCATGGAGGAGCGGTTCCTGTAGGCGGGGGCAGTGAGGAAGAGCCTTCTTTCGATGAGAAGCTCAACCGGTTCCCTGCGGAAAAGCTGGCCATCGCCCGCAAGGCGGCGGAACTGATTAAAGACGGCGACACCATACTTCTCAATGCCGGCACCACAGTCACGGCCCTCGCCCGGCTGCTTAAAGACCGGCAGAATTTAACGGTAGTTACCAACACCGTCAACATCGCCATGGAACTCGCCCAGAGCGAAGGTATCAACCTGGTCCTGACGGGAGGCAACATGCGGACCAGATCTTATGCCATGGTGGGGTCCCTGACGGAAAGGGTGCTGCGGGAGATTCATGTCCAGAAAGCTTTTTTAGGTGTAAATGGTATCAGCGTCGAACACGGCCTGACGACGCCCAATATGACCGAAGCTCATACCAATAGCTTAATGATTAAAGCGGCTGATGAAATAATAGTCCTGGCCGACCATTCTAAAATCGGCCGGGTGACTTTGTCGCGCTTTGCCCCCATTGAAGCTGTAACTACCCTTATCACCGACAGGGCCGCCCCGCCGGATTTTATTGAAGAACTGGCCAGGCGCGGCATTGAAGTAATCGTTGTCTAAACCGGTAAAAGCCTGCCGGCGAGCGGAAACGTTAAGAGGGGGAGCTAAATTATGTCGCAATATGTTGCCGGGGTTGACCTGGGCGGAACTAACATAGCGGCCATATTGATGGATGCGACGGGGCGGACCAGGGGCTGGATGACCTGGCCGACGGAAGCGTCCGGCGGTCCGGATAGAGTTATCGAGCGAATTATTGCTTTAATTAAATTCACAATGGAACAAAATGGTATAACAGAACAACAATTACTGGGCATTGGCCTGGGCGTGCCCGGGCTGGTAAACAGCCAAGAGGGCAAGTCGGTTTTTTCACCTAACCTGCCGGGCTGGCGGGATATTCCTGTGGCTGAAATGGTAGGCCGGGGATGTGGCGTCCCGGTTATTATCGACAACGACGTGCGCATGGCCGCCTGGGGGGAAAAACTGCTGGGCGCCGGCCGGGGTTGGGAAGACGTCATATGCCTGACCCTGGGGACGGGTATAGGCTCCGGCATCTTTATCCAGGGTAAAATGTTCAAGGGTCGCGACGAAAGCGCCGGCGAAATAGGCCACGTAACGGTGGAAAAAGACGGGCCCCGTTGCAACTGCGGTAATTTCGGCTGCCTGGAAATGTATGCCTCCGGCCGGGGCATCGCCCGCCAGGCACGGGAAACCCTGGAACAGGGCGGTTCGAGTTTGCTGCTGGAACTGGCAGGGGGCGATGCGAGCAGTATTACCGCCGCTACCGTCTGCCGGGCGGCAATCCAGGGCGATCCCCTGGCACGGCAGGTTATGGAAAAGACGGCCCTGTACCTGGGCATCGCCCTGGCCGGCCTGGCGAATATCCTCAACCCCCAGCGGATCGTCCTGGGAGGCGGGGTCATGGGCGCGGGGGAGCTCCTGCTGGAGCCGGTGCGGCGGGTGGTCCGGGAACGAGCCATGCCCCTGAACCGGGAAGTTGAAATAGTAGCCGCTGAACTGGGTGAGCGGGCCGGGGCCATCGGGGCAGCGGCCCTGGCCAGGCAGGAATTCATACTGGGAGAGGGTAGGACAAAATGGATCTGGTAAATCCCCGCGAAATGCTAATAGAAGCCCGGCGGGGCGGTTATGCCGTCGGGGCCTTTAACATCCACAACCTGGAGACCCTTCAGGCTGTGGCGGAAGCCGCCGCCGAAGCCGCAGCCCCGGTGATTCTCCAGGCGACCCCGGGAACGGTTAAATACGTCGGCGCCGATTACCTGGTGGCCATGGCCAGGGTGGCGGCCAGGCGGGCCGGAGTGCCCGTAGCCCTGCACCTGGACCACGCCACCGATATCAACCTTATCGGCTCCTGCCTGGAGGCAGGTTTCACCTCCGTCATGTTCGACGGTTCAAACCTGCCCCTGGAGGAAAACATCGCCCGCACCCGCCAGGTGGCCGCCATGGCCCATGCCAGAGGTGCGGCCGTGGAAGCCGAACTGGGCCGCCTGGGCGGCCGGGAGGACGATCTCTTCGTTGACGAAGCCGCGGCCAATTACACCGACCCGGAAGAGGCGGTAGTATTTGCCGGGGCCACCGGGATCGATACCCTGGCAGTGGCCATCGGTACCGCCCACGGCGTCTACCGCGGCGAGCCGCGCCTCGACTTCGACCGCCTGAAAACGATAGCCGCCCGCGTGAGCCTGCCCCTGGTCCTCCACGGTGCCTCCGGGCTGCCCGACGCCCATGTAACCCGCTGCATTGCCCTGGGCATATGCAAAGTTAATATCGCCACCGAGTTGAAGCTGGCCCTGGCCGCCAGTTTAAGGGCAACCCTGGCCGCCCGCCCGGAAGAGACGGACCCGCGTCATTATTTCACCCCGGCGCGCCGGGCGGTAAAAGACGTAGCCCTGGGAAAAATGCGCCTCTTCGGCGCTGCCGGCCGCGCCCGGGGCAACTGACCTTATTGCCACTTCTTAGATCACACACAAGGAGAGGATTGCCGCAATGTACATCGACCTTGACGACCTGACGGCCTTGCAACAACTGGACAGCGCCGGAGCCCTGCGGGATACCGTTGACTACTCCCGCCAGTTTGCTGAAGGCTGGGAACTGGCCCAGAAATGGCCGCAAAATTTACCGGCCGGGGAAATACGTAACATAATCGTCCTGGCCACCGGCGGTGGTTCCGCAGCCAGCGTCAGCCTTTTACAATCCTATCTCTTTGACGAATTGCGGGTACCAATGGTCTTGAACCAGGGTTATACCATCCCGGCCTGGGTTGATGCCGGCACATTGGCGGTTGTCGTCAGCCATTCGGGCAATACCGAAGAGATTTTAAGCGCCTACACCAGGGCTGTAGACGCAGGTGCACAGGTTGCCGTAATCACTGCCGGGGGACAACTGCAGGCCCTGGCCGGGGAGAAAGGGCACCCCGTCCTCCTTGTTCCCGGCGGTATGATGCCCCGCATCGCCCTGGGATATATTTTCCTGCCCCTGCTGGGCCTGCTCCGGCGCCTGGGCCTGGTGCCGGATAAAACAGCGGAGGTAAAAGAAACCATCGCCCTGCTTAAAGACCTGGCCGGCCGCTATGGCCCCGAAGTTCCGGCTAAGGATAACCTGGCCAAAACTATGGCCATGGAAATAGACGGCTACATCCCGGTTATCTACGGCTCCCTGCCCCTTACTGACGCCATAGCCTGGCGCTGGAAAAACCAGATGGGAGAAAATAGCAAGTTAATCGCCATGTTCAATGCCATCCCCAGCCTGCACCATGACGAGGTCGTCGGCTGGGACGCCCCCAGCGCCTATTTAAAGCACTTTTACTTTACCTTCTTACGGGATGCTGAGGACAGCGAGAAGATCCGGCGGCGCATGGCCACCTCCCAGGAGATCCTGAGGCGCCGGGCTGCCGGAGTAAGGGAAGTCAGCTCCAACGGACATTCTCGCCTGGCACGTCTCTTCTCCCTGGTTTACCTGGGCGACTTCATCACCCTGTACCTGGCCCTGGCCCGGGGCGTTGATCCGACCCCGGTGGAGGTCATCGACCTGTTCAAACGGAAAATGGCAGCAGGGGAATAATGCCGCATGATCACCACAGTTACCGTTAATACCGCCATAGATAAAACATATATCGTGGATAATTTTGGCCTTAACGGCGTCTTCCGCGTCCAGCGCGTCATGGCCCAGGCCGGCGGCAAGGGGCTGAACGTGGCCAGGGTGGTAAAAGCTTTAGGAGAGGAGGTGGTTGCTACCGGGTTTATCGGCGGCCACAATGGAATGTTTATTAAGGAGTGTCTGGTAGCAGAGGGGCTTAAGGGCGATTTTGTAAACATAGCCGGGGAATCACGCATATGCCTGAACGTCCTGGACCCGGCGGGCAGGTCCCAGACCGAACTTTTGGAGCCGGGGCCGGAGATCACCGCTCAAGAAGCGGAAAGGTTGAAGGAAAGGGTGAAGGACTTGGCTCGCCTGAGCCAGGTGGTTACTTTATCGGGTAGCCTGGCCGGGGGCCTGCCAACTGATTATTACGCCCAGATAATCAAAATAGTACACCGGGAAGGGGCCAGGGTCATTCTTGACTCCAGTGGGGAGGCCTTGAAAGAAGGGTTGAAAGCCGGACCTTACATGGTCAAGCCCAACCTTCAGGAAGCCGAAGCCCTGGCCGGGAAACCGTTAGCCGATGAAAAAGCGCGCAAGGAATTTTTAAGGGAGCTTATAGGGGCTGGTGTGAAGGCTGCGGTGCTCTCTTTAGGGGAAGCCGGCGCCCTGGTTGGGACCGGGGAAGGCTTCTTCCGGGTGGTGCCTCCCGGGGTTCAGACGGTGAATACCGTGGGGTGTGGTGATGCCTTTGTAGCCGGCTTCGCCGTAGGCCTGGCGCGGGGCCAGGGTGTAAAACAAGCCGCTCGCTTGGGTACCGCTGCAGCGGCCGCCAGCGCTGCCAGCTGGAAGGCAGGTGAATGCAGGGGGGAACAGATACCAGCGTTAGCGTTAGAAGTACAGGTGTTCGAGGTGTAAGAGGGGTGTTACTTGTTTTAGAAGCGCAAGGCAAAAGCTTTCTCCATTTGGGAACCGTAAGGTTTTAAGGCAAAATGTACCGCGAGATGCATGAAAGGAGTTAAGACCCAGGCTGTCTAACATTAAGGTTAAACAGCTAAAAGGAAGCCGTAACTTAAATTATACGGAATGAAATTTTGCCAAGAAGGAGGATTAATTCTGTGAGGACAATTATGAAGCGAAAATTCATGGCGTGTTTTCTGGTAACGGTCTTCGCCTTAAGTGTTCTTCTGTCCGGTTGCGGTTCTGGCGCCGGCAACAATCAGAACCAGGCCCAGCAGCAAGGAAGCGATAACAAGAAAAAAGAATATGTTGTTGGCTGGTCCATGGCTTATTTTGATCACCCGGTCTACCAATTGTTGATGAATGCAGCCAGGGAATTGGCAGAAAAACAAGGCATTAAATTAATTTTTGCCGACGGCAAGAATGACCCGGCAGTTCAGGCTTCTCAGATCGACAATTTTATTGCTCAAAAGGTGGACGCCATAATACTCACCCCAACTGTGGCCGATCCGTTGATACCTGCTGTCAAAAAGGTCAATCAGGCCAAGATTCCCCTGGTCATAGTTGACCGCCGCATGTTCACCCACGGCCAGGATATAAAGTGGGATGCGCTGGTAAGCTGGGACATGGTAAAATCGGGTACCCTGGGCGGTGAACAGGTAGTCGAAGCCTTAAACGGCAAGGGTAACCTGGTAGTAGTAGAGGGCACCCCGGGAGCGGGTTCCACCATTGACCGCGGCAACGCTTTCTACGAAGTAATCAATAAGCATCCCGATATTAAGGTTATCCACAAAGTTTCTGGTGACTTTAAACGGGACAAGGGTATGCAGGTAACCGAGAATATATTGCAGCGTTTCCCCAAGGGGCAAATCGATGCTATTTATTATATGAACGACGAGATGGCCCTAGGAGGGATACAAGCTATAAAGGCTGCCGGCCGCCAGGGCGAGTTCAAGATAATCAGTGTAGACGGCGAGAAAGAGGCAATGGATGCTCTGCGAAGGGGTGAAATCGATTATGAAGTAATATTCCATCCTGATGACGAGGCGGTAGCGGTCAACGTGGTGGCCAGCATCCTGCGGGGAGAGAATCCCTATACCCCCGAGAACCTGACATACAAAGGCCGTACCATGGAGATTGCCAGCTTTGAAGGGATGCCGTGGGTACGTCCCACCTGCTATAAGGTTGATAAGTCAAATGCTAACCAACCAGAATTTCAGGGCTGGTAAAAGCTGCCTTCAGAGAGGCTCCGGTTGTTCATCTTAATTAAGAAGGGACATGTAATTGCTCCCTGTGAGGTTTACTTCAGCGAAGGGGTTGATCCTATGTCTACCGTTTTACAAGACGAACCTCTACATTTTCAGCTGGCCCTCCAACCAGTCCGTACTAACCGGATCGATAGCATGTTGAACTATATAAATGCAATTGAACCTGGTATATGTATTGAAAGGGCCCGTTACCTCACGGAATCCTATAAGGAAACAGAGCACCTCCCGTACATTATAAGAAGGGCCAGGGCCCTGGAGAATATCCTCAAAAAGATGTCCATCTATATATTGCCGGGCAGCTTGCTAGTCGGCAACCAGTCCTCGAAGCCCTGCTTTGCCCCCCTGTTCCCGGAGTTCACTGTTGACTTCTTGGAAGAAGAGATCCTTCAAGGGAAACCCATGTACCCCTATGAAAGACCCTCGGATAAATTCAACGTGGATAAGGAAATAGTCCCGGAGTTGCAGGACATTATTAACTGGTGGAAAGGAAGAACCCATAAAGAAAGGGTTTATGCCAACCTGCCCGAAGAAGCCATATTGGCCCAGGATGCCGTAGGTGCCGTAAATATAGTTAACTTCTTACACGGCGGCGATGGGCACCTGGCACCGCCTTACAAGTGGCTTTTTGATCACGGCGTGGGCCATATCATTGCCCTGTGCCGGCAGAAACTGGCAGAAATTGATTTGACCACTCCCGAAGGCCTGGAAAGCAAACGGTTTTATGAAGCGGTAATAATCTCCTGCCAGGCCCTTATCGACTGGGCCCACCGGTATGCGGAATTGGCCGAAGCCGAAGCCGCCAGGGAAACGGAGGAAAGCCGCCGCTCCGAACTCCGTAAGCTTGCCGAAATATGCCGCCGGGTTCCTGAGCATCCCGCCAGGACCTTCCACGAGGCCCTGCAATTTATGACCTTTGTCCAGGTGGCCATCCAGATCGAAGATAACGCCCAGGGAATCTGCCCGGGAAGATTCGACCAGGTCCTGTGGGAGCATTATCAGCGGGATGTTTCCCGGGGAATCCTGAACAGGGACCAGGCCCTGGAACTGGTGCAAAACTTCTTTGTAGTTCTCTCGACCATTGAACGCATCAGGAGCTGGAATGATACCGACTATTTCAGGGGAAAACCCATCTTCCAAAACCTTACCATTGGCGGCATAAACCCGGAAACCGGGGAGGATGCCTCCAACGAACTAACTTACATCGTTTTAGATGCTATAGCCAACACCCGTACCTTGCAGCCGTCCCACTATGCGCGGTGGCACAAGAAAGCGCCTGAGAAATACAAAATGAAGGTGGCTGAAACAATCCGTCTGGGCACAGGTTTCCCGGCCATTGCCAATGACGAGCTTTATATCCCGGCCATGATGAACCGCGGTTATGATTTAAAAGATGCTTCCGATTATTGCATTGTGGGCTGCGCCGAGCCGGGCGTGGCCGGACTGAGGGGAGGCCGGACCGGAGCTGCCTGGTTCTGCCTGGCCAAAATTTTGGAAGTCACTCTATACGGCGGCCGCGATCCCCGCACCGGGGTTATGCTGCACCCTAACTGCAACGGCAAAGACCTTTCCAGCTTTGAATCTTACGATGAAGTTTGGGAAGCCTTTGTGGATCAGGTGAAGTACTATATCCGGCTGCATGTGCTGATGGACAACATTACCGATAAATTATGGGAGGAATATATTGAAGAACCCTTGACTTCTGCCCTGGGATGCCCCACCACCTGCCTCGAGCGAGGACGCTCTATAAAGAAAGGCGGGGCCAAGTACGATTTCACCGGCAACGAAACTATCGGATTGGCCAATGTGGCCAACAGCCTGTATGCCATCAAGTACGTTGTTTTTGATCAGAAGCTGATTACCGGCACCCAGCTGCTGCATGCACTTAAGACCAACTTTGAAGACATGACGACGGATCCGACGGGGCCGGAAATCCAGCAAATGTGCCTGTTGGCACCTAAATATGGCAATGACCAGGATGAAGTGGATTTTGTTGCCCGTGACGTCCTGGCCCTGGTTTGCGAGGAACTGCCGAAGTATAAAAACACCCGCTATGGCCGGGGGCCAATTGGCGGGGTGTTCCAGGCTTCTACCACCACCGTGTCTTCCAACACTGCCTTTGGCCGCATGGTAGGAGCACTACCGGACGGGAGACAGACCGGCACTCCCTTAAGCGACGGCCAGTCACCCATGCGGGGTACAGATACCCTGGGACCGACGGCAGCCGTCCGTTCAGTGGCAAAGTTGCGGAACGTCCTTCTTTCAGAAGGGTCCCTTTACAATCTTAAATTATTGCCGCAAGATCTGAAGGATTAAAGATAGGAGGGTGTTGCCATGGCTGCCCAGGCTGGTTTAAGAAGGCTGGTTAACCTCATTGATTACTATTTCTCTATTGGCGGTATGCAGATGCAGTTTAATGTAGTTAGCAAAGAAACTTTACTCCGGGCACAGAAGGACCCGGATAAATACCGGAATCTTATCGTCAGGGTAGCAGGTTACTCCGCTTATTTTGTTAACCTGGATAAGACGGTCCAGCAGGATATCATTGAACGCACGGAGGAAAGGATTTAACTCTAAGAGGGAACCGGTGTTGACCCACCAGCGCCGGTTCCCCCTACTCTCATTTTAGCCAGGGGAGAATGATTCATGATTAATAGCAGCACGTGCCAGGAAATCAGGGGCAATGTGTTCGACATACAGCGCTGGAGTCTCCACGATGGCCCGGGGATACGCACTGTCGTCTTCCTTAAAGGATGCCCGTTACGTTGCCTCTGGTGTTGTAACCCGGAGTCGCAAGAACCTTATACCGAGATAGCCTACTTTAAGGATAAATGTATCGGTTGCGGCCGCTGCGTTGCTGAATGTCCCTATGGGGCTATAACCCCCTCCCCGGAGGGTTTTATAGCTGAACAGGGCATCTGCCTGGAGAAGTGTTTCGGCCGCCAGGATCCCCCTTATCCTTGTACCAAAAAATGCTACAGCCAGGCCAGGAAAAACATCGGCAGGCTCATGACAGTAAAGGAAGTCCTCCATGAAGTACTAAAAGATAGCCTCATTTATAAGCAAAGCGGGGGAGGTATAACTGTTTCCGGCGGTGAGCCCATGTTCCAGGCCAGGTTTGTCAAGGAACTGCTAGCGGAATCGAAAGCCAACTGGCTGCATACAGCCATGGAAACCTGCGGTTTCGCCAGCTGGAAAAAATACGAAGAAGTAATGGAATATGTAGATTTTTTGTTTTTAGATATAAAGCACTTTGATAACGAAAAGCATGTGGAGTTCACGGGACAGGGCAACAGGTTGATTTTGGATAATGCTCGCCGGTTGGCCCAATTGACCCGCAAGAAAGGCATCGAGATGGTAGTCCGGATACCGGTAATTCCAGGCCATACGGATTCTGAGGAAAACATTAAATCCATAGTCAAGTTTGTGGCGACAGAACTGGAGGGGGTAAAGGTAGTCGAGCTCATGCCCTACCACCGCTTGGGACGCGGGAAATATGCCAGTATGGGGCGGGCTTATCAGCTCTACGACCTTACTACCCCTGCCCCCGGCCGTATTGACGAACTGAAGCAGATAGTTTTGCAACACGGGCTGGCCACTAACTATTAGCCGTATGGATGGAAGGTGGTTAAAAATAAATGCAATCGTACATCCTGGTGATGGAAGATATTGAAAAAGAATTTCCCGGAGTTAAAGCCTTGCAGAAAGTTAGCTTTAAATTAAAGCGAGGCGAAGTTCATGCCCTGCTGGGGGAAAATGGCGCCGGGAAATCTACGCTGTTAAAGATTTTAGCCGGGGCTTTACAAAAGGGACTCTGGGCAAATCCTACTGAATTCCCAGAAGATAGAGATTAAAAACCCCAGGCATGCCCAGGAACTGGGGATCGCCATTATTTATCAAGAGCTTAGCGTCTTACCTTACTTGAATGTGGCGGAAAATATATTCTTAGGCCGGTTGCCCCGCAGGGGGCTTTATCCGCGGTGGATTGATTGGAAAAAGTGCTATGAGGAGAGCGCGGAATTACTGGAGAGCTTGGGCTTGAAGATTGACCCGCGTACCCCGGCATCACAACTTAAAGTGGCCGAACAGCAAGTAGTGGAAATTGCCAAGGCCTTATCCCTTAATGCCAAAATTATCGCCATGGACGAGCCCACTGCGCCCCTGACCCCGCGGGAAATAGACAACTTATTTAAGGTAGTACACTTGTTAAAGGAGCAGGGGGTTAGCATAATATATGTTTCCCACCGTTTGTCCGAGGTAAAGGAGATATGTGACCGGGCCACAGTCCTGCGCGACGGCCAGAACGTGGCGACCGTAAATGTTAAGGAAACCGAGATTCCGGATTGGATCAAAATGATGGTCGGCCGCGAATTGGACCAGATGTTCCCCAAAGTGTCTGTACCCAGGGGGCCCGAGACCTTACGGGTTAGCAACCTGACCACAAGCAAATTAAAGAATATAAGTTTCCGGGCCTACCAGGGTGAGATACTGGGTATCGCGGGTCTGGTGGGTGCCGGCCGGACGGAACTGGCCAGGGCCATTTTTGGCGCCGACCCGGTGCAACAGGGGCAGATCTTTATTAACGGGCAGGTTGCAGTTTTGAGTAATCCCCGGGAAGCCATTGAGAAAGGTATTGGCCTGGTGCCGGAAGATCGCAAGGGGCAGGGATTGGTTTTATCCATACTTAGTGAAGGATAACATCACCATGGCTAACATGGAAGGCCTGAGCAAATTGGGCAAACTTAACCTGTCTTTGGAAAAGGATTTAGCTGCCAAGTATGTTAAGGATCTAAAAATAGCCACACCCAGCATCTACCAGGAAACAGTTAATTTAAGCGGTGGTAACCAGCAGAAGGTAGTCCTGGCTAAATGGCTCTGCTCCAAATGCAAAATCCTTATAATCGATGAGCCGACCCGGGGCATTGATGTAGGCGCCAAGGTAGAGATCTACGAGCTGCTTAACGATCTGGTCAAGAACGGTGCTACGGTAATAATGATTTCCTCGGAGCTACCCGAGCTGCTGGGTATGAGTGATCGCATCCTGGTAATGCACGAGGGTAGAATTACGGGTGAACTTGGCCGGGAACAGTTTACCGAGGAAAACGTTATGCTTTATGCAACAGGTTACGCCAGTCATAGCCTCAACTAGGAGGCAAGTGGAGGTTGGTACCTTGAAACAGGGAGTAAACGTGGCGGTAAAACCCCAAAAACAAAAGGATTCTTTTCTGGTCGGGTTGGGACGCTACCTTGGAAATTTTAAGGAACAGCTAGTTATACTGGTGGCCCTGGCGGGCTTATGTATGGTTCTATCGGTACTCTCCCCGAACTTCCTCACCAAGAGTAATTTCTTGGATATTGCCCGTGTGGTATCCATCAACGGTATCATGGCAGCAGGAATGACCCTGGTTATATTGACGGGCGGAATAGATTTGTCAGTAGGCTCTATTTTTGCCCTGGCCGGGGTTATTGCGGCAGCCTTGATCCCTGGCAGTTACAGTGAATCGCCCTTTGTTACCACCTTTAAACTACCTGTCCCGGCGGCGATACTGGTGGGGCTTCTGGTGGGGGTTTTGATAGGCTATATAAACGGGTTGGTCATCACCAGGTTTAGAATAGAACCCTTTGTAGTTACCCTGGGCATGATGAGTTTCGCCCGCGGGTTGACCTACCTTTACTCAGGCGGGTACCCAATAAACTTTAAACCCATGCCTCCGGGATTTCAATGGGTAGGACAGGGCTATGTTTTCGGTTTACCAACACCTACCATAATTTTTGTATTTGTTATCGCCCTGTGCTGGTGGATACTCCGTTATACAGCATTTGGCCGTACCATTTATGCTATCGGCGGAAACGAAGAAGCAGCCCGCCTTTCCGGTATGAACACCAGGAGAATCAAACGCTTGACCTACTTATTTCTGGGAGCGCTGGCCGCCTTTAGCGGCATCGTGATGGCCTCGCGGGTGGCCGCAGGTTCTCCCGTGGCAGGCATTGGCTATGAGCTTGACGTTATTGCAGGGGTGGTCATAGGCGGTACCAGCCTTGCGGGGGGAAGGGGCTCCATATTCGGGACTGTATTAGGTGTATTCATGCTGGGTGTTATAGAAAATGGGCTGAATTTACTCGGTGTCTCCACGTACTACCAGTATATTATTAAGGGTATGATATTAATCATGGCTACAGGCATTGATGGGTATTACCGTAAGAAAAGGTGCTATTAAAACGGGAGGAAAGACAGATGACAAAGGCTAAACCGCCCCAAAATCCTCTTAAAAAAGTTGGCCTGGGAAGCCAACAGCTGGTCATTCTATTAAGCCTGGTGGGACTGACGGCGCTGTTTTCAATGCTTAATCCGACCTTTCTATCAGAACGCAGCCTGGATAACATCTTCAGGGTGTCGTCTATTTACGGAATAGCTGCCCTGGGTATGACCATGGTAATCATCACCGGGGGCATCGATCTTTCTGTGAGTTCGTTGTTTGCTCTCGGTGGAGCACTTGGGGCAGGGTTACTGGGTATAGCTTATAGCGCGGCCAATCCCGTAAAATTGCCTTTCTTCATGGCAATTCTTATTGCTCTGGGTGTTACCGGTTTTATGGGGTTAATTAATGGCCTGGTCATCACTAGATTGAACCTGGCTCCCTTTGTAGCCACCCTGGGTATGATGACTATTGCCCGTGGAATTACCTATGTTTATACAGATTTCACGGTAAGGGGCGTACCAGGATCTCCTATAACGTTTATGCATCCCTGGTTCGAATGGCTGGGCGGCGGTTATATCGCTGGTATACCTACCCAGGGTGTTATTTTTATTGTGCTAGCGGTGTTGGCCTCACTTTTCCTGCGCTATACGGCTATGGGCCGGAATATCTATGCCGTAGGGGGAAACATCGAGATTGCCAGGCTGGCCGGGATAAATACGGGCCTGGTAATCATGTTAACCTACGTTATATCGGGCATCCTGGCCGGCTTAAGCGGTATTATTTTGACCGGCCGCTTGCTGTCAGCTTCGCCCCTGGCGGCCAATGGTTATGAAATGGATGTAATTGCTGCCGTGGTTATAGGTGGAACTAGCTTATCCGGCGGGCGTGGCTCCATTTTCGGAACTGTATTAGGGGCTTTAATCATGAGCGTCCTGAATAATGGATTAGATATGTTGAACGTACCGTCATTCTATCAATATCTGCTCAAGGGAATTATATTAGTCATGGCAGTAATCTCTGATCAAATGTACCGGCAGAGGACACAACAAACAAGTCCCGTATGAAGCCTAACAACAGCAGCCCGCTAAGAAGGCCGGCTGCTGTTTTCATCCCCTTCCTCCCGGATGATCAGGTAGCCGTCGCCAGAGGAATTGCCAAAGGCGGCGGGGTAGGCCGAGGAAGAAGTCAAGGTCCGGTAAGGATTGCGGGGCGGGATTATCCGGATGTTCGGGCGGAAACGATAGGGAGCCGCCAGGCTAAAGGAATGACGCTGAAGCATTTATTCACCCCCGTTCCCATGTATCCTTAAAGTAACTGGCGCCAGCCCTGGTAGGTAAAAGTTACATTAACCGGCGGCACACCCTCCCGGGGCTGGTTTTCCCTGGTTATGGTGCCCTCAAAGACGAAAGCATCCAGGCAGGGCACGCTTTCTACGATACCGGCGGCCGCATTAAATGCCAGGGAATATTCGTTGGGCCCCAGCATGAGGGCCGGGTTAAAGGGCTCCCGGATTTTCAAATCGTCTTCATAGTCGAGGTAAAGCCGCCACATTAAGTCTTCCAACCGCTCCGAGGGTTCAACCACCTGCAGCTTGATGTCCTGGACCGCCTCCCGCCGGGAGATCATATGGTTGTGGGCGTTGAGCTTTTCTGTCAGGTTTTGAATAATTTCTTGTACCCTGTCATCTTCCTCCGGGGGCAGGTGCATCTGCAAGAGCTTCCGGGCCAGTAAGCGAATGAGGGCATAGTTGCGGTGGACGTTTCCCAGAGCCAGGGGGTGGACCCTGTCCACCAGGCGATTAAAAGCGGCCGCTATACTGCCTTCGCCTTCCAGGCCGGCTACCTCCCGGGCCAGAGCCAGGTAAGCCATGACATCCTCTACGCTCACGGGCAGCCGGGCGGCCGGATTGCCCGGGTCTTCAGGATTGAATGCATTGGCCACGCTGGGGTCGATAGGTCCCAGTTCCCCCAGCCGGCCCATGACGATCTCGTCGGCTCCCAGGCAGAGGAGGGTACCGGCACTGGCAGCCCGGAAGGGCACCAGCACACCCAGGCGGGGGGTAAATTCCCGCAGGAGGTTCACCAGGCGCCATGGGGTCAGGACATCGCCGCCCCGGGTATAGAGAAAGATGTCGATTCTCGGCCGCGGTCCCAGGGCCAGCAGGTGGCGGTAAAAAACCCGGATCACATCCGGTGCCACCCTGGTGCCCAGGTTTTCCCGGTCGCCGGTAAAGTAGCAGATAACCGCGGCCTGACGTTCCTCTTCTATCTGCCGCAGCAGGGGCAGGCGCTCTTCCCTTCCCATGGGGGTGCTCCTTTCCGCCTGGTGTTAGAGATATTATTTCCCGGCCGGCGGTTTATTTATAAATTCCCCCTCACTTATCACCTTATACCCATTCTCCCGTAGCAGGGCCGCCGTTACGCCGGGTCCGGGACGGGTCGCACCTTTAAAGTTGCCATCGTAGATAAGCTTGCTGCCGCAGGAGGGGCTCCGTTCCTTCAGGACAACCATCTCCGGGTCTACTTCCCGGGCCCTGGCCAGGGCGGCCCTGGCGCCCTGGATAAAGGCCGCCGTCACATCCCGCCCCTCTTTATCCATTACCCTCGCCCGGCCGGCCAGGACGTCATAGCCGTCACCGCCCTGGATTTCCGCCGGCGGCCGGGGGAAGGTTAAGCCCCCCAGGCTTTCCGGGCAGATAGGTACGGCTCTGCCCTGCCGCACCAGTTCGGCAATGGCCGGTACCAGGTTGTGGCCGCCGCTATATTTACACCTTACGCCAGCCAGGCAGGCGCTGACCAGGATTTTTCCCATTAAACCCTCACCTGCTATTTTATATGCCTAATTATATCTCTCTTAATTATATATATTCAATCTTTCACCTTGCGCCGCCAGCAAACTATGGTAAAATGAAAGGGCCATACCTCCCCCCCATTAGTAGGGCAAAAGGAGAAGCAGCAGTCGATAAATGAAAGAAGTAACCATTTACACCGACGGTGCCTGCTCTGGCAACCCGGGTCCCGGCGGCTGGGGCGCCGTCCTTATTTACGGTGACAAGCGCAAAGAACTCTCCGGCGCCGAGCCCAGCACCACCAACCAGCGCATGGAGATCACGGCGGCTATCGCTGCCCTCAGGGCCCTGAAGGAGCCCTGCCGGGTGCGTCTTTACAGTGACAGCGCCTACCTGGTCAACGCCTTTCGCCAGGGGTGGCTGGCCCGCTGGCAGCGGAACGGCTGGCTGACCGTCAAAAAGCAGCCGGTCGAAAACCAGGACCTCTGGCGGGAGCTACTCCAGGTGGCTTCCCGGCACCAGGTAGAGTGGCTGAAGGTCAAAGGCCACAGCGACAACCCGGAAAACAACCGCTGCGACGAACTGGCCCGGGCGGCCTTAGCCGCCCTGCCCCGGCAGGAAATTCCATCATCGTAGCGAATACATACCCTTATCCCGGAGTTGCCATCTGCGGTAACGAGTTCTTTACTTTAAAAGGGAGGGAAGCAAAATGGGCAAATGGTCCTGCACGGCCTGCGGTTACGTCTATGACCCAGCCAAAGGCGATCCCGAAGGCGGCATCGCCCCGGGTACGGCTTTTGAAGACCTGCCCGACGACTGGGTCTGTCCCAATTGCGGCCTGGGCAAAGAGAACTTCGAACCCCTCTAAAAAGCGAGCAGGTGGAAAAGAGGCTCAGGCGGCGCCGACCGGGCGTCGCCTGAGCTTTTCTGCACGGGGAGGGAGGACCTGCAGCCGGGACTAAATTCCAGCTGCCCGGCAGGAGAAGCCGTAACTATGTCGAAATTAAAGTTTAACGCAAAAATTTGCTCCTCAATAGCAAAGGGTGATCGCAAAGATGCTTATTGTAGGCCTGAACGGTAGTCCCAAAAAAGATGGCAATACTGCCTTTTTAGTTCGCGAAGGGCTGGCAGCGGCTGCCGCAGCCGGGGCGGAGACGGCCCTTATCCATATCGCTGACGCCATGGCTGACCAAAAAATACCCTACTGCACCCAGTGCAGCAGCCCCTGCCAGGGGGCCTGCTCCCGCCACAACCGCCTGGGGGAGGCCTTCGATCTCCTGCGGCGGGCCGACGGCCTCCTCCTGGGCAGCCCGGTTTACTTCGGCAGCGTCTCCGCCCAGCTCAAAGCTTTCTGGGATAAAAGCCGCATCCTGCGCAAAGAAAAGGCCCTCCTCAATGTGGTCGGGGCCGGGGTGACCGTCGGCGGCGCCCGCTTCGGCGGCCAGGAGACCACGATCAAGGCCCTCTTCGATATGATGCTCGTACAGGGTATGATCCTGGTTGGCGACGGCCATGTCGAAGCCGACTGCGGTCACCAGGGCAGCTGCGGCCAGGCCCCGGCGAGCAGCGACGAATTCGCCATCCGGCGGGTGCGCCTGGCGGGCCGGCGCCTGGCGGAGGTAGCAGCGGCCACCATAACCTTACGCCGGCACCGCGCCTAGGAGGGTGAGGGTATGCTCCTGCGGGAAGAAGCCGAAAAGCGGGAAGAGATCCTTTTGAGCCCCCTGGCCAGCCTCAGCAGCCGCACCCGGGGCCGCCAGAAACCGGAGGAGCCCTGCCCCATCCGCACCGAATTCCAGCGCGACCGCGACCGTATCATTCACTGCAAGGCCTTCCGGCGTCTGAAGCATAAGACCCAGGTTTTTATCGCCCCCGGCGGCGACCACTACCGCACCCGGCTGACCCATACCCTGGAGGTAGCCCAGATCAGCCGCACCATCGCCCGGGCCCTGCGCCTCAATGAAGACCTGACCGAGGCCATCGCCCTGGGCCACGACCTGGGCCATACGCCCTTCGGCCACTCCGGGGAAGAAGCCTTAAACGAGGTCGTTCCCGGCGGGTTCAGGCACAACCTCCAGAGCCTGCGGGTGGTGGAGGTCCTGGAGGGTGGTTCGGGCTTGAACCTTACCTGGGAGGTCCGCGACGGCATCGCCCACCATACCGGCCCGGTCAAACCCGGCACCCTGGAAGGCCGCATCATCTGTTACGCCGACCGCATTGCCTATATCAACCACGACATCGACGACGCCATCCGGGCCGGGATCATCGTGCCGGAACAGCTCCCGAAGGCCTGCCTGCGGGTCCTGGGCGACAGCCACCGCCAGCGCATCGATACCATGGTCACCGACCTCATCTACCACAGCTGGCGAATAGGCCAGATCGCCATGAGCCCGGAGGTCCAGCAGGCGACCGACACCCTGCGCGCCTTCCTTTTCGAAAAAGTATATATCGGTTCCCGGGCCAAGGAGGAAGAAGGCAAAGCCAAGAGGCTCCTCCAGCAGCTCTACCGCTATTACCTGGAAAACCCGGAGGAGTTGCCCCCGGCCGCCAATCCAGGCGACGACCTGGCCCGGCGGGCCTGCGACTACATCGCCGGCATGACAGACAGTTACGCTATCCAGCAGTACGCCCGGATTTTTGTCCCCAGGGGTTTTCCCACCTAAAAAGGGAAGGTGCCGGAATCTCTTCGCCCGTCAAGCTATCCGCTCGCTGACGAAGCGTGCGGCAGGATTCCTTCACCTTCCGGTAAATATTATAACCGCCGGCCGTCCGGCCTATACTGGAACCGGGGAAAAAGAAGGAGTACCGGCTGGTACTCCTAAAAATTTAAAAAGGGAGGTTTAAAAAGGATGAAGGTATTGCCCTTCAACATATAGTATAGCATAAGAGTAGTTAAAAGTCAGCCCGAGGGAGAATTTTCAGAGCACCTTCCGGGCAAGGTTGCGGCCTGGGGGTTCATTGCCTGGTTTTAAAGTAGGGCTGGAAAATAGACAGGATAACCCCGCGGTAAAAGACGTACAGGGTGCTGCCGCCGATGAGGGCGATTAAAATTAAAGCTGTAGCCTTGGCCATGTTGCCACCTCCTGTAGGCTAATATTACCGCCTGCAGAGGTGCTATATGCAGGCAAGAGAAGGTATAATCTGGTAAAGCGGGACAAATAATAGGAAAAAGCGAAAATCAGGGCTGGAAAAGAGGATATTTCGTTCTGATAGCGAATTGTATATGAGCATCGGGTCCTGAAGTTTAATGTGGCCGGGGACTAGATATCGAGGTGGTGTCCATGACAACCGCCTTCAACCAGGATGTGGTTCATGACGTTAAAGACCGGATAGATATAGTGGAAATTATTGGTGATTACGTTCAGCTAAAGAAACGGGGCCGTTCCTATGTCGGCCTGTGCCCCTTTCATAACGAAAAAACACCGTCCTTTACCGTCAGTCCCGACAAGCAGGTATTCTATTGCTTCGGCTGCGGCGCCGGCGGTGATGTCCTGACTTTCCTCATGAAGCGGGAAGGCCTCAGTTTTCCCGAAGCCCTGGCCGCCCTGGCTGCCAGGGCGGGCGTCGAGCTGGTAGGGGGAGAAGAAACCCCGGCGGCCCGGCGGCAGCGGGAGCTAAAAGAGCGCTTGTACCGGCTGGGGGCAATAGCTGCCAGCTTTTATTATCGCATCCTGGCCCGGCACCCGGCCGGGGCTCCGGCCCGGAGTTACCTCCAGGGGAGGGGAATCAAGGGCGTTACGGCGCGCCAGTTCGAACTCGGCTTCGCCCCCGATGCCGGTGCCGTCCTGGTCAGCTACCTGCAGCGTCAGGGCTTTACTCCGGAAGAGATCGAACAGGCGGGTTTGAGCCTCAGACGGCCGCCCCGGGGCCTGGTCGACCGTTTCCGGGGGAGGTTGATGTTTCCTATCAAGGACAGCCGCAGCCGGGTCATCGGTTTCGGTGGCCGCGTCCTGGGGGAAGGCCAGCCAAAGTATTTAAACTCCCCCGAGACCATATTATTTCATAAAGGCCACCACCTCTTCGGCCTGCACCTCTCCCTGCCCGGCATTCGCAAGGAGGGCCGGGCGATTCTGGTAGAAGGTTATATGGATATGATTGCCGCCTGGCAACACGGGATTGACAACGTGGTAGCTTCCCTGGGCACGTCCCTGACTCCAGCCCAGGCACGGGAATTAAAAAAATACGCCCGGGAGGTAATCATAGCCTACGACGCCGACACCGCCGGCCAGGCAGCCACCCTGCGGGGACTGGATATCCTCACGGCTGCCGGCCTCCAGGTCCGGGTGTTGCAATTGCCCGAAGGTAAAGACCCCGACGAGTTCCTGGCCGCCCGCGGGCCGGAGGCCTTCCGGGAACTGGTCGCCGGGAGCCAGGGCCTCATGGAGTTCCGTATTCATAAAGCGGTCAGCGAGCATGATACCAGCACCGCCGCGGGCCGGAAGGCCATCATGACCGCCCTCCTCCCTTACCTCCGCCAGGTGAGGGACGCTGTGGAACAGGAGACCTACGCCCGCCTCCTCAACCGTTATACGGGGATATCGGAAACAGCCATTTTAAACGACATTCGCCGCCCGGAGGCCCGGCGGGATGGGGCAGATAAAACCACGTATACCAGGGACGGCCGGGCCGGAGATGCGGCCCCCCGCCAGGCAGAATTGTTCTTATTGCGGGCCTACCTGGCCAGCCCCGCCCTGGCAACCAGGATTGACGCCGAACTCGGGGAAAACTGGTGCCGGGACCAGGCCGCCAGGGACCTGGTGGCCGCCGTCAGGGAGCGGCGCCGGGAGAATCCGGAATTCACCGGCCCGGATCTGTCCGGTATCCTGACCCCGGGGAGGGAACCGCAACAGGAAGCCCTACTGGCCCGGTTGACCCTGGCCGAAGATCTGGGGCCGGTGGAAGAGCGGGCGGTAAACAAGGCCATCCGCCTGCTGAAGCTCCAGCAGTTGCGCCGGCAAAGCAAGTCTTTATGGCTGGCCCTGGCCCGGGCGGAAGACACAGGTGACCAGGAACAGGTCCGGGAACTCCAGGGAAAGATCTTTCACCTCCAGCAAACCATCAACTCGTTAAAACTAGGAAGGGGGGAGTTACGGTGAAAGAAGAACAGCAAAAGCAAATGGTCAAAGAACTGATTGAAAAGGGCAAGAGCCAGGGGTCCTTAACTTACAGTGAGATTATGGATGCCCTTCAGGGAATAGAACTCTCCCCCGAACAGATTGACGATATCTACGAGCAGCTGGGCCATATGGGCATCGAGGTGGTGCCCGAAGCGGCTGAACTGGAAGCCCTGGAAAAGGAAGACGGCGAAGCCGGGGAGACGGACCTGGATCTCTCCATTCCTGAGAATGTAGCCATAGATGACCCGGTGCGGATGTACCTGAAGGAGATTGGCCGGGTACCCCTGCTGACCCCCGAAGAAGAAATCGAGCTGGCCAAGCGCATGGAGGCCGGCGACGAAGAAGCCAAGCGCCGTCTGGCCGAGGCCAACCTGCGGCTGGTGGTCAGCATCGCCAAGCGCTACGTCGGTCGCGGCATGCTCTTCCTGGATCTCATCCAGGAAGGCAACCTGGGCCTTATAAAGGCGGTAGAGAAATTCGACTACCGTAAGGGTTACAAGTTTAGCACCTACGCCACCTGGTGGATCCGCCAGGCCATCACCCGGGCCATCGCCGACCAGGCCCGGACCATCAGGATCCCGGTGCATATGGTGGAAACTATCAATAAATTAATCCGCGTGCAGCGGCAGCTCCTCCAGGAACTGGGACGGGAACCCACCCCGGAGGAGATCGCCCACGAGATGGATATCCCCGTAGAGCGGGTACGGGAGATCCAGAAGATCGCCCAGGAACCGGTATCCCTGGAGACACCCATCGGCGAGGAGGAAGACAGCCATCTGGGGGACTTTATCGAAGACGAGGACGCCCAGGCACCGGCCGAAGCGGCTTCCTTCATGCTCCTGCGGGAGCAGCTGGAGGAGGTCCTGAACTCCCTCACCCCCAGGGAAAAACGGGTCCTGCGCCTGCGCTTCGGCCTCGACGACGGCCGCGCCCGCACCCTGGAAGAAGTGGGCCAGGAGTTCGGCGTCACCAGGGAGCGTATCCGCCAGATCGAGGCCAAGGCCCTGCGCAAGCTGCGTCACCCCAGCCGCAGCAAGAAACTCAAGGACTACCTGGAATAGCGGCAGTCGGAGGCTGGCGCCGGAAGCCGGTTCCAGGTTTAAAACGCCGGTCAGATTGGCCCCGGCGCAGCCCTGGCTCATCCGGCGCCGGCCCGGGACCATCCGGGCAACGGCCCGGGGACAGCCGGCATCTGGCTGTTGACCGGGGCGGCATTCTGGAGTATAATATAAAAGGCGGCTTTCCTCGGTAGCTCAATGGTAGAGCGCCCGGCTGTTAACCGGGTGGTTGCAGGTTCGAGCCCTGCCCGGGGAGCCAGAAAGGGCCCATAGCTCAACGGTAGAGCTGCCGGCTCATAACCGGTTGGTTCCTGGTTCGAATCCGGGTGGGCCCACCAAAAACGTCGGAGCAAGGTCAGCAGCTGGAGGTCGAGAGGTGACCGGGGCATGCTGACCTTTTTAAATGCCCCTATGACTACTACCAGTTTTAACTTGCCGGCCCGTCTCCGCGTTGTGGCCGGCCTTGTCCCGTGGGGCAGCAGCGTCGCCGATATCGGTAGCGATCACGCTCTACTGCCCCTTTACCTGGTCGCCAGCGGCCGCTCACCACGGGTGATCGTCGTGGAGGTGGCGCCGGGACCTTACCGCCGCGCCCTGGCTGCCGTTACGGGTGCCGGCCTTACAGGCCGGGTTGAGGTGCGCCGGGGCGACGGCCTGGAGCCCCTGCAACCGGGAGAAGTAGACACAGTGACTATGGCCGGCCTGGGAGCCCTTACCCAGCAGGAAATACTGGCCGCCCGGCCGGAGGTCCGGCGGCGGCTGCGGCGCCTGGTACTCCAACCCCAGGGGCAAGCCGGCCCCTTGCGCCGCTATCTCGCGGCCTGCGGCTGGCGGCTCCTGGAGGAGGACCTCGTTTATGAAGCCGGCCACTACTACTTCATCATGGCCGCCGTCCCGGGCGTAAGCCCGGAGTACAGCGACCTGGAGTGGGAGCTGGGCCCCCTGCTCCTCCAAAAGCGTCATCCCCTCCTCGCCGGTTATATTGCGGATAAAATGGAAAAACTAACAGCAGCCGTCCGGGAACTCGGCCGTAGCCAGAGGGCGGCTGCCCGGGAGCGGCGGGAGGAGTTGCAACGCCTGCTGCTCCAGTTAGGGGAGGTAAGCACATGGCTGCAAAGTGCGGCGAGATTATAGCCATCATGGAAGCCCTGGCCCCGCCGGAACTGGCTGCCGGCTGGGACAACGTCGGCCTCATGCTCGGCTCGCCGGAGGCGGAGGTCAGACGGGTCCTGGTATGCCTGGACGTAACCCCGCCGGTGGCCGCCGAGGCTGCCGCCCGGGCTGTGAACCTGATTATCAGCCACCACCCCCTCTTCTTCCGGCCGGTGAAGAGCCTGCGCTTTGACGAGCCCCTGGGAGGGCTGGTGCGGCGCCTCCTCCAGGATAATATCATGGTCTACTCGGCCCATACCAATCTGGACAGCGCCGACCTGGGGGTAAGCTACCACCTGGCCTCCAGGCTGGAGCTGGAGGACATCCAGGTACTGGTCCCCACCCACCGGGAAAAGTATTACAAACTGGTAACCTTCGTCCCCGAAGACCACGAAAAGGTCGTCCGCGAAGCCCTCACCCGGGCCGGAGCCGGCTGGATCGGCAACTACTCCGACTGCACCTTCCGGGTGGCCGGTACCGGCACCTTCATGCCTCTGGCCGGCACCAGGCCCTATACCGGTGAAGAGGGCAGGCTGGCGGAGGTCAAAGAGTACCGCCTGGAGACCATCATCCCCACCGGCCGGCTGCCGGAGGTCCTGCGGGCCCTGCTGAAGGCCCACCCCTATGAAGAAGTGGCCTATGACGTGTACCCCCTGGCCAACGAAGGACCGGCCCAGGGCATCGGCCGTACCGGCGTCCTGCCCCAGGCCGTCACCCTGGAGGAATTCGCCCTGCGGGTGAAGGAAGCCCTGGGGGCCGGCCGGGTCAACCTGGTGGGCGACCGGGAGTGCAAGGTCAAAAGGGTGGCCGTCTGCGGCGGTGCCGGCAGCGACGTTATGGCCGCCGCCCGGGAGGCAGGAGCGGAAGTCCTGGTCACCGGGGATCTCAAGTACCACGAAGCCCGCACGGCCCAGGCCATAGGCCTGGCCGTCGTCGACGCCGGCCATTACGCCACCGAGAGGCTGATTGTCCCGGCCCTGGTGACCTATCTCCAGGAACAGTTGCAGGAGCGCGAGGTGATGGTCCTGGCCTCCCAGCAGGAACAAGAACCCTGGTACGCATTATAAAGAGAGTAGGACTCAATCGGAAAGGGAGGAATTAATAGGTGTCAAGGGGACCGGCCATGAGTTCCAGGTCAAAAGGAAAGAGTTTTAATAACTGGTTGATAATAACAGCGTATTGACATCCATAGGTTGAAATGATATACTGAACACCTGCAGAAAAGTAAATACTGCTTTTGAGTAAACCGGATGGTCGCGGGCGCTGCAAGCGCCTGAGGAAAGTCCGAGCTCCGCAGGGCAGGGTGCTGGATAACGTCCAGTGGAGGCGACTCCAAGGATAGTGCCACAGAAACAGACCGCCCGGCACTCAACTCGACAGTTGAAATTTCATCTACCAGTAACCCTTGCCTAATCCAGGCTCGAGGCCAGCTGGTAGGCAGGAGTTTTTCACCTGTCAGGTTGAGTGCCGGGTAAGGGTGGAAAGGTGAGGTAAGAGCTCACCAGCGGTTAGGCGACTAACCGGCTCGGTAAACCCCACCTGGAGCAAGACCGAATAGGGGGACAAAAGGGGTGGCCCGCCCCGTCCCCGGGTAAGGTCGCTTGAGACGCCAGGCAACTGGCGCCCCAGATAGATGACCATCCACGACAGAACTCGGCTTACAGGTTTGCTCAAAAGCAGTTTTTTTATTGGTTATAGACTACTGGCCGGAGTTATAGCTCACTGGCTGGAGTTATGTCTCACTCAGCAAGCCGCGTTCCTTATATGCTCCATTTTATAGCTATAGTGTCCTGCAGCCTTTCGCCAGTTCTTTAACTAGCGCATTTCCAGCTGGAGCTTGATAAATGGTCATCTCCTTTTATCAGGTAGTATTACACCATTCACACAAACTTTTTACGTCCTCTTGATGCCTGGCTAAACGTCGACATTATCCTCGTAAATGAGTATCTACTCACTCGTAATCTGCCAGTTGCTTACCAGTACGTCACGGCGATTATTTTCCATTATTGCTTACGGTAAGTATTCCTGGTATCATATTAAAAGAAGAAAGGAGGCTTACCTATGGAAGAACAATTTATCAAACCTACTGAACGCGGCCAGGTAACGATACCTAAAGAAATGCGGGAGAAACTCCAGATCAACCAGAATACCAGGCTACGTGTTTATGTCGATGGTAATAAAGTCGTCCTGGAGCCGGTTTCCCCTTTAGACCTTATTTTTAAAGAGCTTGAGGTTGAGGCCCGGGAAAAAGGGTTTACCAGGCAAGAACTGGATAAGGAAATAGCTATGGTACGCGAACGCCTCATGAAAGAGCTTTATAGTGAAGGTCAATGAGGATAATGCTCGATACTAACATCCTTATATCCGGAATGGTCTTCCGGGGGCCTGAACGCCGGTTACTAGACACCATTTACCACCAGCGGTTAACCCTGGTGATAAACAGCTACATTGTGGAAGAAACGAAAGAAGTTTTGCAGCGCAAATTTCCCGCCCATGTCCCGGTCTTCGATAGGCTCTTATCCCTACTCAAAGTAGAATTTACATCTATGCCATCTCCTGCCTCTATAGCTAAGATACGGCCCATAATAAGGGACCCCAAAGATGCCGCAATTCTTGCGTCTGCTATTGAGGCCCAACCCTATATTTTTATCAGTGGTGATCTGGATCTGCATACACCGGAAGTAGGTTCTTTAATAAAAGTCTTGACAACCGCTGAGGCTTTAAAGCGTCTTAATCAATAAGAAATTTCATTGCCCCCAGGTGGTAAATATGTCCATAGAAAACCTGGTAGATAAATTAGCCAGCCTGCCCCCGGGAGAATTAAAACTGGTACTTGAGATGTTGGAAAAACGTCTGCTGGCCCAAAGACAGGTAGCACTGGCGGAAGAGATTATAGAAAGATACAGGCCGGCCCTGGAGGAACTGTCCCGATGAAATGGACGGGATAATGGTCAGCTTGACGTAGCCATAGGCGTATCCTTCGCCTTCAATCAGCTCCTTTAGCCATTACAGGTTTGCTCCAAAGCACTTTTTTATACCGGTTCTTGCAAAAAACGCCGGGAGGATATTTTCTCTAATCCTCCCGGTAGGCGTAATCCAGCAGGAAACGGACTATTTCCTGGTGGCTGAAACCCTGGGGAAAATTACCCCATTGTTCGCCGGTCCGGGGGTCGAAATGTTCGGCCATCAAGTAAAGGTCGGTGGCATTATCCAGGCAGACCTGGAACAGTTCACGGGCGCGCTCGTAATTGCCGGCATGGAGGTAATAGCGCCCCAGCCACAGGGTGGGCAGGTAAAAGGGAATGGCCGCCTGCTCGAAGCGGGCAATGCCGCCCCACATATTGAGCCCGCCCCGGGTCGCAGGTTCACCTTTAGCAACAGGCGAAGGTTGCTCAATGGCGGCCACCGTCTTCAGCAGGCGGGGATGGTTGGCTGCCAGTAAACCGTAAAACTCCAGGGCCAGCACGGAAATATCCAGGGGCGCGTCGGGGCCGTAATGCTGCAGGTAGGCCTGGCGCTCCGCCGACCAACCCTGGATCAGCAACTGGCGCCGGACGCGGCTGGCCGCCCGGTGCCACCGCCCGGCCCACTGCAACCGCCCTATTTCGATGGACAAATGGGAGGCGGCCGTCAAACCGGCGTAGCAGAGGATCTTGCCATAGAGCCAGTGATCCTTGCGCCCGCGGATTTCCCAGATGCCGTTTTCCGGCCGGTCCCATAAGTTTTCCAGCCAGAGGGCCGCCCGGCGGATGGCGTCCCAGCGGGAGCGGATATACTCCCGGTCCCGGGTGGCCAGGTAGTGGTTCCAGAGGCCGTCCAGGACATTACCGGCATTGTCCAGCTGGATCTGGTGCATGGCTGCGTTGCCAAAGCGAATGGGTTTTTCCCCATGGGGACCCTCCAGGTCTGCGGCGATATACTCCTTACCGCCCCGGCCCTCCACCGGCACCAGGGGCATGTACCAGCCCCCGTCGGGCTGCTGCAGGGAAAGGGCGAAGTCATAAAAGCTGCGGGCCTCCTCGTGGTAGCCGGCGGCATCGAAGGCCAGGGCGGTAAAATAGCCGTCCCGCAGCCAGCAGTAACGGTAATCCCAGTTGTCGTTACCGCCGGGCACCGCCGGAAAAGAAGTAGTCGGCGCCGCAATTATGGCCCCGGTACGCTCGTAAGTAAGGAGCTTTAAAACCATCAGGCTGCGGTAATACGCTTCTATAACTTCCGCGCTGGTCGTGTTGGGCCGGCGCGCTTTTTTAAACCACCGGCGCCACCAGGCATGGTTTTCTTCCAGGGAACTGTAGAAGCCCGCGGTCCAGTGCTGGCGGGCCAGGGTTAGATTAGTGCCGTAGGCCATGACCAGCCATAGGCGGTGCTTTTCACCTGGTTTTAAAGTCAGGGTCGAAGTTGGTCCCGGGGAACCGGCCATGCCGATGCAGGTCGCGCCGCCGGGGCCATAAATAAACTGGAAAGAACCGCGGGACTGGACTTTAAAGGTATGGGCGCCGGTAATTATGGGGCTGGCCTGCCAGCGCACCCGTGGTTTTAAAGTATCCGCGCCGGTATTTTCTAAAATAATCAGTCTAGTTAAATGATGATAGCCCCAGGGCATAAAGTCCAGCACCGTCACCTGCAGGCCCTGGCCCCTGCCAACAGTCTTCAGGATGTTACTCTCCGGCAGGTAGCGCTGGCTGACAGGCGTTACTGCCGGTTCGATATCCAGGCGCAGGCTGCCGCCCCGTTCCGGGGACAGGGCGGCGGCGAAGAGGGGAAAACTGTCGAAACGGGGCACGCACAGCCAGGTGATGGCAAAATCCGGTGCAATAAGGGCGGCCGTCTCGCCATTGCCGATAAACCCGTAATAAGGACGGTGCTTCAAGATATCTCTCAACCCCTTAGACAATCCTTTAGTAGGATTTTAAAGAAAGCAATGGGGTAAAGTCAACCAGTGATAGGTAAAAACACCGCCCGGTCGTACCCGGTGACGAAGCTTTGCCACAGCAGTGCCCGGCGACCTGGCTTGATCGTTGCCCTGAATCCTTGCTATCAACAAGATTATCTTACTTTTAACCCAGCATATCACTAGCGTTGCAATAGAGGTGGCAGGGGTACCCGCCTGTCGCCAACTCTAGTGTAATCCAGGAGTACAGCCTTGGGTTCACTATTGATCGTAATAACTACAGGGGGATCATTTTTTAGAGATTCGATGAAGGAAGTTAATTTCGGGCGAACTTCATTAATGCCGGCAATGCGTTCCATTTTAACGCCTCATTAATGTTTGCATTAACACTTTCTTCAAGCTTAATATATGTTTTTAATCTGGTCATGTATACCCTAGCGGTTCTGGTCATCCATTCATAGGTGGCTTTTGATGTGAGTACGAACTGGCCCGGAGCACGTTCTTGACTTTTACGTCTAAATACGCGATAATTTAAACGAAAACAACGACGTATTTTTTTACACGTAAATGCATATCATTATAGAAAGGAGGATTTTTTAGTGGGAGGCTTCGTACCGGTTATGAAAGGTAAGCCGCTTTTCTCCAGCGACCAGATTGTTAACATCAGCGATTTACAACGCAAATGGCGCAGCGTCGTAGAACCTAAATTGCATAAAATGCCCTTTTTAATGATGTTTTCCGGATCCGAACCCAGGGCTACTATTTTAAGCTATGATAGATTTACCGAACTCTGGGAAAAGGTTGCTGAAGCCGCGGAACTGGAACTAAAATTGGAACTGCTATGCCGTATACTCGAAAATGAAAAGGGCGGCCAGGCTTTGGTGCCCCTTGCTGAAGTAATTAAGAAGGCCGGTATAACCGCGGAGGATCTGGAGGCTGCTCCTGATGTCGACCTCGAAAATGATTGATCTTGTACCGGCCAATGTAAAGTTTTTTCCCGCGGCTGAAGCAGATTTCCTGGGACTGGATAAAAGCAGGCAGATAAAAGTAATTAAGGCATTGCAAAAAATATCCCGGGCTCCCTCCGCATTTGGCAAAGAGTTGGAAAACCAGGCCGGCAGGCCCCTGGCAGGATACCGGAGCGTTTATGTAGATAACAGGTCGCTCCGGATTATATGGAAGGTTACAGAACTGCAGGTAATCGAGGTCGGCATAGCCGAACGCGAAGGAATGCTGGCCTATAAACTGGTCTCCAGGCGCAGGGGAGAATTGGAGAAGTTTATCAAGGAACTGGTTAAGTAATAAAAGTAAAGCACTTTTAGACAATTCTTAGTAGGATTGTGAAGAAAGCAATGGAGCAAAGTCAACCAGTGATCGGTAAAAACGCCCGGGCGTACCAGAGGGCGAAGCTTTACTTACCGACTTAAAACGGCGACAGGAAAAAAGTATTTTCTAAATTACAAATCGGTCTGCGGGGAGGGAGCGTGGTTGAGGTTGACCTGGATCAGGTGGACGAAGCCGAGGTAGTCTATTTCCAGGTTCCGCCACGGATGAAGGGCGTTAACCTGCAGGCCCGGGCGGGGGAGATTGTCGGGCTGGCCGGCATGCAGGGCCAGGGTCAGGCGGAGTTCCTGCGCGCCGTTTATGGGATGCTCCTTTACAATTTGTTGCGGTCGAAAAGTCCATTATGGTAAAATAATCATAGCCGGGATAATTCTACCTCGAATGCCGCTACTTCGTATTCGGATACCAACCCTTCACCCGGCGAGAGGACAACCCCGGAGGAAATGCCCATGAAAAAAAGAATAGTTTCCCTTTTGATGGCAGCATTACTACTTTTGTTGTTGCCAACAACCACCGCGGCCGCAACGCCAAAATTCACCGACGTCCAGAACCACTGGGCCAAAGACTACATCCTTGGTTTTGCCAATAAAGGTTTTGTCAAGGGCTACCCGGACCAGACCTTCAGACCTGACAGACCAATCAGCCGGGCGGAGTTCACCTCCATACTGCTCAACTGCCTGGGTATCACCCCGGCGTCAGACGTTAACACACCGACCTTTAGCGATACCACCAACCACTGGGCCAGGGCCCAGATCGCCGAAGCGGTGCGGAGGGGGATCCTGATTGTGAGCGAATACCCCGGTGGGCTCAAACCTGATGACCCGATATATCGCAGTGAAGCCGCTGCTATGATGATTAGAGCCCTGGGGAAGAATCCCGACATGACCCCAACCTCTTTTAAAGACAGCAACCAGATTGCAAAGAGCATGTACCGGGGCTACATCAAGGCAGCCTCAAGCGAAGGGCTGATGCACGGCTACCCGGATGGAACGTTCCGTCCCTTCCAGGGCGTGAAAAGGGGTGAGGCCTGTGCCATGCTGGCCAACCTGCTGGGCAAGATCGGTACCGCCTCTCCTCCTGCTGTCCCGGTCAACCCATCAAGCAACAGTGCCCTGTCCGCCCTGGTGATCCAGGGCAACCGCTACAAACTGGGGGACACTGTCGTTTACCTCAAGCGAAACTCGACCAACATTCCCATTTACTCCCTCAGCGTGGCGGGGGGCCTGGTCTTCATCAACAACACCTTCACTTACCCTCTAAACAGCACCGATAATAACCCGGATCTGGTCGTCAACAATACCCGCTATGTCCAATGCCGGCTCAGCGTAAGCGGCAGCGATCTACAGGTCACCCCGGGCGCCGTGAAGCTGGATTCCATCTCATATCACGGCTACAAGTATAACGCCGATTACGTGAAGCTCTATATCGGCAACAAAAACGGCAGCTACTACCTGTCCGACGCCGAACTGGTAGATCGACAAACCGTCAGGGTCGGCGGCAACAGCTATGACATCGGCAACACCCCGATCTCTATCGCCCTGGGGGAAAATTTCTATGCCATCAACGGGATCAATTACGACAGCAGCGGCATCAGCCTGGACCTGGCTGCCACCGCCCCGGTGGTGACAAACGGCCTTGATATCTCGGATATCTCTGCCATCTTTGTGGATACCAGGTCCCTGGGCCTCAATACCATCAACAGCCTCTTTTTCATTATTGACGGCAGCAGATATGACCGCTCGGAAGTGGTCATCGACGCCTCCGGCAACTTTACGGCTAATAACAAGAATTATACCCCCGATCAGGTCACCATGGTCATAAACAACAGCTTCTATAAGCTAACCGACGTCAAGTCCTTCGGTGGCAAGTTTATATTCTACTGCACCGCCAGCAATGTGACCACCTGGGCAATAGTTAACGGTAAATACCAAGATGCCAGTACGATCCAGATCCTGATGGGGAACAACATTTACACCCTGGACAAGATCCTGGTGGTGCAGCATAACGTGATCCGCATCGGGGGGCGCCAATATAAACTCGGCGACATATTCGGCTGCCGCATTAACGGAACATTGTACGACATCGAAGACATTGATTACGACAACAGCCTGGATCTGGTGACGATGGACGTTACCGAATCCACCGGCAGTTGGACCGGCTACCTCCCCGGCCAGCCCCAGAAGTATTTATTCTACGTCGACAACTCTATTTATCAAGACGGCGCCACCGGCGATGTCACCATTTACGCCGGCGGAGGCTGGAGGACATTTGACAGCATCACCTTCTCCGATCAGTCCCACTTCGTATACGACAACACGACTTATAACCTGTTGGGAGCAGAGATAAAGATTGGTGACACCGTTTTTACGGTCGTCGATTCCGCCTGGCGGGTCAACTCTCAGGTTATGGAGGTGTACCTGCAGAAGGCCTGACAGGCCCATTTATTTTTTGTCATGAAACAAATCCCCGGAAACAGGGGAGAGCGTGCGCCATGTATTGGGCGACTATAGCCCTATCTCATGTTCCTGGGACAACCTATAACAGGACGGCGTTGCCGGGCTACAAAAACTTAACGCTGAGGGGCTTCTGACATATCTCCCATGGTTTAGCTAGTTCCCCCTGAAAAAGTCCACTTTTTGCATCACATAGGGGAAAATGTTATTTCCGAACTATAGTTCGAGTAGAATTCTAACTGTTTGACCCATCATGTTAAACCATTGTTGCCAACCGGTGTAGATTATAGGCAAAGATTCCATAACCGACCCAGGTGGTGGTACCCTCATATCCCCTGGAAAGACTGCGGCGTAATCCATATTTGCGTTTTAGAAGACTAATAGTAGCCTCCCCTCCAGCGCGCCAGCGTTGGAGACGTTTGAACCAGCTTTGCGATTGATAGGCTTTGCGAGCTTTACTAATTTTACCTTTCCGGGGTAAGCTGACCTGCTTTACCCCAAGTTGATGGCAACCACTTTCGTTCCCTGAACCGCCGAAACCTCTATCGGCAGCGAGGGCACGGGGTGGATGGTTGAAAGTTTTAATATGATCCTCTACTGCGCCAAGGAGTAAGGTGTCATCCGCGGGGTTCCCCTGCAACACCTTATAGCCGGTAATTATCTTGTGTTCCACTTCCTGGAGCAACACCTTATAGCCGAACTCTACCGGGGCATTGGCCTTACCCTTTTTAATAGGCCGGGCTTCGGTATCAAAGATACTCAC
>NZ_MDDC01000002.1 GCF_001875325.1 Neomoorella thermoacetica
TTTTTGCTGCAGTGGATACCCTCCCTGCCCAGCTGCTTTTGTATACGGGGACTGCCATACGTTTTACGGCTCTTGTTGTAGATATTCAAAATCTTTTCTTTGATAATTTCATCCTGGCTCCGGCGTTGGCTTACAGGCCTTTTTAGCCAGCGGTAATATCCTGTCCGGGACACCTTTAAAACTCGGCACATCGTCTCGACACGGAAAGTTCCCGTGTGCTCCCGGATAAACCGATACTTCATTTCGGCATTTTGGAGAAGATGGCCACAGCTTTTTTTAAGATATCCCGTTCCTCCTGGGCTATCGCCAGCTCTTTTTTCAGGCGGCGGTTTTCCTCTTCAAGATCGGTACCGCGCATCTGCTTTCCTATACCGGGAAAGGCGCGTTCTCCATACTTTACCTGCTCTCTTCGCCACCTGTTGAGCATGCTACTGTTGATCCCCAGGTCCCGGGCAATCTGGCTGGTAGTTTTGCCGCTGGTGCGGCATAGTTCGACGGCATTTCGCTTGAATTCTTCATCATATTTTCGTCTGGAATCCCCCATGGACACAACGCCTCCTTGCTCTGATGATACACTCTTAACTCTGTGTCCTACAAATCGGGGGAGGGTCAATCCCCGACAGGATCCGGGAGGACCCGTATCGGTTTTTGATCTGCGCCGACAAGTTCCAGACCGGCTATGACGAGCCGCTCCTGCACACGATGTACGTGGACAAGGTGCTCTCCGGGGTCAAGGCGGTGCAGACCCTCTCGCGCCTCAACCGAGCACACCCCCAGAAGCACGACACCTTCGTTCTCGATTTCGTCAACGACCCGGAGACGATCCGGAAGGCCTTCGAGCCCTACTACCGGACGACCATCCTCGCCGACGAGACCGACCCGAACAAGCTGCACGACCTTAAGGCCGACCTTGACAGCTACCAGGTGTACGCGCCTGCGCAAGTTGATGAACTGGTGCGGCTCTACCTGAGCGGGGCCGACCGCGACCAGCTCGACCCGATCCTCGACGCCTGCGTCGCCACCTACATGGAGCATCTCGACGAGGACGGTCAGGTCGACTTCAAGGGCAAAGTCAAGGCGTTTCTGCGAACCTATAACTTTCTGTCTTCGATCCTCCCCTACACCAACGCCGAGTGGGAGAAGCTATCGATCTTCCTCAACTTCCTGGTACCCAAGCTGCCGGCGCCGAAAGAGGAAGACCTCTCAAAGGGCATCCTCGAGGCGATCGACATGGACAGCTACCGGGTCGAAAAGCAGGCGAGCATGAGGATAGCGCTTCCCGATGCGGATGCCGAGATCGAACCGGTGCCCACTGGGGGCGGTGGACACAAGCCCGAACCGGAGCTTGACCGTCTCTCGAACATCATCAAGGCTTTTAACGATCAGTTCGGCAACATTCCCTGGACCGACGCCGATCGGGTGCGCAAACTGATCACCGAGGAGATTCCTGCACGCGTAGCCGCCGACACCGCCTACCAGAACGCACGCAAGTATTCCGACAAACAAAACGCACGCATCGAGCACGACAAGGCCCTCGTTCGGGTGATGACCGCGCTGCTCCGGGATGACACCGAGTTGTTCAAGCAATTCAGCGACAATGAGTCGTTCCGTCGCTGGCTGACCGATACGGTATTCGCACTGACCTACAGCGAACCTGGCGGCAAGGTAGCCAGTACGACTTCATCGACGGCTTAGCCCGGCAGCTGCGCGACGCCGTGCCGGCCGAACATCCCGCCTCACCGGCAGCCACGAGTGGTCAATGCAGCTGGCCCATTACCTCACGACCCTAAAGAAAAAGCCTGGTGCCCTGGCCGGAAGTCAGATTTTTTATGACCAAAGCCGAACTATAAAAACTATGGGAAACCCGGATAGCCGAATATCGAGCCAGCGGGCAGAGTGTTAAAGAATGGTGCGCCTCTCATGATGTATCCCCACGGCAGTTATGGTACTGGCTCCGGAAGTTTAAAAAGTAAGTGTAAAATAACCCCCGCCTTAAGTGCTAGGTGGGGGTTATTTTACACTTACGTCTATATTGGTTTTTCCTGCTAAGGAAAAATATTTTACTGCAACCCTTTTACAGCATAGGTATAATTAAGCCATACTTAATTGTGAAATCAGGAACAAAAGCGGAGAGAAAGCGGCGATGAAGTGGAGGATGTAGGGGGTGATGCAGATTTAGTGTAATTTAAATTTCTAGAACCCCTGGTAAAATAAAGAACAACAGGAGAAACCGCTGATAGCTGTTAATCACGGCCTGATTGATTATACTGATACCCGCTTCTTAACTCAGGAGGATTTTACGATATTGCTGCCGGTGAAAGACGCTGCATCGATATCCTGGCAGAGGCCCGCTACAGTAATGTTAAAACCCGGTACCACCTTTTTCAATGACCCCGTGCAGGGGTCTTATCTTTTTCCCTTGATGAATATACATTAACGATGTTGATCGCGAGGGGGATGAAGGTGGTCCGGGTTTTATTCTTGCGCCGGCGGTGGATGAAGCTGGCGGTTCCAGGCGCCTTCCTCTTGGCCGGCTTGTCCCTCTTCCTATTTTATCAGAAAAACTTGCCGGTAATGGCGCCCCCCGCCCCGGGGGAGTTGACGGAGCACCTGACAACCATCTTCACTGCCCGGGCCAGGGCCATGGTCAACGGTAATTATGAAGGGCTGGAGGCTTTTTATGATGCCACGACGACCAGCGGCCGGTTTGCCCTGAACCATGAAATCGGCCGCATTAAATACGTTCAGGAGTGGTTGCAGAAACGCCAGGTAACCCTGGCCGGCAGTCACCTGGACCTGGCCGTTGTCGACAGCGGTAGCGAAGGGGATAAGGGCTGGGCCTCGGTATCCCAGCATTTGATCCTCAGTTACCGGCACCAGGGGGAGCCGCAAGAAACAGTCAACCGGATGGGGTTTCGTACCCTCCACTGGGTGGAACTGGTCAAGCGGGACGGCCGGTGGCTGATCAACCGCGACTGGTACTGGGACCCTTTTGAAACCGACGACCTGAAACCAGAAATCGCCCCCGGCACGGCTGTATGCAAGGCGCTGCCGCCGCCGGTAAAGGGTAAATACCGCCGTGAGGCGGCGGTGGCCTATGCCGACCGCTACAGCGGCGTGCGCCTGGGTCCCGGGGACGGCCGCTACAACCGGAAGTACCGTGACTTTACCGGCCTGGGCGGCGATTGTGCCAGCTTTGCCTCCCAGGTCTTGAGCGACAAAGAAGCCGGCGGCATACCCCGGGACTGGGTTTGGAATTACCATAACGGCGAGGGCAGCCAGGCCTGGGCCCAGGCAGCCGCCCTGGTCTATTACCTTCTGGACAGCGGCCTGGCGGTGCGCCTGGCAAGAGGTGATTTCCAGGAAGTAACCAGGTCCACTTCTAATTACCCCTACGGGGCGGTCAACGCCCTGCAACCGGGTGACATCATCGGTTATGAAGAAGGGGGCGAGTTAAGCCATGTCTCGGTGGTTGTAGGCCGGGACTCGGCCGGATATGTCCTGGTCGACAGCCATACGGCCGACCGTTACCATGTCCCCTGGGACATGGGTTGGAAGGGCCGGACCATCTACTGGCTCCTCCAGGTAGTCTATTGATCTTTACCCGTTCTCGCCTGCGGGCAGGGCCCGGCGCAAATTTGCCTGCCGCCAAAAACTACCGGTAGGAATGGGGAAGGGCAACAGGACAGAGGCCGGAGGAATCTCCGGGCAACAAAAAAGGCGCCGCCAGGCGCCCTTAAAAAAATTAAAATCCAATCCAGGTAACCACTTCATCCAGCTTTTTACGGGGTGCGGCTACCGGGCTTTCAGCCGGATAACCCAGGGGGGTGATGGCGACGATTTCCTTATCATTGGGGATGGCCAGGGCTTTGCGCAACTCGGCCTCATTGTTCAGGGGCCCGGTCATCCAGCAGGTACCCAGCCCCTCGCTGGTGGCGGCCAGGAGCAGGTGGCTGAAGGAGGCGGCCACGCTTTCCAGGTTCATTTTACGGAGAGCAGGATGGCCGTGGGCCGGGCTCAGGGCTACAATGACCACCGGCGCCCCGCCCAGGGTTTTGGCCCACTGCAAAAAGCCTTCCTGCTGGGGGTTACGCTGGCCCTCCGGAGGCATGCCGAATTCAACGATCCGGCCGTAACTCCGGGCCACCTCGTCCTTCTTGGGGCCGGTGACGACCAGGAAGTGCCATTGCTGCCAGTTGAGGCCCGAGGGAGCCCAGGTGGCCATCTCCAGGATTCTGGTTATAACCTCCCTGGGCACCGGGTCGGGTTTAAACTTGCGGATGCTTCGCCGCGTCTTGATGGCTTCATACAGTTCCAAGCAGCTCATCTCCTTATTTACTTTTCTTTAAGGTATATTTTTCACCTTTTGCTAGCTGGTGTCAAGAAGGACCCCGCACATAAAGCGGGCCCGGAAATCTTAAACTAAACTCTGAAAGAAATAATGGGCTGCCAAGTACTAGCTGAACGGAGGTGAAGGGATGTGCAACAGGGAGAGAACAGCTGGGAGAAGTGGAAGGATACCCTGTCCATGGTAGTAAACCTGGGCGATAAAATGGGTTTGGAAGAAAAGACCATGGACCGGATAGCCCTGCGCCTGGGGAACTGGCTGGCCAACCATATCGACCCCGTGAACCGGGAGCAGCGGCTTCTCAAGGAACTCTGGGATGTCGCCCATGAGGATGAACGCCAGGTGCTGGCCGCCCTGATTACCAGGATGGTCAGCGACGGCCGCCGGCAGGAGAATATGGTGCACTAAACACTAAAAGGGAGCCCCGGGCTCCCTTTTTAGTGTACTGCTGTTCCGGTGTGCTCCCTAGACCTCTTTAATGGCCTCGGTCGGGCAGGAATCAATTGATTCCCGGGCGCAATCCTCGGCACCCTCTGGCACCTCTTCTACAATAACGTGGGAAAGCCCTTCATCATCCCAGTCAAAAACGCTTGGGCACAGGTCGATGCAGGTACCGCAGGCAATGCAGAGATCCTGGTCAACGATGACTTTCATATCCTTCCCTCCAAAATCTTGTCTCCCCAAAGTATTAGCTATTTTTTACCGCCAGGCGCCATTTCATACTAGCGGGTCGCCTCTTTGGTCCGTGGAGTTTTAACCCACGTCTGGGGCTGGCGGTTCAGGGCCTTCATGATGGAAGCTGCCGTATATGGCAGGGGCAAGAAGAAACTGGCAAAGGGCAGGGCCAGGAGTTGCAGGAACCCGATAAACTGCTGCCACCAGTTAACCGGCGCCATCAACCGGTGGAAGTGGCCGTAAGCATAAAAAGTAAAGGCAAAGTAGATGAAAACCAGGTAATGGAGGACCACGCGGATTTTAAAAGGGACGATCGAGGGATCAAGGCCGCCGTTCAGCCCCAGGATAACAATGGATAAGGGCACCAGTACTGCGCCCTGATAGAGGAGCCACTCGCCCTGGCCCTTCCAGAAGAGGTTGTGGAGGAGGGGACCCCTCTTATCCCAGGAATACTGGTAGGCATAACGGAATTTATCACAGACCTGGAGGTGACCGCTACCCCAGCGCAAGCGCTGCCGGAAAAAGGCGTACAGGGTGGCCGGCGTTTGTTCGGTGCTGAAATAAGGGAAATACTCGGCCCAGACCCCTGTCTCCAGGAAGGCCCGCACCCCCAGCTCGAGGTCTTCCGTCAGGGCGCGGTGATCATAACCCCCGATACGCTCCAGGAGGCGCCGGCCGACGAAGAGGTTGGTGCCCCCTACGAAGGGCAGCTTCTTCATTAGTATGGGCAGGTAGATCTCATGGGAGATGGCCTGGTAGATAGCAGCGATCTTCGTAATAATACCCAGCTGGTAGAAATTTCGCACCTGGAAGACAGGACCCTGCCAGATACGCTCCCGCGGATCATGGAGCCAGGACCAGGCTATGTAAAGGAGAACATCAGCCTCGGGATGGCTCTCGGCGTCATAGAAACCACAAATAGTCGTCCGCGGGTCGACGAACTCCAGGCCGTAGTTCAGGGCCCGGCCCTTGGTTGAAGGGATGCTGTGCCCCCGCCGTGAACCCCGGAAGCGGCCGTCAAAATCGTAGGGAACGGTACAATGCTTCAGCTGGGGCATACCCGGGCGCGCGGCAAATTCCCGGATCTTGGCCTCCACCACTTCCATGGTGGTAGGCCCCTCACCCTGGCCCCCGGCCCTGGCCAGGGCTTCCTTTTCATCGGTGATTACCAGGATTTCATAACGATCATTGGGGTAGTTTAAGGCGGCCAGGTTTTCGATGGTGTTGGCTATAACCTCGGACTCGTTGCGGGCCGGGACCATAATGGTAAAGAAGGGGAGCTCCAGGCCCTTCGAGTCGGCCAGTTTTTTTACCTTTTCCGCATCAAGGGGCAGGCGTTTCCGCCAGTGATTCTTGACGGCGTACCATTTCCAGTAGAAATACCTCAGGAAGAGGCCGAAAAAAAGCAGGTAGAACCCCACGGTAATTAAATAAAGGATTTGCGCTGGACTTATCGTTTCCCAATCCATACTGATTCCCCCAATCAGGGTATTCAATACCGCATCCAATTATAACATCGGTACCGGCTCCCACCAATTGGTCGGTATATCGGTACAAGGACCGGAGATCTTATTAAGGCGCCAGGACATTGATTTACCGCCTTCAGGTCGCTATTGCTGGTTCTAAGTACTCGGTCCTCTTGATGACATCATTATATTGACGGCGAAATTCTAAAATAGTATGATTAAAAAGAGGTGATCCCTGTGGTCGACGTATCCCTGGTCATAGCCTTCGTTGCCGGCTTACTCTCCTTCTTTTCTCCCTGCATTATACCCCTCTTACCGGCCTACTTTACTTATCTCGGCGGTTCGGCTGTAGCCAGCGGCCAGGTACAGGACCTGGGCCGCTCCTTCTTAGCCGGGCGGGCGGCCCTTTTTACGGCCGGTTTTGCCCTGATTTTTATTCTCCTGGGAGCCTCGGCAGGGGGCCTGGGTTACGTTCTCCAGGCCTACCGGCCGGTGCTAAACCGTCTCGGTGGAATTTTAATTATAATATTCGGTATGCAGGTGGCCGGAATTGGGCGTATACCCTTCCTGGCCCGGGAAAAAAAGTGGGAGCTCCAGCCTCGCACCCCCGGGGCGGCAGCTTCCTTTCTCCTGGGGATGGCCTTCGCCACCGGTTGGACTCCCTGCATTGGCCCGGTCCTGGGCTCTATTTTAATTTATGCCGGCAGCCAGGCCACCCTTCTCCAGGGAATGCTGCTCCTGGCTGTCTATTCCCTGGGCCTGGCCGTACCCTTCCTGCTGGCTGCCCTGTTCCTGGGACCGGTTTTATACTCCCTGCGGAAGTTTTCCCGTTATTTGCCGCAAATATCCCTGATAAGCGGTATTATTCTTGTCGTTATGGGGGTTCTGGTCTTTTTCGGCCGTTTGAACACCTTTATTTAAGACTGGAGGAATGTAGCTATGCAACCTAAATGGCGGGTGCCACTGCTGATTATCCTAGTCATGGTTGCCGTCCTGGCCCTTTCCTTTTTCCTGCCGCGCCGGGGCGACCTGGTACGTGCCCCGGACTTTACTCTGCAGGCCCTGGACGGTAGCCAGGTCAGTCTAAAGAGGTTGCAGGGCCAGGTGGTGGTCTTAAACTTCTGGGCGACCTGGTGCCCCTATTGCGTCGCGGAAATGGAGGAACTGGATGCCGCTGCCGGGAGGCTGGCACCCCGGGGAGTGAAGGTCCTAGCCGTTAATATCATGCAGCGGGAGACAATCCAGGGTATCCGTGCCTTCCTGGGCGAAAAAAGACATAATTACCTGGTCCTCCTGGACTGGGGCAGTAAGGTGGCAGATGCATACGGGGTAAGCGGCATACCCACCACCTTTATCATTGATCGCCAGGGCCTCCTGCGCCGCGTCAAGAATGGTCCCCTGGGCCCGGGCGAACTGGATAGCCTCCTGCAGGACCTCCTCTAAACGTGTATAAATAAAACCGGCAGGGACCTTCGTTCCTGCCGGTGATCTCCTGGCCGCGACGACCGTCGTAATTGGCGGGATTAAACGCTTTTTAAATACCGATGTAGCCGTGCATCATGCCGGGGTGGTAATAGGCAGAATTTTGATTCCCCTGGCCCGGGTTAGAGCCGGCACGACCGTTGCCCCAGCCACCCATCATACCGTAGCCGGCGCCATGTCCACCGCAAAAACCGGGTCCGAAACCGGGACCAAAGTCATTTTCTTCCCGGTACTTCTCCATTTGCTGGATGTGCTGCTTCATCAGGTCACCCTGCTCTCTGGTCAGCTGGCCGCTCTCCACATACTTGTCGATGATCTGCTGGCGCAACCGGGCGATTTGCTGGTAGAGGGCGTTAATGTCCGCCTTTTGCTGGTCCGACATGGCTGCAAAGGCCGCCGGCGCCAGCACCCCCAGCATTAATACTACGGCGAGGACGATAGCGATTTTTTTCTTCATCCGCGCCACCTCCTTTCAGCTTCTAGTTTAACCCCGGGATATCATAAAATTATGGTGATAATGTGAAGAAAGTGTGAAACTTGACAGGGCAGGAGCTTTAACTTATACTCGATTTAAAAATACTATAGTAGACTTAAGCCATGGCCCAGAGGAGCGAAAAAAATGCGCGTATGTGGTAAACGTATCCGGGAACTGCGGGAGGAGCGCGGTTATTCCCTGCAGGACCTGGCGCAGCGGGCGGGGGTTTCGGTATCTTACTTGAGCGAAATTGAACGGGGGGCCAAAAGGCCCTCCTTAAAAACCCTGGATAAAGTAGCCCGGGCCCTGAACCTCCCCCGGGAACAACTCATAGAAACCGGTGCTGAAGGCGAACTGGCACCGGGTGAGAGGATCCGCCTCCTGCGGGAGCGGGCTGGCAAAAACCTGAATACCCTGGCCGAGGCTGCCGGTATCTCCGTTTCCTACTTAAGTGAAATTGAGCGGGGTAATGTTTACCCCGCTATTGATACCCTGAAAAAAATCACCGCTGCCCTGGAAGTTCCTTTGAGCTCGGTTATCGGTACCGGTGGTTCCCTGGGCCACAAATTACGCCAGGCCAGGGAAGAAAGGGGCCTTACCCAGGCCGAGTTAGCCAGGGCTGCCGGCGTCTCGGCCGGGCTTATTGGCCAGATCGAGCAGGGTAAAGTACAGCCATCCTTAAAAACCCTGGAAAAGTTGGGGGCGGTGCTGGATATTTCACCCTGCTATTTTATCGCCGATGATGCCGGGGTTGATGAAGTATTAAACCAGATGGGCCCCGAGTTACGCCAGTTGCTTATAGAACCCCAGGTCCAGTCAGTACTGCGGCTGATCTGCAACTGTAACGAATCCGAACTGCGATTTATCCTCAACTTTATCCAGCTCTATAAGCGCAGCCACTAAAGGCTTAGCTGGGCGATTAGTTGCTGCAGGGTGGTTGCCGAGTGTTTCAGGGCCGCCTTTTCCCTGGCCACCAGGGGAATGGCCAGGACCTTTTCCCGGCCCTCGTTCCCTACCAGGCAGGGCAGGCTCAGGGCTACCTCGCCGTCGATACCGTAGAGGTCACGGATGACGCTCGAGATGGTGAGGACACTGTGCTCGTTACGGAGGATGCTCTCAATGATCCGGCTCAGGGCCAGGGCTACCCCGTAGGAAGTAACCCCTTTTCGCTCGATAATCTCATAGGCCGCCTCCCTGACCTGGTGGCTGATCTCTACCCGGAAGGCTTCCTCTTCCCGCGCGCCGTCCATAAGGTAGAATTCCTCCAGATCAACGCCGGCCACATTGGCCAGGCTCCAGACCGGCACCTCGGTGTCGCCGTGCTCGCCGATAACGTAAGCGTGGATATTGCGGGGATCCACACGGTAATGGCGGCTCAGGAGGTGACGGAAGCGGGCGCTGTCAAGGGCGGTGCCCGAGCCCAGGACTCTATTCTCCGGCAGGCCGGAGATCTTCCAGGCTACATAGGTAAGGATGTCTACCGGGTTGGCCACCATGAGGACGAGGGCATCAGGACAGTAGTGCAGAATCTCGGGCAGTGCCTGGCGGACAATGGCTGTATTGCGGTGGATCAGGTCCAGGCGAGTCTGCCCTGGCTGCTGGTTGGCACCGGCCGTAAAGATAACAATCCTGGAACCGGCACAGTCGGCAGGACGGCCGGCATAAACCTCTACCGGCCGGATCAGGGTCGCCGCATGGGCGAGGTCCATGGCTTCCCCTTCGGCCTTGGCATGGTTTACGTCCACCAGTACCATTTCCTTGACCAGGGGACTGAAGAGGAGGGCAAAGGCCGTACTTGAACCTACATAGCCGGTGCCAATAATGGCTACCTTGGCCGGACCCTGCAAACCCATAATAAAACCACCTCCCCCTTATTCTTGGTCTCCGCCCAGCGGTTTATGCGGCGAAGTCCTGGAACTATTTTTTGCAAACGGAGCCAGGAGCAATGAATATCAACCATTTAATTACCTTCATTACAACCGTCGAAAAGGGAACCCTGTCGGCGGCGGCCGAAGAACTGTACCTGACCCAGCCGGCGGTGAGCAAGCAACTCCAGGCCCTAGAAGACTACTTCGGCCTGCGCCTCCTGGAGCGCCGCGGCCGGGAAGTGCGGCTGACGGCCGCCGGGGAGATCTGCTACCGCCACGCCAGGATAATCGCCAGCCATCTAAAGCAAACCCGGCGGGAACTGGCGGAGCTAACCCAGCTGGTGCGGGGCCGTCTCCTCCTGGGCGCCAGTACCACCCCCGGGCAGTATATCTTGCCCCGGCTGATAGGTGCCTTTCGCCGGGAATACCCCCGGGTGGAGGTTATCCTGACCATCGCCGACACCCAGGAAGTGGTGCAGCGCCTCCAGGAGGGCGAGATTGATCTGGGGGTGGTCGGCGCTGCCGGCGGCCGGGGAAAGAATCTTTCTTACAGCCGCCTGGCGGGGGATGAACTGGTACTTATAGTCCCGCCGGGGCACCGCCTGGCAGGCGCAGCTGCCATATCCCCCGGGGAGCTCAAGGGAGAACCCCTGGTCTGGCGGGAATCCGGTTCCGGGACCCGCAGGGTGGTAGAGGAGCGCCTGGCGGCGGCGGGTTTTACCGTCGACCCGGAGCAAATCGTTATGGAACTGGGCAGTACGGAAGCCATTGTCAGCGCCGTGGAGGCCGGCCTGGGCATCTCCCTGGTTACCTCCTGGGCGGTGGAAAAGAGCGTCAAGCTGGGGCGCTTGGCAGTCGTCACCCTGCAGGGCGTAGACTTAAAAAGGGACCTGTACCTGGTCCGGCGCCGTCAACCTTTAAGCCCGGCTGCCGAAGCCTTTGTCAATTTCGCAGCCGGCCACCAGCCCCGGCCGCTGGTATCTTGACGCCAGGCCGGGAAACAGGTATTATTAATTTAAATTGAAACTTAAATTGAATAGTCATCTCCGAGCCGGTGCTGCCTAAGGGCTGTTGCCTATGGAACACCGGCCTGGGTTTCGGACCCACGGGGTAGGCCGGGAAACGGGCCTGCCTCCCTTTGCTCGGAAAGGAGATTCCACATGGCTTCTGGACGACGAAGTCCCGGTATCCTTTGCGAGCCGGGCTTTTTTATTTACCCCGGCTGCGCCCGGGGGCCGTAATGGCGATTTTCGGGAAGGAGCCCCTCATGGTGGCTGGCGCCCCCGCCAGCGAACAATGAAAATGTAGGCTGAGCAAGGCTGAGCCAAGTTTGCTGGCCGGGAAACACGGAGGCCGGAGCCTGCGCCTTCCATCCCAGAGCATACATGCCGATAAATAACCCTTTTCCCCAGAAATCCATTTTCGGAGGAGGCCAAGATTATGAAATTACGGCGCGCATCGATATTAATAGCGAGTACCCTGATTGCCGCCCTGGCCCTGGCCGGGTGTCGCCAGGCCGGGGCCGGGCAGCCCCAGTTAGACCAGAACCGGGGGCAACAACCTGAAGGGCAGCTGGTGGTCTTTGCCGCAGCCTCCCTGACGGACGCCTTTGGTGAGATCGGCCGGGCCTTCGAGGAATCCCACCCGGGCGTTACGGTCAAATTTAATTTCGGCGGTTCCCAGCAACTGCGGACCCAGATCGAGCAGGGCATGAGCGCCGATATCTTTGCCTCGGCCGACCAAAAATATATGCAGGAACTGGTCGACAAGGGTCTGATGGAACAACCGCGGGATTTCACCGCCAACACCCTGACCATCATCGTCCCTAAAAATAACCCGGCCGGTATCCAAAGCGCAGCCGACCTGGCCAACAAAGGGAAACTGGTCCTGGCGGCACCGGACGTTCCCATAGGCAAATACAGCCGCCGGGCCCTGGAGAACCTCGCCGCCCTCTACGGGCCTGATTTTCCCAAACAGGTGGAAAAAAGGGTTGTTTCCCAGGAGACCAACGTGCGCCAGGTGGTGGCCAAGGTGGCCCTGGGAGAAGCCGATGCCGGCATCGTCTATGTCACCGACATCAGTTCTTCTTACCGGGATAAGCTGGCGACCATACCCTTTCCCCCGGAGGCCAATGTCCGGGCCACCTACCCCATAGCTGTAGTTAAGGGTTCCAAGCAGGCCGGACTGGCCCGGGAGCTGGTGAACCTGATCCTGAGCCCCGAAGGCCAGAAAATCCTGGCCAAATATGGCTTTTTGCCTGTTAAAGAGGGAAGTTAGAACCCTATTTCCGGAGGAGCCCGGTGAAACGCCTGACCTTCCTGCCGGCCCTGGCCGGCCTTGTTTTCATACTTTATATTGTCCTGCCGGTGGTCAGCATCTTCCTGAACATCAACTGGTCCCGGTTCGGAACCACCGTCAGGTTGCCGGTGGTCCTGCAGGCCCTGCAACTCAGCGGCCTGACAACCCTGGTAGCCACCGCGGTGACTATTCTCCTGGGTACGCCCCTGGCCTATTTTCTGGCCCGGCGCAGCTTTCCCGGCCGGGAGGTTCTCGATACCCTCCTGGACCTGCCCCTGGTGCTGCCCCCGGCTGTAGCCGGGGTGGCCCTCCTTATGGCTTTCGGCCGGCGCGGCCTCATGGGATCCCTGCTGGCCGGGTGGGGGATCTCCCTGCCCTTTACCACCGTGGCCGTCATCCTTGCCCAGGTCTTTGTCGGCGCTCCCTTCTTTTTAAAGACGGCCCGGAACGGTTTCGCCGCGGTGGATACCTCCCTGGAGGCCATATCCTTGACCCTCGGCAAAACGCCCCGCCAGACCTTCTTCCGGGTGACTCTGCCCCTGGCTTTCCCGGCCCTGTTCAACGGGGCCATTATGACCTGGGCCCGCGCCCTGGGGGAATTCGGTGCCACAATCATGTTCGCCGGCAATATGCCGGGGATTACCCAGACCCTGCCCCTGGCCATTTATATGGCCATGGACAGCAACCTGGAGGCGGCCCTGGTAATGGCCGCCCTCATGGTCCTGGTATCCTTTGCCGTGCTTCTGGCGGTAAAGAAGGTTGCCCCGGGAGGTGACGGCCATCCTTTCCCTTAATGTCCACAAAACCAGAGGTGATTTTTACCTCCAGGTCGCTTTAACAATGGGCGAAGAGGTCCTGGTAATCCTGGGGCCTTCCGGGGCCGGCAAGTCAACCATCCTGAATATGATTGCCGGCCTGGTGACTCCCGACGGCGGCAGCATAATCTGCCGGGATAAGGTTTTTTTCCGCCAAGAAAGGGGGCAGAAGCGGGTCAACCTGCCGCCCTACCGCCGGGGCACCGGTTACTGCCTGCAGCACCCCGGCCTCTTTCCCCACCTGGATGTAAGTCACAATATAACCTACGGGGCGCCGGCCGGCCTGGACCCGGGGGAGAGGAGGGCGCGCCTGCAGGAACTCCTAGCGCTCCTGCGCCTGCAGGGTTTGGAGCATCGCCGCCCCCGCGAGCTTTCCGGCGGCCAGCAACAGCGGGTCGCCCTGGCGCGGGCCCTTTTCAGCCGGCCGCAGCTGCTCCTTTTGGATGAGCCCTTTGCCGCCCTGGACAACCTCATCCGGGCCAGGCTGCGCTATGACCTGCTAAACGTGCGCCGCTCATTGCGCGTCCCCATGATCCTGGTGACCCATGACCTGGAAGAAGCCTATATGCTGGGAGACCGGATAGCCGTTATGGATAACGGGCGGTTGCTCCAGATCGGCAGCCGGGAGGAAGTCTTTTACCATCCTGCCGACCGCCGGGTGGCGCGGTTTGTCGGCTTCCGCAACATCTGGACCGGCCGGGTCCTGGCCGCCGACAGGGAAGGAGATACCCTCCGGGTGGCCGGGGAGAAATTCCAGGCCCAGCTGCCCTATGCTCCCCTGGAGCCAGGTCGGCAGGTGGTCTTTGGCATCCGGCCGGAGGATGTTATGCTCATCCGCCCCGGGCGCATCTTAGGCCGGCCGGTGCGGGAGAATGTTTTTCAGGTAGAAGTGACGGCCATAGTACCCGAAGTCCATACCTGCCGCGTCTTTTTACGGCTGGCTCAAAGCACGGCCTATGATATTGAAATGCTGCTGCCGCGCCATGTCTATCAGAGGGAAAAGATAACCCCGGGGGATCGTATTATGGTGTCTTTAAAGAAAGAAGCCCTGCATTTGTTGCCAGGATGATTCCGCTTCTTTATCCGTCGTTTTGCTCGCCCCCGTCCTTGCGGGGCGGTCTATAGCCCGGCCCGGAGGCTCTATTTTCATCCACGGATAGTACCCTCGCTAGAGTAGGGGTGCCTTGTACTCCCGGCGGAGATTAAGTATAATCACAGCATAAAAGCAATTAGAACTGTAAAAGGGATGACCGGGAAGGTGCCTGCTAACCTGCCGCCGGCAGGGGGGATCGTCCTGGCCGGGGGGAAGAGCACCCGCATGGGCACCAACAAAGCCCTGCTGCCCCTGCGGGAAAGAACACTCCTGGCCACGGTGGTAACCGCCCTGCGGCCCCTATTCAACGAGATAATCGTAGTAACCAATACCCCGGAGTTGTACCGGGATTTAGAGGTGCTCCTTGTTACGGACGTCATTCCGGGACGGGGGCCTTTAAGCGGTATCCATGCCGGGCTCCTGGCTTCCCCTTACTGGTATAATTTTATCGTGGCCTGCGATATGCCCTTCCTGGCAACGGACTTTATCAACTACCTCCTGGGCCAGGCCCCGGGTTATGACGCCGTTGTCCCCCGGCGGGGCAAGTACCTGCAACCCCTGCATGCCGTCTATTCCCAGGGGTGCCTGGCGGCCATCGAAGCCTGCCTGCAAAGGCAAGAATACCAGGCCTTTGCCTTTTACCCCGGGGTCAGGGTGCGGTACGTGGACGTCGACCGGCTGGAGGTAAAAGGGGTTAACGATCCGGAAAAAATCTTTTTTAATATTAACACCCCGGCCGACCTGGAAAGGGCGCGCCGCATATTTAAGGAAGATCGCTATGACTGAAGCAACCCCACCCCTGAGCCTGGAGGAAGGCCGGGAACTCCTCCTGGCCGGGTTAAAACCGGTGGGAAGGGTGAAAATAAGACTGGCAGAGGCTCCGGGCCGCATCCTGGCGGAACCGGTGGTGGCGCCGCGCTCCTTCCCGCCCTTTCCCCGTTCCCTGGTGGACGGTTACGCCCTGGGGCCGCCCCTGAACAGCCCCGAAGCACCGGGCGCCGGGGGATCGGGAAAGACTTACCGGGTGGTGGCCACGGTAGCGGCAGGCAACTGCCCGGATGTCACCCTGAGACCGGGCAGGGCGGCGGTTATTTTTACCGGCGCCCGGCCCCCGGAAGGCACGGTGACTGTTATTTCCGGAGAACTGGCGGAGCGCCGGGGAGACCTGGTCGTAGTGCCGGAGCTACCCCGGGGCAGGTTCCTGGAAGCTGCCGGGGCGGAGGTGGCGGCCGGGGAAAGGGTCCTGGCCGCCGGCACTGAACTGGGACCGGCGGAAATCGGCCTCCTGGCCGCCCTGGGCCTTACGGAAATAACCGTCTACCGGAGGCCCCGGGTGGTCCTGGCGGCCAGCGGCAGCGAGTTGATGGAACTGCTTGGCCCGGGGGGAGACTGCCCCGGTGGCCGGCAGGCAGGCGGCGAGGTGGTAAGCCCTGGTGCCGGCCAGGTTCTAGCACCCGGGCCTCGCATTTATAATAGTAATTTCTATGCCCTGGCGGCAGCCGCCCGCCGCGACGGCGCCCGGGTAATCCCCCTCGGGCCCCTGGCCGACGAACTGGTAGAACAGGTAGAGGCCTACCGGAAAGCCCTGGAGGAGGGCGATATACTTCTAACTACCGGTGGAGCCGGCGGCAGCACCCGTGACCTGACGGCGGCGGCCTTTACCGGCGCCGGGGGAGAAATCCTCTTTACGGCAATCCGGATGCGCCCCGGCCGGCGGGTGATAGCCGCCCGCAGGAGAGATAAATTATTCCTGGGCCTGCCGGGCAACCCGCCGGCAGCCCTGGTGGCTTACTACCTCCTGGCGGCGCCGGTGATCCGCGCCCTGGGGGGGAGGGAAGTCCTGCCGGCAACCTTCCCCGCAGTGCTGACGGCAGCCGTAGACAAACCGAGGCCCGAACGGGCCTTTATCTGGGCCCGGGCCTGGCCCGGTACGACCGGCTGGCAGGTAGCGCCCCTGCCCCGTCTTCCGGGGGGCATTCGTGCCGCCATTGGAGCCAACGCCCTCATTGACCTCCCCGCCGGCCTGGCACCCGGAGCCGGGGAAGAGGTAAGGGTGGTTCTGCTCGCTGCCCGGGGTTCACAAAAAGGCCCGCCTGATGCTAAGCAGATTGAGGGGGTACAATCATGAGCCATTCCCAAGAAAAGCGGATCCCGGTTATCTCTGTTGTCGGGAAGTCGGACGCCGGCAAGACGACCCTGCTGATCAAGCTTCTGCCGGAATTGAAACGGCGGGGTTACCGGGTGGCGACCATCAAGCACGATACCCACGGCTTTGATATCGACCGGCCCGGTAAAGATACCTGGCGCCATGCCGAGGCCGGTGCTGATGTGGTGGTCATCTCTTCGCCTGCGAAGATGGCCCTCATCGAAAAGGTAGAAAGGGAAATGCCCCTGGACGCCATAGCCGAACGGATTCAAAACGTCGATCTCATCATTACCGAGGGGTATAAGCGCGGGGATAAGCCCAAGATCGAGGTTCACCGGGCGGCCGTCGGCGGGGAACTCCTCTGCGGGCCGGAAGAACTCCTGGCCGTGGCCACCGATGAGCCCCTGGACATAGACGCTCCCTGCTATGACCTTGACGACGCTGCCGGCCTGGTAGACCTGATTGAGGCCAGGGTCCTGGCACCGGCAGGACTGGCGCGGCCGGGGGGCCGCTAAACCCGTCTGCCGGCACGACGGGCTTTCCTGCCGGGCGATGGCCGCCCGAACTGCACCCCGGACTTTCAGGAAGACCGGCATACCTGCTAACCTTTTACTCCGGGGGCAGTATATTATATAATAATTTGCAAAAACGTGGGGGGCAGAGGATGGGCCGGTTTATCAATGCCTACGACCGGGCGCTCCTGGATTTGCAGAAGAACCTCCTGCATATGGGGGATTACGTTGCCGGCCAGCTGGACCAGGCCCTGGCGGCCCTGAAGACCCAGGACGTCAAAATGGCGCGCCAGGTCATCGCAGGGGACGATGCTATCGATGACCTGGATCACAATATCGAAATGTCCGCCCTGGATCTATTCTCCCTGCAGCAACCCTCCGGCGAAGACCTGCGTACCCTGGCTACAGTCATGCGAGTCAGTAGAGAATTGGAGCGCATTAGCGACTATGCCGTCAACATCGCTGAGGCGGCTGAACGCCTGGCCGAACTGGGGCCATACTTCAAGCCCCTGGTGGATATTCCCCGGATGAGCGACCTTGCCCGGGCCATGTTGCGCAGGAGCCTCCAGGCCCTGGTGGACCGCAACCTGGATCTTGCCCGGGAGGTGGTGGAGGCCGATGACGCCGTCGATCGCCTCTTTGAAGCCCTTTATGATGAACTTGTGGGTTATATGAAAAAGGGCCCGGAGTACGTCGACCAGGCCAGTTACCTGGCTCTGGTGGCCCGTTATCTGGAGCGCATCGCCGACCACGCCGTCAATGTCGCCGAAATGGTTGTTTACCGGGAGACTGGCCAGCGCCGGGCCTTTAAGCACCGGCAGGGCCCGCAGAAAATCGCCTCCCGGCATGGCGAAGAAACCCCGCACCCGTGCAGCTACGCGAGGGCCACTGATCGAGGGCAGGCAAAGCCGGGTTATTAGCTGCTGGTAAATTAATTTCGCACGGAATAGATAATGGAGGTCATTGATGCTTTTTAGCGTTGCGACCGGGCTGCTGGGAGGCCTGGCCCTTTTCCTTTATGGCATAAACCTCATCAGCACCGGCCTGCAAAAGGCGGCCGCCCGCCAGGTGCAGCAGCTCCTTGGGGCGGTGACCAGGAATCGTTTCTACGGCATGCTGGCCGGGCTGGTGGTTACCATCTTCCTGCAGAGCAGCGCTGTGACCACCGTGCTCCTGGTAGGCTTTGTCAGCGCCGGCCTCATGAGCCTGGGCCAGGCCCTGGGGGTCATCCTGGGTGCGGCTATCGGCTCCACCCTTACGGCCCAGCTCATTGCCTTTCACCTCAGCGACTATTCCCTCTGGGCGGTGGTTGCCGGTCTCATCCCTTATCTCGCCGCCCGGCGCCTGCGCTGGCGTTACCTCGGCCAGGCCATCCTCGGGTTTGGCCTTATTTTTTATGGTGCCGCCCTTATGGGTACGGCCATAGCGCCCTTTAGCACCATACCCGGGTTTACCGCCGTCCTGCACCGCCTGGCGGCCCATCCCTGGATGATGATGCTGGCGGCCACCCTCTTTACGGCCATTGTCCAGGGCAGCGCCGCCCCGGTGGTGGTGGCCATGACCCTGGCGGCCAGGGGCGGCCTGGCCCTGGAACCGGCCCTGGCCCTGGTCCTGGGCGCCAACCTGGGTACTACGGCTACGGCCCTTATCTCCAGCATCGCCTTTTCCCGGGAGGCCAAGCGGGTAGCCATGGCCCATTTCTTTTTTAAACTCGCGGGCGTGCTTCTCTTTTTACCCTTCCTGGGCCTCTATGCCGGCCTGTCCCGCCTTACTTCCCCGGACGTTGCCCGCCAGGTGGCCAACGGCCATACCCTGTTTAACATTATCAACATGCTGGTATTTATTCCTTTTACGCCCCTGGTAGGCCGCCTGATGGTAAAGCTCCTGCCCGATGCTCCCGAGGAGGAAAAGGTAGCCAAGTACCTGGATAACTCCTTCCTGGACGTGCCGGAACTGGCCCTGGCAGGGGTGACCCAGGAACTCCTGCGCATGGCCGGGATTATCCGGGAGGAGATGTTCCCCCGGGTCATGCAACCCCTGGCCGAACGGGAGGTCGACCTGTTGGAGAGACTGCGCCGCCTGGACGGTATCCTCGACTACCTCTACAGGGCCGTCGCCCGGTACCTGGCCCATATGAACCGGGATAACTTGAGTGAGGAACAAATAGTGGCCCAGACCAGGCTGCTTTACATTGCCAATGACCTGGAGCATATCGGCGACGTGACTGTGGAGATAGCCCGGCACTGGCGCAAGATGGAAACCAGCGGCATAGAGTTTTCCCCCGAGGGGCAGGCCGAACTCCAGGAGATGTTTGAGAAGGTTAAAGAGAACTTCACTTCCGCTATCCAGGCCTTCGCCAGTGACGACCAGGCCCTGGCCGCCCGGGTCATCCGCGGCCACCCCGAGATCCTGCGGCTGGAGAAAAACCTGCGCTACTCCCATTTCCAGCGCCTGCAGCGGGAGAATCGTCTCAGCCTGGAGACCACCTCCGTCCATATGGAGCTCATTAACCACCTCCTGCGCCTGAACATCCATAACGTCAGTATAGCCCAGGCGGTGATGGGTATTATTTAAACCCCTGGCGGAAAATAACTTGTGGCGGCGCGCTATTTTTGTTAAACTACACCCTGAAGAAAGGAGAGATTGGCTTTGCGCGGTATCTGGTTTTCAGAACTACAGACACCGGACCTGGCGATTTCCGTTCGCCTGAACCAAACCCTGCATCATGAAAAAACCCCCTACCAGGAGCTGGCCGTGGTGGACACGGAAGCCTACGGCCGCATGCTCCTCCTGGACAATATTATCCAGACGACCGTTAAGGACGAGTTCTTTTACCATGAGATGATCGCCCACGTGCCCCTGAATACCCATCCCAACCCCCGCACCGCCCTGGTTATCGGTGGCGGCGACGGCGGCGTGGTCCGGGAAATTGTCAAACACCCTTCGATTGAAAAGGTTACCCTGGTGGAGATTGACGCCCGGGTGGTGGCCAATGCCCGCGAGTACCTGCCGGAGATAGCCTGCGGCCTGGACGACGCCCGGGTGGAGATCCGCTTTGAAGACGGCATCGAGCACGTCCGCCAGCGGGAGAATACTTATGACGTAATTATCGTCGACTCTACCGACCCCATCGGACCGGCAGTGGGCCTTTTCAGCGCCGAATTTTACCGTAACGTCTACCGGGCGTTAAAAGCCGATGGTGTATTCGTCGCCCAGACGGAATCCCCTATCTTTAACAGCAGACTTATCCGCCGGATCCAGAGCGACCTGAAGGAGATCTTCCCCATAGCCAGGCTCTACCTAACCACGGTGCCCACCTATCCTGGTGGTCTCTGGGCCTTCAGCCTGGGGAGCAAGGAGTATGACCCTCTGGAGGTCGATTGGAGACAGGCCCCCCAGGTGGCGACCCGTTACTATACCCCGGCCATTCACCAGGCCGCCTTTTCCCTTCCCCCCTTTGTCCAGGAGTTCCTGGAGGCTCCGGAGGAAGAAGAGTTTTAATGGCGGCTATCCCGGGGCGCCGGGAACGGCTCCATAGTTCGGGGAAGGAGTGTTAATCCCCATGAATAACTCCGCTATCTTAGAAGGCTTTACCAGGGGCCAGGGATTCCTGGCCAGCAGCGACGATCTTGCCGGGGCCCGTGCGGTCCTGGCGGGCATTCCCTTTGATGCCACCACCACCTTTCGCCCCGGCACCCGCTGGGGCCCCCGGGCCATCCGCGCCGTGTCGGAGGTCCTGGAGGAATACAGCCCCTACCTGCAGCGTGAGCTCACGAGGGTTCCCTTTTACGACGCGGGAGACCTCGACCTCCCGCCGGGCAGGGTGGAGGCCAGTTTAGAACGAATGGAGGCGGCGGCCGACGCCCTCTTCGCCGCCGCCAGGGTGCCCTTCTTTCTGGGTGGGGAGCACCTGGTGAGCTATCCCCTTATCCGGGCCGCCTACCGGCACTATCCCGACCTGGCCGTTCTCCATTTCGACGCCCATGCCGACCTGCGGGAGGATTACCTGGGGGAAAGGTTCTCCCATGCCACCGTCATGCGCCTGGTGGCGGAGGAGATCGGCCCCGCTCGCCTCTACCAGTTTGGCATCCGGTCCGGAACCTGGGGTGAATTTGCCTACGGCCAGGAAGAAACCAATTTTTTTATGGACGTGATTACGCCGCCCCTGGCTAAACTGGTACCGGAACTAGGCCGGCGCCCCCTGTACGTGACCATTGATATTGACGTGGTCGACCCGGCCTTTGCCCCCGGTACCGGTACTCCTGAACCGGGGGGATGCCCTCCCGGGGAGATCTTTAAAGCCATCCAGATCCTGCAGGGGGCCAATGTAGTCGCCTTTGACCTGGTGGAGGTCTGCCCGGCCTACGACCGGAGCGACATCACCGCCATCCTGGCGGCCAAGATCCTCCGCGAGGCCCTCCTGGCCTGGGGAGGAAAAGGCGACCAGGCCTGACCGCGACCGGTTTTTACCGCCGGTAATTACGCCGGTAAAACAGGAGCCCCCTGCCGGGCCGGGGAGCAAAAAATATTTGACTTCGCCCCAGGTACCATGCTATAATATCTAACGCGGCAGGTACACAGGGGCGGTTAGCTCAGCGGGAGAGCACCTGCCTTACAAGCAGGGGGTCGGCAGTTCAAACCTGCCACTGCCCACCATAAATGGAGCCGTAGTGTAGCGGTTTAACATGTCGGCCTGTCACGCCGAAGATCGCGGGTTCAAATCCCGTCGGCTCCGCCATCCATGCCTCGGTAGCTCAGTTGGTAGAGCAGAGGACTGAAAATCCTCGTGTCGGCGGTTCGATTCCGCCCTGAGGCACCAGCAAAAAACTCCTTCCTGGGCGGGGATCAGGAAGGAGTTTTTTATATCTTTTCACAGGTAACCCTACCCCATTGCTGCAGGGATGACAAAGTCCTGTACCCGGTGACGATGGCCGTCAACTTCATTGGTTTCAAAGTAGACATAGTGGGTATGCATGCCCCCCGGCAGGTCGATGGCCGGGCCGGTTATCGCATAATAGGAGTGAGTGTGCCCATAATCGAAGGTGGTAATACCATGCAGGATATGGTCATGGCTGTTATTGACCGGTCGGGGTAAACCAGTTACGCCGGGATACATATGGGCATGGTCCTGTTCGCAACTGGTCTTCCCGCTTGGTCATGGACATATTGATGATAATTAAAGTTATTGTATAAGACAGTGGCTTCGGGAACCGGCATTTTTAAGCCTCCTTCCAGTACTTACTTGGATAGAATAATCTTGGTAATAATATATGGGGCTGGCAACTCTTGTTTACAATATCGCGCTTAGATAAAGGGGTTGTTTATATGCATATGCCAAAGCTGGAATATATAGAATATAAGAATCGCCTGGACCATTTTCAGGAGTCCTTGCAGGCCCTGGGGCTCGACGGTGCTATTATCTACCAGGCCGCCGACCTGTACTACCTGACCGGAACGGCTCAGAGCTGCCACCTTTTCGTTCCGGCTGCCGGGGAGCCCCTCCTCCTGGCCTACCGGGACTTTGAGCGGGCGCGGGAGGAATCCGCCTGGCAGGTCAGGCCCCTGGGTAGTTTTAAGGATATCCCGGTTCTCCTGGCGGAGGCCGGGTGGACCGGGCTGCGCCGCCTGGGCCTGGAGCTGGACGTCATTCCCCTGAACCTCTTCCGGCGCTACGAAGCCCTCTTGCCGGGCGTCCAGTGGGCCGACATCGGCCAGGTCCTGCGGCGGCAGCGAATGGTCAAATCGCCGGCTGAACTGGAGGCCCTGCGGTGGTCCGCCGCCAAACACGCAGAGGTCTTCCGATACATAACTACCAGGATCCGGCCGGGGATGACAGAGCTGGAGATTGCCGCCGAGTTTGAAAGCTATGCCCGCCGCCTGGGCCACCAGGGCGCCAAGCGCTTCCGGGGCCAGGAACAGGGCATGATTCCGGGCCTGGTTGCCGCCGGGGCCAACTCCGCCCGGACCTCCGGCTTCAACCTGCCCCTGGCCGGCCTGGGCCTCTCGCCCCTTTACCCCATGGGCGCCAGCCAGCACGCCTGGGAGGAAGGGGAACCCCTTCTCATCGACTACGCCGGGGTTTACGGCAACTACACCGTGGACCAGACCAGGATCTACCTGGGTAAGGGGGTACCGGAAGACCTACGGCAGGCCCAGGAAGTGGCTATGGAGATTGCAGGCCGGGTGGCGGAAGCGGCCCGGCCCGGGGTAACGGCTGGCGAGCTCTACGACCTGGCCGTGACCCTGGCCACCCGCGCGGGTTTGCAGGAGCACTTTATGGGCTACGGCCGGCAGGTGACTTACATCGGTCACGGCGTCGGCCTGGACCTGAACGAGTGGCCGGTGATAGCCAGGGGGGACAGGACCGTCCTGGCCGCGGGCATGGTCTTCGCCCTGGAGCCCAAGTTTGTCTTCCCGGGGATAGGCAGCGCCGGGGTGGAGGATACGTATGTGGTTACTGATAGGGGAGCGGAAAAGTTGACATATTAGGTAACAGTCAGCCGCCGCGTCGCCCGTTGAGCAAGTTTATTAGTTTTAACCAGTTATACAGATACACTGGCAGGATAAAGCGCTGCCGGACATGTTCCCGGCCGGCAGCGCCCAGGCGTTTTCCGAGGTCCGGGTTGACCAGCAGGCGCTCTACCTGGATGGCTACCTCTTCCACCGTGCGGGCAGTCAGTCCGGTTTCCTCGTTCAGCACCTGGTAGGCCAGGCCACCGGTGGGGGTAGCTACCAGGGGTTTACCCTTCCACAGAGCCTCGGTGGCCGTTAAACCAAAACCCTCGCGCAGCGACTTTTGCACTATCACATCGGCACGCCGCTGCAAGACGTTTATTTCCAGGTTTGCGTCGGGATTTAACGAAAGTACGGTAATGTCCGGGTCGCCCTCGGCCAATGCCCGCACCTCTTCCAGGATAGTAGCCCCTTCCGGGTCGTCATCGGCGCTCCCGCCGGCCAGGATCAGGCGGCAGGCTATATTTTTCCTGACCAGTTTAAAGGCCTCGATTACACCGGCAGGATCTTTAAGCCGGTCGAAACGGGACACCTGGAGGATTACCGGCGGACCTTCCGGATCTACGCCCAGCTTTTCGAGCACCGCTTCATAGTCAGCGGGAGACACCTCCTTGTTTTTGTCAGACAGGGGGTCGATAGCCGGCGGCATGAAGTACTGGAGGACGGGCAGGTCGCGGGCGTATTCTGGCAGGTGAAATACGGCTGCATCGCAGGTGGCCACCATTGGTGCCAGAAAATACCATACTTCTGGTACGGCATAACGCGGGTCTACGTGACAGTACCAGAGCCACCGGCCCCTGGTCCTGCCGCGGAAGGCGGTTAGCCCCAGGGGTTGCTGGTCATGGATTACCACCAGGTCGGCATCTCCATCCAGGAGGTTCTGATTTTTTTGGGCTATGGCCAGATAATTTTCCAGCATCTCGCCGGTGATATTTACCGGCTGGCCATGCATACCGTTGTGAAATAGCTTGGTGGTATGGAAAAATTCCGTGGTGCCGGCTAGGACCTCCCGGTTGACGGTCAGTCCCACGTCTTCCATCAGGGGGACCAGGGAGCTTAAGATTTCTGCCACCCCGCCGCCGATAATAGTGGAGTTGATATGCCGGACGTTGTAGCCTTGTAAACTTTCTCCCAGGGATCGGATTTCGTCAATCAGGGCGCTTCCAGCTACGCCTTCATAGTCTTTAAGGCTTAACTGACGACTCATGGCCGCTACTTCCTTCCTTTATCCATTGAGGCAGGATGTTTATTGGTCTCCGGCCAGTAAAGCAACTGGAAAATTATGCCAGATGCCGGCCAGGGTAAGAACGTTACCTTCAGGCGAAGGAATAGAAGCCAGAACCTCTCCTGTTAAGATATTATGCCAGTTGCCCGGGGCCTGTTCAGGTAGCACAAGGTTTGTTCCTTGCCATAGAGTTTCCCCTGGGAGAAACCCGGGGGCCGGCAACCCACCATTTGCTGGTATTACCTTGCCCGTCAGCAGCCGGGCCGGTAGGCGGGGAACGACCACCAGAGCCCACTCCCTGCCCAGATGCCTGGCGAAGGCGCAGGCGTGTCCCGAGCTGGACCCGGTGACTGCCAGGGGGATATATTCACCCGTCGCAAACAATTCCCGGTGGTCGCAGCGAAAGTGCAGGGATTTATAAGTCAGGTAGAGCTTTACCCGGCCATCCTGCCAGCTGGTCAAAAGGTTTCTCACCAGAGCCAGCTGGCCTTTTGTCTCTTCTTCTTTGAGCCTTTGTAAAAGCCTGGCCCGGGTTTTAAAGTCAACCGGACGCCGGTTGTCGGGATCAACCAGGCTGAGGTTCCACAGTTCTGTACCCTGGTAGAAATCAGGCACCCCCGGACTCGTTATCTTCAGCAATACCTGGGCTAACGAGTTCCAGGCACCATAAAAAGCAACGACTTTTTGGAAGCTAAGGAAGTCCGGCAGAAACCGGTTCCCTGGCTCCGGCGTTAAAATAGAGAGTACAAACTCTATCAGGGCGTTTTCGTAATCGGTATCCGGGTCAAGCCAGCTGGTCCGGGTTTTGGCCTCCCGGGCCGCCTTGACCATATAAGCCCGGAGCCGTTCCTTAAAAGCGGGTATTTCTTCTTCTAAAAGTGGCCAGGCGCCGATTAGCGTCTGGTAGATAAATAGCTCCATATTGCCATCAGGTACAGGCTCGCCTTTTATATTTAACTTTTTGGGTCCATTCCAGCGACGCCAGCGCTCAACCCTCTCTACCCAGGCGTTAGGGATTTCCGTTAAAACATTAATCCGCGCCCGGACATCCTCACTGCGCTTGGTATCATGGGTAGACGTGGCGTTGAGGGTATGGGGCCAGCGCTCCTGCCGGGTTTTATTGCGGCGGTGGAACTCAGCCACCGATATGCATCTGGTCCGGGGACTGCTGCCTACCTCATTGAGGGAAACCAAAGAGTTGTAGATGTAGAGGGAGGTATCCTCGTAACCCTTGGCCATAACCGGTCCCGTAAACTGTTGCCAGCGCATTACGAAACGCAGCCAGGCCTGCCGTTGTTCGGGGGGCAGGGAGACGGGAAAATCCAGCAACAGCACCTGGCGCAGGAAACGGCAGGCCGGGCCGGCGGCCGGGCACCTCTGGACAGCCCCGGCGATGGCAGTTTCGATGTAATTCCGGTCCTGCGGCGCTACCGTGAAGTCGTGGATGTAGGTCCGGTAGATACCCAGGCTGGCAGTGACTGCGACCAGGGCCTCTTCTAGCTCTGTCAGGGTAAGGTCGTGGCCCAGGCGATCCCCTTCAGCCAGGCGTCCCAGCTCCCCTACCAGGTTACGCACCTCGCTGGCGAACAACCTGGTCATTACCAGCTTCTTCTGGTTATAGACCACCCTGGTAAAGTTGGTTTCGGCGCCGCTGTACCTGGCATAAAACTCTTCCAGGGCGGCGAGCCCTACTTCGTCAACGAAGAGTCCGTTCAACGAATTTAAAAAATCGTAGCCCGTTGTTCCGTGAGTACGCCAGGTTGCCGGCAGTTCCTCCCCGTTGCTTAGTATTTTCTCTGCTACCACGTAAAAACCGGGAGAATTTCCTGCTGCAGAAAGGTGTTCCTGCAGCCTGTTGAGGTACTCCTGAGGGTCATACAGGCCGTCAATATGGTCGATTCTAAGGCCGGTAACTTGCCCAGCCCCGACCAATTGAAAAATCAGGGCGTGCACCGCCTCAAAAACCCTTTTGTCTTCCATGCGGATAGCTACCAGGTCGCTAATGTCAAAGAAGCGCCGGTAATTGATTTCTTCATTGGCCACCCGCCAGTAGGCGAGCCGGTAGGCCTGTTCCGCCAGGATACCCTCCAGTTGATTGAAACTTTGCGGGTCACCTTTATTACCATTTAATTTGCGCAGGTTCCTGTCAATAAATGCTTTTACCGCTGGGTTGGTATTGTATAGATACCATAGGCTTTTCCAGGCCTGTTGCCAGGCAGTCGACAGCCCACCTGTGCCGGGGGAAGGGGGCGCCGTGAGGGAAGCAAGCAGGTCCCGCAATTGTGATAACGCCGGCTCGGCAGCACCCCCGTCTTCGGCCAGGGTTTGCGCCCAGCCGCTTAGAATCCGGCGGGAAGAAAAGGGACTAAGAGGGAATTGCTTTTCATAGTAGCAGACCCGGAACCCATCCTCTGCCAGTTTCAGGGCCAGTTGCTGGTTTTCCAATACTTTCCCGAAGGGTTCACCCAGGACTGGCAGGAGGACTTTGTTTACCAGCCCCGGCCGGGCGGGTTGCCAGTCAATATCGAAGTAAATTGCGTAAGTAGAAGCGCGCCCATGGCGGAGGACGTCCCGCCACCACGGATTTTCAAGGCTGGCTGCCATGTGGTTGGGCACGACGTCCAGCAACAGCCCCATCCCATGCTGCTTCAGGGTACCAGTCAGGGCGGCAAAATCCTCCCTGCTTCCCAGTTCCGGGTTTAACTGCCCCGGGTCAGTCACGTCGTACCCATGGGGGCTATCCTTCCTCGCTTTCAGCAGGGGGGAGGCATAAATATCGGTAATACCCAGCGCCTGCAGGTACGGTACCACCTCGCGCGCTTCGGTGAAGCGAAACTGCCGGTTAAACTGCAGCCGGTAAGTAGCGGCGGGGATGCGCGGGCTATCCATTTTTACCTCTCCGTACCTGTAGTTTGTCCCCCAGGGAGTTGAACAGGTCAAGCCATGCCCGGGCTTCCCCATCCCCCTGCCGGGCTTTCTCCCGGTATCCAGGGTAAACTGTCTGCAACAGCCGGTAATAAGCGTTTTGGACTTTCCAGAGGTTTACTTCAAAGGGTAACGAGCGCACCAGGCTGATTACCGCGTCCAGACGCCCGATGAAGGCCTGGTCGTCAGGTTGGCCCAGCAGTTTCTCAGCCATTTGTTTCAGGGTCTGTTCCAGGACATACCCCAGTACTTCGCCGTCGAGGGGAACACTGGCCATCTCGGCTTCACTTAGGAGCGCTTTGATGCGTTCCAGGTCCAGATTGTCCCCTGCGAAAGCCTGGCGGAGGCTGGTGTTCAAGACGAACTCGGCAGCGCCCTGCAGGGCCCGGGGCTGGGGGATATTTAAATCCTTTAAGAAACGCATTAAAGGAGCATGACGATCGTAAATGCGCCGGTAATCTTCCGCCGCTTCCGCCAGGGTGGATTCCAGGATGATATCCAGTACCATCCGCTGTTTGTCCCGGAAAAGCTGCCTTAAGGAATAGGTGGCTCCTGCAAAGTGCTGATCCAGGAGCCTGATGACCTCATTGAAATCGGCCCGGTCGAAGGCACCGGTTAATTCCTGTACTATTCGCTGGTAGGAATCGTCATTGGTGTAAACCTGGACACCGCCACTAACATTATGGTTACCTAAAGTAACGGCGCCATAACTAATCTTCATCGACTCCTGGGTAATCTGGGAGGTGACCTGCGCCCGGCCTACAGCTAACCTGGCTGTACCTGCTAAACGATTCTGGCAGTCTTCACGGTAGACATCGTAGCAAAAGATGCGGGAATGCTGGTCATAGGTTTCGTACAGGGAACACAAGGCATAATGGGCACCTACCTTAAGCAAGTCGACCATTGCCGGCTTGACGAATTTTTCATAGATATGGGCTCCGTCACGGTGTTCAGGGATGTTGCTCTTGGCCTGGGCCAGCATCTCCATAAAACGGGGCTCTGGCGACTCGTTAAATAGTTCCTGAGCTAATTGAATCACACGGCCGGCGTATTTAATAACCTGCACCGTCTCAATGCCTGAGATTTCATCAAAGAACCAGCCGCAGCTGGTGAACATTAACATGGCGTGTCGCTGGAGCTCCAACAGCTTCAACACCGTGATTTTTTCTTCCTGGTTTAGTATACGGGTGGCATGTTGTCCGAGGAAGCGGTCGAAGTTTTCCGGTGAACGGTCGAGGATGACCGCGATGTAGTCGTTACGCGCGGCCCAGGGATCTTTTAGAAACTGGCGCGCCCTTCCTTCGAACTTGGGTGCCAGGGTGTTCCGCAGCCAGTTGAGGCTATCGCGCAGGGGTGCCCGCCAGGCCTGGCTCCACCCTGGATGCATACCCGTGTTACAGCCACAATTAGTTCGCCACCTTTCCACTCCATGGGCACAGCTCCAGGAGCTGTTATCATTTATCTCCACCTCATGAGTGGGCGGGTGTTTTTCCAGGTATTCTCCATAGTTGGTTAGACGTGCCAGTTTATTGGCTTCAATATAATCCAGGGCGTAGGCCAGGGCCATGTCCCCGTGGCGGTGGTGGTGGCCGTAGGTCTCCCCGTCGGTAGCAATATTGACAAGCTGGGGCGCGTTGCGTCCCTCGTTAAAGACACTCAGTAGACGTTTGGCAAAGCGTTCGCCGTTATCGAGCAGTTTCTCGAAGGCTACGGCGCGGGCGACTTCGCCATTATAAAAGAAGACATTGATGGTCCGGTCCGTATTGGGCAGGCGGACCTGATAAGGCATGGTGGTATCGAGGCCGCCGTGGACCTCCTGCCAGTTATCGCTACCCAGGGGGCGGATGCGGCGGGCCTGCCAGTGGGCCAGGATGGTGAAACGGATGCCCTGCTGGGCCAGGATGGCCAGGGTTTCCAGATCAACGGCGGTCTCAGGCAACCACATTCCTTCCGGCCGCCGGCCAAAGCGATGCTCAAAATCTTTAATACCCCAGATTACCTGGGTGTATTTATCACGCGTGTTGGCCAGGGGCATGATCATGTGGTTATAGGCCTGGGCCAGGGCGGAACCGTGTCCCGAGAAGCGCCGCTGGCTTTCCCGGTCGGCTTCAATCACCGCCCGGTAAACCTCCGGGGTATTGGTCTCCATCCAGGAAAGGAGGGTGGGACCAAAGTTGAAACTGATTCTGCTATAGTTGTTGACGATTTTCCTGATCCACCCGTCACCATCAAGAATGCGCGAGGCGGTGTTAGGTTCGTAGCATTCAGCGGTAATCCGTTCATCCCAGTCGTGGTAGGGGTAAGCCGAGTCCTGGAGCTCGATGTCCTCCAGCCAGGGGTTTTCCCGTGGCGGCTGGTAAAAATGGCCGTGGATGCAAATGTACCGTTCCATTAGTCAGCCTGAGCCTCCTTTATTCGTTCAAACAACAGGCATGCTCCCGGGGTTAAAGGCACCTGCATTTTTCCCTGAGATACAAGCAGGGCAGGGATGGCACTACCGTCACCCAGCCAGCGCTCTTCAGCGGCATCCAGGCGTTTGCGCCAGCGACCTGCCGGCAGGGGCAGGGTGGGGGCTGCCGGGGCATCGCTGAAGGAAAAGATGATGACCACCTCACCTTCACTGCTCCAGCGGTGCACGAACAGGACCAGGTCCTGCTCGCAGGTGATAACCTCCATATGATCCAGGTTGAAATCCGCCAGGGCGGGGAGTTCCCGGCGCAACTGGATTAGCTGCCGGTAGAACTCCCAGAGTACCCGGTGCCGCCCCTGCCGGCTGAGGCCGTTGTTAAGACAGGAACGTCGGAAGGTGGCCTCATCCTGGGGATCGGGCACCTCGCCTGTCCAGTTGTGGCCGGCGAATTCTTCCCGCCGCCCCCGGCGTACCGCTGCGATCAGACGGGGATCGGAATGGCTGGTAAAGTATTGAAAAGGTGCTGTTTCACCGTATTCCTCGCCCATGAAGAGCAGTGGTACGAAGGGGGAGAGGAGCACTACGGCGGCGGCCAGTTTGAGTTTGACGAAGGGAACCAGGGTGCTTAACCTTTCACCCCGGGCCCGGTTACCTACTTGATCATGGTTCTGGGTAAAAACCACGAACTGGTTACCCTTGCACAGATGCGGCCGCCGGCCGTGCCGCCGCTGCCGGTAGGCAGAGTACTGGCCGGTGTAAACATAACCTTCCCGGAAGGCCCGAGCCAGGTTGCCGAGGGTGCCAAAGTCACGATAGTAGCCGTTTCTTTCCCCCGTCAGCAGCGCATGCAGGGCGTGGTGAAAGTCGTCGCACCACTGGGCATCAAGGCCATAGCCCCCCAATTCTTGCGGCCGGATTACCCGGGGATCGTTCAAGTCGCTCTCGGCAACAATATAAACCCGGCGGCCCAGCCGTTCGGCCTGAAGCTTCACGGCAGCGGCCAGTTCCTCCAGGAAAGGTAACGCAGACTTATCCATAATGGCATGAATGGCGTCCAAACGTAAGCCATCCAGGTGAAACTCGGTTAACCAGTAAAGGGCGTTTTCGATAAAGAAGCGCCGGACTTCGTCGCTGCCGGGTCCATCAAAGTTGAGGGCCTGTCCCCAGGGGGTACGGTAACGATCGGTAAAATAAGGCCCGAATTTGGCCAGGTAGTTTCCTTCCGGGCCCAGGTGGTTGTAGACCACATCGAGGAATACGGCCAGGCCGTACCTGTGGCAGGTATCCACCAGCCGCCTGAGCCCCTCCGGTCCACCGTAAGAGTTCTGGACGGCGAAGGGGAAAACGCCGTCGTACCCCCAGTTGCGGCTTCCCGGGAACTGGGCCACGGGCATTAATTCAATGGCGGTAACCCCCAGGGTGCGCAAATCGTCCAGGTGGGCGATGATGGCTTCAAAAGTGCCCTCCGGGGTGAAGGTCCCTACATGCAGCTCATAAAAGATCAATTCCTCAACCCTGGGCCCCGGCCAGCAGCGATCCGACCAGGAAAAAGCTTTGGCGTCTACTACCTGGGAAGGGCCGTGGACCCCCAGGGGCTGGTAGCGCGATGCGGGGTCGGGTAACTGTTGCCCGTCCAGGAGATAGTAATAGAGACTACCAGGTACGACCCCCGCTATCTCGCCCTGAAAGTAACCCCGTTCTTCCCGGGTTAAGGGTTCCACTCTTTTTTCTCCGGGGGCCACGATTTGTACAGCGACACTTTCGGCCAGGGGTGCCCAGAGGCGGAAGCGGCAGCGCCCATCCCCCAGGTAAGTCGCGCCCAGGCTTACGCTATAGGTCATGGCTCCTCACCCTGCCTTTGCTTAATGGGATCAGGTAACTGGCTTTTTTTCCGGCCTGGGAGCATAACATGGCTATTTTATTATGCCAGGGCCCTGGCGGGTATGGGCTCCGGTGACTGGAATTACCAGAATTATAACCGGTTTGCTCCCCGGTACGAATGTATTATTCCCAGCCGCTATCTCGCTATAACCAGGTTGGCAGTGCGGATTGCAAACTCCTTGCTGCAAATGCTTAAACCTTGAACCTGCACGAGCATGAGGTCCATGAGATTTTAAGTCTCGAGATGTTTCTTTTCTTCTGCGGCCTGTATGCTGGGGTCCGGAGGTTTTTAGTTACCGCATAAAAAAATGCCCCCCGGAAACAGGGGGGCTAAGGAACCAGGAGTTTTGAATAGATTTTAGTTATCCCCAAAGAACAGCAGGATGAGGATCAGAAACAGTATGAAGGCAAACCTGCCGTCAAAAAACCTAAAGCCGCCCATATAAACCCTCCTTTCCCATTTCTCGCTATATTTATATGGAATGGGTGGAGATGTGTGAGTGTTAACACCTAAAATTATGAAGGCCCTGCTCATTTAGGCCGGTGCAACAGAGTCGGCAATTGCGGGTGCCCCCTTTGTTTGTTATTAACGGAATTAGCCAGTAGAACTTATTAAGATTTAGTTGATAAACTTGATTACCTGTTTGGTGACATAGTAACAATTCTGCAAATATGCGAATAGGATATACCATCAAATTCCCAAAGGAGGATTTTTTACCATGGCTGACAACAACAGTAACACCAACACCAACGTACAGCGAGTTACTCTGGAAAACTTTATCAGAAGGTTAGCTTCCAGATTTCAAGACAGGGTAGTTAATGTTGAGTTTTTTTGTGGTGAATGCTGTAAAAAAGCCAAAGGTGGAAAGTTAAAGCTGATAGGTAGAGATTTTATTGAGCTAACTGAAGTTGATAATTTGGAAATTGAAGTTATTACCTTTTCTGGTGGCCATGTAGTAGATAATGAATTTGTAGACGTTATTATTATACCTTTAAGTCAGGTATGTAGTGTAGAAATACCGGAGAAATGTAACGACGACGATAAATCATACTAGACCATTTATTGAATCACAATCTCCCTGCGATTAGCCGGAGTTTTTCTTATCCCCAGGTCGATCCAGGGAACTCCCTGAAGCAAGTTATCTGTCTCCACTTTATCCCCGGCGTGAGCCGGGGTATCTTTTTTGTATGGCATTTAACCGGCGCCAGGGCAGGCCGGGGGTTTGTTTTTACCGGAAAATAAAAGTCCCCCTGGTCCGCGTTGACGAAAACGCTGGGAGACCTGGGGGCTTCTGCTGACCCGTTATACCATATTTAGGCAATATTTGGCTATGTTCCGGCAGGACAACCGCCAGCTATGGAGTCCGCAAGAGAAGTGGTTGACAAAGAAAAAAGGCCGCCGGGCCTTCATTTTCCTGGTGCGAGAGGCGGGACTTGAACCCGCACGGACCAAAGGTCCACGAGATTTTAAGTCTCGGGCGTCTGCCGATTCCGCCACTCTCGCAGGCAAAAAACATTATATCATATAACCGCAGGGCTATTCAATACTAACTTTACTAACTTTAAATTCTAACTTTAAATTCTCCGCTTCTCAATGCTACGGTAACGTAAGAAATAACCCGTAGGGAACAAGAAAGCCATCCTGCCGGTAGCAGGATGGCTTTACAATTTTACCAACCTGGAGGCGCGGGCCGGATTTGAACCGGCGAATAGCGGTTTTGCAGACCGCGGCGTTAGCCACTTCGCCACCGCGCCAGGATATAAAAATGGAGCGGAAAACGGGATTTGAACCCGCGACCCCCGCCTTGGCAAGGCGATGCTCTACCGCTGAGCTACTTCCGCTCGCTCATTGCATAGGTGATTATAGCACGTGACTGCAGGTCCTGTCAAGGCCCTGAATTACTTAGTAGATATATATATGACCGCAAGGAAATCGGCACACTCGCGGTAAAATTTTACTTCACCATCACCCATAACCCCGTTTCCCTTCCCCGGGCAAGCCCCTTTAGGATCGGCGGGGTTCATTTATCGTTTTTCCCTGTCAGGACGTACTCTAATTCCGCCTGTACGGCCGGGTTGGCCAGGGCAAAGACCAGATCCCCTTCTTCCAGCACAGTGTTACCACAAGGGACAATGGCCGTATTTTCCCGGACGACGGTCACCAGGATACACTCATTAGGAAAGGGTATGGTCTTAATCTTTCGCCCCAGGACGGGAGCTCCGGGACCGAGCTTGTACTGGATCATTTTCAGGTCCTTGATGCCCTGCATCCACATGGCGGCCGTGGAATCCATATCCACCCTTTCCTGAATGAGTCCCAGGATGAGGGAGGCCGGGCCGATTACCTGGTTGACCCCCAACCATCGGAAGAGCTTTTCATTGCCCGGATTATTAACCAGGGCCAGGGTGCGCTTGGCTTTAAACTGGCGCTCTGCCAGCTGGCAAATAACCAGGTTGTCCTGGTCGTCGTCGGTCACTGCTACCACTATATCGGCCTCTTCGGCACCCGCTTTTTTTAGAAAGTGGGCCATAGTGCCATCGCCGATGACTACCTGCAGGCCGAGTTCACTTTTTATTTTTTCGCCCTTTTCCCGGTCATTCTCCACCAGGACCACGTCGCAGCCCCAGGCGGCGCACTGTCTGGCTACCTGGTAGCCCACTTTACCGCCACCTACAACTATAATCCTCATGACCCAACCCCTTTCTCTTATATCTATTCGCTACAGTAGCCCCTCTTCCTTCCATGTCAATTTTTATTTCCCGCGTTACAGGCACCCCTGGCTGGCCTGGATTTGCGTCCCGGGGATCTTTCAGTTATGCCAGTATTACACCCCGCTATCTTTCGTCCTGCGGGAGGATCGGCCGGGCGATAGGGGGAAGTAGCCGCGAGACGAAGGGATTTTTTTCGTAGTCCTCAAGAACATGCGTTCGCATTTTTCGGATGGCCGTGCTATGCTGAAGCTGTCCGAAGGGAGGTGAAAAAATGCCTGTTACCAGCACCCCGCTGGCTTCCAGCCTGCGACTCCGGGTTCAGACCGGTACAAACGCTAACGGTCAACCCATTTACCGGGTTCGTACCTACAACCGTGTAAAACCTGGGGCTACTGACCAGGACGTTTATGACGTCGCTCAAGCCCTGGGCGGGTTGCAGGTTTACCCGGTCACCGCCATCAGCCGGGTCAACGAAGGCGATCTCAGCACCGGCGTCTAAGGACGGGTCGCCGGACAGCGGGGAAATAGGGGACGATAGCCGCCCGCGTTAAGGTAAAGTGACGTGGAGAAATCAAGGAGGAACCCGCGGGGTGGCCGGGCGGAACCGCCCTCCCTACCTTCCCCGCCCGCTATCCGTCTCCCTGAAAGGAGGTGAACAACCATGCCTACCAAACGCCTGGAGTTAATCTTCCAGAACGCTTCCGGGCGCCGCACCACCCTGGTCATCCAGGACCCCCGGGAGAACCTCACCGAGGCCGACGTCCGTGCCGCCATGGAGCTTATCCTGGCCAGGAACATTTTCACCTCGCCGGGCGGCGACCTGACGGCCATTACCGGTGCCCGCATCGTCACCCGGGATGTAGCTGATATCATCGCCTCTTAAAACTACCCCGGGTATGACTTCACAACCGGCTGGCATTACTGGTGCTCCCTTTATGGTCCTCGTGGAGCGACCAGGACCCAATTCACCCGGAACATGTAACCTTTTAAATGTAGAATCTTTGCGTTGAGTGCCGGCTGCTCAACCCCGGGCCGGGACGGCATTCCCGGCCCTTTTTTAATTGTCACGCCTTTGCTCTCCGGTTCCGCCAGGGGCTTTTTACCTCTTGGACCAGGTCGCTTTATGAAAACAAATGCCGCCGGGATAAGCTGATGAATTTTGCGAGGTGATAAACATTGTACCAGGTAAGGTTCGCCTTTTTCGCCCGGCAACGCCGGGGACGTTGCGACTGCTGCGATCGCCACCAGGTCCTGGAACGTAAAATTTTACTCCTGGAAGACGACGACTTAATCGGCGACTTAATTCTCTGCAGCGAGTGCGCTCTAGCCCTGGAAGCCCTAGTGAGCGGTGCCCGGGAAACTGCAACCCGGGAATGGGTATTTGCCGGCGGGCCATCCAGGTCAGGCGATAGCCCTGGTGAATAAAAAGGGAGGGAAACTAAGATGGAGAACCTCTGGCTTCAGATTGGCAACTATGGTTTCCCGATGGTTATCGCTTTTTACCTTTTAGTTCGGATTGAGAAAAAGCTCGACGATCTGACGGCGGCCATCCATGACCTGGCCCGCACCCTGGGAAACGGGGAGTGAGATAGGCCCCTTGACCCGGAACATATGTTCGGATATAATAAAGCAAAAAGCAGGTGATACCAGGAATGGAAACTAATTGGATCCGGCAACGCCTCTGGAAGCATTTAAACTGCCTGGTGCCGGTTTACGGTAGCGGCGACGATGCCGGTAATTATACCGAAGTCTGGCTGGACAACGGGGAGAAGCTTCTCGACCGGCGCCGGGTCAAAACAGTTCTAAAAGCCCTGGCTACCTACCTGGGTGTTTCCTGGCGGCAACAGTACACGGCCTGGGTGGAGGCCGGTCGCAGCCACCTGGTGCCCATTGTCCTGGGGCCGGAGATGGCCCTGGTTCCCCTGCGCCTGCGCCGGCCCCGTAGCCGCGATGAAGGTGGAACCGGCTATGTGGTCACCGGTAACGTCATCAAGTGCGAGCCTTATTTTAAGCCACCCTACCGGTCACGACTGGTCCTCAAGGGTGGCCAGGTCCTCCCCTGCTTCTTGAGCATAGCCACCCTGGAACTGCGTCTCCTGGCCGGGCGGAAAGCCCTGCAGCGCCGCTGGGAAATTTATAGGGAAACCCGCCAGGAGTTGGTGGCCGCTGACCCTGCCGTCTATAAAGACGAGGGTCACCTGCTGGTGGAACCTGGCGGCAACGCCCATCCTGTCCGGGTAGTCAACCGCCTGGGCGATCTGATCATTGTCTGCCGGGATAATAAAAGCAGCCCCTGGTCGTAAAGGGGCTGCTTTTCTATGCGTCCCTCTGGCAGGAAAATCCCGCATAAATGACGAATAGCTATCAACGATCGCTATTCAGGAAAGGGTGTGCCTGCCATTAAGCGCTGTGTTATTAAAAAGGCTGCAACGTTGCTCTTATGTGTCAGTTCCCTGGTAACGGTGCCGGTGGCTGCCGCTGCTGCCAGCGAAGGCGTTAACCTGGTCATTGACAACAAGCCCTTGACAGTACCGGCAGGAGACCAGGGAGCTTTTATAATGGGGAACAGGACCTATGTTCCTTTAAGGATTATCAGTGAAAAACTGGGCGCCAGGGTGGACTGGCAACAGGACGCCAGCCGGGTTATTATCACTACCAGAGAAGCGCCATCGGTTCCACCGCCGGCGGATGAGCGAAGGAACCCGGGAGAGGTACAGATTGTCATCGACGGTAAGATTTTGCAACTCCCTCTCTCCCTGGGGCGCCCTTACATAACCCCTGCGGGGCGGACAGTAGTCCCACTACGGGCGGTGGGCGAAGCCCTCGGTTGCGAAGTTAACTGGGTGGCCTCCACCAGTACAGTAGAAATTAAATCTGCTACTTATAAACTGCTATTAGAGTTGGCCGGCTATCGAAGCAACCTGCGGTTGCTGGACGGGACAGTAATCAACTCCGCCGAGCTTTTAAAGATGGATGCCTCATCTTTCAGCCAGGAACAACTGCAGCAGTTCCGGGAATTCCTGGGGTACCTCAAGAAGTATGACCAGCAGGTCAAGTTGCCCGACGGCACGGTGTTAAACGTCGCCGATATCACCATCGAGGGGCAACCGGTAGCCAGCGCCGCCCAGCTCCGGGCCTGGATCGCCAGTGAAATCCCCCGCCTGCGGGTCAAGATGCAGGAACAGTACCACCGCGACCTGCTTCCCATCCCGGATCTGGCCGAGCTGTACCTGCGGATCGGCGCCGAGTACGGCATCCGCGGGGACCTGGCCTTTGCCCAGGCGGCCAAGGAGACCAACTTCTGGCAGTTTACCGGGAGCGTCAAGCCCGACCAGAATAATTACTGCGGCCTGGGGGCCCTTAGCAGTCCCAATACGGGGAATGAGCCCCTTAATGGCGCCGATCCCACTAAAGTCCGGTTCGCGCCCGGCGTCTACGGGGCCATCTTCGCTTCCCCGGAAGTCGGGGTCGAGGCCCATATTCAACACCTTTACGCCTACGCCACTAAAAAACCCTTGCCCCCGGGCAAGGTGCTCTATGACCCGCGCTTCAATTTAGTGCAGCGCGGGTCCGCCACCACCTGGCAGGGGCTCAACGCCCGCTGGGCGGTTCCTGGCATTACTTACGGCCAGAGCATCATTGAGGACTACTGGCTGAAAGCCCTGGCCGCGAAATAAAAGTAAAGGGGCGAACGATCCGGCAATCGTTCGCCCCTTCGTAATTTGCTTGTGAGGAGGTACCAGTTATGCCGGTAAACCAGCTGGTGTTCCTGCAGGGTGCTAGGCTGGGAGGTGAAGTTTGAGCAGGATTTGGATACCGCGCGGCGAATTATTCCCCCTGGTGCAGGTTTTAATATGGCACCAGGTCCTATTTTCTGGCGGTGATAGTATGATCCGTTTTCTCCATACAGCCGACTGGCAAGTGGGTATGAAGGCCCGGCACGTGGCGCCGGTAGCCGCCCGGGTGCGGGAGGCGCGCCTGGAGACGGCCCGGCGATTAATGGAAATCACCCGGGAGCGCCGGCTGGACTTTATCATCATTGCCGGCGATGTCTTTGAAGACAACCAGGTAGATAATAAACTCGCCCACCAGGTAGTCCAGATTCTCTCCCTGGCCGCACCGGTTCCAGTCTATATCCTCCCCGGCAACCATGACCCCCTGACCCCCGATGCCGTTTACGAACGGCGCGTCTTCAGGGAGGGCCTCGCTCCCAATATTCATCTGCTGCGTACCAGCCAGCCCGTTACTGTCCTGCCCGGTGTGGTCCTGCTGCCAGCGCCCAACCGGGCTAAAAATTCCCCGGAAGACCCTACGGAAAGGATGGCACCGGCACCGGGGGGAGCCATCAACATTGGCGTCGCCCACGGCTCCCTGCGCATCGAGGGACATTACCAGTACGATGACTTTCCCATTCCACTGGAGGCGGCGGAGCGCCGGGGCCTGGATTACCTGGCCCTGGGCCACTGGCATTCATTTTTCCAGTACGGCGACCGGACTTTTTACCCCGGCACCCCTGAACCCACCGGCTTTGAGGAACGGGACAGCGGCACGGCGGCCCTGGTAACTATTGAAGGGTACGGCGCGCGGCCCCGGGTGGAAAAGATAAAGACCGGCACCCTGGAGTGGGAAACCTGGAAGCAGGAGGTGCACGGCGACCCCCGGGAAGCCGTCCGGGCCCTTAAACTCCGGGTGGAAGGCCTGGACACTCCCGGGCAGACCCTCCTGCGCCTCGCCCTGTACGGCCGGGATACCAGCGGGGATCAATCCTGGCTGGAGGAACTCCGGGACTGGCTGGAAGCCCGGTTGCTATACCTCGATCTGGATACCACCCGCCTGGCTACGCAACCCCTGGCGCCGAAGCTCCAGAACAGGGCTCGCTCCCAGCCCTTCCTGCGGGCCGCCATCACCGACCTGGCTGCCCTTGCCAGGAGCCTGGGACAACCACTGGAAGAGGTGGAAGATGTAGCAGGCCCGGCAACCAGCCTGGATGCCGAACTGATCGACAGGATACTCCGGGCCGGCATCAAACCGGGGGACGTCCGGGAGGCCCTGGGAGTGCTGGCCGGAGTAGTAGAGGAGGTCTAAAGCAGTGTTCCTGCACTCCCTGACTGTTGCCGGTTTGCGCCGTTTCCGCAACCCCGTGGCCCTGACCCGTTTCGACCCGGGGATCAACATCATTTACGGCCCCAATGAATGCGGCAAGTCAACCCTTATCTGGGGGTTGATCCTGGCCTTTTTGAACCGCCATAACGTAGGCGGCGAGGAGATTGCCAGGTTCCGTCCCTGGGGTACGGCGTTGAACCCCCGCATTGAGGTGGAATTCACCGCTGGCGGCAAGCGCTACCGGTTGAACAAAGGCTTCCTGGACGAAGCCAGGTGCACCCTGGCTGAATGGACAGGAGGGGGCTACCAGGACCTGGCCCGGGGCAAAGCCGCCGACGAGATGGTTTTCCGGATGATGCAGGCCCAGATGGCTGGACGGGGCTTGACCAAAAGCTCCCAGTGGGGCCTGGCCTACCTCCTCTGGATGCCCCAGGACAGGGAACGCCTGGCGGCCCCGGCCTTGACGGGCAATGTCCAGGATTACTTCCGCCAGGCCCTGGGCTCCACCCTTTTTACCCCTGCCGATGACCGCCTGCTGGCGGCGATAGACAGGAAATATAGCGAGATTTATACCCAGAAGCGAGGCGCCCTCCAGGCCCGCTCCCCCGTGCACCAGGCCCGGCAGCGATTGGAGGAGATCAAGGCCCGGCTGGCTACCGCCCGGCAGGCCCTGGAGCAGGTTAACCAGGTAGTGGCGGAACTGGAAGCGCAGCAGGCACGCCAGGAAGGGCTGAACCGGGAAGTGGCCAGTCTCCGGGCACGGGAGAAGGAATTAAAGGAACAGGTCGAGGCCATTAAAACCTTGCAGTCCAGCTGCCGGCAGGCGGAAGCCGAATTAAAAACGGCCACCACCATCTGGGAAAAATTAAAAGCAGAATGGCGCCGGGTTAACGAGCTGGAAGAAAGCATGAACCGGGCTAACGCTGAAAAGAATCAGGAAAAGGCTTCCCTGGCGTTCCTGGGTAACGCCTGGCAGGAGGCGGGTCAAAAACTGGCTGCCGCTGAAGAACGCCTGGCAACCCTGGAAAGTGAACTGGGTCGGGCCCGCAAGGACCTCCAGCAGTCCTATGACCGGCAGCAGGCCCGGGAGCGCCTGGCGCGAATGAACGAGCTGTCCCGGCGCCTGGAGAAGGCCCGCCAGGTGACCGCCCGGATTGCCGCCCTTGAGGGCGAGCTGGCCCGGCAACCCCTGCCCGGCCCGGAAGAGGTCGGGGCTGTCACGGAGACCTGGAACCGCATTAATTCCCTGGAAGCCGAGGCCCGGGCCATGGGCCTGAGCATCAATTTCCGGGCCTATCGCGATCTGGAGCTCTGCGTTACCACAGCCGCCGGCCGGGAGAAGCGCCGGGTCGGCCCGGATCAACCCCTTCTCCTGGCTGCCACCGACCGTCTCGCCCTGGAAATACCCGGCGCCGGCCTCCTGGAGGTACGTTCGGGTTCCAGGGACCTGCAGAAGCTTTTAAAGGAGATTGCCGGCCTGCGGCAGGATCTGGAACATACCCTGGCTGCATTTGGCGTAGCCGGCGTGGCCGAATTGCAGGAAAGGTATAACTGGAGTGCCCGCCAAAGGACGGAATTACAGGCACTGGTGGACAACCTGGCGCAGGTCCTGGGCCCGGGTAATACAATGGAGGCCCTGGAAAAGCAGGCCTTAACGGAGCAGAACGCCCTGGCGGAGCAATGTGCCGCCCTGGGGATTACCGGGGAGGAACTCCGGGCCCTGCCGGGACCGGATATCGCTCCCCTGAAGGTGCGGCTGCAAAACCTCCAGGAAGAGTATGAAAAGCAGAAACAGGCGGTAACCAGGCTGCGGCAGCAGTTTCAGGAGCTGGAACGCCGGATGGCAGAAGGGCAGAAGAAACTGGAGACCCTGCAAGCCCGGATCAGGGCCGTCAGGGAAGAACGCGACCGGCGCCTGGAGGCGTGGGGCGGCTCCGCCGCCAGATTGCAGGCCGAACTGGTGGCTGCGGAGACGGCCACGAGCAACAAGGCCCTGGTCCTGGAAGAACTGCAGCGCCGCCTCCCCGCCAATGCTTTTGATCTTGAACAGGAAGCAAACCAGGTGGAAAAAAAGAGAGAAGAACTAGAACAGGAAATCCTGGCGGTGCGCGACAGGATTACCGGCCTGAAAACACAGCTGGATCTCAGCAGCAGCCAGGGTCTCTATTCCCGGTTGGCCGGCCTGGAAGAAGAATACGAACTGGCCGGCGCTGAATACCAGCACGCGGCCCGGTACGCCCGGGCTATCTGGTTATTACACCTGATCATGCACAACCGCCGAAATCAAATGCTGAACAGCCTCACCGGACCGGTAAGGCAGGAGGTCAGCGACCTCTTCCAGCAGATTACCGGCCGCCGGGAGCGCAGTGTCGAACTGAATGCCGATCTTTCCCTGGCCGGCCTCAGGGTGGGAGTGGAAGACCCGCAACCACTCGATGTCTTCTCAGCAGGTACCCAGGAACAACTCATGGTCGCCATCCGCCTGGCCCTTGGGCGTTTTTTGGGCGCCGGCGAGCGACAGCTGGTGGTCCTGGACGACGCCCTGGTAAATACGGACGCCGGCCGCCGCAGTCGCATCCTGGAACTGCTGGCCGCCGCAGCAGAGAAACTACAGGTAATAATCCTTACCTGCCACCCAGAGAACTACAGCGGGCTAAAGGGAATGCTATTTAACGTAGAAGAGCTCGGGTAGAGGCATTCCTGGCTGCCTGACTCTTTTCCATATTAATGCCCCCGCGCCGGCGGGGGCTATACTAAAAGGGACACTACTGCTGCTGGGATTGCTGCGCTTTCTGGAAGACTTTGTACTGGGGTTCCTGGCTTTCCAGGTAGTTGACCCGGCCCTTTAAGCCCTGAGCGATACTATCGAGCTGGTTGGCGTAGTCGGTGAACTGTTTCTTGGCGTTTTTGTCCTCAGTTTGCAGGGCGTAGGTTTTCAGGTCAGCTACCGCTCCTTCCAGGCTGGTGAGGGTCTGGTGCATCTGAGTACCAATGGTCATAGGATGCAGCCTCCTTCGCAGTTTTGGTCCCTGTTCGTTTTATAGTCTTACCCTGGCCGGGGATAATATAAGGGACAATTTCTACCCTTATGGGAGCCCTTGACCAAATATGGACGGGAGCATATAATAAAAATAAAAATTGGTCTTTTGGGTATTTCGGGGGGTGGTAGTTAACGTTGAAAAACGTTAGTGCCACCCTTTTGCGTTTCAATAAAACTTACAGGCAAGGAGGTTTCGACTTTGAACCTGGCGGCAACCTATGTCGGTGAAAAGGTACTGGAGCAGGGGGTAAAATTGATTCTCACTAACCCCGAAAAGAATATCCCGCGCCTGATCACCCTGGCCGAAAAACTGGCGCGGGACCCCTACCACCGGGAGATGGTAGTCAACGTTAAGAAAGTACTGGAAAATAGAGAGAGCAACTGGTACCAGTTTGCCCGGCGGTTGCTGACCACAACCCATCCCAATATCCGCCAGCGCCTGGCCATTAATTTTTTTGTTAATTCTACCTTTATTGGCGTGCCGCGGCAGAAGGAATGGGCGGCGAAACTGGGGGTGGCAGTGCCCTGGGCCATCCTCATGGACCCGACGGAGAAATGTAACCTCCACTGCCGGGGTTGCTGGGCCGGTGACTACCAGCGGGCCCGGGAGCTGGATTTCGCCACCATGGACAGAGTGGTTACCGAGGGGGAGAAGCTGGGTATTAACTTTATTGTCCTCTCCGGCGGGGAACCCATGATGCGGCGGGAGGATATAGTTCGCCTGGCAGAGAAACATCCCGACCAGGTCTTCCATCTCTTTACCAACGGTACCCTGATTGACCGGGCCTTTGTCGACGACATGGTTCGCCTGGGTAACATTACCGTCGCCCTGAGCCTGGAAGGCTTTGAGGAAAAGACCGACGCCCGCCGGGGAAAAGGCGTTTTCGCCAGGGTGATGCAGGCCATGGACCTCATGCGAGAGGCCGGGGCCGTATACGGGGTCTCGGTCACCTACAGCCGCAACAATACCGAGGAATTGGGCAGCGAGAAATTTGTTGATATGCTGGTGGAAAAAGGCGTGGCTTTTGGCTGGTATTTCACCTATATTCCCATCGGGAAGGACGTGGACCTGGAGATGATGGCCACGCCGGAGCAGCGGGCCTGGATGTTCGACCGCATCCAGTATTTCCGCCAGACGAAACCGATCTTCCTGGTGGACTTCTGGAACGACGGCGAGGCGAGCAACGGCTGTATCGCCGGCGGCCGGCGCTACTTCCACATTAACGCCGCCGGGGAAGTGGAGCCCTGCGCCTTTGTCCACTACAGTACCTGCAATATTAACCATATCAGCCTGGTGGAAGCCCTGCAGAACCCCCTTTTCCGGGCCTACCAGAAACGCCAGCCCTTTAATACCAACCTGCGCCGGCCCTGCCCCCTCATCGACAACCCGGAGATGCTGCGGGAGATGGTGGTCGAGGCGGGTGCTCGTTCGACCCAGATCCACGCTGGCGAGACAGCGGAGGAGTTCGCAGCCAAACTGGCCCCCTATGCCCGGGATTGGGGAGCCATAGCCGACCGCATCTGGAATGAGGCCGGGAGGGCGGGCGAGACAGCTGCGGGAGACAGGTGTTGCCAGGTCCATTGAATAGTTAAGGGTAGAAATGGTAAAATGGCCTTAAAGGGAGGGCCCTTTAGGGTCAATTATTTTTTCACCCTAAAAAGAGCCGGCCCCTGTTCGGTTAAATATTTTTGCGGAAAGGTAAGTGGGATGGTTGACAGGAGAGAAAATAATCAACCTGGAGACGGCGCTGCAGGCCGGCCGCCAGGAAACCAGGGATCTTTACCGCCGATATATCAATCCCGGCCTGGCCACGATGCTGGGCCTGCTGGATTTTGACAAGGCCTTTGTCCGGGCCGAGGGAATGGCGGTCTGGGATAAGGACGGCAAACGCTACCTTGATTTCCTGGGCGGCTACGGCGCCCTGAACCTGGGCCATAATCCGCCGGAGGTGCTGGCGGCAGTCAAAGAGGCCATGGGACGCCCCAACCTCCTCCAGGCTTCCCTCAATCCCCTGGCGGCAGCCCTGGCCCATAACCTGGCCCAGGTCACCCCGGGCGACCTGGAGCGGGTTTTTTTTAGCAACAGCGGCACCGAAACGGTGGAGGGCGCCCTGAAACTCGCCCGGGCGGCCACCGGTAGGGAGAAGATTATTTACTGCCAGAATTCCTTTCATGGCAAGAGTTTCGGTTCTTTATCAGTCACCGGGCGCCAGAAATACCAGCGTCCCTTCGGTCCCCTGTTACCCGGCTGTGAGGCCGTCCCCTATGACGACCTGGAAGCCCTGGAGGCCAAACTCTCCCGCCGGGATGCGGCCGCCTTTATTGTGGAGCCCATCCAGGGCGAAGGCGGGGTTATCGTTCCCCATGACGGTTACCTTAAAGGGGCGCGGGAACTCTGCGACCGCTACGGCAGCCTGCTGATTCTCGATGAGATTCAGACTGGCTTTGGCCGTACGGGTTACCTTTTTGCCTGCGAGCACGAGGGCGTGGTCCCGGATATTATGTGCCTGGCCAAATCCCTGGGCGGCGGCGTCATGCCCATCGGCGCCTATATTGCCCGGCCGGCAGTATGGGACCGGGCTTACGGCGGCATGGACAAAGCCCTGCTCCACACCTCCACCTTCGGCGGCAACAGCCTGGCCACGGCCGCCGGCCTGGCAGCCCTGCAGAGCATCCTGGACCGGGACCTGGCCGGCCGTGCGGCGACGATGGGGCGTTATTTCCTGGATAGGTTACGGCAGCTGAAGAAAAAGTATGATCTAATTAAAGACGTCCGCGGCCGCGGCCTGATCATCGGCCTGGAATTCAACCAGCCGGTGGGAGGGCTGTTAGATAAACTGACCCGGGGCAAAGTCAACGAACTGGCAGGAGAGTACTTCGGTTCCCTGGTGGCCGGCGAACTCATGAACAAGTACCAGGTGATAACTGCTTACACCCTGAACAACCCCAACGTCATCCGCCTGGAGCCGCCCCTGATCGTCGGTGAGGAAGAGATTGACCATGTAGTGAATGCCCTGGAAGCCGTGCTTCGTGGCCATGGTTTCCTGGGGGTAGCCTTAAGCAGCACCCGGACCGCCCTGGGTTCCCTCTTTAAACGTAAATAGGGATAATAACCTGCTTTTCCCGGCAGACTAAATAAAAAATCCGCCGGGAGGTGCGAGCGGTTATAAACTATGCCTGAAGACAACGTCATTGTTTATACCACCCCGACCTGACCCAGTTGCGCTTCGGTGAAAGAGTATCTTTCCCGGCATGGCGTTGCCTATGAGGAAAAGGACATCACCACCGATGAGCAAGCCCGGAAAGAGATGTACCGGCGCACGGGCCAGACGGCGGTGCCTACCCTGGTGGTCAGAGACCAGGTAATGGTCGGCTTTGATGAAACCCGCTTGCGAAAAATCCTGCACTGAACCTGCACTGGCCGGGGACTCGCCCCGGCCTGATTATTTTTGGTCACCCCGGGCGGTGCGTGGGTATGCATATATTTCCGGCGCCGGGGAAAAATGATGAGCGATTGATATATTTTTACAAAGGAGGCTACCTGATGAGTTTAACCCAGGCGGAGTTAATGCAGCTCCGGGAAAACCTGAGCAACGAAATGCTCATGATCCAGAAGTTCGGGGCTTTTGCCGCCCAGTGCACCGACCCGCAACTGAAGAACGTCCTCACCTCGGTGCAGCAGGCCCACCAGCGCCACTATAACACCCTGATCCGCCACCTGGGCGGACAACAACAACTGATGTAGGAGGGAAACAGATGCCCATCCAGGGATTCGATGACAAGAGTATTTGCAGCGATTGCCTGGCCAGCGAAAAGCTCTTAACCAGCTGTTACAACACAGCCATTACTGAATGCGCCAATGACCAGTTGCGGCGGGATTTCATGGCTGTTTACCAGGATGAACAAAACTGCCTGAAGGCGGTATGGGATGTCATGCACGCCAGGGGCTGGTACCAGCTGAATATGGCCAGCCAGCAGGAGATCAGCCAGCTGCAGCAGCGCATGCAGCAGGAGCAGCAGCGCCTGCAGCAGGCCGGTATGGCTGGCGGCGCCTTCATGGGCCAGCCCCAGATGGGTGGTATACCCCAGTACCGCATTTAAAGGGCGGTTCTCCCTTCACGTATTATGTCATCACGGGAGAACTGCATGGCAAAAAGATACCCCCGGCAGGCCGGGGGTATCTTTTTAGCTCTGTGGCCGCGATCTTAATCCCGCTGGCCCTCGCGACGGCTGTAGGGGAGGGGGACATAATGCACCGAAGGCCGGCGGCTGACCGGCTGGGGATAAAGTTCCATGAGCTGGTATATCTCCCGGGGCAGGCCGGTTTTCACCGGGAGGCCCATTTTAATTAACTGGTCCACACCGATGGGGTAGTCGTGGGTCCAGCGGCCTTCACTTAAAACTGTAGCCAGTTCCTCGGCCTGCTGGCGTTCCATTTTCTCAGCCAGGAGCTCCACCAGGCTCTCCCGGACCTGCTTCATGGCCTTGCGGGCGATGTCGCCCAGGATGAGGGTGCGGTCGTCGATCTTGTTTTTATCCTTTTCCTCGATAACCTTGATAATCGAGGCCGCCGGGTACTCGCCCAGCTGGGGGTCTACAGGCCCCAGGACGGCGTTTTCATCCATGATGATCTCATCAGCCGCCAGGGCGATGAGGGTGCCCCCGGACATGGCGTAGTGGGGGACATATACGGTAACTTTGGCCGGGTGCTTTAAGATGGCGTGGGCAATCTGTTCGGCCGCCAGGACCAGGCCCCCGGGGGTATGGAGAACCAGGTCAATGGGCATATCATCGGGGGTCAGGCGGATGGCCCGGAGGATTTGTTCGGAATCCTCAATGTTGATATAGCGGCTCAGGGGAATGCCCAGAAAGCTCAGGGCCTCCTGGCGATGGATGAGGGTAACCAGGCGGGAGTTCCGCCTTTTCTCAAAGGTTTTGATGAGGTGCAGGCGGGCTGCTTCAATCCGCCGCTGGTGAATCATAGGCAAGAAGGCCGAGATAATAAAGATAATCCAGATGATGGATAGAATGTCCAAGTGCCAGGACCTCCTCCGAAAATGGATTATAACAAATAGGTTTTTTGCTGGTTGAGCTATACTCCGGCTTTTCATTGATGGAGGTACAGGCTCCGGCCTCCGGAGGTTCTGGGCTAGCACACCTGGCGCCCGGCTGCTTAAGCGGCGGGGGTGGCTTTGTTTTTTTCTCATAGTTCTTGGAGAAGGCGCTGGCCCTTACGGGCGGCTCCTTCAAAAAACGCTTAACAGGCCGGGCACTGACAGGTTTCCTCCAGGCGCCGGATGCAGTCTATTATTCCTCTCCTGACAACAGGATATGCCAGGTGGTCCGTGCGGGTACCGGGGTTTACTCATACGATTTAGTCGCTAAATTTGCGACCATGTCGAACAAAAAGACCTTTGGTATAGCAGGAATACCAAATAAAATAACGAATTCTTAACATGGATTAAAGCGAAACGGCGTTCGGTTATGACGAATATTGCCAGGCCAGTAAGGGTGGTTTTTTAGGAATGAATATTGTATACTTAAAATAACAAACATCGTTTGATATAACCGAATGGAGGCCGTTCCCGTGGAGGCAAAAAAGACCGGCAAGAAAGACCACCCACCCCAGATACGCTCGGTGGCCAAGGCCCTGATGATTCTTGATCTCCTGGCGGCCAGCCAGCGGGAGATGTCCCTGGCGGAGCTGGCCCGGGAGATGGAACTACCTAAAAGTACCCTGCACGGCCTGCTGTCTACCCTGCGGGACTACGGCTATATTGAGCAGTCGGCCTTTGACGGCCGTTACCGGCTGGGGGTTCGCCTGTTTGAGATCGGCAACGCCGTGGCCAACAACTGGGACGTCCGCCGGGTGGCCGCCCCTTATATCCAGCAACTGGTAGAAGAGCTGGAAGAGACGGTGCACCTGGTTATCCTGGATAAGGGCGAGGTCTTATATATCGATAAGCGGGAGAGCCACCAATCCCTGCGTATCGTTTCCCAGGTGGGCATGCGCCTGCCGGCCCACTGTACCGGTGTCGGCAAGGTGCTCCTGGCTTACCTTCACCCCGGCGAAGTAAAGCGCATCATCGCCCGTAAGGGATTACCCCGCTACACCAGGAATACCATTACCGACCCGCACCGGCTGGAAGCGGAACTGGAAAAGATCCGTTCCCAGGGGTACGCCATTGATAATGAAGAGATCATGGACAGTCTTCGCTGCGTGGCGGCGCCCCTGCGGGAATACAACGGCAAGGTTTGCGCGGCCATCAGCGTCTCCGGCCCGGCAGCCCGGATGGACGGAGAGAGGCTGCAGCTGGTCATAGATCGAATTACCAGGACGGCGGCCGAGATTTCGGCCAGGTTGGGTTACCGGCCCGTCGTGGGGAGTGATGCCAGTGGAGCTTAGGGAGTTCCTCTTTGCCCCCCTGGAGGGGAAAAGATTCAGCTTTAAGATAACGTCCCGGGAGAAAGGGATCTTTTCCGGGGCTGCCCGGCTGGAGCAACAGGCCCGGGAGCTGGGCCTTGAGTTTACCATCCTGGCCTCCGAGGGAGCGCCCCTGGAACCCGGAAGTTGTATCCTCCGGGGCCGAGGGCGGGCGGAGGAGGTCATCCGGGCCGAAGAAATGCTCCTGGGTGCCATCGGTAAACCCTCGGGGGTGGCCACCGCGGCGGCCGATTTTGTCCGCCAGGCCGGGGGGCGCATCAAGGTTGTCTGCGGCGCCTGGAAGAAGGTAGCCCCGGAGGTAAGGTCCGACCTGCGCCGGGCTATCGCCACGGGCGGGGCCGGGTTACGCATTACCGACCGTCCCTTCATCTACCTGGATAAAAACTACGTCCGCCTCCTGGGCGGTGTCGGCCCCGCCGTCAGCCGGGCCCGGGTCTATGATCCGGAACGGGTAATTGCCGTCCAGCTGCGCGGCGAATTCCAGCCTGTGGCAGTGGAAGCCGCAGCAGCCGGGGAGGCCGGGGCCGGCATCCTGATGGTGGATACCGGAAATCTCCGGGACCTGGAGGCAGCAGTGCAGGCGGCCAGAACCGGAGGCTGGCGGGAACAGGTCCAACTGGCCTTTGCTGGCGGTGTCAACCTGGACGAATTGGAGGCCGTTATAACTGCCGGCGCCGACATCGTCGACGTAGGCCGGGCCATCATCGATGCTCCCCTGCTGGATCTGAGCATGGATGTAGTAGAGTAGTTTAACTAGATGAAACTAAAATAATTTCCTATAGATTCCAAACAGGGTAAATTATATCTTAAATGGATGTAGGAAGGGAGGGGAAGCCATGGAGTGGGATCTACTGGAGAAAACGACCTTTTGGATTGACGATATTGACTTGAGCAGGGCCGATCTGGGCCAGGTGGCTGCCGTTGCTGCCGCGGCCCTGGAACTGCCGGCAAAAGAGGTAATGGTGGTCGATGTGCGGCCGGGCCTGGTAGCCTTTGACATCCTGAGGCGCCAGGTCCGGGCCGAAGCCGTAGCCGGCAAAGAGCGGGTAATCCTGCAACGGCTGGCGGAGTTGCCCGGGGTAACCCTGGGATCGGGGGCCGCCGTCCATTCCGAAGGCGTCCTGGGCCTCATCGCCCTGGAGCCAGAAGAGGCCGCCAGCGTTCTGGCAGCATCGGCAACTATGGCCAGGGACATCAAGCGGGTGGTGGCCCGGCGGGCCATTGTCTTTGCCTCCGGCGCCGAGATCATCGCCGGTAAGATCAAGGACACCAATTCACCTTATATCCTGGCCGCCCTGGAAAGGAACGGCTACCAGGCACGCTTCGGCGGCATCCTCAAGGACGACTTAGTAGCGGCGTCCAACCGCCTGGAAGGGGCCCTGGAGGAAGGTTACGGTCTGGTTATCACCACCGGGGGCGTCGGGGCGGAAGATAAAGACTTTAGCGTCGAAGCGATCTTGCGCCTGGACCCGGAGGCCCATACCCCCTGGATTTTGAAGTTCAACCCCGACTACCAGCGTCATTACAAAGAAGGAGTCCGCATTGCCGTGGGGCAGGTGGGCATGACCATTATGGTGGCTCTGCCCGGCCCCCATGACGAGGCGCGCCTGGGCTGTGATCGGCTGCTGGCCGGCCTGGAGCAGGGCCTGGCAGGCGGGCCCCTGGCAGAATATATTGCCAGCGCCCTGCGGGAACGCTGGCGCAACGTAATGAAAGAAGGAGGCCACGATCATGGATTATCAAGCCATTGCCGCTGAACTCCTGGCAGCCGAAGCAAGCTGCAGGCCCATAGAACCTTTAACCGGTACCTATCCGGACCTGACGGTAGAAGACGCCTACCGCATCCAGCTGGCCGGTATCGAGACCAAACTGGCCCGCGGCAGCAAGGTCATTGGCAAAAAGATCGGCCTGACCAGCAAGGGGATGCAGCAGTTGCTGGGTGTCAATGAGCCGGACTACGGCCACCTCCTGGACGGCATGCTCCTGCTGGAGGGTGAGCCCTGCCGGCGGGAGGAACTCCTCTGGCCGCGGGTGGAGGGCGAACTGGCCTTCATCCTGAAGGACACCCTCAAGGGCCCGGGGGTGACCATTGCCGATGTCTACCGGGCCACGGAAGGCATCATGCCGGCCTTTGAGATTGTTGACAGCCGCATCCGCGACTGGAAGATCAAACTCCCGGACACCATCGCCGACAACGCCTCCAGTGCCCGTCTGGTCCTGGGTGGCCGTATGGTGCCCATAAAAGACCTGGACCTGCGCCTGATAGGCATGGTGCTGGAGAAGAACGGTGAAATGGTTAGCAGCGGCGCCGGCGCCGCTGTCTGGGGCCACCCGGCCGCAGCCGTGGCCTGGCTGGCCAACAAGCTGGCCGCCTTTGACATCGCCCTGGAGGCCGGGGAGATCATCCTGTCCGGCGCCGTGACGGCAGCCGAGAACGCCGATGCCGGCGATGTCTTTACCGTATCCTTCTACGGCCTGGGGAGCCTGAGCCTGAAATTTATATAGCAAGGGGATGTTAGTGTGGACAAGGTAAAAGTGGCAGTTATCGGCCCGGGCAATATCGGTTCCGACCTGATGTACAAGATCCTGCGCAGCCGGCACTTAGAGATGGCCCTGATGACCGGTATTGTTGAATCCGAAGGCATCAAGCGGGCGCGCAATATGGGCATCAAAACCTCCATCGAGGGCGTCAATGCCGTGCTGGCTGAAGACGATATCAAAATAGTTTTTGACGCCACCGGGGCCAGGCCCCACCTGCAGCACGCGCCGCTTTTGAAAGAAGCCGGCAAGATCGCCATCGACCTGACACCGGCGGCGGTAGGTCCCTACGTGGTACCCTGTGTCAACCTGGACAAGGTTAAGGCAGAGCCCAACCTGAACATGGTCACCTGCGGCGGCCAGGCTACAGTACCCATCGTCTATGCCATCAACCGGGTTGCGGGGGCCAGGTATGCTGAGATTGTAGCCTGCATCGCTTCCAAGAGCGCCGGGCCGGGTACCCGCCAGAACATCGACGAGTTCACCCAGACCACGGCCAGGGCCCTGGAAGTCGTCGGCGGGGCGAAGAAGGGCAAAGCCATCATTATCCTGAACCCGGCCGAGCCGCCCATTATGATGCATAATACCGTTTATGTCGAGGTCGAAAAGCCAGACCTAACGGCCATTCGCGCTTCGGTAGAGGCCATAGTTAAGGAAATCCAGAGCTATGTTCCCGGTTACCGCCTCGTCGTGCCGCCGATTCTCGACGACAACAAAGTAACGGTCGCGGTTGAAGTGGAAGGTGCCGGCGACTTCCTGCCCAAATACTCCGGTAACCTGGATATTATCACTTCGGCAGCCGTGGCTGTAGCTGAAAGGCTGGCTCAAATGACGTTGTTGAAAGAAGGGGTAGCATGAGCGACATTAAATCTATCCACATCGTCGACACCACCCTGCGGGACGGCAGTCACGCCGTCAGCCACCAGTTCACGGCGGAGCAGATAGCCGCCATCGCCGGCGGCCTGGACGCGGCCGGGGTGGAGTATATCGAGGTTTCCCACGGCGACGGCCTGGCCGGATCTTCTTACAACTACGGCTGGGCAGCCCTGGGGGATGCGGAAATGCTAAAAGCCGCCAGCGAGGCGATAAAAAAAGGTAAGCTAACTGTCCTCTTACTCCCCGGCATTGGCACCGTAGAGGACCTGAAGATGGCGGCCGACTGCGGCGCCAAAGTGGTCCGGGTGGCAACCCACGTCACTGAGGCCGATATCGGTGAACAGCATATCGGCCTGGCCAAGAAGCTGGGTATGATGGCCGTGGGTTTCCTGATGATGTGCCACATGGCGCCGCCGGAAAAGGTAGTGGAACAGGCCAAACTCTTTGAATCCTACGGCGCTGATTATATCAACATCGCCGACTCCGCCGGGGCTATGCTGCCGGAAGACGTCAAAGCCCGTGTGGGTGCCGTGGTCGAAGCAGTAAAAGTACCGGTAGGATTCCATGCCCACAACAACCTGACCCTGGCCACGGCCAATGCCCTGGCGGCAGTAGAGGCCGGCGCCACTTTTCTGGACGGAGCCTGCCGGGGCCTGGGGGCCGGCGCTGGCAATGCCCAAACAGAAGCTTTAATCGGGGTGCTTGATAAGCTGGGCTACCACACTGGTGTCGATTTTTACAAAATCATGGACGTAGCCGAAGACATCGTCGAGCCTATCATGCACCGGCCCCAGGTGGTGCGTAACGCGCCCTTAATGCTGGGTTACGCCGGTGTTTACTCCAGTTTCTTACTCCACACCTACCGGGCCGCCGAGAAATTCAACCTCGACCCCCGGGACATCCTGGTGGAACTAGGAAGGAGGCGCATGGTCGGCGGGCAGGAAGACATGATTGTCGATGTGGCTTACCAGTTAGCACAAATGAGGGGAGGGAACTAAATAGTGAAACTAGTTACTCTGTTAGCGCAGGTAGATACTGACAAGTGTAAGGGTTGCCGTACCTGCGAGCGGGTCTGCCCGGTCCTGGCCATCAAGGTCGTGGACCGCAAAGCTGTGGTCGACCCGGAACGCTGCCGGGGCTGCGCCAACTGTGAGCAACGCTGCCCGGACTATGCCGTGACCATGATTAAACGGGACGAGCCCCTGCAGGTGGGCGTCGATGTGCATGAAGTAAACTACGACGAGGTAGTGGCCCTTTGCGCCAAAGCTAAACTCCACCCGGAGCAGCGCATCTGCTACTGCGTCGGCACCCGGGCTGACGAGGTGGCGGCAGCCATTATCAAGGGCGCCCGGACCCCGGAGGAGGTCTCCCTGGTTACCGGCGCCCGGACAGGCTGTACCATTGAATGCATCCAGCCCATCCTGCGCCTGCTGGAGGCGGCAGGATGCGAGCTCAAACCTCCCGAGGGCGGCTGGCAGTGGTACGGCAGGACGGCTACAGCCTGGGACCTCCCGGAAGCAGTCAAACAGAAGTACTCTTCCCGGGGCTTCTACTTCGAAGAAGACCGGGCCGTCCTGGATAAGTTAGTTGAAGAAGGCATAAAAGGAGGTGACGCCTGATGCGGGCACCCATTAAACCCATTCCCCCCAAACCCTCACAATATGGCATTGACCCCTCCCTGGTGAAAACCAGGATCGCCGACCTGCCGGGGATGACTTCCGTCAGCCTGAAGGAGCTCTTTCCGGACCTGCCGGAGGTCATCTTCCCCGGGGAAAACGGCCTGGCTAAGGTCCGGCAGGCAGCGGAAGAAGCCCTCATGAAAGTCGACATGAGCATGATCAAACCGGAGCACTCGGTGAACGTCCTGGCTTCCCACCACGGTTTCACACTATTAGGCGGCGAGCCCTACGCCGAACTCCTGAAAGCCATTAAGGACGTCATTGAAAAGCGTACCGGTTGCCGGGATATCCGCCTGCGGGCCGGGGTCGGGATGCGCTTCCGGGAAACGGAGGAGTATATCAAACGCTACGGCCTGGACACCTATTACGATGGTAAAGCTATCGGGATAGCCCCGGTAGATCAGGGTATCCCCATTGAGACAGAGATCGGTACCCTGTACGGCATCAAGAAGGTCTACGATGCTGACTGGATCGTCCACGCCCACCACAGCGACGTCCGGGAGGTCCACTTCCACCGCCAGGTAGACAAGGCCGTGAAGCCCTTCGGTATGTCCTACGCCCGGATTGAAACCCGGTCCACCTATCACCAGAACCTGGGACCGCGGGGGGCGAACTTTGTCGCCCGGGCCATCTTCGACTCCGAGTTTGTCCAGAAGAAGTTCGCCTTTGCGGCCTTCCTTAACATCGCCCCCAACGGTGTCGTCGGCGTAGACGTTGACAACGACCTCTATGCCCTGAACGACCGGGTAACCTTTACCGGTTGCCAGTACTACGGCAAGATCATGACCCTCTTCGGCGAGATCGACGAGTGTATCGCGGCCCTGGACTTCCCCTGCCCGGTACCCTACGTCTTTTCCGCCGGGGTTATCTACGCCAATTTTACCGGCGCCAACACGGATCTCTACGACCTGGATGCGCCCTTACCGCCTTATACCTGGTACACGGAAGCCTTTTACGGCAAGCGGGGTAAACCTCTTCTGAAGGATATCCCGCCCGTGAACCCGGCCATCAAGATGTGCGTCCACAACTACGCCTGGACCGGGTACCCGTCGGCATTCTTCGCCGAGCAGATTCCGACGGTGGTCGTGGGCCAGGAACAGGCCGAGCTCTTTAACCGCGATCCCTTGAACCTCAACTATATGGATTACGCCACGGTGATCAAGAGTACCGAGGCGGCCATGAACTTTGCCTACCGCGCCACCGGCACCCGGAAGGTTATTATCTTCGACGGCGCCATGGGCGGCATCAACGTCAGTGAACCCCTCGCCGAGCTGTTGACCAGAAAGGCTCCAGCCGTGAGCGAACGGGTGGACAACGAGCTCCTGCCTAAATGGCTGCGCCAGCGCGGCGTGGATATGTCGGTCTTAAAGCGGGGCGCATAACTTCTGAGAGGTGCAAGGGCATGTCACTGCCCGGCTAGAGTTTCCTGGATGGGATAGGCGGCATTCTCCACGGAGGATGCCGCTTCCCTCGAGTTTTGCCAATAGATGGTAATAAATGCCATGCCAGAAAATTTCTGAAGGAGGGTCCATTTGTGGCAATTGCTAAAGCCACCACACCTCGAAAGAGTGGCCTGATTGAACCCGGCCCAGGGTATGCTTCTGGTTTCGGCGACCTACCGCGCCACTTGAATGTTAATACCGTCACGGCAGGCATCATTGCCACTGTCTTTGGTTGTACCGGTCCGGCTTTGATTGTGATGAATGCCGCAGCCAATGGTAAATTGACCCAGGCCCAGACCATCTCCTGGCTCTTTTCCATCTATTTCTTTGGCGGCCTGCTGGGCGTATTGCTGGCTGGTTACTACAAACAGCCCATCAACGGTGCCTACTCGATCCCGGGAGCGGTGATGCTCGCCTCAGCCATACCTTTATTCCCCTTTAACCAGGTAGTAGGTGCCTATTTTATTGCTGGCGTTCTGGTACTCTTATTGGGTATTTCCGGCCTCATTGGTAAAGTTATGCGCTGGCTGCCAGGACCAATTGTCATGGCTATGATTGCCGGGGCAATGATTCGCTTTGGTACCGGGATTGTCACCTCGGTCCAAAAGGCACCCCTGATTGCCGGTATCGGCCTGCTGGTCTACCTCCTTATGTCCCGGTTAACGAAAAAGGTGTCGCCTGTCCTGGGTGCTCTAGTAGCTGGGGTAATCGCGGCCCTCTTTTTTGGCGGTTTTAAATTTTCGGCTGTCAACGTTCAGTGGATTGCTCCTCAGGTATTTTGGCCAGAGTTCAGCCTAGGATCTATCTTATCCATTGGGATTCCCCTGGCGGCCCTGGTGGTCGGGGCTGAAAACGCTCAGGCCATCGGCGTCCTCATGGCCGAGGGGTATAAACCCCCTATTAATATGATGACCATTGTCAGCGGCATTGGCGGTATAGTGACTTCCTTCTTCGGAGGGCATAATGCCAATATCGCCGGTCCCATGACGGCTATCTGCGCTTCCAGTGAAGCAGGAGAAGATAAAAACGGCCGCTATGCAGCCAGTATCGTTAATGGTGTTACGTTTGGAGCTTTTGGCCTTGTTGCCAGCGTAGCCGTACCCTTTGTCAAGGCTTTGCCGGCGGACCTGGTATCTCTCCTGGCTGGCCTGGCTATGATTGGCGTACTGGTTAGCTCCTTTGAAATGGCCTTTGCGTCTAAAAAGTTTAAAGTCGGAGCGTTCTTTGCCTTGGTCATCGCCATGTCGGGGATCACCGTCTTGAAGATTAGTGCTCCCTTCTGGGCCCTGGTTGGCGGAGTGGTTGTTTCCCTGCTGGTTGAACCCAAAGACTTTGAGTAATGATTAGTTGATAGGGGTTGATAGCCTTGAAAGCCCGTTATGCCAACCGTATTGAGAAGGCCCGGGAACTGATGATAGAAAAAGACCTGGATCTGCTCTTTGTGGTCAACCGGGAGAACCTGATTTACTTTACCGGCCTGACCCAGATCGAGTGCCTGGCCGTGCTTATCCCCAGGGAGGGAGAACCATGTGCTGTGACCCTCTGGCTGGATGCTGATTATGTAGAACGGGAGTCAGGGCTCACCACCTATGGCTATTACTTTCCGCGGGAGAGCCTGGCCAGCAAAGTTGTGGAACGCATCAAGGCCTATGGTTTCAAGGTACCGCGTATAGGTTTTGAACGTTACTTTGTCGATTTTGCCGTCTACGACGGCCTGCGCCGGGCCTTTCCGGAGGCCAGCTTTACCGGGGCAAGCGATCTCTTTTATCGCCTTCGCTCCATTAAAGAACCAACGGAAGTAGAACTCCTGCGGCGGGCGGCGGCGGCCGCCTGCCGCGGCATGGAAGCGGCCATCAAAAGCGTCCGGCCGGGGGTCACGGAGCTGGACATCCTGGCCGAAGCGGAATACGCCATGTTGAAAGCAGGCTCAGGTGGGTCTTCCTTCCGGCCTCAGGTGGTCTCTGGGGAACGGGTCCTCCTGACCCACCCCTGTGCGAGCAATAAAAAGATTGCGCCGGGGGAGGCGGTGGTCATCCACCTGGGCGCGACTTACGAGGGTTACTGTGCCAAGATGTGCCGGACCGTGGCTGTAGGCCGGATCCCTCCGGAGCAAGAAAATATCTACTATCTCCTGCTGGAGGCCCAGGGCCGGGCCATAGCCGCTTTAAGGCCCGGGGTCACGGCAGGGACGGTGGATGCCGCCGCCAGGCAGGTTGTAGAAGTCGCCGGCTATGGCGATAGTTACCTGGAGGTGGTGGGTTACGGCGTGGGCCTGCGCCAGTCGGAGTTCTACCCCATTGTCGGTAGAGGGCGGGAGGAGGTTATCGAGGCCGGTATGGTAGTAGACCTGCTCCTGCCGACCATCTACCGTCCCGGCATTGGCGGGCCCAGGGTGACGGATGTTATCTATGTCGGCCGGGAAAAGAACGAGATCCTGACGGATTACCCGCGGGAACTGGTGCGGGTATAAACAACCCGGCCTGTTACTGGAAAAAGGTCCGGTTCACCCTAAAATGATGCTCTTCCTTACCGTAAATGCTCCAGGATTTGGAGCAGGCGGAAGGCCGGTTCGTCGGTGGTTTTGATGTTTTGCCTGGCTATATCCCGCAGGCGGCGGATGCAGGCAGTATAGTCATGGTTGAAAATAAATTTAATGGCTATTTCCCGGGCGAAGGGGTCTGCCAGGAGGCGGTTCAGGTCCCGGGCCAGGCCCCGGGAAACAGCCGGAGCCCAGAGCATGAAGACCGGTTCCCGCTCGGGGAAATTGGCGGCGGCAAAGGCAGCCGCCCTTTTGATTTTGTGGCTGACCCGCTCTACAGTGGCGGCGTTGCTGTCGCCATAGAGGAGGCCGCGCAGGTGGGTGGCCACCTCGCAGAGGTAGATTTTATTATCGCCCGGGCCCAGGGCGACGACGTCGATCTCGCCGCCACCGTCCAGGTGGCAGTTGTAGACCACGATCTTGCAACCCAGGACGTATTTAAAATAAGAACCGACCAGGCTTTCACCGATATCCACAGCTAAGGCCCCCGTTATTCCACCTATTTCCTCTTCCGGCAACAGTAATTCCCGCGACCGGCTGCATAACTATGTATTGAACGGCCCGCAGCAAGCAAGACGGGCCGTACAGGAGGGACAGCCATGCCCAGGGGTAAATTAAAAAAAGTATTTCCCGGCGGCAATACCTACATGGGGTTTTATTCCTTTTACGATTTCATTATCGAGCCCGATGCCACCCGTATCTTTATCGTCAAGGGCGGTCCCGGCGTAGGCAAGTCAACCTTTATGCGCAAGATCGGGGAAGCCATGCTGGAACGGGGCTTTGACGTGGAGTTCCACTGCTGCTCTTCGGATAACGAATCCCTGGACGGCGTGGTCATCCCCAAGATCCGGGTAGCCATTATCGACGGCACCGCCCCCCACATCGTAGATCCCAAGAACCCGGGGGCTGTTGATGAAATCATCCACCTGGGCGACTACTGGGACGAGGATAAGATGCGGGCCAGCAAGGAACAGGTCCTCCAGGACAACCAGCGCATCAGCCGCCTGTACCGCATTGCCTACAGTGCCCTGAGGGAAGCCAAGGTTATCCGGGACGAATGGGAAAGCTACGTCGCTGAGAGCATGCTCTGGCACCGGGTCTACCAGGCCAAGGCCGAGCTCCTCGAAGCTATTTTTGCCGGCGTAAGGTCCCGCTATAACCAGCCGGCCAGGGAGCGCCATCTTTTTGCCACCGCCCTGACCCCCAGGGGTCTGGTAACCGGCAACCTGGAAACCCTGCTCCAGGACGTGCGGCGGTTGTATACGGTGGCCGGGGACCCGGGCAGCGGCGTACCGGGCATCCTGGCGACGGTAGCCCGGCTGGCCGGCGAAAAGGGACTGAATACCGAGGTCTACCACTGTCCCTTTGACCCCAACAATATTGACATGGTCGTTATCCCGGAGATTCAGGTGGCGGTCATGAACTGGCAGCCCCCCCACACCATCGACCTGCAGGAAATCCCCGGCCTCCAGGTGGCCATGGCCCTGGATTTGAATAAGTTTATCGACCGGGAGCACTTAAAACTCTATGGGAATGAGATTGCCAGCGCCGTCGTCCGCTATCAGGCCGCCCTGGACCGGGCCATTGCCCATATCCGCGAGGCGAAGATCACCCATGATCACATGGAGAGTTATTATATCCCGGCCATGGATTTTGAAGCCATTAACATTAAGCGGGAAGAGATCCTGCAGCGCATCCTGGGCTACGCAGCCGAGGTCCTGGGCCAGGTGTAAATGAAGAGCCACGTGCCGCCCCGGGGCAACCTTTTCTTCCCGGGGGTGGCAAGCATTAAGCTTTTAAATAAACAGCCTGACCTTTGCCCTGGAGTGTTTCGGGTATGAAGATCATCCTGCCGGAATTTTTACGCTGGCAACCGGGGGCGGAGCAGTGGGCCGTCCCGGTCAGCGCCTGGGATACCGGTCCCACCAGGTACCTGAGGTTACGGCGGGTATGGCTGGACGGTCGCCCGGTCGCCGGGCGTAATATTATCTTTCCGGGGGTAATGCCGGTTTACTCCCTGTCTGCCGGGGCCCGGGCCTCCGACCCGGCGGCTTTCTTAGCCACCCTGGGAAGAGAAGATAAGCGCTACGCCTGTTCGTGGTTGATCCTGAAGGCGGCCGGTCTGCCCGTCCTGCATGCTGCCGGCGGTGAACACTACCTGGAACTGGAGTTTATCACCTTTACAGGCATGACCTGCCGCGCCGCAACCCCCATCCTGCTAGCGCCCCTGCCTGCCCATCCCCACTGGCAACCGGCGGAGTTACAGATGCATAATTCCAGCCACGACGACGGCCACTGGTCGCCCGCGGCAGTAGTAAAGGAACTTGTTGGACGAGGCTACCGGGCCCTGTATTTCACTCCCCACGCCGATTTGATCGCCGGTTTCTGGGAAGAGTTCACCCACCTTTGCCGGGATTTATCGAGTACGGGCGCTATTGCCGTCTTCCCGGGCCTGGAACTGGCGACCCGGAATAGCGCCGGGCACCTTCTTCTTTATGGCTTGAAGGCCCTTGAAGGCTGGCCTAATGCCAGGGACCCGGGCCAGGAGATTATTGACCGGGTTAACCGCTTGCCGGGCTTTGCCGCCTCGGTAACCGTATCCCACCCCTTTGGCCGGCCTCCCTGGCCCTGGGAGGCCGATCCTGTGGTGGACTACAGTGGCCTGGAGGTTTTCTCCGGCCTGCAGTGGCACTTCGACCAGGAGTCGCGGCCCCTGCAGCTGTGGCGCAGGGAGGTGGCGCGCCTGTCCGCCAGGGTCGCGTTAACTGGCTTTTTGCCTTCGGCCCGCGCCGGCAGCGACTGGCACCAGGTGTTGCCCTATCAGGGCTATGTAACTTACGTCTACCTGCCCGGCAACTGGGAGGGCCTACCCTGGCAGGAAAAGAAATACTTCTTGGACCTGGCCCTGCGGCGGGGAAATACTGTGGCCAGCCGCCGCGGAGGCCTGGCTTATTTTTTAATCAACGGGCAGCCGCCGGGGACGTTAATAACCCTGCCACCTGGCGCTATCTTGGAGATCAAGGTCTACTGGCAGGGGGTGGTGGAGGGCAACTACCAATTTTTGCTTTTCCAGGGCGGTAGAAATATGGAAAAAACCATCTGGCAGGCGGAAACCCGGGGCACTGGCGGGGGTCCCAGGCCTGCCTGGACAGTTGAACTGGCGGCGCCGGGAGAAATATCCTATTACTGGCTCTATGTATCCGGGCCGGATCAGGTCCTGACCTCACCGGTTTTCTTTAGACCGGCGGGGCGTTAGCAAGTATCATGGGGGCTGGTAAACGCCATAGGAATGCGCATGGTTCTGCCAAGCCGCGACCTTATAGCTGATTCCGTAGAACTGATGGTGAGAGCCCATGGTTTCGACGCTATGGTTATGTTGGCTTCCTGCGATAAGATAGTCCCGGGTATGCTCATGGCAGCTGTCCGGCTGAACATTCCAGCGATTATTGTCACAGGCGGGCCTATGCAAGCCGGAAAGTGGCGAGACCGGAACAACTTGAATAGTGGCGATGCCTATGAAATGGTCGGCGCCTATTATGCCGGCAAATTTACTTCGGAAGACCTGGCTGAGTTTGAAGATTGTGTATGCCCGGGGGTAGGTTCCTGTTCACACATGGCTACCGCTAATACTATGAGTACTGCGGCTGAGGCCCTGGGAATGTCCCTACCGGGCTGTGGTACTACGGCTGCAGTGGACGCCGCCAAGCTACGTCTGGCAGAGGAAAGCGGCCGTAAGATTATGGAACTTTTAGGCTAAAGGGATTACTCCTAGAAAGATTATTACCCGGGAAAGTATCGAAAATGCCATTCGCTATGTTTTGGCAGTAGGTGGATCCTCCAATGCTACTATTCACCTTCGCGCCATTGCTCACGAGGCCGGGATTCCTTTAACAGTAGATGGTGAACCCAATCTACAAAGGGGCTACCCTGAAAATCGACCGCTGATGAAAAAAACAGCACAAGATTCCGTTATGCTGGATAAAATCTTCTACGAAAGCGGCAATGGTATCCTTAGCTCTGCCAGGGTGGCAAAGAGTGATGCGCAAGGTAGCAAGCCTTTGTCGCCGGCTATCTGGAAAAGAGCATTCGTCTCTACCAAAAAATACGTGTGCTCAACCGCATCTATGATCTGGACAAACCTTCCATTGCAGCTATCAAAGAAGCCTGCCGGCTTACTGGCCTGGACATTCAGACGTATGTACGAAAACCCGCTGTTAATGCCAGTCGAGAGGTGCAAAGGGTAGTTCAACAGCTCTTGCAAGAGGCAGGGTTGGAGTGCAATCTTGCTGACTGGTAATATTCTTTAAGGAGAATGCAAATGGAAGGGAGGAATAAGAGATTGGAGCCGGTACAAAGTGTGGAGAGAGCTTTAAGTATTTTGGAGGCATTTTCCCATGAAACTCCAGAGCTCGGCCTGGTGGAAATTGGGAAAAAAGTCGGCCTTAGCAAAGGTACTACTTACCGTCTTGTTCATACACTGCAAAGCCGCGGCTTTATTGTACAAGATCCGATAACCGGCAAGTATCGGTTGGGTCCGAAGGCCTTTGAAGTAGGTAGTGTCGCCTTCAGTCAGATGGAATTGCGCCGGATTGCCCGCCCTTTCCTGGAAGAACTACGTAATATCACAGGGGAAACAGCACACCTGGTAATTCAAGATAAAGGTGAGGTATTGTATTTAGACAAAATCGATAGTCCCCGGGCTATCCACATACGTTCTTTCATTGGACAACGCCTGCCCATGCACAGTACGGGAGTGGGGAAGGCTTTATTAGCCGAACTACCCGATTCAGAAGTTATGTATATCTGTAAGATGAAGGGTATGCCTTGTCAAACTCCCAAGACGATCACTACTCCGGAACAGCTATACAGGGATTTAGCCCTCACCCGCGCCAGGGGATATGCCCTTGACGATGAGGAAAAAGAAGAGGGTTTAAGGTGCATTGCCGTTCCGATTAGGGACTATACCGGTAAAGCAATTGCTGCCATAAGTATTTCAGGACCAATAACGCGAATAAAAGACGACTCAATTCCTGAGTTTGCCAGGTTGGTAAAAGAAACGGCAGACAAAATTTCCTATCAAATGGGTTATCGTAAATAGCAGGGCCGCTATCTCGAAGTAGCGGCTTATTACATCTGCCTCTGTCCTTCCATCTCTACCTATCCCCATCCCACACTTCTTATTATAGAGCCGACATCCCCTTGACAATCCCGCCCTTTTCCGTCATAATATATGGTGTCCGATAAAAAGGGCTCGTAGCTCAGTGGGAGAGCACCTCCTTGACGCGGAGGGGGTCGCAAGTTCAATCCTTGCCGGGCCCACCATTGGAGAAAAAGACCTTTGCTTGAATGCAAAGGTCTTTTTTATTGTCAAAAATTAACTTGATGCCAATTTCAGCCGCGGAGCGAGGCCTTGGAAATCCACGTTTTTCAGAGCCCCGGCAGGAACTGCACTGTATACAAAATATAGGCGGCACATATAATAGCAGCACAAGGGGGTGCAGTGCCCGTGAACATCACGCTAATTACCGCCAGGCCTATTGATTTTTTACAGGCTGAATTTAATCATAGATTTGGTTATACCGTTGGCCTCCACCTGTGGCAGGCAGGAGGGTTAAATTTCTTCCGCTGTTTCCTGGAAACCGGGCGAGGTCGCCCGTCAAACAGGGATATCAGGCGCTTTCAGGAACAGGTGGCCGAGATTGTGGCCACTTTTATTGTCGAAAGATGGGAAAAGACCCTCCTGGAAAGCCTGCTAACCAGTGAATACGAAGGCCTGGACGAAGAGGCTACAGAAGAGATCTGCCGGCGTGCCCGGGCTATCCTGGATCAGGGTGAGAGCAGCTGCCTTCAGGTTCAGCAGGGGCGGGGGGAGTCCATCTACGGCCGGGTACTGGAGTATTTCCAGGAAAACAACTGGTTGAATATCGACGGTTTTGTGCGCTTCCGACTGCCCGATTACCTGATGGAGCTGGACCAGGCCCTGGAAGAGGCCGTCGACGAGTACCTGATGGAAAAGGAGTACGACGAGTTTGTCCGCCTTCTGCGTTATTTTGTCGAAGCCCAGGAACCCAGGGTGGAAAAGGTACATGTTATCCTCAGCCCCGGTGGTTTCCAGCTCTATGACGGCGAGAACCGCAACCTCAACGGCGAATATCTGGAGGGCTTTATGATTGATATGGCCGACAGCGAGTTGAATTATGAAGACCTGTTAATCAGTTCCCTGATCACCATTTCGCCCCGCCAGGTGGTCCTGCATGGGGTGGATAAAGGCCGCTGCCACAGTACCATCAGCACTATCAAGAGTGTCTTCGGGGAGCGGGTTATCCAGTGTAACGGCTGCAGCCGCTGCCTGCAGCCCCTGCAAAAGCGTTAGTGGCGGTCACCCGGACTGGCCTCTGGCCTTGTTAATTTTTCCAAAGCCTGGCTATCTTGTTTTTTAGCCGGGCTTTTGTTATTATCAGCTTCGGTGGGTGAGAGGATGTATATTTTTCAACGCTGGCTGGTGATTCCCCTGATTGGGGCCTTTATCGGGTGGATAACAAATGTCCTGGCTATTCGCCTTTTGTTTCGTCCCCACCGCCCGCTCCAGATTCTCTCCTGGACCTTCCAGGGATTGATCCCCAAGAGGCGGGCCGAGATTGCCGCCAATGTCGCCCGGGTGGTCGACAAAGACCTGCTGCCCCTGGGAGAAGTACTGGAGCACTTGCGTACCCCGGTCCTGGAAGAGAAGATTACCGAACTGGTGGTAGCGGTGGCCCGGCGGCGGTTGACGGAACGCCTGCCTTCTTTTATTCCGGCCGGTTTAAGGGAAGCGGCCGGCAAGACGATGGAAGAAACCCTGCGCCGGGAAATCCCGCCGGCCCTGGAGGAACTGGAAGGGGAATTGACCTCGTCTATTTCCTCCTTCTCCCTGGGAGAACTGGTGGCCGCAAAGATCAACAAGCTGGATCTGTACCAGGTTGAGAATCTAATTGTGGAGGTGGCCGGCCGGGAGCTGCGGTACATAGAACTCCTGGGTGGTATCCTGGGCTTCTTTATCGGCCTGGTCCAGGCCTTTGTGGCCGGGCGGTAGTGGCAGGTAAAGGCCAAATCTTGACAGCTTCCGGCTGCAATCGCTATAATGTACCTAACAGCGTGGAAGGAGAAGAGGCCCCTGTAACGGTCCTCCAGAGAGGGATGCCCCGGCTGGAAGCATCCCGGACGTCGGCGGGGAGCCGGACCACTCCGGAGCTGCCGGGCCGAAAAGAAAAGTAAGCCCGGCCGGTGCCTACCGTTAAAAGGTTTTCAGAGGGGGGAGCATATCCCCTGAAGAAGGGTGGAACCACGGGCACAACTCCCGTCCCTTTACGGGGCGGGGGTTATTTTTTCCACAGGAGGTTTTTATATGCGCATCACTCTACCTGACGGTACGGTAAAGGAGTACGCTCCCGGCACCACGGCCCTGCAGGTTGCCAGGGATATCTCGCCCCGGCTGGCCCGGGAGGCCCTGGCGGCGCGGGTCAATGGCGAGGTATGGGATCTGACCCGTCCCCTGCCGGAGGATTGCCGGCTGGAACTCCTGACCTTTGCCGACGAAGGCGGGCGCCTCACCTACCGCCACACGGCGGCCCACGTCCTGGCCCAGGCCGTCAAGCACCTCTTCCCGGGTACTGAACTGGGCATCGGGCCGGCCATTACTGACGGGTTTTATTACGACTTTGACAGCGAGCATAAATTCACCCCTGAAGACCTGACGGCCCTCGAGGCTGAGATGCAGAGGATTATTAAGGCCGACTTGCCCCTGGAAAGGCGGGAGGTGAGCCGGGAGGAAGCCCTGGAGCTATTCCGCCGGCAGGGCGAGCCTTATAAGGTTGAACTCATTAACGACCTGCCGGAGGGGGTGCCCATCAGCACCTACCGCCAGGGTGACTTCATCGACCTCTGCGCCGGCCCCCACCTGCCCAGCACCGGTTACCTGAAGGCGATCAAGCTCACCAGCCTGGCCGGGGCCTACTGGCGTGGCAACGAAAGAAATCCCATGCTGCAACGCATTTACGGCACTGCCTTCCCTAAAGCCAGGGACCTGGAGGAGTACCTGCACCGCCTGGAAGAGGCCCGCAAGAGGGATCACCGCCGCCTGGGGGCCCAGCTGGGAATCTTCAGCCTCCACGAGGAAGGCCCCGGCTTCCCTTTCTTCCATTACAAGGGAATGATTATCCGTAACGAACTGGAACAGTTCTGGCGGGAGGAGCACCGCCGTGCCGGCTACCTGGAGATCCGCACCCCGGTTATCTTAAGCCGTACCCTCTGGGAGCAGTCGGGTCACTGGGATCACTACCGGGAGAATATGTACTTTACCAAAATTGACGGGGCCGACTATGCCATCAAGCCCATGAACTGCCCCGGCGCCATCCTGGTTTATAAAACCGAGCAGCACAGCTACCGCGACCTGCCCCTGCGCCTGGCAGAGCTGGGGCTGGTCCACCGCCATGAAAAGTCGGGCGTGCTCCACGGCCTGATGCGGGTACGGGCCTTCACCCAGGACGATTCCCACATCTTTATGCTACCCTCCCAGATTGCCAGCGAGATCCAGGGAGTTATCGACCTGGTGGACCGTTTCTACAATCTTTTCGGCTTCAAGTACCATGTAGAGCTTTCCACCCGGCCGGACAACGCCATGGGCTCGGAGGAAATATGGGAAACGGCTACCAGCGCCCTGCGTCAGGCCCTGGAGGCCAAGGGCATGCCTTACGCCGTCAATGAAGGCGACGGCGCCTTCTACGGTCCCAAGATTGATTTCCATCTGGAGGATTCCCTGGGCCGTACCTGGCAGTGCGGCACCATCCAGCTGGACTTCCTCATGCCCGAGAAGTTCGACCTGACCTACATCGGTGAGGACGGCCAAAAGCACCGGCCGGTTATGATCCACCGGGTGGTCTTTGGTAGCATTGAGCGCTTTATCGGCATCCTCATTGAACACTACGGCGGCTCCTTCCCGGTCTGGCTGGCGCCGGTGCAGGTGCGGGTGCTGCCCATTACCGACCGCCATAACGATTACGCCTTTAAAGTCAGGGCGGAACTGGTCCGGGCCGGCATCCGGGCGGAGGTAAATGACCGCAACGATAAAATCGGCTATAAGATCCGGGCCGCCCAGGTGGAGCATATCCCCTATATGCTGGTAGTGGGGGATAAGGAAGCGGCCGAAGGTACCGTAGCCGTGCGGGAGCGGCAGGCCGGGGATACCGGCAGGGTACCCCTGGCAGAGTTTATCGCCAGGGCCGTCAGGGAAATAAGCAGGCGTGAATAATTTTCTCCTATGTATATTGACGCCCGATATGCCCTGTGATATACTTTCCCAGGAAGTAGAAGCCATCCGCTTCTCACCTTACGGCTCCAGGCTGGTAAGGTTTGCCCAGGAAAAGGTCTGCTTTTAGCGGGTGGAAGATTCCACCCGCTTGATTTTTGGGAAGCGGTTGCGAGGTCTTTTGCTGGGCGGTAAATCTAGCTGGAGGTGACGCATTATCAGCAAGGATTTAAGGGTCAATGGAGAAATCCGGACCCGTGAAGTGCGCCTGGTTGGTGCCGACGGCCAGCAACTTGGTATCATGCCGACGCGGGAAGCCCTGCGGATAGCCCAGGAACAGGGTATGGACCTGGTAGAAGTGGCCCCAACGGCGCGACCGCCAGTTTGCCGTATTATGGATTTCGGCAAGTATAAATACGAGCAGAGCAAGCGGGAGCGCGAGGCCAGGAAGAAACAGCGCATAATAAACATCAAAGAGGTCAAACTGCGCCTGAACATCGAGGAACACGACTTCCAGGTTAAAACGCGCAACGCCATTCGCTTTTTGCAGGATGGCGACAAGGTGAAAGTGACGATTATGTTTCGCGGCCGCGAGATTGCCCACGCCGACCTCGGCCTGAAGCTGTGCCAGCGGGTGGCCGACCAGGTGGCGGACCTTGCCTCCATTGAAAAACCGCCCAAAGTAGAGGGACGTAATATGACCATGATTCTGGCTCCCAAGTCGTAAGGGAATACTTATTCTTGAGGTGATAACCATGCCAAAAATGAAGACCCACCGGGGCGCGGCCAAAAGGCTGCGGGTAACTGCCTCGGGGAAGGTTAAACGATTCCGGGCCTATAAAAGCCACTTGCTGTCCAGCAAGACACCAAAGCGGAAAAGGCGCCTGCGCCACCCGGCCCTGGTAGACACCACCGACCGGCGGCGGGTAGCCAGGTTATTGCCTTATGAGGCCTAAAGGGAGGTAAATAAAGATGGCACGCGTCAAACGGGGTGTAACCAAACACCGGCGTCATAAAAAGATCCTGAAGCTGGCCAAGGGGTATTTTGGTGCCAAGTCCAAGCTCTTCCGGCCGGCGAACGAGCAGGTGATCAAGTCCCTGGCCTACGCCTATGCCCACCGGCGCCAGCGTAAAGGCGACTTCCGCAAACTCTGGATCGCCCGCATTAATGCTGCCGCCAGGATGAACGGGATTAACTACAGCCGCCTGGTCAGCGGCCTGAAAAAGGCCGGGGTAGAGATCAATCGCAAGATGCTGGCCGACATGGCCGTTAACGACCAGGCCGGCTTTAACCGCCTGGTGGATATAGCCAAGGAAAAGCTGGGCCTGGGTGCCTAAAAGCATACGGGGCTATAACAAACCTTTGCCTGGCAGGTGAAGGCAGACGATTAACTTGCGGGAATGGCCCTTCCGTTTACGGCCGCCCCAGATAATGGTCCTGGGTTTCGGACTGGTAATCGCCACCGGTACGCTGTTACTCAGCCTGCCGGTGGCCAGCCAGACCGGGCACCCGGTGGCGGTCATTGACGCCCTGTTTACAGCCACGTCGGCTACCGCTGTAACAGGGTTGACTACTGTCGATACCCAAACTACTTATTCCCTTTTTGGAGAACTGGTAATCCTCGCTTTAATACAGACCGGCGGCCTGGGCTTCATGACCCTGTCAACCCTGGTCGCTTTACTTATTGGTAAGCGCATTACCCTGCGGGAGAGGCTGGTCATGCAGGAAGCCATGAACCAGCTGACGGTAGAAGGGGTAGTGCGCCTGAGCAAGTACGTTTTGGTATTTACCCTGCTGGCCGAAGGCCTGGGGGCCGTTATCTTAAGTATGCGTTTTAGCCGGCAAATGCCCCTGGGACAGGCCATCTATTTTGGCATTTTCCACTCTGTTTCCGCCTTTTGTAATGCCGGTTTTGATCTTTTCTCCAAGAGCCTGGTGGATTACCGGGGCGACTGGGTGGTCAACCTGGTTATTACCGGCCTGATTATCACCGGGGGCATTGGTTTCAGCGTCGTGGCAGATATTTATACCAAACGCTCCTGGCAGCGCCTTTCCCTGCACAGCAAAATTGTTATCCGGACTACATTATGGTTAATCCTCGCAGGTACACTAATTATACTGGCGCTGGAGTATACTAATGCCAAGAGCCTGGCTCCTTTGCCCTTGAGCGAGAAGGTGCTGGCCGCCTATTTCCAGGCAGTTACCCCCAGGACGGCCGGATTTAATACCCTCAGTATCGCCGATTTAAGACCGGTAACCCTGTTATTCATCATAATTCTGATGTTTATCGGCGCTTCGCCGGGGTCGACGGGCGGTGGTATTAAAACAAGTACCTTTGCGGCCATCGCCGCTGCCATCTGGACCATTATCCGGGGTAACGTAGATATAGAAGTCTTCGGCCGGCGCTTACCCCGGGACACGGTGTTGAAGGCCCTGGCCATAGCGGCTGTTTCCATGCTCCTGGTAGTTACGGTCACGGGTATTTTGTTAATTACCGAAGGGGCTGAGCTGGAGACAGTACTTTTTGAAGTAACTTCAGCCTTTGGTACCGTCGGTCTTACCATGGGCTTGACACCCCGCCTGACGGTTATTGGCAAATTGTTGATTTCTGCTACCATGTTTACGGGTCGCGTTGGTCCCCTGACCCTGGCCTTTGCCATTGCCCAGCGTCTGGGTCGCCAGGGAGTAAAACATTATCCTGAGGAGAGGATTATTGTTGGCTAAAGGGGGTAAAGCTCTGAAACAGTTCGCCGTAATCGGCCTGGGCCGTTTTGGAACCAGCGTGGCCCGGACCCTTAGCCGTATGGGGCACCAGGTGATAGCCATCGACAGCGACGAGGCCAAGGTAGAAGCCCTGATGGATGAAGTAACCACGGCAGTCCAGGCTGATGCCCGGGATGAGGAGGCCCTGAAGGCGGCCGGCATCCGCAATGTGGATGTAGCCATTGTGGCCATCGGGGAAAATGTCGAGGCCAATATTCTGGTCACCCTTATCGTCAAGGAACTGGGCATCAAGTGCGTGGTGGCCAAGGCCATAAATGACCAGCACGGTAAAGTTCTGGCTAAGATCGGCGCCGACAGGATTGTTTACCCGGAGCGGGATATGGGGGTCAGGGTGGCCCACACCCTGGCTTCCGGCAACGTCCTGGAACATATAGACCTCTCGCCGGAATATAGCATTGTTGAAATTGTGGCCCCAGCCAGGGTCGCCGGCAAGACCCTGGGGCAGCTCAATTTACGGGCCCAGCACGGGGTCAGCGTCATGGCCATCAAGCGAAACGACAAGATCTTAGCCGCCCCCGGCGCCGATGATGTGGTGGAAGAAGGGGATATCCTGGTCCTGGTGGGCCGGAATAAAGCCCTGGAGAGGCTGCAGGAAAGCTAAGGCAGGTTATATGGCTGCCGGTCATGGTTCACCTTAGAGCTATCTTTTAAGGGGGATTTCAAAGATTACCGATCCGAATGAAAATGGCAACTAATCTGCGGAGAGAAAGCAGATGGCCTTAATTACTTCTCCAAACAACCGCTACGTAAAGCTGGCCCGCTCCCTGCAGGACCGCTCCTGGCGGGAAAAGAAGGGCCTTTATCTCATCGAGGGTATCCACCTGCTGGAAGAAGCCCTGCAGGCCGGCACGTCCCTGGAAGTAGTTTTACATAGTCCCCGCATTTTTACTACATCCCGGGGCGAAAAACTGGTAGCCGGCCTGCAAAGGGCCGGCTACCAGTGCCTGGCGGTAACGGAGGAGCTCATGGCCGGCATCAGCAACACCATGACGCCGCCGGGAATTGTGGCCGTGGCGCCAATGCAGGCAAAAAACCTTGCTGAGCTTCTGGCGGTGACGTTACCGCTCCATTTTCCTCCTTTATTTATAATCGCTGCCGGCATCCAGGACCCGGGCAACCTGGGGACCATCTGGCGCACGGCCCTGGGAGCCGGGGCGACGGGCTTAATTTTAACTCGTGGCTGCGTAGACCCCTATAACCCCAAGGTGGTCCGGTCGGCCATGGGCGCGACCTTCCGGCTGCCGGTGGCCGGCGGCGTAGAGCCCGCCCTGCTGGCCCGGAAACTTCAGGATGCCGGGCTGAAGCTGGTAGTAGCTGACGTGGGTGCGCCCTTAACCCTCTGGCAGGTGGACCTGCGCCCGCCCCTGGCTTTGATAGTGGGCAGCGAGAACCACGGGCCCGGACCGGAATTGCTGGCTGCGGCTACCGAACGGGTGGGCATCCCCTTGGTAGGACCAGTTGATTCCCTTAACGCCGCCGTGGCCGCGGCCCTCCTCCTCTATGAAGCCCTACGCCAGCGGCAGGGGGTATAACCTCCAGGGGTAAATCCAGGAAAAGGCCGTTGCTTTCAGGAAAACTTTGGGCTAGAATGGAGGTAAAGGCAGGTGAGCGCCATGCCCGAGGAGAGCTTGCGGGAAATAGCCGCCACCAATGAGCCGCCCCATACCCTGGCATCACCGGAATTCTTCTTTCTCTTACAGCGTATCGACCGGCTCGATGAGAAATTAACCAGGGAAATCCGGGACGGGGATCAAAGGTCAGAAGAACTCATCACCGCGGTGGATCAAAAGCTGACCCAGCGCATTGATGCGCTGGAGCAAAAACTGACCCGACATATTGAAGAAGTAGAGCAAAAGCTGACCCAGCGTATTGATGCGGTGGAGCAAAAGCTGACCCGGCGTATGGATGCGCTGGAAGAAAAGCTGGGCTTGCGTATCGATAAACAGGATGACAAGCTTAATAGCCTTAAATTCTGGGCTATCGGCGCCGTCATTACCATATCCGTCGGCTTTATCGGCACGATAGCCACACTGCTGTATAAATAAAATTTCCCACCTATTTCCGGGTAGACCTGAAATCCAGGTTGCCGGCAAAACTCGAGGCTTCAAATTTTAATTTGTAAAAACCCCAAAACTCCCCCGGCGAAGTTTTGCTTCCTTCTAAAGGGAGTTTTTTTATTTTCCCGAATATGTACTCGTAACAGCAAGCACAAGGCGGGAGGGGAAGGAAAGGTGAAGCGATTTCTTAGTTCTCTACTCGTTATCTTAACAATCGCCCTGTTTTTAGCCGGTTGCGGCAGCAGTAAAAAATCAGTATCCGTCCAGAGCGGCTCCACAGACGAAAACTACCGGGGTGTAATCTACCAGGACGGCCTCCAGGGGCCGGAAAGCGGCAAACCCAACATTTAGCCTCCGTGTCGCTCCTATATCGGGTTGAAAAATGCCAAATTAGGCGACCCGGAGGTTTTAGCCCCAGGCCAACCTGAAGTAGTTCTCCCGGATAATAACAAATCCACACGGAGGTGAAGAGGGATGGCTTACCAGCTTTCCCGCCGGTCATTTCTGAAGGGCCTGGCCGCCGGCGGCGCCTTAACAGCCCTGACGGCTTATGGCGGCCTGAAAATGGCCCCTACCGCCGCCGGGGTGGCGGACGGTTATCCGGAAGCGGCGGCCGGGGCCAGGGTCTTCCGCAATGTCTGCCCTCGCAATTGCTACGATACCTGCAGCATGCTTAGTTACGTCAAAGACGGGATCTTACGCAAGGTCAGCGGCGACCCGGCCAATACCTTTACCAACGGGCGCCTGTGCGTCAAGGGTTACACCTACACCCGCCGGGTCTACAGCCCCGACCGTCTCAAGTACCCCATGAAGCAGGATAAACGTGGCTCGGGCAGGTGGCAACGTATCTCCTGGGACGAGGCCCTGGATATCATTGCCCGCAAAATCCTGGACATCAAGAAACAATACGGCAGCACCCTGCCTGTATGCTTAAATAAATACTCAGGCAATTTTGATATTCTCCATTATGGCATTGAGGGAATGATGAGCAGCATCGGCTATACCACCAGGGCCCTGGGGACGCCCTGCTGGCCGGCCGGTATCGATGCCCAGACCTATGACTTTGGTACCCTCTGGAATAATGATCCCGAGGACCTGGTTAACTCCCGTTATATCATCCTCTGGGGGGTCAACCCTGCCTGGACTTCGGTCCACTCCATGCGCTTCCTTTATGCTGCCCGGGAAAAGGGGGCAAAGCTCGTCGTCATCGATCCCGTCGTCACCCAGACGGCCTCCAAGGCCGACCTCTATTTACAGATCAAACCCGCCACTGATGGCGCCCTGGCCCTGGGGATGGCCCGTCACATCCTGGATAACGGCTGGGTGGATCAGGAGTATCTCAAGGCCAATGCCGTAGGCTGGGAAGAGTTTTTCGCCTATCTCCGCCGGGAAGTAACCCTTGATTGGGCGAGCAAGGTCACCGGTATCCCAGCCGGGGTGATTGCCGACCTGGCCCGGGAGTATGCCACCACCAAACCGGCGGCCATCTGGATCGGTTACGGCCTGCAGCGGCACACCAACGGCGGCCAGAACGTCCGGGCCATTGACGCCCTGGCGGCCATAACCGGCAATGTGGGTAAAAGCGGTGGCGGCGCCCTTTACGGCCACCTGGAGACTTGGGGGTTCAACTACGCCGCCATGACCATGCCCAAACCGGCAGGCGCCTTGGGGGTAAAAAAGCCGGACGGTACCATGAGTGACCGTTTTATTAACATCAATAACTTTGGCGCCGAACTCCTTAATGTTAAGGATCCGCCTGTGAAGATGCTCTGGATCGCCTGCCGTAACCCTCTATCCCAGGATCCAGAACCTCAGGTGGTCCAGAAGGCCTTTGAGAATATGGATCTGGTGGTGACGGTAGATCACTTCCTCACCCGCACCGCCGCCTGGTCGGACATCGTCCTCCCGGCCACCACCCAGTTTGAGGAATATGGCGTCAATGCCAGCTACTGGCACTACTGGGTGGGAATTAACGAACAAGCCATTGAACCCTATTTTGAAGCCAAAAACGACGTCCAGATCGCCATGCTCCTTTCAGCCAAATTGAACGCCCTGGAGCCAGGCTCCTGCACCTATCCCACCGGCGGTAGCCTGGAAGAGCTAGTGGGCAAGGAGTTCAACCAGAAAATGCTGGACCTCCTGGGCATAGCCGATTACCGGGAACTAAAGCAGGGCCCGCGCAAGGCCAAACTCCTTACGGCAGCCTGGAGTGATGGCAAGTTCCGTACACCCTCTGGCAAGATCGAGATTAAATCCTCAGAGGCACCGAAATACGGCCTACCGGCCCTGCCGGTTTATGTCCCGGAGAAGCAGGCGCCGCCGGAGTATCCCTATCGTTTCATCACGCCCCACTGGCGCCATGGCCTCCACTCCCAGTTCCAGAATATCGACTGGATGATGAATGTCAGCCCCGAACCCTTTGTGGAGATCCATCCAGCTACGGCGGCCGCCAAGGGGATCAGGGACGGCGACTGGGTGAAGATCTATAATGAGATCGGCTACCTAACCCTGAAAGCTAGGATAACGGCCACGACGGCACCGGAGATCCTGGTGGCCTACGAGGCCTGGTACAAGGATCTGGATTACAACTTGAACTACACTGTGAAGGCCGTGCCCAGCGATATGGGTAAAAAGGCAACCGGCAACCGCGGCCTGGCCTTCCACGACAACTTCGTCAATATCGAGAAGGTGAGGTGAGAGCGTTGGGCAAGCAATTGGGTTTCCTGGTTGATACGGAAAAATGTATCGGCTGCTTTGGCTGTGAAATGGCCTGTAAGAATGAATACCAGGCGGAGGTTAAACCCCGCTGGCGGAGGGTATACCAGCAGAAAGAGGGCAATCTTCCTTACCCGGAGCGCAACTTTATGTCCCTGGCCTGTAACCACTGCGCCGACCCGGCCTGTCTCAAGGTTTGTCCTGTGGGGGCTTACAGCAAGCGGGAAGACGGCATCGTCCTCCATGACCACGGCCGCTGTATTGGTTGCCGCCTGTGCACCATGGCCTGCCCCTACGGCGCACCCCAGTATAATGAAAAGGAAGGTAAGGTGGAAAAGTGCCAGCTCTGCTACCAGAAAATCGACCGGGGCGAGGAGCCGGCTTGCGTGGCTGCTTGCCCGGTGGGGGCCCTGGAGCTGATTAAAGACCTGGCCTCTTTTCCGGGCCCGGGAACAGTTAAAGAGCTACCTGGATTTCCCGACATTACTATTACCCGGCCTTCCGTCCGCTTCGTGCCGCCCAGGACCGGAATCCAGATCAGGAGGGATGCTGAATGACGAACTGGGAATGGCCCCTGGTTTTCTTTACTGTCCTCTCCCAGATGGCCGTTGGCTACCTGGCCCTGGTGGTACCGGCGACAGCCGGTGGGAAAGGCAACCATGCCCGCATTTACCTCCTGCCGGCCGGGTTGCTGGCGGCGGCCATGGTTATCTCCCTGGCCCACCTGGGTCACCCGGAGAATGCCTACCGCGCCTTAACCCATCTGGGTTCCTCCTGGCTCAGCCGGGAAGTCCTGCTTTTCGGCCTGACCTTCCTGTTGCTGGTATTTACCATCCTGGTGGCCAGAGCCGCCAACCAATTCCTGGTACGGGTGACCGCCGTCCTGGCCCTGGGTAGCGGCCTCCTGGGCATCCTGGCTAGCGCTATGATCTACGTCCTGCCGGCCCGGCCGGCCTGGAATAACTTTAATACCGTCCTTACCTTTTATCTTACCGCCTTTTTGCTAGGCCCGGCCCTGGGCCTCTTTATGCAGCGCTTTTCCCCCGGCCCGGCGGCCGGGGTGGAAGGGAGCGCTACCGGCAGGGCCCTGGCTTTGCTCCTGGTCTTAAGCATCATCAGTTCCCTTTCCTATCTTAGTTTACTGGCCGGCGCCGGGCCGGAAGCCCGGCTCACCGTCCACGCCCTTGTTGCCAGCCCCTGGTGGTGGCTGCGGGTGGTGGCCGGGTGGCTGGCGCCCCTGGGCCTTAGCTACCAGCTATACCGCAAGGGCCATGGCTCCCTGGCCTTGACCCTGGCCCTCCTGATCCTGTTGCTGGCGGGAGAACTGATGGGCCGGGCGCTCTTTTACGGCACAGCCGTGCCTCTGATTGAAGGGTTACTGTAAAAGAATTGACGGGAATCTATTTCTCTTCCTGGTATCTAGCGGAAAACCCCTCTTTGAGAGGGGTTTTTGCCCGTTTTGCGGCTATAGACACGGATATTCGATATAAAGTAAAATAAATTGTGAACGGGGTGGCAGAAGGGGGAAGGGGCCTGTGCGTGTTTATCGTTCCGCCTGTCCCTGCAACTGTTACGATGCCTGCGCCATGCTGACCTATGTGGAGGACGGGCGGGTGGTAAAAGTAGAAGGTGATCCCGGCCACGGCTACACCCGCGGTCGCCTTTGCGCGAAGGGTTACGCCTATAGCCGCCGGGTACACAGCCCGGAGCGGCTGCGCTACCCTTTACGCCAGTTTCCCCGCGGTTCGGGCAACTGGCAGCGCCTATCCTGGGAGGAAGCCCTGGATCTTATTGCCTGCTCTATCCTTGAACTCAAGGCCAGGTACGGCAGTACCCTGCCCCTGGCTTATAATAAATACTCGGGCAACTTCGGCTGGTTGCAAAACACCGTGGACGCCTTTTTCACCAGCCTGGGTCCCACCACCCGGGCCGGCGGTTCGCCCTGCTGGGCAGCTGGCCTGGACGCCATGTACCTGGATTTTGGTACCATCTATAACCCTGACCCCGAAGACCTGGCCAGCTGCCGGGCTGTTATCCTCTGGGGCGCCAACCCCGCCTGGACCTCGGTCCACTCCCTGGCCCTGCTGCAACAGGCCCGGGAACGGGGCGGGATAGTGGCCGTCATCGACCCGGTCCTCAGTGCTACCGCCAGGTGGGCTGATTACTATTTTCAGGTAAAACCGGGCACCGACGGCGCCCTGGCCCTGGGAGTCCTGGCTTATCTCTACCGGCAGGGTCACCTGGAAATAGAAACCATTGCCCGTTACGCTACCGGTTGGCCGGATTTAGAGGCTTACCTGCAGGGGTTATCTCCGGAATGGGCTGCTGCGGCTACCGGCCTGCCCCCGGAAGCCATAGCAACCCTAGCGACAATTTATGCTAAATACCTGCCGGCGGCCACCTGGATCGGCTTCGGCTTGCAGCGCCACGCCAACGGCGGCCAGAACGTCCGGGCTATTAACGCCCTGGCTACCCTGGCGGGCTTGCAGGATGGACCTGGCGGGGGAATATACTACGCCCACCAGGCCACCTGGCCGGTGGAGCCTCCCCTGGCCATGCCGCCGGATGCCCGGGGCAGCAACCGCTACCTGAATATCAATAACTTCGCCGCCGAACTTGTGTCCTGCCGGGAACCGCCGGTCAAGTTTTTATGGCTTGCCTACCGCGACCCGGTTACCCAGGAAGCCGGGGCGCGGCAGCTAATCCGGGCCCTGGACACCCTGGAAATGATTGTCGTGGTCGACCATTTTCTGACCCCGGCAGCCCAGGTGGCCGATATCGTCCTGCCGGCGGCTTCCCTTTTTGAAACCTGGGATATCGTGTCCAGCTACTGGCACTACTGGGTAGCCGCCAACGAACCGGCCCTCCCGCCATGGTTTGAAGCCAGGAGCGACCTGGAGATCGTCGCCGCCCTGGCAGCCCGGCTGAATGAACTGGCCCCGGGCAGCAGTACCTTTCCAGTTGGCCGGCAGGCGACTACCTGGTTGGATATCCTTTTTGACCAGCGTTTACAGGATCTCCTGGGCCTGAAGTCCTGGCAGGGACTTTTAGAGGGGCCGCGCAAAGCTCGGGTACCGGCCCCGCCGTCTGGAATAACCCTTCGGGCTACCGGGGCGGGGGAGGCGGCCCTGCCAGTCCTGCCTGTTTATGTACCACCGCTGGCGCCGCCGCCGGAGTATCCCCTGCAGCTCCTTACCAGTCACCAGCAATTTGGCCTGCATTCCCAGTTCCAGAACCTGGACTGGCTCCAGGCCCTCAACCCGGAGCCAGCCATCTTCCTCAGCCCCGTTGCAGCCAGGAAACGTCGCCTGGCAGATGGCGACCTGGCGCGGGTTTATAATGAAAACGGGGAAATAATCGCCCGTGTCAGGATTGAAGCCGGGGTTCAAGAGGGAGTGGCAGTCGCGTATGAGGGCTGGTACGGTAAGGACCGCTACCAGGGCAAACGGCTGTTTTCGGCGGGGGATTATAATGTCAACTTTTTAACGTCCCCCCGGGCCACTGATATGGGAAACCTCACCACCGGCTTCCCGGGATGCGCCTTCTATGATTGCTTTGTGGAGGTTTGCCGCCTGTGAAGCAATTAGCCTTCTGGTTGCGGCCGGAACGCTGCGTCGGTTGCCGTAATTGCCAGCTGGCCTGCAAGAATGAACACCGGACTGCAGCCCGGATCAACTGGCGCCGGGTGCAGGAAGGTGAGGATAATGACCGGCGTTACTTTATATCCCTGGCCTGTAACCACTGCCGCAACCCGGAGTGCTTCCGGGTCTGCCCGGAAAAGGCCTACTGGAAAAGGCGCGACGGGGTGGTCCTGCACCTGCCCCGGCGTTGCCAGGGGTGCCAGGCCTGTGTCCGGGCCTGTCCCTACCAGGCACCCCGGTACAATCCGGAAACTCGTAAGGCGGAAAAGTGCGACTTCTGCCATAAGCGCCTGGATCAGGGGTTGCCGCCGGCCTGCGTGGCTGCCTGCCCGACCGGGGCCCTGGGCATAGTCGCCTGGTCGGAAGACCTAGGTGAAGCCCCCTATGCTGGTTGGCCTGGTTTTTTACCCGACCCGGCCCTGACCCGGCCGTCGCTACAGTTTACCCGGGAGAAAAGGGGCCGGCATTTCCTGCAGCAGGGATAAGGATAACTTCATTGTAATAATTACAAAATATTCACCTTTGAATTGGGAAAAATACAAAAGAAGGGGCCCGGGTGGGTAGTATATCCCTGCCGTCAATAAGGGCAGATGATAGACCACTTTGGAGGGGGAAATGGACAGTCTAAGCGGGTTAATGGATCTCATTATTAAAGGCAGCAACCTCGACGGCCTGGTCCGGTACCTGGAGGCTCAATACGGGGCCGTATTTATCATCGCTAATCCCTGGGGCCGGGTCCTGGCCGCCAGCGACCAGGCGAGTTTTCCCGGTGGGAGTTACCTGCCCTTTAAACTGCCGGTCGGCGGTGGTGAAGGCGTCTTCCAGGGGGAGACTTACCTGGCCTGGCCTTTACAGAGTGGAGCTATCAACCATGGTTACCTTGTAACCCTGGGGGCAGGGAAACTGCCTCCCCGGGTGGTAGAAAACCTCGACCAGGTAGGCAAGTTGTTCCTCCTGGCTCTGGCCAGGGAGCAAGCTGTCCTGGCGACCGAGAGGCGTTACCGCGCCGACTTCATTTACGACCTCCTATATAATAACTTTGAATCTAAGGAAGCCCTGGTAGCCAGGGGCCAGCTCTGGGGCTGGGATTTGAACCGGCCCCATGCCTTAATGGTGGTGGAACTCCTGGCTGGCCCGGGGGAGCAATTTCGCGAACTGGCAGGGGCAATGGTCCTGGAGGAGCAACCGCAGGCCATCCTCCTGCCCCGGGAGCGGCAACTGGTGATTATCATCCCCTCCCTGGAGGAAAAAGGGGCCACCGCCAGGAGAATGCAGGGAATTTTTAATGGCCTGCAGCAAAAACTCAGCCGTTACCTGCCCGGTATGCGGCTGGCCGGGGGAGTGGGGCTTTTTTATCCTTCCACAACCGACCTGTATTTAAGTTTCCAGGAGGCTAAAATAGCCCTGGAAATAGGCAAACTGCGCCGGGAGCCGGGATTAGTCTTTTTTGCCGGACTGGGGGTGGAGAGGCTTCTCTATCAATTGACGCCCCAACAATTGGAGGATTATTACCAGCAAACCCTGGGCCGATTGGAGGATTTTGATAGGGAGAACGGCACCAGCTACCTGGAGGTACTGGAGAAGTTCTTCCAGTATAACGGCGACTTCCAGGCCATTGCCCGCCACTTTTACCTGCATCCCAATACCCTGCGCTACCGCCTGCAAAAGATTGGCGAGATCCTGGAGGTGGACGTCCACTCCCTGGAGACCCAACTGGACCTCCTGGCGGCCCTTAAGGCCGGCCTCCTGGCCCGGCACCGGTCGCGGGGATAGTAAACAGGACGTTGAATGGTTTTCAAGGTGTGACGGGTGGAATCTATTCTACTCCTTGTCATGGGCCGTGGAGCTATGCTATAATTACACTTGTGAGGTTACCCCCAAAAGCTCCAGGAAAGGTTGTGATAGGGTGATCCTGTCGGCGGAGTTCTTTTGGAGGCTATTTGAAAAAACAGGTTCCATAGCTGCTTACATTCTTTATCGACGGATGGTTTTGCAGTAGGCTGAAAATTGTTATAGTGGAAATGCTATGAACGGGTAAAGTAGCCGGTGCGGAACCCACAGGGAGGCGGCGTCGCTGACTGGAAGCGCTGCCGGGGAAAGGCCGGTCGAAGTTCCCCCGGGAGCAGCAGGCTGAAAAGAAGAGTAGGCCGGGCCGGTTTTCCCGCCGTTAGAGGGGAACGGCATGATGGTGCCGGGTAACTTGGGGTGGTTTGAGGATGTTATTAGCTTTCGTCCCGAAGGGGCGAAGGCTTTTTATTTTGTCAGAACGAGGTGACCTCAATGTTAGAAGTTATCGCCAAAATTCGGGAGGAAGCCCTGGCCCGGGTGGCAGCGGCCACCAGCAGCGAGGAACTGGAGGCCTTACGGGTCCTGTACCTGGGAAAAAAGGGTGAACTGACCCGGGTTTTACGGGGGATGGGTAAACTTCCGCCTGAAGAGCGGCCCCGGGTAGGACAGATGGCCAACAAGGTACGGGAAGAGCTGGAAGGGGCCCTGAAAGAACACCGGGAGAATCTCTCCCGCCGCGAACAGGCGGAGCGCTTGCGGGCGGAAGCCCTTGACGTGACCCTGCCCGGGCGCCCGGTTACCAGGGGCAATCGTCACCCCCTTTACCAGGTATTGAACGAAATCAAGGCCGTCTTCATCGGCCTGGGGTTCGACGTCGCCGAGGGGCCGGAGGTGGAGAGCGACTACTATAACTTTGAGGCCTTGAATTTACTCAAGGAGCACCCGGCGCGAGATATGCAGGATTCCTTTTACCTTACCGAAGACGTACTCCTGCGTACCCATACTTCCCCGGTCCAGGTGCGGGTGATGGAAGCGCGGCGCCCCCGGCTGCCGATCCGCATTGTCGCACCGGGCAAAGTCTACCGGCGCGATGATGACGCCACCCACTCCCCCATGTTTCACCAGGTGGAGGGCCTGCTGGTGGACCGGCGGGTGACCTTTGGCGATCTAAAAGGCACCTTGATGGCCTTTTTAAAGCAGATGTTCGGCGATCAGGTCCAGGTACGTTTCCGGCCCAGCTATTTTCCCTTCACCGAGCCCAGCGCCGAGGTAGATATGTCCTGCGTCATGTGCGGCGGCAACGGCTGTCGCGTCTGTTCCCACACCGGCTGGCTGGAGATCCTCGGCTGCGGCATGGTTCATCCGAAGGTTTTAAGCATGTCCGGCTACGACCCGGAGGAGGTCAGCGGCTTTGCCTTTGGCCTGGGCGTGGAGCGGGTGGCCATGCTGAAGTACGGCATCGACGACCTGCGCCTCTTCTATGAAAACGACCTGCGCTTCCTGCGGCAGTTTTAAAGGAGTGAATGCCTTTGCGAGTCCCGTATAAATGGCTACAGCAATACGTCGACGTCACCCTGCCTCCTGCAGAGCTGGCCGACAAGCTCACCATGGCCGGCCTGGCGGTTGAGGGTCTTGAAGACCTCACCCCCGGCTTTCAGAAGGTAGTGGCCGGGCAAATAAAAACCATCACCCCCCATCCCGATGCCGACCACCTGGTCGTCTGCCGCGTCGACGCCGGCCGGGAACTCCAGCTGGTGACGGGCGCTCCCAACGTCCATGAGGGCCAGATGGTAGCCGTCGCCCTGGAAGGTGCCAGGCTGCCGGGAGGAAGGGAGATTCACCGGGCTACCTTTCGCGGCGTGGTCTCCGAAGGGATGCTCTGTTCGGCCCAGGAGCTTGGCCTGGATGTCAGCCTGGTTTCCCCGGAAGACCGGGAAGGGATCATCACCCTGCCCCCCGATGCCTCCCCGGGAGCGGATGCGGCGGAAGTCCTGGGCCTCAAGGACGTGGTCCTGGTCCTGGAACTGACCCCCAACCGGGCCGACTGCCTGAGCATTTTGGGCGTTGCGCGGGAAGTGGCGGCTATTACCGGCGTCCCCCTCCACCTGCCGGCCACTCTTCCCGGCGAGGACGGCCCGGAAATTACCGGCCTGGCGGCGGTAGAAATCGCCGCCCCGGACCTCTGCGCCCGCTATGTGGCTCGCCTGGTCCAGGGAGTGCGCATCGGCCCCTCACCGGCCTGGCTGCAGGCCTTTTTACGGGCCGCAGGTATGCGGCCAATCAACAACGTGGTTGACATAACTAACTTTATCATGCTGGAGATGGGCCAGCCCCTCCATGCCTTTGATTACAGCCTCCTGGAGGGACACCGGATAATCGTGCGCCGGGCCGGGCCGGGAGAAAAAATAACGACCCTGGATGGAGTGGAAAGAGAACTGAATCCGGAGATGCTGGTCATCGCCGACGCCGCGCGGCCGGTAGCTGTAGCGGGCGTCATGGGCGGACTGGCGACGGAGGTTACCCCGGCAACTACCAGTATCCTGATCGAATCCGCCCATTTTGACGCTGTTTCCATCCGCCGTACCTCCCGCCGCCTGGGCCTGCGCTCGGAGGCCTCGACCCGTTTTGAACGGGGGGTCAACCTGGAGGGCGCGCCCGCGGCGGCCGACCGGGCGGCGCGGTTAATGGCCGAGCTGGCCGGGGGCCGGGTGGCCCCTGGCCGCATCGACTGCTATGTAAAACGGCGCCAGCCGGTCACTATTGAGCTGCGGCCGGAGCGGGTAAACTACCTCCTGGGGACGGAACTGGCAGCGGCGACCATGAAGGAACTCCTGGAGCGCCTGCACCTGGAAGTCCGGGGTGAAGGCCCCTTCCAGGTGACCGTCCCGGCCTACCGGGGCGACCTGACCGGGGAGATTGACCTGGTGGAAGAGATAGCCCGTCTCTACGGCTATAACCGCATCCCCGTCACCCTGCCGGGTAGCCTCACGGCCCGGGAAAAACAGACTCCGGCCCAGCGCTGGGAAGAGGCCGGCAGGGAAGCGGCGGCGGCCGCCGGCCTGGCGGAGGTCATCACCTACAGCTTTATCGGTCCCAGGGCCCTGGATCAACTGCAGCTGCCGGAGGACCACCCCTGGCGCCGTACAGTTAAGATCCAGAATCCCTTAAGGGAAGAGCAGAGCATCATGCGGCCCTCCTTGCTGCCGGGCTTATTGGAGGTGGCCGGCCGAAACGCCAGCCGCCGGGTGCTGCCGGTGGCCATCTATGAACTGGGGCGGGTATTTATACCGGCAGGGTCGCCCCGGCCCGATGAACCCCTGCGCCTGGCCGGGCTGGTCATGGGGACCACCCCGCGGGGATGGAACTGGCCGGCCGGGGAGATGGATTTTTATTACCTGAAGGGTATCCTCGAAAGCATATTCAGCCGGCTCCGGGTCGGGGACATTTCCTGGGAAGCCAGTAATGACTATCCCTTCCTCCACCCCGGCCGGGCCGCGACCATCAAGGCCCGTACCAGGGTCCTGGGCTACCTGGGGGAACTGCACCCGGAAGTCCTGGCAGCAATGGAGTTGCCGGCAAGGGCCTGCGTCTTTGAACTGGACTGGGAGGCTGCCGGGGACCAGGCCCTGCGGGTGCCTCGCTATGAACCCCTGCCCCGTTTCCCGGCCGTGGAACGGGACCTGGCGGTGGTGGTGCCGGCCACGACGCCGGCGGCGGCCGTGGCCGGGGTAATCAGGGAGGCCGGGGGCGAACTGCTGCGGGCCGTCGCCCTGTTCGATGTCTATGAAGGCGCCCCGGTGCCGGAGGGCTGCAAGAGCCTGGCCTATTCCCTGGTCTACCATCTACCCGGCCGTACCCTGACCGACGCCGAGGTGAATGCGGCCCAGGAAAGGATTCAGAGGGCACTGGAGGAGCGCCTGGGGGCCAGTTTGCGACAGTAGGAGATTTTTTTGCCGGCGGGAGGATTTTGCCGCCCGGAAGCGAAAGTAAGGTAAAAAAAGCTACCAGGCGAAAGGGAGGGATCAGCTTGCCCCAGGCCGAAGGCCAGGTGGTGGCTCAGGACCGCACCACAGTGAATATTAACGGCCAGGACTACGTAGTTAAAGGAGAAGCCCCGGAGTATATCCAGATGCTGGCCGCCTATGTGGATAAAAAGATGCGCCAGGTAAACCAGAAATTCCCCCACTATTCGCCCGTGAAGGTGGCCGTCCTCGCAGCGTTGAATATTGCCGATGAGCTCTACAAAGTACAGCAGGATTACGACACCCTGGTAAAACTGATACAGGAGGAAAAACAGGGTTGACCAACCTGGAACTGGCCTGGGCCCTGGCGGAAATGGGCGACTTGCTGGAGTTGAAGGGGGAGGAGCCCTTTAAGGTGCGGGCCTACCATCGTGCCGCCCGTTCCCTGGAGAACCTGGAGGAAGAGGCGGCCGATCTATACGCCCGCGGCGCCCTGGAGGAGATACCCGGCGTGGGCAAGAACCTGGCCAAAAAGCTCGCCGAACTCCTGACCACAGGCCGCTCTACCTTTCTCGACAATCTCCGCCGGGAAGTGCCGCCGGGCCTGCGGGAGATGCTGGCCATCCCGGGGCTGGGCAGCCGTACCGTCCGCCAGATTCACCAGGGACTGGGGATTACGACCCTGGCTGAGCTGGAACAGGCGGCCCGGGAGAGGCGCATCCGCACCCTGCCGGGCCTGGGCAGCAAGACGGAACTGGCCATCCTGCGGGGGCTGGAAATGCTGCGGGAGGTCCAGGACCGGGTACCCCTGGGGGTGGCCCGGCCCCTGGCCCTGTTGTTGCGGGCTCAACTCCTGGCCCTGCCGGGGGTGGTCCGGGCGGAAATAGCCGGGAGCGTCCGCCGCGGTAAAGAAATGGTGGGGGATATTGATCTGGTGGCCGCCGTCGAGCCGGACAACCAGGTGGCGGCAGTCCTGGCCCGCCACCCCCAGGTCAAGGAAGTCCTGGCCAGGGAACCGGACCGCCTGGCCCTGCAGACGAACCTGGGCCTGAAGATCGAAGTGATCATGGTTCCCCCGGAGGATTTCCCGGCCACCCTCTTTTATGCCACCGGGTCAAAGGCGCATCGCCGGGCCCTGCTTCGCCTGGCCGCCGAAAAAGGTCTTGGGGCGGCCGGCCTGGGCCTGGTTACCCCGCGCTGGCTGGCCGAGGAGGAGGACGTGCTGGCCGGGGGAACTACGGAAGCCCCGGGAAAGGATGGCGGGTCCCATGGGGAAACGGCTGCCGCCTTTGCAACATCCGGGGCGACGGTTAAGGAGGATACCCCCGGGGTCGCCGGCGGTGCTCCTGGTACCGGCGTGCCCCCTGCAGGCGCCGGCGCACCCCTTACACCTGCCGGTACTGGGACCAATGCGCGGGAAGAACACGCCGGGGTGAGGGAGCCGGTTGAAGCTGCCTTTTACCAGCGCCTGGGTTTACCTTACATCGTCCCCGAACTCCGGGAAGACCGGGGAGAGCTCGCAGCCGCCCGGCGGGGGGAACTGCCCCACCTTGTTACCCTCGCCGATATCCGTGGCGACCTGCATATGCACAGCCGCTATAGCGACGGGGTGGAGACCATTGCCGCCATGGCCGCGGCAGCCAGGGCCAGGGGCTACCAGTATATCGCCATCACCGACCACTCCCGCTCCCTGGCGGTGGCCCGGGGCCTGAGCCTTGAACAGTTAAAGGCCCAGCGGGAAGAGATTGCCCGCCTGAATGAGGAACTGGAGGGCATCACCATCCTGGCCGGGATCGAAGTGGACATCCTGGCCGACGGCCGCCTGGACTACGAAGATGAGGTTTTAAAGGAATTCGACCTGGTCATCGCCTCCATTCATTCCGGCTTCCGCCAGGAGAGGGAGCAGATCATGGCCCGCCTGGAAGCGGCCCTGCGCCACCCTTATGTGGATATCCTGGGACACCCCACCGGCCGCATGCTGGGCCGGCGGCAGCCCTACGCCGTAGATGTCAAGAGGGTTATAGAACTGGCCGCGGAGACAGGGACTATCCTGGAGATCAACGCCAGCCCCGAACGGCTGGATCTAAACGATACCTCGGCCCGCCTGGCCAAAGAATACGGTGTACCCATAGCCATTGATACCGATGCCCATGATCCCCACCGCCTGGCGGACATGGAGTACGGCGTCCTCACCGCCCGGCGCGGCTGGCTGGAACCAGCGGACGTAGTCAACACCTGGGAACTGGAACGGCTGCTGGCCAGGCTGAAGCGGAACAGGCGCGGGGCGTAAAACAGTATTTAAAAATAGAGGCCACCAGGTTAACCCTGGCGGCCTTTAACTTATGGCGGTAAACCCTGCACCTTTTGTCAACCCTGGAAATCATGGTATAATAAATGCCGGGCAATACAGGTGATAATTCCGGGATGATGATCCATGTTTACAGGACCGAAGGTTGTCACCTTGCTGAATTTTGATGATACCTTAACTAAACAGGAAGAGCTGCGCCGTTTCCCCCATGACCTGGTCGACCTGCGGGACCTCAAGGGTACCAGGATATATTGCGCCCCGGAGGCCCTGGGAGAGATCGCCGCCCGGCTGGGAAGGGCTAAAAGGGGGATCACCTTAATCGGCAGCGGGGACTTCCATTATGTGTCCTACCTGCTGCTGGCGGCCATGACCCGCCCCTTTACCTTAATTCTCTTTGACCATCACGCCGACCTCAAGCAAGATCACCCTGATGCTCCCCTTTCCTGTGCTTCCTGGGTAGCCCGGGCCCTTGAGCTGCCGTACCTGCAGAAGGCCATAATAATCGGCACCCGCGGGGATGAAATGCGGTGGGTGCCACCCCGTCGTCGCGAGAAGGTACTCTTCCTTTTCTTCACCGGTAAGGCCTGGCTCCAGCAGGTTTTAAATAATTCTACCGGGACCGTTTATATCAGCATCGATAAAGACGTGTTGTGCCGGGAGGATGCCGTCACCAACTGGGAACAGGGGTCAATGACCCTGGCGGAACTTTTACTGGCACTGCGGGAGATTACACAGCAGAAAGAGGTAGCCGCTGCCGACGTCTGCGGCGAGGCCCCCCTGCACCCCCTGGACCAGTTGCGTCCTGCCGGCCGGGAAGCTATCCGCAAGAATATGCGTGCCAATGTAATGATCCTCCGCACCCTGCTGCTGGCTGGCAGCTATAAAAAGGCGTCCTAGCAGGATGCCCCATCAGAAATCCAGTATTCATGTGACTTTCGCATAATGGTGCGGAAAATGAGATAAAGGCATCATAGGAGGCAAATATAATGCTCAAAGTACTGGTTACCGGCGGGGCGGGATATATTGGTAACCATGGGCAACGGGGAAGCAGATGCGCCGGGATATGGCTGCCGGGCAAGTACGGCTAGGAAAAATAGAGTAGGTGCTTAAATATAGCTTTATGGTTGCTATGTTCATTAAACGGAGTGGGTACGGCGATGGTATGGGGATGTTCGTCCTGACCGGTTAAGTGCAATTTAAACGGCAGGTAAGATAATAATTAACCTTCCCCCAGGTGTTCTTTTACCCAGGCGGTAATCAGGTCAGTATATTTTACGCCTTTTTTGCGGGCCAGCAAGCGTAGAGGTTTCAAAATCTTCCTTTTCCAGGTTGATAGTTACCGCCAGGTTATTCCTGCCTGTAAAGCGGACTTCCTTCGCTTCTTCCAGGCTACCGGCAAAGTCGGCCAGCTCTGGAACAATTAAATTAAAAAATAGCCATAACCTAAATAACTGCCCCGCGAATGGAAATCTTCGCCGGGGCATTTTTTGCCCTGACGCTTTTGGCAGGAATCCGGAGATTTTTGCCGAACTGGTCATAGTATTGGCTGTAGTATCCATAATCCAGGGCTTTTTTGATTCAGGCCCAGACCAGCCGGGCCCGGGCCGGCAAACGGGCGATCCCATGCCGGGTACCAGAAGCTGAGGACAGGAGGTCTTGACCTTGCAATCGGTACTGGTTACATGCCAGCCACGTCCCGAGATCCTGGCCGGGACGTTTAACCCCGAGGTTTTTACAGCGTCTTTAAGCCCCATTATCGAGTATTATCGCAGCGGCCGGGGCGTCATAGATAGTATTTACACCAATGCGGAACTATTTTTCCGCGAGGCTACCTACCCGACGCAGGGCCTGCGCTTGACCCTGGCGGAAGTTTTTGGTCGCCTCGCGGGTGACATGATGGTTCCAGCTATCCACCGGTTGGAAACGGCTTTTGGCGGCGGTAAGACCCATACGCTGATCGCCTGCACCCACATTGCCCACCGGGGTACAGAGCTGCGGGGCCTGATCCAGGATTTTCTCGACCCGGAGCTTCTTCCCGAGCCCGGTTCAGTCGCTGTCGTCGGCGTGGCAGGGGATGAGATTCCGGTACATAAACCTAAAGGTAATGCCCTGGTGCCCTACACCCTCTGGGGGGAGATTGCCTATCAGATCGGCGGCGAAGGGCTCTACCGTGAAGTGGAAGAGGAGGCCGGCTCCTATGCCGCACCCGGCAAGACGTATTTTGAGAGGGTGCTGAGAGGGCGAAAGGCCATTATCATGCTGGATGAGCTGGCCCAGTACGCGGCACGGCTGGAAGCGGCCCGGCCCGATGGCGCGAACCAGCTCGCTGCCTTTCTAATGGGGCTTCACGGCTATGCCCGCAACCATCCCGGGATCGCGGTTATCCTCACGCTGGCCAGCGCAACCGATGCCTTTGCTCGCCAAACGGAGCTTTTGTCGAAGCTCGTTAGCCAGGTGCGCGGCGAAGAGGTGAGCGAAGACGACGCCCTGGGAATTGGCGAAAAAGCCGTCAAGGGCGTGGCCAGCGTGGTGGCTCGTGACGCCGTCCAGATTACGCCGGTGCACGCCGCCGAGATCGCGTCCGTACTCGCCAAGCGGCTTTTTTTATCGGTAAACCGCGACGCTGCCAGGGCGACCGCCGGGGAATATATTGAGATGTACCGCCGCAACGCCAGTATGCTTCCGGAAGAGGCTACCAGCGAGGATTTTCAGGGACGGATGATCGCCAGCTATCCCTTTCACCCCACCCTGATAGACTTCCTGAATAACAAGCTGGCCAGTGCCGAGAACTTCCAGGGCACGCGCGGCGTCCTGCGGGTGCTGGCCCTGGCTGTCCGCAGCCTGTGGCTGCAACAGCAGGACGTGACCATGATCCACGCCTGTCACCTGGACCTGCGCTCGGACCGGGTGGTCAATGAGATCCTTGGCCGCACAGGCAGCTCGGACCTGCTGTTCGTCCTTAATGCCGATGTGGGCAGCGTCGACACGGGCACCCTCGAGGGCGGCCGCAGCAATGCGGAACTTGCCGACCAGCGCAACCCGCACCCGGAGGGTCATCCCCTTTACGAGTACACCTGGAAGACTGTCTTCCTGCACAGCCTGGTGGGCCGCGAAGAGGGCCTGGACTCCAAAATCTTCGGCCTTACCGAGTCTGAGGCGCTGTTCTGTGTATCCTTTCCCGGCCTCACGCCGCCCCAGGTACACATGGCGTTAGAGGAGATAAACGAAAGCGCTTTTTACCTCCGCTACGAGCAGGGAAAATATTTTGCCGGCCGCGAGCCGACGATTAACAACATCCTCGCCAGGATCCGCAAGACCCTCACGGCAGACCAGGTGAAGGAACTTCTTGAGGCCACGGCGCGGAAGATCATCACCGGCGGTTCGGGCCTTTTCCATATTGAACACGACGTCTCACTGCCGGAACATTTGCCTGACGGCAAGGGGAGGCCCGTGCTGGGGGTCGTCGCGCTGACTGCCGAAACCATCGATGTTGAGGCAATGGTGACCACCAGGGGTATTAATAAACCCCGGCAGCAGCAGAATCTCATCTTTATCCTGGTTCCAGAGACCGTCACTGTGCAAGGGATAAGCCGCCAGGAGGGGCTTTTCGCGAGTCCAAGCACCCAGGTGCAAGAAGCCCGGCAGCGTATCGAGGCTATCGCCCGTCAGGTCAAAGCGATGCGCATCTTGAGCGACAGGCCGCAGAGCTATGGCCTCAACCCCCAGCGGCTGGCGGAAGAGGATTTTCAGAAACGATACCGTGAGCGGGAGCAGGCGCTGGTTACCGCCGTTGCCAGCATCTACACCAGCCTCTACTACCCCGGGGCGGCCGGGCACATCGTCCGCAAAGAGATCAAGACATCCGGGGGCGAGGGCGGGATGCCCTTTATCGAGCAAATCCGTACCACCTTGATCAATGCCGGTGAGCTTCTCACCGGCAGCAATACTACCCAGGCGGACCTTTTGAACCTGAGCAGGCTCTTCTTTGAGCCGGGCGACACCATAACCCTAGAGAAGCTGCGGGAGAACTTCTCCTGCCGGCGCAGCTGGCCGGTGCTGGAGAGTGCGGGCGTCTTCGAGCAGATTATCCGCGCCGGGGTGCAGAAGGGCGTATGGTGCGTTTACCGCATGGGCGCAGAAGATAGTCTAAAGCCGGCCGAGTTCTACCACCGGGAAAACGAGATTCCCATGGGGGTCAACCTGGCCGGCGCGGGCTACGGGCTCGTCACCGTCCAGGGAGCGAACCAGCGCGGCTGGATGGGAGCCCGCAGGCCTGATCCGGCCAGGGTTCGTGACGGCGTGCTCTATACAATTAGCGGTGGCGGGGAGGCAACGGTGCGGGAGGTTGCGGATAACCTGGCTGAAAAATACGGGGAAATTCCGGCCCGGGACTTCCAGGAAGCTGTAGTGACCCTGGTCAAGGATGGCCGCCTGCTGGCCTTCCGCGGCGCGCCGGAGCAGCAAGAAAAGCCCGAACTCATCCAGGGTCCCGGTGCAGCCCTGTATACCCCCCAGCCTAATGATGTGCTGATCACCCCGGCAAAGGCGGCCGAGCGGGGATGGGTCACAGCCGGCCGCCGGGCCTTTACCCTGGAGGGCAAAGAAGGTGCTGAGAAGCTCCTGCCGCTGTTGCGGCGGCTGGGCAGCATCTACAACCGGGGCGCCAGGTCCACCATTGACAGCCTGGACCTGGCGGACCTTGAGCTTCCGGAGGGGGGCCTCCTCCGCATTCAGCTCACCGGCGTCACCCCGGGCTCCATGAAGGCCCTCGCTGAGCTGTTCGAGGTGCTGGCCGGTGTCGTGGCAAAAGGAGAGCACACGGAGGCTTTCCTCGAGATCCTGGACCCCGCTGACGACTGCCCGCTTATCCAGGAGCTTAAGAAATAACAGAACCGAAGAAAGCAGCGAGGGATGACCATGACAAAGCAGAAGCCGGCTAGCGGCTGGGACCTGGAGCGGGAATTCCAGCAGCGCATCCGGCCTCTTTTAACGCAGGCCCCCTGGGTCCTGCGGGTAACCGAATATAAAGACAAGCCTGTGCCCGTCCTGGTGGTCAAGGAGCGCTTTGCACCCGGGGAGGACCGGCAGAAAAACGGGGGCGCGGCGGGTAAAACGGCTCTTAAGGAGCGGGGGCTCCTGTACGGCCAGCCCCTGCGCCGCTGTTTGCCTGTAATCCGCGTGATTATCGGCGGCGTCTGCGATGCGGCCGGGATCCCCCTTGAACTGCAGCGAGTCCTTGGCAACGGCCGTATTACCTTCCGGGGCAACCTGCCCCTGGACGAGGAGGCGGGCGTAAAACTGGCGCTTATTTTCAAACTCCAGGAAAGGGTGAAGGAGATGGACCGGGTTGAGCTCATCGCCTGGCGCGTGGCGCGTTTCAGCCGCGAGGAAGCCGCGTACTGGTTGACGCGGGGGACCCAGTACGGCGAGGCGGCCAACCGCTGGGCTTTAGCCGGCATGCGCATCATGCTGGGCGGCCAGCCCGGCGACAGGGCGGTCCTTCACCTGCTTGAGAAGCTGCGCAGGTAGGAGTGATTGGAATGCAGGATGATAAAGCCGGGACCGACCTCCGCCTTATCGAAGCGGGCTTTCCCTGCCACCAGGTCGGCGCCGAGACCCAGCGGGAGCGCGGCGCCAGTTCCGCCCTCCCACCTCTCTATTTTCTCCACGTCTGGTGGGCGCGGCGGCCCCTTGTACCGAGCCGCGCCGCCATCCTCGGCTCCCTCCTGCCCGCCGGGACGGACCCGGATTGGTTCCTCCGCCAGCTCGGCATCGAAAAGGTGCAGGCCCTGGTCAACGGCGAGCCGTGGACGCTGAATGAAAGACTAATTGATCGCCTCGGCCAGGATGATTCGGGACGGGAGATATTAGAAATTGATTCCGTGGTGGCGAGGGCGCTTCAACGGGAGCAGGATAACAGGAAAGACCAGAGGGAGCTAATTAAAGAGATCGTCGGCGAGAATCCTTCTCTCGGCGACCATCCAGTCATACAAAAATGGAAAGAGTTGAGTAAACCGCTTCCTGAACCGCTTCCTCAAGAGGGCGAGATCTTATATGTTGAACGTGTAGCTGCCGATCCAGCATGGTTTAAAGATTTGATGGAGATTGCAGCAAGTAGAGGCGTTCGTATTCCAAACCTTTACGGGTATTCACGCGCCTACATACGTCAACCGGAATGGCAATCCTATGATATCACGGTGCTTGATCCCACAGCTGGCGGCGGGTCAATTCCTTTCGAAGCACTACGACTTGGGCACCGGGTGATTGCCAATGAACTCAATCCGGTTGCGGCCGTGATCCTATACGCTACCCTCGATTATCCTGCCCGATATGGCCCGGGGTTAAAAGCCGATATCGAGAGATGGGGACAAAAGTTAATTAATATCCTGGACAAGAAGTTAGACCCCGTATTTCCCCGTGTTTTTCCATTGCCCCGGGACGAGGGGCGTGTCTTAAAGATGCACCTGAGTAACTGCCCGGAGTTAATTTCTGAGTTTGAACGGGAAGATACGACCACCTACTTGTATGCCCGCCAGGTCACCTGTCCCCATTGCGGCGGCGAGGCGCCGCTGTTGAACACCTGCTGGCTGGCAAAAGAAGGCGATAAGTGGGGCGTGCGGATCGTCCCCGACGGCCGGAAAAGAGGCGGGAAAGTCCGCTTTGAAACCTACCGCGTCAGGGGCAACCGGGGGCCCAACGGCGAGGATCCAAACTTCGCGACGGTGAAAGATGGCGTCGGTTTATGCGTCCACTGCCGCCAGGCCATTCCCGCCGATGAGATTAAAGCCCAGGCGCGGGGGGAATCGCCGCACGGCAGGTGGCAGGACCGGCTTTACTGCGTCGTGGCCGTGCGCTACCAGCCCAAGCTGGATAAATACGGCAGGCCGCAGCGTTATGCCAGCGGCGAAAGGGCCGGGGAAATTAAGACCGAGAAGGTGCGCTTTTTCCGGCCGCCCAACGAGCGGGACCTGGCGGCCCTGGCGGAGGCCGAAAAGCGCCTTGCCGAACGCTGGCCCGGGTGGGAGCGGCAGGGGATTATTCCTACGGAAAGCATCCCTCAGGGGCACAAGACGATGGAGCCATTACGTGCAGGCATGACGCGCTGGTGCGATATGTTTACCCCGCGCCAGCTCCTGGGGCACCTCATCCTGGTCGAGGAGCTCAACCGCCTCAAGCCTGAAATTTTAAAGGAACTAGGCGAAGAACGCGGCCGTGCTGTAGTAACGTACCTCCAGTTCATGATCGATAAGGGCGTGGACTACAACAGTAAGCAGACCCGTTGGATACCCCAACGTGCAATCGTATCCGGTACATTTGGACGGCATGATTTTTCCTTAAAATGGACATTCGGCGAGATGGTCTTCACCGGCCCCAATTCCGGCGCGGCCTGGGCCTTGGCCCAGCTTTTGGATGCTTACGCCGGGATCGCGGAGCTGGTCGCGCCGCTGCATGATCGCCTTAACGGCGCCGCCCCTCCGGTGACCATCCGCTGCAGCACGGCCGCCAGCCTGGACCTGCCGGATGCTTCCGTCGACCTCATCTGCATCGACCCGCCGTACTACAACAACGTCCAGTACGCGGAGCTGTCCGACTACTTCTACGTCTGGCAGCGGCGTACCCTCCACGACTTATACCCGGACCTGTTCCGGCGGCGGCTTACCAACAAGACGGACGAGGCCGTGGCTAATCCCGCCCGGGACGGGTCGGCCGCCAGTGCGGCCAGGGAATACGAGCGCCTGATGGGCGAGATCTTTGCCGAGTGCCGCCGGGTGCTCAAAGATGGCGGCGTCATGACGATCATGTTCACTCACAAGACGCAGGAGGCCTGGGAAGCGCTGACACGTTCATTGATTGAGAATGGTTGGATGATTACTTCGTCATTTCCGGTGGAATCCGAATTCAAGAATTCCCAGCACATCATGGAAAATGCTGCTGCTGCCAGCTCTATCTTCCTGACCTGCCGCAAGCGGGAAGTAAAGGACGGCATCCCCGCCACCTGGAGCGGCTTCGGCGGTACCGGGGTGGCCCAGCGGGTGCGCGAGGCCGTGCGCCGGGGCTTAAAGGAGTTCGAGCCGCTGCACTTGAACCCGGTGGATGAGATGGTGGCCGGTTACGGCCGCGCCCTCCATGTGTTTTCCCAGCACTGGCCGGTGCTGGACGGCGACGAGCCGGTCAGCCCCACCCGTGCCATGAACGAGGCCAGCGCCGTCGTCGCCCAGCACCAGATCGCCCGCCTGACCGGGGGGCGCCTGCGGGTGGACGACCTGAACCCGGAAGCCGCCATGGCCCTCACCCTCTACGGCATCTTCGGCCTGGCCGAATTTCCCTATGATGCGGCCCTGAACCTCTCCCGTTCCCTCAATATCAGCCTGGAGGGCAGGGCTGGCGGATATACCGTCAGCGGCCGGATGATCGGGATTAACGACGAAAGCCGGGGCGGGCGCACCGGGCGCACCGCTGCCGGGGACAGCGGCTACCATGCGCCCCTCATCCGCCGGGGCTCGAAGCTGCGCCTGGCCCGGCCGGAGGAGCGTAACAAAAAGCGTATAGATAACCCGCAGACCGAGTGGGACCTCCTCCACGGTTTGATCCTCGCTTACCGGGAAGGCGATGTGCCCCTCGCCCGCGCTTATCTTACGCAGCACGCCGGGGGCCGGGAACAGGTGCTCCGCGACCTGCTCTCCGTCTGGGCGGCGGAGATGGCCGACGAGGAGCTGCGGAAAGAGGCCGGGGCCATCCTGTTCGGCTTATAGTAGAGCCTCCGGATGCCAGTGTTCGAGGGGGAGGTAGCATGACAGACCTGATGGAAACCCCTTTAGAAGCTAAGGGCCTGCGGTCCCGCCCCTGGCTCCTGTCCTACAGGACATCTTCTACCCTGATCGACGGCCGCCCGGTCGACATGCTGCATGATTTCTACGTGCCCGCCCTCCGCCTGGCGGTGCGGTACGACCGCGTGGCCGGATACTTCCGCTCGTCTTCCCTGGCCGCCGCCTCGATGGGGTTCTCCGCCTTTGTCGGCCGGCAAGGCAAGATGCGCCTCATCGTCGGCGCCGACCTGGAACCCGAAGACGTGAGGGCCATCCTGGCCGGGGACAGGGAGCGGCTGGCGGTGAGGTTGAACGGCGAGCTCGACCGGGCCGCCTCCTGGCCGCAAGGGGTGCGTAACGGCGTAACGCTCCTTGCCTGGATGGTGGCCCACGGCCATCTTGAGGTACGGGTGGCCTTCCGGGTGCATAAAGAAACCGGCGAGCCGCTATCCATGGATGCCGTGGACGACGGCTATGTCCACGAAAAGTGGTTTGTCCTGTATGATGAATTTGGCAATCGCCTTTACGGGGCCGGGACGCTGAATGAATCGAAAACAGCCCTTATCCTGAACGCTGAAAATATTGACGTCCACTGCGATTGGTGGGGCGAGACGGACCGCCGGCGGGTCGAAGAAGCCGCTGAAGCCTTTGAAAACCTGTGGAGGGGTAATGTCCCCCACCTGCCGGTGCTGACCCTGCCGGAAGCGGTCCGGCGCCGCCTGATCCGGCTGGCGGAGGGAATAGATTCCCCGGTAGAGGTGGACGGCACGAGGGCTGCAACCAGGGTAGCAGCACCGCCTGCGGCCATGGAACGGCTGCGCTTCGCCATCTTACGCGACGCGCCGAAGATGCCGGGCGGCCGCTTTGTGGGCATGGAAACCGCGCCTGTAGAGCCGTGGCCGCACCAGGCCATCGTGGTGCGCCGGCTGGTTGAAACCTGGCCCTACTCCTACATTTTGGGCGACGAGGTCGGCCTGGGGAAGACCATCGAGGCGGGGCTAGCCTTCCGTTCCCTGTACCTGGCGGGCCTGGTGAAACGGATCCTTATTGCCGCGCCGGCGAGCCTCACCCGGCAGTGGCACCGCCAGATGGCGGCGAAGATGCTGCTCTCCTTTGGCCTGGCGCGCACCACGCCGGAAACCGCGCACGAATATATCTTCCCGGCGGCAGAGACCCGGCCGGCGAGTTCCATTTATGAGCCGGACCTGGTGATCGTCTCGACGGGGCTCCTCGCCCGCCGCGAGCGGGCGGAAGCTATTTCCCTTGCGGCGCCCTACGACATCGCCCTGGTGGATGAAGCCCACGCCCTCCGGCGGCACAACCCTGCGGCCGGCTGCGGGGTGCACCCGGACTTCGGGCTTCTCTATACTTTTACCAATGATTACCTGCGCCGCAAGGCGCGCAGCCTTTGGCTGGCCACGGCCACCCCCATGCAGATCCATCCTGTGGAAGTATGCGACCTGCTGGCGCTGACCAATCGTGTGGGCGCCTTCCAGTTTGATCCGGCCCTGACATTGCAGTACTATGAACTCCTGGGCCGGCTGCTGGACGGGCAGGAGCCGGGGGAGCTGGAATGGGAATTCCTGCAGCGGGCTGTAAAGGCGGTACAAGTGCAGGACCCCATGCTCTGGCGCTTTATCGAGGAGAGCGTTATCGACGGGCGCCTCCGGGCAACGCTGCGCCAGTGGCTGGAGTACGGCCGGGTTCCCCGGGGCAGGGACCGCGAGTTAATGTACCGCTTGTTATTCAGCGTTTCCCCCCTTTCCCGGGTGATGCTCAGGCATACCCGGCGGCTGCTGGAAATCTACCGCGACCGCGGGCAGCTACGGCAAAACCTCCCCCGGCGCCACATCCTCTCCTTGCCCCGGATCGATTTTACGCCCCTGGAACGGCGCATTTACGATGATCTGGAGAAATACTGCCAGGGCCTGACCAGGCAAATCCAGGCCCGCGGCGACCACCAGGCGCAGCAAATGATGAGCTTCCTGCTGAGCTTCCTGCGGCTGCGGTTCGCGTCCAGCCTCTACGCCCTGCACGAAACGCTGCAGCGCCGCCTGCGCAGGGTCGAAGCCACCCTGCGGCACCAGCTCGTGACGGAAGCAGGCGATTCCGGCCTCGCCGCGCTGCAGGAGCTGGTCTATGAAAGTGAAGACGAAAACGACCTTGAGGCGGCGGAATCCCTGCTTAAAGATCGCGCCCCGGCCGACCTGGAATGGGAGCGGGAGCGGCTGCAGGAAATGCTCAACCACATGGCCGACCTGACCGAACATCCATCGAAGATGCGGGAACTCTTGGGATGGCTCGACCAGCGTCGCAACCGCAAGACCGGGCGCATCCGCCAGGTTGTCGTCTTTACCCGTTTTTACGATACCCTTCAGGATATCGTCGCCCGCCTGCGCCAGGCCGACCCCTGGATGCGCCTCGGCACCTATTCCGGCCAGGGGGGTGAGTATTTCGATGCGGGCACAGGCCGCATGGTGGCCGTCGACCGCGAAGAGGTAAAAGAGCGGTTCCTGCGCGGCGAGATTGATGTACTGGTGTGTACGGACGCCGCGGCGGAAGGCCTGAACCTGCAGACCGCCGACCTGCTCGTCAACTTCGACCTGGGCTGGAACCCAATGAAAATCGAGCAGCGGATCGGGCGGATTGACCGCATCGGCCAGCAGCACCAGGATATTTACGTCCTTAACCTCTGCATTGCCGGCAGCGCCGAGGAGATCGTATACGGGCGGCTGCTGTCCCGCCTGGCTGAGGCCAACCTGATCGTCGGTACCCAGCAGGTCTCCCTGCTGCCGGTGGAACCGGAGGAGTTCCGCCAGCTGGCCGAGGGAACGCTGACCCAGGAAGAGCTGGAGGCGCGCGCCCGGAAACGGCTCGAGGAGCAGCGCAGGCGCACGGAGAGCATGGAAATCAACCCGCGAGAACTTTACGAGATTTACATGCGGCTGGCCCGAGCCGGCGACCGGCGGACGGCGCCGGTAAACCTGGCGGCCATATGGGAGGCCCTGCAAGGGTCGCAGTACCTGCGCAGCCTGGGGTGTGCCGTCGCGGACGAAGACGGTAAGCCGGTGTTGACCCTGGCGGGCATCGAGGGCGTGCCGGAGGGAGCAGTTCTCACCGTTTCCCGTGAGCTTTATGAGGAAGGGCTGGCCGGGGGTGGAGGGCGTGTGCATTTTGCCTCATACGGTGACCCCTTCTTTGACCGTATTTTAGAACACTTGAGCGGTTTCGAGCTTCCCGGTTGCGTACGGCGGCTGGCTGTCCCCGTTCCCGGCCTGGATGGTGTTGAGGTGGTGGGCTATGCAGCGGCCTGCCGGGGAGCAGGCGGCAGCCGCGTGGTCCGCCTTATCCTGTCATGGGGGGATCTTGAAAACCTGCAGCTCCTGGAGGAGGAGAACCTTACGGCGGCAGAGGTTGAGCCGCTACGCGAGAAGCTCGCCAGGATGGCCCAGGAAGAGTTCAATCACTATTTGGCAGCAGAGCGGATTGAACGTGAAAATATCCGTGCCGCGCGGGCGCAGGAGATGCTCGCTTTCCTGGTGATCCGGAACCTCCTGGAGGTTAGGGCCCGTTCTGCCGGGGAAGGTGCCCTTTTCTGGACTGTCCTGCGCGAAGTCGAATCTCTATGCGACAAGCGCGATAAGATAATTATTGCCGGCCTGCCGGCGGAAGCCCTGAAACCCGTCGCCGGCAACTTGCTTTTCGACTGCCAGGTGCCGCTTGTGGGCGACACGGCCAGCCTTTTAGCGCCGCGCATCCTGGTCCGGGCGGCCATAGACGCCGCCAGCCGCCTGGCGGACAGCATGAAGGAGCGCAAGAGCGAGCTCCGGGTCGATGCCGTGCTGGCGCGCCTGCAGCGCGAAGCCGAAGCCAGGCGGCGGCAAATACATTAACAGGGATTACTCCAGGTTGATTTCCTTTATACCAGGAGAGTATCCACCCACATAAAATCAAACGGGCCGTCGACCCTCTAATCAGCAGGGCAGATTAAAAAAACGGCCCGTGGGAGCTATGTTTTTGTTGAGCCAATGTTCCAGCAGTATATTTTGCAGCAGTTTCAGTGATGCCGTATTGCGTAAAATGGAAAACGGGCGCCGGTAAGGGTGTTGCAATACATCATATACTGGACTGGGCGTAATAGGGTTCCGGCTTTTGTTTTCGCTCCGGTCCATTTGCAAAGCGGCAGTGATTGTGGTACATATTTAGGAAGGTGATAACCAGACATAAGGAGTAAAGCAATGAAATTAAAGGTGATCCCCGAGGATTTCGTGGTCCGGGAACTGGCCCACCTTCCTATTAAGGAAAAGGGGCCTTACCGGCTGTATCTTTTTGAAAAGAAGGGATGGAATACCATCGATCTTTTGATACGGCTGGCAAAGGCCCATCGCCTTCCCTACCGCCTTTTTGCTTACGGGGGATTAAAGGACCGGCACGCCCATACCTTTCAGTACGTCACAGTGAAGCATCCAGTCGATTTAACCACTGAGGCAGAAAACTTTTCCTTGCAGAGTATTGGCTATATGGACAGGCCCATGGGACCCGATCTCCTGGAGGGGAACGAGTTTGCTATCACCATCCGCGCCCTGGGAGCGGCGGAGGTATGCCGCATCAGCCGCCGGGTTGATGAGGTGCGGGGTTTCGACTACCCCAACTACTATGACAACCAGCGTTTTGGCAGTATGGACCGCCAGATGGGCCTCATGGCCGAGAGACTGCTGAAGAAGCATTATAACGGCAGCCTGCAGATCTACCTTACCGGAATTTACCCGGAAGAAAAAAAAGAGGCCAGGGAACGCAAGCTCTTTTTCCGCGAACACTGGGGTGATTGGTCGACCTGCCTGGCGCGTGCTAAAACCACTATGGAGAGCAGAATATTTTCCTTGCTTGTCGAAAAACCAAAAGCTTACATAGAGGCTTTGCAGATGATACCCCGCGAAGAGCTCTCCCTGCTTTTTTCAGCCTACCAGAGTTTTCTTTTTAACGAGCTTTTAAGGAGGATTTTGCAGGAATTCGGCCTCGATCTTACGGCTGTACCCGGCACCGCCGGGCCCTATCTTTTTTACCGGCGCCTGGAAAGAAAAGAGCTTGCCTATTTGAAGTCTCTTTCCCTGCCGCTGGCTGCCAGCCGCATGGAATTTCCCGATGCCTTGAGCGAGCGGCTCTTTGCGGCCATCCTGGAAGAAAGGGGCATCAAGCGCAGCAGTTTCAACCTGCGTAAGGTCCGGCAGGCCTTTTTTAAGTCGACGCCCAGGGAGGCCATAGTTTTTCCCGGCGATTTTTGTCTGCAGCCCGCGGAGCCTGATGACCTTTACCCCGGCAGGCAAAAAATCCGCCTTTTCTTTAAGCTGCCGCGGGGGAGCTACGGGACAATGCTCATCAAGAGGCTGACCATGCCCTGAACCGGGATGGGGAGCCGGCGGGATAGGGAAGGGTGATGGGGTGAAAAATGGCGGCAAAGGAACGGCAGCGCCTGGATAGAGTGCTGGCCCACATGGGGTTTGGTACGCGTAAAATGATTAAGAAGCTGATAAAAGAAAAAAGAGTGCAGGTCAACGGCGAGCCGGCCGGGGACCCGGGCTTACATGTTATCCCCGGCCGGGATCACATTGAGGTGAACGGTGAACCCCTGGAGTACAGGGAGTATATCTATATAATGCTAAATAAGCCGCAGGGTGTCCTCTCCGCCACCGAAGATAGATTTGCCCGGGTAGTAGTCGACCTGCTCCCTCCCCGGTATCGCGCCTTTCACCCATTCCCGGCGGGGAGGCTGGATAAAGATGCCGAGGGGCTGCTTTTGCTCACCAACGACGGTGAACTGGCCCACCGGCTGCTATCGCCCAAAAAACATGTGCCCAAGACGTATTTCGCTGTGGTGGACGGTATAGTTACGGAAACAGACGTCGAAGCGTTCCGCCAGGGGATAATCTTGAATGACGGCTATCGAACCATGCCTGGCGAGTTAACGATCCTCCGCTCCGGAACGGAATCGGAGGTTGAGCTCATCATTTATGAAGGAAAATATCATCAGGTCAAACGCATGTTTGAGGCTGTAGATAAAAGAGTGACCTATCTCAAGCGGATCGCTATGGGACCCTTAAGGCTGGATGAACCTTTAAAGCCCGGCGAGTATCGGGAATTGACGGAAGAAGAAATTAGCAAGCTGCGGGAATTATTTTAAATGCCGGCATAAGGAAGGGTAACAAATTCCACCCGGGGAAGAGTCCCTTCTTTACCTGCACCCGGAGGACGGGGCGGTGTTGGAGAGGCTGGCCTCCAGTTGAAGATAAAAGGCCCCGCGGGGGCGGGGCCTACCTGGCCTGGTGGGCGAAGGGGTTCTGCTTATAAATAATAATATCCACGCGGCGGTTTTTACGGCGATCCTCTTCGCTGTTGTTGGGAAAAAGGGGATGATACTGGCCGTAGCCCAGGGCGACGAAACGGGAAGGGGCCAGGCCGGCGGTCTCCGTGAAATAACGGATGACCGTAGTGGCCCGGATGACCGACAGTTCCCAGTTGGTGGGGAACTGGGAGGTGTTGATGGGCAGGTCGTCAGTAGAACCGGCTACACCGATATAATTGGGCACCTGCCCGAGGTAACCGGCTATTTTTTGCAAAATGGGCACTGAGGCCGGGCGTAAGGTGGCCTGGCCGCGGTCAAAGAGGACTGAACCGGTAAAGCTAATGATCAATCCCTGGTCGGTGGCGGTGACAAAAACCTGATCTTTCAATCCCTGTTCCGCCAGGTAGGACTGTAAATCCTGGCTGAAGCCCGCCAGTTCGTCCGGGGGCGTTACCTGGTTGCCGCTGCCAAGTTCGGGAAGCACCATGCTGCCGGCACTGCTGGTGAATATCTGGCTCAGGGCTTGCGCCAGTTGCTGGTAGCGGGCCATATCAACCTTGGAAACGGCGTACATGACGATGAAAAAGGCCATTAAGAGAGTAATCAGGTCGGCGTAGGTTAAGAGCCAGCGCATGCTCCCGGCGCCGGCATGACTGCTGCCCTGGTTTTCTTCATCGGCCTGCAGTCTTTTGAAAATGGACATACCCTTTCGGTCCCTTCTTTAACAGGAGAAGTTTGCTTTATACTTCGCCGGAGGTTTCTATTTCAGCCAGGATTCCCAGCTCACGCCTGATTAGACGCGGGTTTTTCCCCTGGACGATGCCGAGGATGCCCTCCATGATTATCTGGTCGACCACCATTTTTTCCCCTGCCCGGGCCTTTAACTTGGCAGCCATGGGTAACCAGAGGATATTGGCACTGGCAATACCGTAAAGGGTGGCCAGGAAGGCCACGGCGATGGCGGCGGCCAGTTTGGTGGTATCGCTGATATTGCTTAAGACATGCACCAGGCCGATAACAGTGCCGATAATACCCATGGTGGGGGCGTAACCGCCTGCCGTCTCAAAGATCCCGGCACCGGTCTTATAATCCTGCTGGCGGCGCAGGATTTCATTTTCCATAATCCGGCGGATCTCTTCCGGGTCAATACCATCGACGGCAAAGGAGAGGCCATGACGCAGGAGAGGATCGCTGAATTGCTGGGCGCGGCTCTCCAAAGCCAGGAGGCCTTCCCGGCGGGCGGTTTCGGCCAACTCCACCAGAGTGTTGACGATATCCTCGAAATCGGCGTGGTTATCCTGGAAGACTTGCCCCAAAAGCCCGGGTACGCGTCTAAGCTCCCGGAGAGGATAGGAGAAGGCGGTGGCCCCTATGGTACCGCCGAGGATGATGACTATGGCCGGGATATTTAGCAGGGCGGTCAGGCTATTCCCTTCCAGGGTCAGGGCGATAATAATGGCTGCGACGGCTGTGGTTAAACCGAGAATACTTGCCAGGTCCATATAGTCTCCGGTACGGTGGCGAACCGGACTACCCTCCTTTAAGTTTTTTTCCATACATACATAAAATATAATCGGCTGCTAAGGAGGAACGTTAAGGAACCAGGAAAAAATCTTATCGGGAAAGGTCAGTTACAGAGGAAGTTACGGCCGGGCGTAGAATTAGGTAAACCGGAGCCAAGTAAGATGGAGGAATTAAATTTGGTAGCCCTGATTGAGCCTTTATACAACAAGCACTATAGTTGCCTATTCTGCGGCCGGGAATTTACCAACAAAAAGCTGCGCCTGAGCCGCATCCGCCAGGTTAAACGTGACAGCGATCTATGTGCCTATTTTGAAGGCGAAAACCCTTACTTTTACGAAGTGGCTGTTTGTCCCCACTGCGGTTACGCCTTTACCATGGGTTTCGGGGCGGTGAAAAAGGAGCGCCGGGAAGTGATAACCCGCGAGTATATCAACAAAATAACCCATAAGGATTATACCGGCCCGCGTACCCTGGGCGATGCCTTAAAGGTATTCAAGCTGGCCCTGTTATGTGGAGATTTGAACCAGGAAAGAAAATCGGTCATTGCAGGCATTTGTTTACATATTGCCTGGTTTTACCGTTACATCCGGGAAGAAGAGGCGGAAAAGAAGTACCTGCGGAACGCCTGTGACCTCTACCAGGAGGCCTATCAGAAGGAGAGCAGCACTGGCAGGGAAGGAAACCCCAACCTGATCCTCTACATGATCGGCGAGCTGGAGGGGCGCCTGGGCAATTATGCGGAAGCCTGCCGGTGGCTGGGGCGCTTGTTAAATGTCCGCAACCTGGAACCCTACCTCCACGATTTGTTATTGGAACGCTGGGAGGTCTACCGGGAAAGATTAAAGGAAACCATTCCTGCCGGCGCGCCATAGGTCTTAATCTCAGGGCAGGCACCCGGGCCGCTGGCGCGGCACCAGCAAGCGTACCGTAGTTTGTTTTTATTCCCGGAAATTGCTATTATGGTTAAAAATTGAAGGGAGATGAGGGATTTGCCCAAACGCCTGGGTATCCTTACCGGCGGCGGCGACTGCCCCGGACTAAATGCCGTCATCAGGGCGGCTACGAAGACGGCCATGGGCCACGGTTATGAGATGATCGGCTTTCTGGACGGTTATACCGGCGTGGTCGAAGGCCGGTATATCAAGCTGGACCCCGCGGCCATTTCCGGCCTCCTCCACCGGGGCGGCACCATTCTGGGTACCAATAACCGCAGCAATCCATTTTATTTTCCCGTCCAGGAAAATGGCGAGACCATTTACCGGGATATGTCGGACCGGGCCATCGAGCGCCTCAGGGAGATGAACGTCGAGGTTCTCCTGGTGGTTGGCGGTGACGGCACCCTGGCCGGGGCCCGGGACTTTAAGGCCAAAGGGGTGCGGGTCATCGGTATCCCCAAGACCATCGACAACGACCTGGCGGCCACCGACCAGACCTTTGGTTTCGATACGGCCGTCAGGACGGCCACCGAGGCCCTGGATAAATTACATACCACGGCGGAATCCCATCACCGGGTCATGGTCCTGGAGCTTATGGGCCGTTACGCCGGCTGGATCGCCCTTTACAGCGGCCTGGCCGGAGGGGCGGATGTAATTTTAATTCCCGAGATTCCCTGGAATATAGACGGGGTGCTGGCCAAAATAGAAGCCCGCCGGGCCGAGGGCAAACCCTTCAGCATAGTCGTTGTTGCCGAAGGGGTCAAATCGCCGGAGGGTGAGCTGGTCGTCCAGCGCCGGGTGGAAGGCAGCGTGGAAAGGGTGCGCCTGGGTGGCATCGGCCAGCTGGTGGGCAAATTAATAGAAGAGAAGAGCGGCATCGAAACCCGGGTGACGGTCCTGGGCCATATCCAGCGGGGCGGTTCGCCCTCTTCCTACGACCGCGTTCTGGCCACTCGCTTCGGGGTGGCAGCCGCCGAACTGGCCGTCAAGGGCGTCCACGGGGTCATGGTCTGCCTGCGGGGCAGCGATATCTCCCATGTGCCCCTGGAAGAAGCCGTCGGCAAACCCCGGACCATTCCAAGGGACCACCAGCTCCTGGCCACAGCCAGGGCTATAGGGATTAGCTTTGGGGAGTGATGAAAGGTCTCATTGCCGCTGTCCCGCCGGGTTGCCGGTGCCGGTTACTTTATCGCCGGTACCGGGCCTCAGTAATTGAGGATAACCAGTTCGGTGATGCTGCCGCGCCGTTGGGGGCGGGAGTTAATGGCCCGCCTGGCCTGGACGGTTTCGATGCGGAAACCCCGGTAGAGTTCCCTGATGAGGGGTGTGTCGGAGTTGCTGAGCATCACCAGGCAACCCCGCCGGGTAAGCTCCCGGAACACCCGGGCCAGCCGCTTTTGCTCCCCTTCACCAAAGTTTACCGCTGTGTAACTGGTAAAGCGGGAGGTACGATTCAGGGGCTGGTAGGGGGGATCGAAGTAAATAAAATCGCCCGGCCGGGCGTATTCCAGGACCAGGCTGAAATCTCCGGCGCGGAGTTCGGCCGCCTGTAAAGCCCCGGAGGCGGCCCTCAGGCCGGCGGCGTTCACAATGTCCGGGTTTTTGTACCTGCCGAAGGGAACGTTGAACTTATTCAGCCTGTTGACCCGGTAGAGGCCGTTGTAGCAGGTCCTGTTGAGGTAAATGAAGCGGGAAGCCCGCGCCACCGGCGGCAGCCGGGCCGGGTCGGTATCCCGGACGGTGTAGTAATATTCCCTGGTGTACCTGTGCCGCCGGAGGTCAGCAATGAGTTCCTCGACGTTATCCCTGACCACGTGGTAAACGTTGATCAGTTCCTCATTGAGGTCGGCCAGGAGGGCATATGCGGGCTGCAGGTAGAAAAAGAGGGCGCCGCCGCCGACCATGGGTTCCAGGTAGCGGCTGTAGTTTTGCGGCAGTAATGGCTGCAACTGTTCGAGTAATTGGCCCTTACCCCCGGCCCATTTTAGAAAGGGCCGGGCTGGAGATGGGACATCCAATATAACCTCACCTGCTTCTTAACTCTCCTCTACCTTGCCCGCTTCAGTTCCTTGAGGAGCGTATCCTGGCGGGCCTTTTTCCCAGCAGGAAATCTACCTCGAGGGTGATATCATCCCGTCGCTCATCAAGCTGTTATATTTCGCCGCCGGAGGGAAAATCCCTGCTAAATTTTCCCTCAGGGCTCTAAATTCTCTTGCGTTCTGCCCGGATATAGTGCAAAATAGCACTAGAACAACCTGACCGGGTGGGCCGGAGGCCGGCCCGGGAGGGTACCAAAATTAAACCTGCGGTGAGGGGTAACCTGAACCTGAGGGGAGGGCCTTAAAGTGATGGATGCTTCTTGACGCCTGTCGACTCATAAAAGCCGGCAGGCGTTTTTTGGTTTGAGACGCCCTCCGGCCTGGAGGCACAACCCGGGAGCGAGGTGCTTTAAAAGCCTGCCGCCGGTAATCCTGCCGGGATGAAAGAGCCGGCCCAAACCGGAAACCGGGAGAAATTATCCAGGGTAAAAAGTAGCGCAGGAAGGAGTGCGACAGTGGAGAACCGCCTGGGAGTTGTCGGCATAGTTATCGAGAACCGGGAACACACAGCCGCCCGGGTCAACGCCATTTTAAGCGAGTATGGCCACTGTATCGTCGGCCGCATGGGTATCCCTTACCGGGAGCGCGGGGTGGCAGTCATCGCCTTGATTGTAGATGGGACGACCGACACCATCGGCGCCCTGACGGGTAAACTGGGCGGCCTGCCCGGGGTGAAGGTCCGGGCGGCCCTGACGGGAAAGGAGGGGGGGTAAGCTGTGCGGCCGGATTTTACTGCAAGCTGGCAGCGGGCGGCAGCAGGTGAAGAACTCCATCGTGAAGATATTGTTAATCTCCTCGCCGCCGCCCCCGGCGAAGAGGAGGAAGCCCTCTACCGGCTGGCGGACGGCGTCCGCGCCCGGGTGGCGGGGGACGAGGTCCACCTGCGCGGGATTATCGAGTTTTCCAATTACTGCCGCCGCCGCTGTTGCTACTGCGGCCTCCGGGCTGATAACACCCGGTTGCACCGCTACCGCCTGATGCCGGAGGATATAGTAGCTGTGGCCAGACAGGGAGCAGAGCTGGGCTATGGTACCATCGTCCTCCAGTCCGGGGAGGACCCCTGGTATACGGCCCCGGTGGTGGCCCGGATCGTACGGGAAATTAAAAAGCTGGGTGTGGCCGTGACCCTGTGCGTCGGCGAGCGGCCCCGGGAGGATTACGCCCTGTGGCGGGAGGCCGGGGCCGACCGCTACCTCCTGAAACACGAGACGGCCAATGAAAACCTCTACGCCCGCCTCCACCCCGGCATGAGCTGGCAGGAGCGCCGCCAGTGCCTGGCCTGGCTGCGGGAATTGGATTACCAGGTGGGTTCCGGCAACATCATCGGCCTGCCGGGCCAGACCCTGGAGGACCTGGCTGATGATTTAATCCTCCTGCGGGAGCTGGACGTGGAGATGGCGGGTTTGGGTCCCTTTATTCCCCACCCGGCAACGCCCCTGGGCGGGGAACCGGCGGGTAGCCTGGACCTCACCTACCGGGTGGTAGCTACCGCCCGCCTGGTCATTCCTTTCTCCCATTTACCGGCCACTACGGCGGTGGGCACCCTGGCCCCCAACGGCCGCCAGCTGGCCCTGCAGCGGGGGGCCAACGTCATCATGCCCAACCTGACACCCACCCGCTACCGGGCCGACTACCAGATCTATCCTAACAAGATTTGTATCAAAGAGGGGCCGGAGGATTGCCGTCACTGTCTGCAGGGTATGGTGCGCGCCCTGGGGCGGCGCCTGGGCCGGGGGCCGGGCCACACCTTGAAGCCCATCCCGGCTTAGCAATTAAGTATAACTTTAATTAACATAACATCAAAGGACGGAGTGAAAGCGGCGAAAAAGCGGCGAAGGTCCGGATAAATGCTTAAGTATTATTAAACGGAATGGGGTAATTTTCCATGCAACACGGTTATCGTGCCGGCTTTATCGATCATGAAGAGATAGAAAGCTACCTGGAAGAAGCCCAAGGGGCCACCAGGGACGAGGCTGCCCGCATCGTCGAGAAGGCGCGGGAAGCGAAGGGCCTGGAGCCCTACGAGGTGGCCGTCCTGCTCCAGAACGACGACACGGGCGTGCGGCGGCAGATGTTCGCCGTGGCCCGGGAAATAAAAGAGAAGATCTACGGCCGGCGCATGGTCCTCTTTGCCCCCCTCTATTTCAGCGACTACTGCGTTAACAACTGCCGTTACTGCGGCTACCGGCGGGAAAACAAATTTGAACGCCGCCGCCTGGAACCGGCGGAACTGGAGCGGGAGGTACGTATATTAGAGTCCCTGGGGCATAAACGCCTGGCCCTGGAAGCCGGGGAAGACCCGGTCCACTGCCCCCTGGACTACGTTCTGGATGTTATCAACCGCGTCTATCACATAACCGAGGCCAATGGTAATATCCGCCGGGTGAACGTCAACATTGCCGCCACCACTTTGGACGCTTACCGCCAGCTTAAAGAAGCCGGCATCGGCACCTACATTCTTTTCCAGGAAACCTACCACCGCCCGACTTACGCCTACATGCACCCCGGCGGTCCCAAAGCAGACTATGACTGGCACACCACGGCCATGGACCGGGCCATGGAGGGGGGCATCGACGACGTCGGCCTGGGGGTCCTTTTCGGTCTTTACGATTATAAATTTGAGGTGATGGGCCTGCTCTACCATGCCCGGCACCTGGAGCAGGCCTTCGGCGTCGGCCCCCATACCATCTCCGTGCCGCGCCTGCGGCCGGCGTATGGCATTAACCTGGAGAATTTCCCATATCTAGTTAACGACGACGACTTCAAGAAGCTGGTAGCCATCATCCGCCTGGCCGTCCCCTATACCGGCATGATCATCTCCACCCGCGAGACGCCGGAACTCCGCGCCGAGCTCCTGCAGCTGGGCGTTTCCCAGATCAGCGCCGGTTCCTGCACCGGCGTCGGCGGTTACGGCCGCCATTATGCCGATCAGGAAGACGATATCTCCCAGTTCGAGGTCGGCGACCACCGCCACCCCGATGAGGTTATCAGCGACCTCTGCCGGCGGGGGTATCTCCCCAGCTACTGCACGGCCTGTTACCGCCGCGGGCGTACCGGCGACCGCTTCATGTCCCTCGCCAAAACCGGCGAGATCCAGCATGTATGCCAGCCCAACGCCATCCTGACCTTTAAAGAATACCTGCTGGACTACGCCGGACCGGCTACCAGGGAGGCAGGGGAAGCGGCCATCAGGGAGCACCTGGCCCGGATACCCAGCCCGGCCGTTCGCGCCGAAACCGAACGCCGCCTGGCGCGCATCGCCGCCGGCGAAAGGGATTTATATTTTTAGTGCCGCTACCCCCAACCGGCGCTTTATCCCCCCGCCCTCTCACGGCAGGGGGTTTTTATCATTATTAAGGCCGATTTAAGCGGCTTTTTCTTTTGCCTGATGTCTTTATATTTTTTTTACTCCCTGCCATTGTTTCTTGACACCTAATTGACCGCCAGCGGAGATAAAATAAGCCTGCACGGAGGTCGGCGCCACCACCGCGCACCATGCAACCGGGCTAAGAAAAAGCGAACCCGGAACACCCGGGGGATAGGCCTGTTTTACCTGCTCCCGGCCAGGCTTTTGGTCGGGTATGGATGGAGAGCCGGCAGGCAAGGGAGAGAGAAAAAAAAGAGTGGAGGGAGAGAGGAAAGCAAAAGTGAAGGATAAAGGTTCAGGGGTTGCGGGAAAATGTAACCGGGTATTTCGCCCCGGGGTAAAATAAAACGGCAGGGGAGGATGGTTTATGTTAGATCTTATTCTCGGTGGCCTGGTCGCCATGGCATTGCTGGTATATCTGGTCTATGCCTTGATGCGGGCTGAGGAACTGTAAGGGTGGGTGACTGATGGCGGCAATAAATATGGATTTCTTGCAAATAGTCCTGTACCTGGTGCTGTTGTTGCTCCTGGCGGTACCCCTGGGCCGCTACATGGCCCGGGTCTTCAACGGCGATAGGACCTTCCTGGACCCGGTACTTAAACCCCTGGAGGGGCTGATCTACCGCCTGGCGGGAGTGAATACCGGCCGCGAGATGAACTGGCGCGAGTACGCTGCCACGCTCCTGGTGTTTAATTTCCTGGGCATGGTTGCTGTTTACCTGATCCAGCGCCTCCAGGGTGTACTGCCCTTCAACCCCCAGCATTTCAGCGCCGTACCGCCGGACCTGGCCTTCAACACGGCGGCCAGTTTCATGACCAATACCAACTGGCAGGCCTACGGCGGCGAGAGCACCATGAGCTACTTTACCCAGATGGCCGCCCTGACGGTGCAGAACTTCCTTTCCGCCGCCACCGGCATCGCCGTGGTCGTCGCCCTGACCCGCGGCCTGGCCCGGCGCTCGGCCAAGACCATCGGCAACTTCTGGCAGGATCTCACCCGAAGCATCCTCTGGGTGCTACTACCCCTTTCCCTGGTCTTCGCCCTGGTCCTGGTGTCCCAGGGGGTTATCCAGAACCTGAGCCCCTACCTGACGGTGACCACCCTGGAAGGGGGCCGGCAGACCCTGGCCATGGGCCCGGTGGCTTCCCAGGAAGCCATTAAACTATTGGGCACCAACGGCGGCGGTTTTTTTAACGCCAACTCCGCCCACCCCTTCGAGAACCCCACGCCTTTGACCAATTTGCTGGAGATGCTGGCCATCCTGGTCATCCCGGCGGCGTTGACCGTTACCTTCGGCCACATGGTAGGTAACCGCCGCCAGGGCCTGGCCATCCTGGCCGCCATGCTGCTCCTTTTTGTCCTGGCTGTGGGGGTAGTTTACGGCAGCGAACGCTATGGTAATCCCACCCTCCGCACCCTGGGGGTGAGCGGGCCCACGGCCATGGAAGGGAAGGAGGTCCGCTTTGGCATCGCCAGCTCTTCCCTTTTTGCAACTGTAACTACCGCCGCTTCCTGCGGCGCCGTCAACGCCATGCACGACAGCCTGACACCCCTGGGAGGTCTTATCCCCATGCTGCAGATAATGCTGGGGGAAGTGGTCTTTGGCGGGGTTGGCTCCGGCCTGTACGGGATGCTGGTCTTTGTCATCCTCACGGTGTTCATCGTCGGTCTGATGGTGGGCCGGACGCCGGAATACCTGGGTAAGAAGATCGAAACCCGGGAGATGAAGATGGCCACCCTGGCAGTGCTCATCCCGGCGGCGACCATATTGCTGGGCAGCGGCCTGGCGGCCGCGACCAGGGCCGGCACGGCATCTATCTTAAATCCCGGCCCCCACGGTTTGAGTGAAATCCTTTACGCCTTTGCCTCGGGGGCGGGCAATAACGGCAGCGCCTTTGCCGGTTTGAACGCCAATACACCCTTTTATAACATCGCTCTTGGCCTGGCCATGCTTATCGGCCGTTTCGGCGTTATCCTGCCGGTCCTGGCCATCGCCGGCAGTATGGCGGCGAAAAAAGCCGTGCCGCCGGGACCAGGGACTTTCCAGACTACCAGCCTGCTGTTTACAGGTTTACTGGCAGCAGTGGTACTCATCGTCGGCGCCCTGACCTTTTTCCCGGCCCTGGCCCTGGGGCCGGTGGTGGAACAGCTCCTGATGCTGGCGGGTAGGGCTTTTTAACGCAAGGAGGATAGTTTTATGCCACAGGAAGCAAATATTTCCAGTAGGCTGGCCGGATCCAGGGGTAGCTTTAACCGGGCCCTGATCATCCCGGCCATTAAAGACGTCTTCGTTAAGCTCGATCCCCGGGTGCAGCTGCGCAACCCGGTCATGTTTGTCGTTGAAATCGGCGCCCTGCTGACGACCATTTTTACTTTGCGGGATATAGCTGTCGGCGGGCGTACCATGGTCGCCTTAAATATCCAGCTGGCCGCCTGGCTGTGGATAACCGTCCTCTTCGCCAATTTTGCCGAAGCCCTGGCCGAAGGCCGGGGCAAGGCCCAGGCCGAGACCTTACGCCGCACCCGCAGCGAAACTACGGCTAAAAAACTGGTCAACGGCAGAGTTCAACAGATACCGGCATCACAGCTTCGCAAGGAGGATATTGTCCTGGTAGAAGCAGGGGATATCATCCCCGGCGATGGCGAGGTAATAGAAGGCATTGCTTCAGTCGACGAGAGTGCGGTGACCGGTGAATCGGCTCCGGTGATCAGGGAATCGGGTGGCGACCGCAGCGCCGTCACCGGCGGCACCCGCGTCCTCTCTGACTGGATCAAGGTCCGGATAACGGCCAATCCCGGGGAAACCTTCCTCGACCGCATGATCAACCTGGTGGAAGGGGCGCGGCGGCAGAAGACGCCCAACGAGATCGCCTTGACCATCCTGCTCATAGGCCTGACCATCGTCTTCCTGCTGGCAGTGGCCACCCTGGAACCCTTTGCCCTCTACTCCGGCGCCCCGGTTCCGGTACCTGTCCTGATCGCCCTGCTGGTCTGCTTGATCCCCACCACCATCGGCGGTCTTTTGAGCGCCATCGGTATCGCCGGCATGGACCGCCTCCTCAAACGTAATGTCCTGGCCATGTCCGGCCGGGCTGTGGAAGCGGCCGGCGATGTCGACGTCCTCCTCCTGGATAAAACCGGGACCATTACCCTGGGCAACCGCATGGCCACGGCCTTTATCCCGGCCCCGGGGGTAACCGGAGAGCAACTGGCTGATGCCGCCCAGCTCGCCTCCCTGGCCGACGAGACGCCGGAAGGACGCAGCATTGTAGTCCTGGCCAAGAATAAATTTCAACTCCGGGAGCGGGACCTGGGCAGTTTGAAAGCCTCCTTTGTCCCCTTCAGCGCCCACACCCGGATGAGCGGTGTCGACCTGGAGGGCAGGCAGATTCGCAAGGGTGCCGCTGATGCCATTGAAACCTACGTCCGGGAACAGGGTGGTTCCCTGCCGGCGGAGGTTAGAGATACAGTTGCCAAGGTGGCCAGAGAGGGCGGCACCCCCCTGGTGGTGGCTGAAGGGGCCCGGGTCCTGGGGGTCGTTTACCTGAAGGACGTAATTAAAGGTGGTATTAAAGAACGTTTTGCCGAACTGCGCCGTATGGGAATCAAAACGGTGATGATTACCGGGGACAACCCCCTGACGGCGGCTGCCATTGCGGCGGAAGCCGGGGTGGACGATTTCCTGGCCGAGGCCACCCCGGAGACCAAGTTAAAACTGATCCGCGACTACCAGGCTAAAGGACACCTGGTGGCCATGACCGGCGACGGCACCAATGACGCCCCGGCCCTGGCCCAGGCGGACGTGGGCGTGGCCATGAACAGCGGCACCCAGGCGGCTAAAGAAGCAGGGAACATGGTCGACCTGGACAGCAACCCCACCAAGCTCATCGAGGTAGTTGAGATCGGCAAGCAGCTGCTCATGACCCGCGGTTCCCTGACAACCTTCAGCATTGCCAACGACGTGGCCAAGTACTTCGCCATCATCCCGGCTCTTTTTAGCGTCACTTACCCGGAGCTGGGAGCCTTAAATATCATGAGGCTGGCTACACCCCAGAGCGCCATCCTTTCGGCCGTGATCTTCAACGCCCTGATCATCATCGCCCTGGTGCCCCTGGCTCTGCGGGGGGTGGCCTACCGCCCCATTGGCGCCGACGCCATCCTGCGCCGCAACCTGGTCATCTACGGCCTGGGAGGCCTGGTGGCACCCTTCATAGGTATCAAACTCATTGACATGCTCCTGGTGGCCTTGAAGCTGGCCTGAAAGAGCTGTGGCCGTTGCAAGCTAATGAAAGGAAGAGGAGCCATGACTAGAAAACTTCTAGCAACCGCCCGGATGCTGGTGGTAATGACGGTCCTGACGGGCATCCTTTACCCCCTGGCCGCCACCGGCCTGGCGCAGGTGTTTTTTCCCCGCCAGGCCGGCGATTCCCTCATTGAACGCGATGGGCAGCCGGTAGGCTCGGCCCACATCGGCCAGAGTTTCACCGGCCCGGGTTACTTCCACGGCCGGCCCTCGGCGGCCGGCCCGGACGGCTACGACGCCACTGCTTCCTCCGGTTCCAACCTGGGTCCTACCAACGCCAAACTGGTGGCCGCTATAGCCCGGCGTCTGGAGGCAGTACGGGCAGAAAACGGCCTGCCGGCCGGAGCGCCGGTGCCGGCCGACCTGGTGACCGCCTCGGCCAGCGGCCTGGACCCGGACATCAGCCCGGAGGCGGCCTACCTGCAGGTCCCCCGGGTGGCCCGGGCCCGGAACCTCCCCGAGGAGCAGGTTCGCGCTCTGGTTACCAAAAATATTACCGGCAGGCAGTTCGGCATCCTGGGAGAACCGCGGGTGAATGTGTTACAATTAAACCTGGAACTGGATAAAATGGCGCGGTAGATAGAACCCCATTTTCGGGGGAGGCTTCCATGGGGGCTAACGCCCCCACTAGTGAACTATAAAATGTAGACTGAAAAAGGGGCTGGAGCCTGTACCTCCAGCCCCCAAAAAGCTGGTTACAGATTAACCAGTCGCGATTTTTGCAAGGACCCCAGTTACGGGGGAGGTAGGATTATGGAGAGGGAGAACGAGGCCCGGCGGCCCGACCCGGACGACCTGCTGGCCGAGGTCAAGGCCGGAAGTCGGGGACGGCTGACTATTTTCCTGGGGGCTGCGGCCGGTGTCGGCAAGACCTATGCCATGCTGGAAGCTGCCCACGAGCGCCAGGCTGACGGGGTTGATGTGGTCATCGGCTGGGTGGAAACCCACGGTCGCCCGGAGACCGAAGCCCTGGTCAGGGGATTATCCATCATACCGCCCCGGGAGCCGGTTTACCGGGGCAAGGTTTTCCGGGAAATGGACCTGGATGCCCTTTTGCAGCGCCGTCCCCAGCTGGCCCTGGTAGATGAACTGGCCCACACCAATATCCCCGGCTCCCGGCACACCCGCCGCTACCAGGATGTTGAGGAACTTCTGGCTGCGGGCATCAACGTCTATACGACCTTAAATATCCAGCACGTGGAGAGCCTCAATGATATCGTCGCCCAGATTACCGGCATCCGGGTGCAGGAAACCGTTCCCGACCGCCTCCTGGAGGAAGCCGACCAGATCCAGCTCATCGACATCCCGCCGGAAGAATTAATCGATCGTCTTAAAGAAGGCAAGGTCTACGTACCGCCCCAGGCCGAACGGGCCCTGCAAAAGTTTTTCCGGCCGGGGAATATCAATGCCTTGCGGGAACTGGCCTTACGGTACACGGCCCGGCGGGTAGAAGGGCAACTGGATCACTATATGCGCCTGCACGGCATTGCCGGCCCCTGGCCGGTCGGCGAGCGGGTCATGGCCTGTGTCAGCCCCAGCCCCTTTTCCGCCCAGGTGATCCGTACAGCCAGGCGCATGGCTGCCGGCCTCAAGGCGGAATGGCTGGCCGTCTATGTGGAAACGCCAGAACACCTTCCTGCCGATGAAAACAGGCGGGACCAGCTGGCGCGGAATTTACACCTGGCTGAAGAACTGGGGGCTGAAGTTATTGCTTTAACGGGCGACGATGTGGCCGAAGAATTGCTTGCTGTAGCCCGGCGCAAGAACGTCACCCAGATTGTCATCGGTAAACCTTTACACCCCCGCTGGGAGGAACTGTGGCGGGGTTCGCTGGTGGACAAAATTATTCGCGGCAGCCAGGGGATCAGCGTGCATATCATACCTGGAAAAACCAGGCCCAGGGAAGGCCACCGGGCACCCGGATGGCGCTACCGCCCGCGGGCCTCTTCCTGGCCCTATGCCGGGGTCCTGGTGGCTGTCATGCTGGTTACCGTCCTCGTTAAAACATTACAGCCGGTTTTTGATTTAACTAATATCGCTTTAGCTTATGTATTACCGGTGCTGTTCAGTGCCGCCCGCTGGGGCCGGGGACCTTCGATCCTGGCGTCCGTGCTGGGTGTGCTGGCCTTTGACTTTTTCTTTGTGCCGCCGGTCTTAAGCTTTACTGTCTCTGATCTCCGCTACCTGCTCAGTTTCGTGGTCTATCTGGTAGTTGCCGTTATCACCAGTACCATGGCTACCCGGCTAAAAGCTCAAGCTGAAAATGCCCGGCGCCGGGAAACAAGGACGGCCGCCCTCTACGCCCTCAGCCGGAAAATGGCGGCGGAGACGGATATCGAGGGGATATTAAAGACCGTAGTTAAAACGGTAGCAGAAACTATTGACGGCGAAGCCGTTATTTTCATGCCCGACGCTACGGGCAAGCTGGCGGCCCGTGCTACTGCGTTTTCCCCGCCTGAAAAATGGCTGGACAGCAATGAATACGCTGTAGCCGGGTGGGTTTTTACCCACGGACAGCTTGCCGGCAGGGGAACCGATACCCTGGCGGGGGCGGACGGCCTGTACCTGCCCCTGAAAGCAGAAGAAAATAACCTGGGTGTCCTGGGATTAAAGCTTACCCATCCGGAGCGCCACCTGGCGCCAGAGCAGCGCCGGCTGTTAGAGGCTTTTGCCAGCCTCGCAGCCCTGGCTATCTTACGCCTGCAATTGACGGCTGAGGCCCAGCAGGCCCGCTGCCTGGCGGCCTCGGAGAAATTGCGTACTGCTTTATTCAACTCAATTTCCCATGATCTGCGAACGCCCCTGGCTTCCATCACGGCCGCGGTTACCGGCCTCCTGGAAGGGGATGAGGTCTATCATCCGGAGGCGCGGCAGGCTCTCCTTCAGACAATAAAAGAAGGCGCGCGACGTCTGAACAGGCTGGTTGGCAACCTGCTGGACATGGCTCGCCTGGAGAGTGGTATGCTGCAGTTAAAACAGGAATGGTGTGATTTAGAAGATATTATTGGTGTTGCCCTGGGCCAGCTCCGGGAAACCTTGCAGGACCGGCCCCTGGAGGTTAACATTCCCCCGGAACTGCCCCTGGTCAAGGTGGATTTCACCCTCATTGAACAGGTTCTGGTCAACCTGCTGGAGAATGCCGTTAAATATTCTCCCCCCGGGAGTAAAATTGACATTGAAGTGCGCCGGGAGGGAAAGGAGTTGCAGGTGGCCATCGCCGACCGTGGTGCCGGCATTCCAGAAGGCGATCGGGAAAGGGTATTCGATAAGTTTTACCGCCTGCAGTCACCCCGGCATGTGAGCGGCACCGGCCTGGGACTCTCCATCTGCAAGGGGATTATTGAGGCCCACGGCGGAAAAATCCGGGCTGAACGCCGGCCCGGGGGCGGGAGCGTCTTTTCCTTTTCCCTTCCCCTGGCCGAACAGCCGCCGGGTCTGGTTCCTTCAGCCGGGGGAGGTGGCCAGGGTGACCGCTAAGGGTGCTCGCGTCCTTATTATTGACGATGAAAACCCTATCCGCCGCCTGTTAAAGGTTGCCCTGGAGGCCCACGGTTACGAAGTGGCCGGGGCTGCTTCGGGGCAGCAGGGATTGCAGCAAGCTGCCTTGCTACACCCGGATCTGGTTATTCTTGACCTGGGTTTGCCCGACCTGGACGGTTTAGAGGTAATCAAACGCCTGCGGGAATGGTCCCGGGTGCCGATTATCATCCTGTCCGTACGGGAACAGGAGGATGATAAAATTAAGGCCCTGGACGCCGGCGCCGATGACTATGTCACCAAGCCCTTTGGTATGGGGGAACTCCTGGCCCGGATGCGGGTTGCACTGCGGCACGCAGCCAAAACCGGAGATGAACCGGTGCTTACCCTGGGCGGGCTTACCGTTGATCTGGCCCACCGCCTGGTGAAGGTTGATGGTCAGGAGGTAAAACTGACGCCGACGGAGTACGAGATCTTAAAAAATCTGGCCCTCAATGCCGGCCGGGTGATGACCCACCGCCAGCTTTTACGTACTATCTGGGGACCGGGGTATCAGGAAGAAACCCATTACCTGCGCGTCTACATCGGCCAGTTGCGGCGTAAAATTGAACCCGACCCCACCCGGCCCCGCTATATCATCACCGAACCCGGAGTTGGCTACCGCCTGGTAGGCGGGGAATAAGTTTCCCCGCACCCATTCTATCGGCTGTGTTTTGAGTTTTCTTGAAAACTCGCGGGAGTATCACCGGAGTTCGACAGTTTTGAGGCACATGCCAGGACCCCGATCTAGCAATATCAAGGCTTTCCGGGCTTCAAAGTAGAGAAAATGCGAAAATTGGTAGGCACACGATTTTGAATGTTATAGCAGGAACTAACTAATATGCGTAGAATAACGTAAGCATGTACATCCGAACCGTGCAGCGAAGAACAAGGACGGGTCTGTGGTCCGCTATGTGCAATTGGCCCACAACTTCCGCGACCCCGAAACCTGTAAGCCCCAGGCGCAGGTCCTCTGGTCCTTCGGCTGGGAAGAGGAGGTAGACAAGGATTCCTTGCGCCGGCTGGTGACAGCATCAACCGCTTCCTGGGGCCGGAGGACGTGCTGCAGCAGCAGGCCAAGGTGGGTGATGCTCCACTCCTTTTCAAGGAGAGTCTGGTCCGCAACCCTTACGAAGAAGCCCGGGACCGGGAACAGCGGGAACGGATTCTCAAAGAACTGGAACAGGAATTGCAAGGGCTCGCCCGCCTGGATAAAAAAGAACACGGCAAGGCCGTCTGCCGCCTGGTCTCCCACCCCACCTACGGCCGCTACTTAAAGCTGGACAAGAGAGGCTGGCCGCAGATTGACCGGGCCAAGGTCAAGGCGGATGAGCGCCTGGATGGCAAGTACCTGCCGCGCACCTCCGATGACACCTTGAGCCCCGCGGACGTCGCCCTGGGCTACAAGCAACTCCTGGAAGTGGAAGCCGCCTTCCGTACCCTCAAGCAAGCCCTGGAATTACGGCCTATCTACCACCGCCTCTCGCGGCGCATCGAGGCGCACGTCGTCTTATGCTGGCCGGCCCTCCTGCTCATCCGCGTAGCCGAGACGCGGGTGGAAGGAAGTCTGGGCCAGCGTTACACCTGGCCCCGGCTGAGGGATGAACTGAATAGAATGCACCTTGGCATCTTCGCCGGCCCCGCCGGCACCGTCTGGCAGCGTACCGAAACCACCACATTCCAGCGGCAGATCCTTTCCGCCCTGGGCGTGGAAGAGCCCCCGCGCTTCTTCAAGCTGGACCCACGCCAGGCTGGACCCACGCCAGGCGATGTAGTTACACGGCATGTTTCACAGTTCGAACCGGAAAGCCTTCTAGCGCCTACATTTGAGGTACTTTTATGTGCCTTCGGACTGTCGAACTCGGGTGCTAGGTGAGTTGGGTTTGACGCTTACTGAAAACGTCCTCATGGCCTCCTTGACCACCGCAGACTGGTACTTTCGGCTTCTACCTGACCATCCTATTCAAGCGCAGGTTTGAACATTAATCCTTTTTCCTTAATTTTTTGTTGAACAGCTTTAGAAGACGCATCCCAGGTGCGTCTTTGCTGAAAGCTTCGAAAATCCGTTCCAAGTCTTCTTCGCCTCTGGTTGGCACGAGACACTTGAAGACCTCTACTAAGCGTTCGCGGGCCAGTTTAGGTTGGGGCCAAAGCCTGTCAGGGTTATCGGCTATCCAGCGCATGAACTGCTTGAAACCCTCATATTCTTCTTCACTGAACTCGCTAAGAACGCGGTCTAAGTTAGGGGTACCGCCGGAGACGCTCATGTTAGAGCAACCCCCATTCAATGATCCATTTTATGCCGAGGGCGATCCAGTGAGACGTAGTGTGAGCGAAACCGAGATTCCAGCGCAAGAAGTTATATGTCTGGTCGTAGATGGTCTGATACGCTAACTCCTCCCACGTAAGCAACCTCTCAAGGAAACCGGCAATCTTACCTGCGTTGTTTTTGAGCACAGTGAGATAGCGGCCAGGAACACCAATATTACGCAGCTTACTAATAACCGTGTCGACGTTGTGGCGCAGGTAATAAACCAGCTTACGGATGGCCGCCTTGATCGTCGCCGTCTTGACACCCTGGGCTTCTACCCGACCATCTTGCCCTGTCGCTGGTTGGACGCTAATCCCTTTTCCAGAAAGAACTACGATATTATTGTTTGCTTCAGCAGCAAGCGCACTCATGCTTGGCAACAGTATGTTTACTAATAGGACGAGCACGAGCAAAAGGCTCAATTTTTTCTTAACCGTTCTCATCTGAATACCTCCCAAATATTTTTAGGATTGCCGCCAAGTCACTATTACTAAGGGTGATCTCAGGGTTGAAAAAATAACAAAATTTTTCACCTCCTTGCCTGCATTCCGGCACGCGCTTATTTCAAACGGCGCGTCAGATACACCGGGCTCCCTTTGTTCTCTAAAATCCTTCCAGCTTTACTTCCTTTACCTAACATAACATATCCTTCCAAAAAACACAACAAGTATTTTTTGTATATTTTGCCAGAATTGTAAAGGCTTGACGACTGAGAGGTCGACGAAATAGCGTTTCTGGTGATTGCAAGTTTTGACTTTACGGCACTTAAACCCTAAACGGCGTAGGATGTTACGTATAGTGTAGGGAGACAAGGAGATATGGCAGGAAGATGCTAAAGCGACGGCCAGGCGCCCGGGGCCGAAGTTAGTGTCCTTAGTCATTTCAACTACCAAGTTTTCGACAAATGTGGGAGTACGGTTAGGCATGGGGTTTTTGGGGCCTCTTTTGCGGATACAAGAACTAAGATCCTGCCCTGAATTTCTATAACTGTGGAGGAGCTTATACACCCAACGGACGGAGACCCCAACTATTTCAGCAACCTGCTTAGGGGTATGATTATTCAGGAGGGAAATAATGACCTGAGTGGAGCTTGAGGGTTTCCGGAAGCTTTAAGTTGCTGGTATAATGTCATTGGGTGGGTGTCCCTCCTTCGGGGTTTTGGTGGCTACTTTTAATAATACCCCTGGGATACCCACCCTTTTCAATACCTGTTTAACCCGGCTAAAGTATTGTGGAACGAACTCTGGCCTATCTACAACATATTTTATAAAAGGTCTTTACAGAAAACAGGCGAACAATTATAATTTAGAATAGAAAGTTGCATATGGTTACTTTTCAGGTGCCCGCAAGGGAGAATAGGGAACCGGGTGCGAATCCCGGACGGACCCGCCACTGTGAAGGTGAGCACTTGCCAGACCACTCCTCAATGGGGGAAGGGGCAAAGGTGTGATGATCCGAGTCAGGAGACCTGCCTGAAAAGTTTATGCCGCCCTCGCGGAAGGGGCGGGCGTAAGCATGGATGATGGTAAAGTCCACGCTGGAATATGGCGTGGACTTTATTTTTTATCAATCAAAGGGAGAGGATGATTTATGGCAAAGGTTCATTGAGCATGGCTGTCACGGCAGGGTTTTACCCGGTCATCAAGAAAGCGAAAAATACTGTGAAGAAGGCAAACATTGCGGCCTAATAAGCTGTTGGAATTGTAAAATTAAGTAGGAGGGAGAACAGTTGAACCTGATTAAAAGCGCCCGGGCCGGTGTGATCACTCCCGAAATGGAGCAGGTGGCTGTTCAGGAGGGTGTAACTCCGGAATTCGTAAGGCAGGGTGTGGCTGATGGGACGATAGTCATCCTGCGCAATGCCCGCCGGCAGAACGTCACTCCAGTTGGTGTCGGTAAAGGGCTGAGGACAAAGGTCAGCGCCAGCGTCGGTTTGTACGGAGAGACGGGAAGCATCGATGTGGAGATTGCCAAGATTAAAGCCGCTCTGGAAGCGGGAACGGACGCCATCATGGATCTGAGCGTCAGCGGGGACATCGAGGCCATGCTTGCGGAAACGCTGTCAGTTTCCCCCAAGCCCGTCGGTACCTTGCCCCTATACCAGGCCATGGCCGAAGCCGGCAGAAAATACGGTTCTTCCGTTAACATGAGAGATGAGGACTTGTTTGATGTAATTGAACGCCACGCGGCCGCCGGGGTAGACTTTCTGGCCCTGCACTGCGGGACTACTATGAATATTGTAGAACGCGCCAGAAACGAGGGCCGGATCGATCCCCTGGTAAGCTACGGGGGTTCCCACCTGATCGGGTGGATGCTGGAAAACCAGAGGGAAAACCCCCTTTATGAACATTTTGACCGGGTTCTTGCGATTGCCCGGAAGTACGATGTTACCATCAGCTTTGCCGACGGCATGCGACCGGGATGCCTGGCCGATTCCCTCGATGGCCCCCAGGTGGAGGAACTGGTCGTTTTGGGAGAGCTGGTCAGGCGGGCTAGGGAAGCCGGTGTTCAGGTGATGGTAAAAGGGCCGGGTCATGTCCCCTTGCAGCAACTAAAGGCGACGGTTGTCCTGGAAAAGAGCCTCTGCCAGGGGGCGCCGTATTTTGTCTTCGGCCCCCTGGTAACAGATATCGCAATCGGTTATGACCATATCAATGCTGCTATCGGGGGTGCCCTGAGCGCCTGGGCGGGTGCGGAGTTTCTTTGTTATGTAACTGCCGCCGAACATGTGGGGATTCCGGATATTGACCAGGTCCGGGAAGGAGTGATTGCCGCCCGCATTGCCGCCCATGCCGCCGATCTGGCCAACGGCCTTCCCCATGCCCGGGAATGGGATCTGGAGCTTTCCCGGGCGAGAAAAGAACTGGACTGGAAGCGGCAAATTGCTCTCGCCATAGACCCCGAACGGGCGAGAAGGTTGAGAGAAGAAAGAAGCGACGCTGCGTCGGCGGGATGTGCCATGTGCGGCAAATACTGCGCCATGGAAATTGTATCCAGCTACCTGGGCACAGCCAGGCATACATGTTAGGGGGGTAGAATAAATGAGCCAGGTTTTAGATGCCCGTGCAGGAAAAATTACTCCGGAAATGGAAAAAGTAGCGGCAGATGAAAAGGTGGATGTGGAATTTGTCCGGGCAGGGGTGGCGGAGGGGACCATTGTAATCCCCCGGAATACCAACCGGAAGCTCCTTAAACCCTGCGGCATCGGGAGAGGGTTGCGTATCAAGGTGAACGCCCTGATCGGGACCTCCAGCGACCGGGATGACCGGCAAATGGAGCTGCGGAAGATCGCCGCGGCCGAGGCGGTGGGGTGTGATTCCTTTATGGATTTAAGTACCGGCGGGGATATCGATGAGATGAGGCGGCTCACCCTTGCCCACGCCAGGGTTCCGGTAGGCAGCGTGCCCATTTACCAGGCGGCCATCGAAGCCATTGAAAAGCGGGGCAGCATTGTGGAAATGACGCCGGAAGACATGTTTGCGGCCGTGGAAAAACAGGCAAGGGACGGGATAGATTTCATGGCCATTCACAGCGCCCTGAATTTCGATGTCCTCGAACGGCTTCAGGCCGTCGGCAGGGTGACCGACATTGTCAGCCGCGGGGGGGCCTTCCTCACCGGCTGGATGCTGCACAACCAGAAAGAGAATCCCCTTTATGAACAGTTCGACAGGTTGCTCGAGATTCTGCTGAAGTACGACGTCACCCTCAGCCTCGGCGACGCCATTCGCCCGGGTTCTACCGCCGACTCCCTGGACGGGGCCCAACTGCAGGGAATGATCGTGGCAGGTGAACTGGTCAGGCGCGCCAGGGAAGCCGGCGTGCAGGTTATGGTCGAGGGTCCGGGACATGTTCCCCTTAACCATGTGGAGACGACAATGAAACTACAGAAAAGCCTTTGCGGGGGCGCGCCTTACTTTATTCTGGGTACCCTGGCCACCGATGTGGCGCCGGGATATGACCATATCACTGCCGCAATAGGGGGCGCCCTTGCCGGGACGGTTGGGGCGGATTTTATCTGCTATGTGACACCGGCGGAGCATCTGGGGTTACCGACAGAGCAGGACGTTAAAGAGGGTGTGATTGCCGCCCGCATTGCCGCCCATGCCGCCGATCTGGCCAGGGGAAACAGGCAGGCCTGGGAGCGGGATCTGCAAATGGCGCGGGCGCGGGTCGCCCTCGATGTGGAAAAGCAGATAAGCCTTGCCATTGATCAGGAAAAGGCACGCTCGTTGCTCGACGGTACCGGGGAAGACGGGGTTTGTGCCGCCTGCGGGACGAACTGCGCAGCCCAAGTGGCCGCCCGTTATTTCGGGATAAACTGAGGCGTGAAAACCGGGGGGAAAAATGATGGGATTAAAGCTGGAGGAGACGGTTAAAGGGATCACGCCTGCCAGCGATGCCTGGCGCCGGAAGGCCCGTGAGCACTTAAACAACCTGGCCATTCCGGTAGGAAGCCTGGGACGGCTGCTGGACATCGCCGAACAACTGGCCGCCATAAAGGAAAGCCTGAAGCCTTCGACGGGCAGCAAGGTGGTCGTCACCATGGCCGGGGACCACGGCGTTGTTGAGGAAGGGGTCAGCACCTGCCCCCAGGAAGTGACCCTCCAGATGGTTTACAATTTTGTAGCCGGCGGGGCCGGAATCAATGCCCTGGCCGGGGTGGCCGGAGCCAGGGTAGTAGTTGTGGATATGGGCGTGGCCGGAGATCTGAAGGACCTGGTGGAGCAGGGGAAGATCCTTTCCCGCAAGGTGGATTATGGAACGCGCAATATGACCAGGGGCCCTGCCATGACCAGACAACAGGCGGTGCAGGCCCTGGAGACCGGCATCAACATCGCCGGAGAACTGGTCAATGAAGGCGTTGAACTGCTGGGAACAGGGGATATGGGGATCGGCAACACCACCCCGAGCAGCGCCATCCTGGCGGCCCTTTCCGGCCTGCCGGTCCGGGAAGTGACGGGGAGGGGCACCGGGATCGACGACGAGACTCTGGCAAGAAAGGTGCAGGTTATCGAGAGGGCCCTTGCCCTGAACAGTCCGGACCCGAATGACCCCGTAGACGTTCTGGCCAAGGTGGGCGGTTTCGAGATCGGGGGAATTGCGGGGCTGATTCTCGGGGCGGCCTACTACCGGGTGCCAGTTGTGGTGGATGGATTTATATCCACCGCCGGTGCCCTCCTGGCGAAACAACTCGCCCCCCGGGCTGTTGATTACATGATCGCCGCCCATCGATCCATGGAGTACGGGCACAGGTATATGCTTAAAGAGCTCGGCCTGCGGCCGCTGCTCGATTTAGACATGCGCCTGGGAGAGGGTACAGGGGCTGCCCTGGCCATGTGCATTGTAGAAGGGGCGGCGCGGGTGATCGGCGAGATGCTCACCTTTGAAGATGCCGGGGTCGCCAGAAATAAGTCCAGGGAGTATGCGGTATGAAACCAGGCTTTCTCAAGTATGACCCCCAGGCCCCTTGCCCCCAGTACCTGGAGGATCTGGCTACCGGTTACTGGTTTTCGGAAGTCCTCTTCACCGCCGTGGAGGCCGGCCTGTTCACGCTCCTGGCCGGTGGCGGTATGAGTGCGGCCGAAATAGCTGGAGCCCTAGGCTTCAGCCTTCACGGCACAGAGCGTTTTTTAGAGGCCCTCTGCGCCCTGGGGCTGATCGGCCGGGATGGGGACGTGTTTTTTAACAAGAGGCTTTCCGAGACATACCTCGTCAGGGGGCGGGAACATTACCAGGGAGACTCTATCCTCTGGCGAAAGCACCTGGCGTCATCCTGGCGCGGCTTAAAGGAGTGCCTGGAGGCGGGTGGGAGAGTGTCTTACCCGCCTCCGGGGGAATCCAGGGAATGCATGGGGCAGCGTGTGGGCAGGTACATCCGGGCCATGGACAATGTGGCCAGGTACAAGGTGCAGGAAATACTGCCTATCTTTGAAGGGGTTTTTGATACAGGCAGGGTCCTGGATGTGGGGTCGGGCTCCGGAGCGGTGGCTGCAGGCTTCCTCGAGCGGTATCCGGGGCTTGCGGCCACCCTGGTAGACATCCCCGAGGTGCTGGAACTCACAAAAATGTTGATGGAGGAAAGGGGTCTGGGGGGCCGGGTCACCTGTCATCCGGCGAACATCCTGGAGCCGGGGGCCCTTCCGCAAGGCCCCTTTGACCTGGTGATCCTTTCCAACATACTCCACATTTATACGGAGAAAGAGGGCGCCCTGCTTCTCTCGCGGGCGGCGGGATGCCTGGGGGCGGCAGGCTTTCTTCTGGTACACGATTTCTTCACGGAACACCGGCCGGAAAAAGCAGCCCTGATGGACTTGAATATGTTGATCAATACTTACAACGGTAAGGTTTTATCCTCCCGGTGGGTGCGGGAGCGGCTTGAGGCCCGGGGGCTTTGCAGCACCGAGCTTGTACCGCTGCGGAGCGATACCGCCCTGGTGATCGCCGCCAGGGAGGCCGGCGCCCTGGAGAAACTGAAGCTGGCTCCGGAGCAGCGGCTGGCCGCGCGAATAATGTCCCTGGGCTTCCGCGGTGTCTGTCCCGTTTCTGCGGCTGATGTACACGTTGCTGATTGGGTGGACCTGCGCTGCCGTTACGGCTGTGAAAACTACGGCAGGCCCCATTGCCCTCCAAACAGCCCGCCACCTGATAAAACCAGGGCTGTCCTTAAAGATTTTTCCGTTGCCCTGTTGCTGGAGGGTGAGCCCCCGGCGCGGGATTTTCAGCGGAGGGTCCTGGCTGCAGAAAGGGAGGCCTTCAAGGCAGGTTACTACAAGGCTACCGCATTCTGGGCGGGTCCCTGCGCTCTCTGCCCGTCCTGTTCCGCAGATCAATGCCGGCATCCCCGGGATGCCAGGCCGTCCATGGAAGGCTCCGGGATCGATGTCTATGAGACGGTAAGAAGAGCCGGCCGCTTCCTCAGGACATTGCAGGACAGGCAGGATTATGTAAAATATTTCGCCTTGCTCCTCCTGGAGTAAAGGCTGAATCATAATTATTCCGCCCGGCACCAGGACCGGAAAGATAGCCGGGCCGGGCAGGAGATCAAATTCCTTTGCTGCCAGGATATACCGGCGCTGGAGACCTTCAAGCCGGAGTGTTTTTACGTGGAAGGGGGATGAATGTCACAAAATGATGGTTCTATTATTGGAACATCCCAGGGTGATCGCACCGGAAAGGCGCAATGACATCGCCAATACCCCTCTGACTTCGTGCCTCCTCACAGGCTATGTGGCCGGCGTATTAAAGCGCGAGGGCCACGACGTCGATATCGTGGAAGGCTACCTGGATAACCTTTCTTACGCTGAGATTGCCGAGAGGGTTAAGGCAATGGCACCCGATCTCCTGGGCGTTCATATGGTTTACCAATGGCAGAGGGACCAGCTTCTATTTGACTTTTTGGAGGGATTAAAAACCGCAGGAGTTGTTTCTTACATAGCTGTATACGGATATTACCCCACCTTTGCCTTTGAAACTATTTTGCAGGAGTGCAGAGCGATTGATGGGGTTGTGGTCGGAGAGCCGGAGTTGACCTTTGCGGAACTGGCAAGCCGGCTTTCCCGCGGTGCGGATACAGAAAATATTCCCGGCCTGGCCTGGAGAGACGCCGGTGGCAAGATCCGCTGTACCAGGCGCGGGCTGGTAAACGACCTGGACCAGCTTCCCTTTCCGGTACGCACAGGCGCCATGATGCGACTCCCCGAGATAAACATCCAGGGAAGCCGGGGCTGTTATGGAGGGTGCACCTTCTGTTATATCAACCCCTTTTACGGCCAGGGATCGCACTGGCGGGGGCGCAGCCCGGAGAATATTGTCGCTGAAATAGATGAAATAATTGCGAAATGGGGTAAAAGGGATTTTTACTTTACCGACCCGAATTTTTTCGGCCCGGGTGAGCGCGGCCAGAGAAGGGCCTTGCACCTTGCTTCCCTCTTGAAAAGCCGGAATATCAGTTTCGGCATTGAGGCAAGGGTAAACGACATTCATGATGAGACCATCGGGGCCCTGGTGGAAGCGGGATTGCGGCATATTTTGATAGGGCTGGAGAGCGGCAGGGACGAATCCTTGAAGAGGTTGAACAAGATGACTACTGTCGCCCAGAACGAAGAGGCGTTGAGGATCCTCAGAAGGCATGGTATTGAGCCCAACGTGGGTTTTATCATGTTTGAGCCCGGCTCCACCCTTCAGGATGTAAGGACCAATTTCGAGTTTCTCAAGCGAAATCTTTTGCTTGATAATCTTGCCGTTACCGCCAATCTTCTTTACCACTACCAGATCATTTTGAAGGGTACTCCAGCTTTTCAAAAACTGGTCAGTGAAGGACGCCTGAAGGTATCGGAAGATTCCTATGAGGGGGTGGTGCTTTACGAAAACGAAGGAGTTGCCTGCCTGGCGGAGGTCATGAGGCGCATCACCAATTTCCTGTTCGCGCGCATGGCAGGCGTCTGGAGCGGTAGGGTTAAGCCGCCTGCTGGCGCCCCGGAGATATACAAAAAGGTAAACAGTCTCCTGGTGGAATGTTTTGAAACACTGCTTACTGCCCTCGAGTCGGGCGAACATTTAAATGAAGAAGAAAGGGATAAGTTCGCAAGAAGAAATGAGCTTAAAATGGCAGAACTGCTGGCAACCATCCCGGGGGGCGATATTTAAAATATATGGCGGATAACCTCTCTATACGAACTATCACAAGGTGACTTAACTGGCGGCGTACTGTCAAGGTTGTTCAGTTTTTATACCGGGGAGAATCCATGAAACTCACCGTTTGGGTGCTGTAATTGAAGACAGAGATGCCAGCGTGCCGGAGCTGGAGTAGTATAACCCTATACACCCATGACGTGGGTGGCGAGGGTTTATTTACGGGCGGCAGGGGGCTATAAGCCCCTGCCGCCCGTTTTTGGGAGCAGGCATCCAAAACTATAGAAGCCAAAATTACAGACAATATTGTACAAATAATTGAATTATATATAAGAATTTTATGAGAACAGGCAGGAAAATTTGATTCAATGGCGAATATACATCCTGTGTTAACAATCACAAATACTTCCTGTTATTTAAGTGAATAATATCGCTATCCCTGGTACATGGAGGCAAGTTCACGGCATAAATTGAACCCAACAGGAGGGGTGAGAGACGATGACAATCCGGGATATAGCCGCCCGCTTGAATCTGCAGGTCCTGGCCGGGGAGAAGGCCCTGGAGCGGGAGGTTAGCGGCGGCTACTGCACCGACCTGATCAGCGACTTTATGGCTAACGGGAAACCGGGCTGCCTGTGGCTGACCATCCAGACCCATATGAATGTGGTGGCTGCGGCTCTCCTGACGGAGGCGGCCGGGGTGGTCCTTACCGGTGGCCGGCAGGTTTCCCCCGGGGTTTGCCAGAAGGCTGAGGTCGAGGGGTTGCCCCTCCTGTCTTTCCCCTGCACCACCTTTGAGGCAGCCGGGGAGCTGTACCTGCTACTTAATGATAAGTGAGATGCAGGAGGAAGGAGGTGATTGCCGCGGGAAATTCGGATTAATAGCATTGAAGGCCCAATGTTTTGATGGTACAAAAAATTGAACTATTGATATTCCAATAAAGTAAGGAGGTCTTACCGTGGAAGCCTGCCAATGCGGAGCTAAATGGGAGGAACTCGATAAGCTCGTTGCCGCCCACCGCGGCCGCCCCTCTGACCTCATCGAAGTCCTCCACCAGGCCCAGGATCTCATCGGCTACCTGCCCCGCCAGGTCCAGGTGGCCATAGCCGGCGGCCTGGGTATGTCCCTGACGGAAGTATACAGCGTTATTTCCTTCTACCAGCATTTTACCGTCAAACCAAAGGGCAAATACCAGATATCCGTGTGCAAGGGTACGGCCTGCTACGTTAAAGGAGCGCCGGAAATCCTGGAGCGCCTGGAAAAGGAGCTGGGCATCAAGGCCGGGGACAGCACCGATGACGGCAAGTTTTCCCTGGAGGTTGTCCGGTGTCTCGGCGCCTGTGGCCTGGGTCCTGTTATGACCGTCAATAAGCGCGTCCACGGCCTTCTAAAGCCTGATACGGCGGTGACCGTACTAGAGCAATACCAGTAAAACCATGGAAGAACTGGCCCTGCACATTCTTGAACTCCTGGAAAATGCCCTGGTTGCAGGGGCGCATCATATTCTCATTACCATGGTCGAGGATGAGGAACGCGATCAGGTGACCATCGAAGTCCAGGATGACGGCCGTGGTATGGGACCTGAAGCCTTACAAAAGGTCCTGGACCCCTTTTACACTACCCGGGCCACCAGGAAGGTAGGCCTGGGGCTCCCCCTTTTGCAGGCTACGGCGGCCCAGTGTGAGGGTAACGTTACTCTGGAATCCCGGACGGGACAGGGGACCAGGGTGTCAGCCACCATGAAGTTGAGCCACCCGGACCTGCCTCCCCTGGGTGACATGGGAGCGACCATAGCCACCGCTTTGAGCCGGGAAGAACCGGTAGAGCTTGTTTATTACCACCGCCGGGAGCACAAGGAATTCAAGTTTTCTTCTACCTGGCTGCAGTTCCACCTGGGGGAGGTACCTTTAAATTGCGGGCCGGTACTGGACTGGGTACAGCGCTACATTAATAAAGGACTGGCAGAATTGTACGGAGGTGAAGGCAAGTGATTAAGTCCCTGGAAGAGCTGCAAAAAATAAAGGAAGCCTGGCTGGAAGCCATCAGCCTGCGGGAGGCAGGCCAGAAAGCTAAAATTGTCGTTGCTATGGGCACCTGCGGCATTGCCGCGGGCGCGCGGGAGGTTATGAGCGCCATCCTTGACGAACTGGCCAAGCGTCGCCTTACCAATGTAGCCGTCACCCAGATGGGATGCATCGGCCTCTGCGCTCAGGAACCCCTGGTGGATGTCATCCTGCCGGGGAAGCCGCGGGTGACCTACGGCAAGGTTGATGCCAATAAAGCGCGGCAGATTGTTGGCCGGCATGTAGTTAACGGGACTGTGATCAGCGAATGGGTTGTTAACAGGGGGGGAGAGTAAATGGAATTTTATCGTGCCCACGTCCTGGTCTGCGCCGGTACCGGTTGTACGGCCTCGGAGAGCCCGGCGACTAAAGAGGCCCTCATCCGGGAACTCAAGGCCCGGGGCCTTGATAAAGAGATCCAGGTCGTCGATACCGGTTGTTTCGGTTTCTGCCGCTTTGGTCCCAATATGATGGTTTACCCGGAAGGGGTTTTCTACACCCAGGTCCACCCGGAGGATGTCCCGGAGCTGGTGGAAGAACACTTTATCAAGGGCCGGGTGCTGGAACGCAAGCTCTACAAGCAGCCGGAGACGGAAGCCGCCGTCAGGACCTTTGAAGAAATTCCTTTCTTCAAGCACCAGGTGCGCATCGCCCTGCGCAACTGCGGCCTCATTAATCCTGAGTCCATTGATGAGTATATTGCCCGCGACGGCTACCAGGCCCTGGGCAAAGTCCTGACTTCCATGACCCCCGGCGAGGTAATCGATGTCATCAAGAAATCCGGCCTGCGCGGCCGGGGCGGCGGCGGGTTCCCCACCGGCCTCAAATGGGAGTTTGCCCACCGCTCGCCGGGACCGGTGAAATATATCGTCTGTAACGCCGACGAGGGCGACCCGGGGGCCTTCATGGACCGCAGCATACTGGAGGGCGATCCCCATGCCGTCCTGGAGGGCATGGCCATCGGCGGTTACGCCATCGGCGCCAGCCAGGGCTACATCTACGTGCGTGCCGAGTACCCCATTGCCGTGAACCGGTTGAAGATAGCCATCCAGCAGGCCAGGGAGAAGGGTCTCCTGGGCAAGAACCTCTTTAATTCCGGCTTTGACTTTGACCTCGATATCCGCCTGGGTGCCGGCGCCTTTGTCTGCGGCGAAGAAACGGCGCTGCTGGCCTCCATCGAGGGGCGCCGGGGCGAACCGCGGCCGCGGCCCCCATTCCCGGCGGTATCCGGTCTCTGGGGCAAGCCAACGGTCATTAACAATGTCGAGACCCTGGCCAATATACCGACCATTATCCGCGAGGGCTGGGAATGGTTCGCCGGCATCGGTACCGAAAAGAGCAAGGGGACCAAGGTCTTCGCCCTGGCCGGGAAGATTAACAACAACGGCCTGGTGGAGATCCCCATGGGCACCTCCCTGGGAGAGGTTATCTACGACATCGGCGGCGGCATTCCCGACGGCAAGAAGTTCAAGGCGGCCCAGACGGGCGGACCATCGGGCGGCTGCATCCCGGCCGAATACTTGAACACCCCCATTGACTATGAATCCCTGACGGCCCTGGGCACCATTATGGGTTCCGGCGGGCTGATTATCATGGACGAGGACACCTGCATGGTGGACCTGGCCAAGTTCTTCCTGGACTTCGTTCAGGACGAGTCCTGCGGCAAGTGTACTCCCTGCCGTATCGGCACTACTCGCATGCTGGAAATTCTGGATCGTATTTCCAAAGGCCAGGGCAAAGAGGAAGATATCGACCTGCTGGTGGAGCTGGGTCAGCAGATCAAGGACACGGCCCTCTGCGGCCTGGGCCAGACGGCGCCCAACCCGGTTCTGAGCACCATTAAATACTTCCGGGATGAATACCTGGCCCACATCCGCGAGCACCGCTGCCCGGCCAGCGTCTGCGCGGCCCTCTTTAACTCGCCGTGCCAGAATACCTGCCCGGCCAACGTTGATGTGCCTGTTTACATCGATTTCATTCGCCAGCGGCGCTTTGCCGAGGCCTACGAAGTTATCCGGCGGGAGAACCCCTTCCCGGTTGTCTGCGGCCGGGTCTGCAACCATCCCTGCGAGGGCAAGTGCAACCGGGCCAAGATCGACCAGCCCCTGGCCATTCGCGAACTCAAGCGTTTTGCCGCCGACTATGCCATGAAGCTCAACGGCCAGCGGCCACGACCGCAAGTTGCGCCGCCCAACGGGAAAAAGGTGGCTGTAATCGGCGCCGGCCCGGCGGGCCTGACGGCAGCCTACTACCTGGCCCTGAAGGGTTACAGCGTAACTGTTTTTGAAGCCCTGCCGGTGGCCGGCGGCATGATGGCCGTGGGTATTCCTGAATACCGCCTGCCGAAGAAAACCCTCCAGGCGGAAATTGACACCATACTGGAACTGGGCGTGGACCTGCAGGCGGGTAAGGCCCTGGGCCGCGATTTCAACCTGGACGACCTGAAAGCCCGGGGGTTTGCAGCCGTTTTCGTGGCCATTGGTGCCCATAAGGACCAGAAGCTGGGGGTACCGGGCGAGGAGCTAGAAGGCGTTTATGCCGGAGCCACCTTCTTGCGGCAGCTTAACTTAGGCCAGGCACCGGAGTTAAAGGATAAAGTGGTGGCCGTCATCGGCGGCGGTAATGTGGCCATGGATGCTGCCCGCTCGGCCCTGCGCCTGGGGGCCAAAGAGGTCCACATCGTCTACCGCCGCCAGAAAGACGATATGCCGGCCCTCCGCGAGGAGATCCACGAGGCGGAAAAAGAAGGCGTGAAGATCACCTGTCAGGCCAGCCCGGTAGCCATCCTGGGTGAAAACGGCAGGGTTACGGCCATACGTTGCGCCCGTATGCGCATGGGAGAATTTGACCGCAGCGGGCGGCGGCGCCCCGTCCCAATCGAAGGAGCCGGCTTCACCCTGCCGGTGGACGTGGTCATTGCTGCCATTGGCCAGACGGTGGATCCGGAAAGTATCCCGGACGGGGTAGAAGTAAGCCGCGCCGGTACGGTGGTGGCTGACGAGAAGACCGGTGCCACCAGGTTGCCCGGTGTCTTTGCCGGCGGTGACTGCGTGTCCGGGCCGGATACCGTTATCGGCGCCATTGCGGCCGGCAAGCGGGCGGCGGCGGCCATTGACCGGTATCTCGGCGGTGACGGCGTGATTGTACTTGAGATGGAAATTAAACGCCAGCGGACGGCGCCGGTGGTTGAAGAAAAGACTCCGCGGGAAGTCGCGCCAAGCCTTGACCTGGCAGAACGGCTGGCGGGCTTTGCCGAGGTAGAGCTGGGTTATGACCTTGAGGCCGCGGTAGCCGAAGCGTCCCGCTGTTTGCGTTGCGACGTGCGGGAATAGGCGGAAGATAGGAGGCGAAGAAGTTGAGTACCGTGAAGCTGACCATTGACAACATCCCGGTTGAAGTTGAGGCCGGTACTACAATTTTAAAAGCCGCTGAAAAGGCGGGCATCCACATTCCCACCCTCTGTTACCTGGAGGGCATCAACGAAATCGGCGCCTGCCGCGTCTGCGTGGTGGAAGTGGAAGGGGCCAGGAACCTGATGGCCTCCTGTACGGCCCCGGTAGCCGAGGGAATGGTGGTAAAAACTAATAGCCCCAGGGTTAGGATGGCCCGGCGCCTGAATGTGGAACTGCTCCTGTCAAACCACAAAATGGAGTGCCCAACCTGCATCCGCAACCTCAACTGTGAACTGCAATCCCTGGCCCGGGAACTGGGGATCCGGCAGATCCGCTTTAAGGGTAAAAAGAGCGAGTATCCTATAGATGATTCCACACCGGCTATTATCCGCGAGCCCGACAAGTGCATCCTCTGCCGCCGCTGCGTGGCCGTGTGCGAAAAGGTCCAGGGCGTGAAGGCCATCGCCCCTATGGGCCGCGGCTTTGATACCGTCGTAGCCCCGGCCTTCCAGGATAAACTTCTGGACATCGCCTGCGTCGAGTGCGGCCAGTGCACCCTGGTTTGCCCGGTGGGGGCATTGTACGAAAAGGATTATACCAACGAGGTCTGGGCGGCCCTGGCCGATCCGGAGAAGTTCGTCGTCGTCCAGACGGCTCCGGCTACCCGCGTGTCCATCGGCCAGGAATTCGGCCTGCCGCCGGGGAGCATCAATACCGGCCAGATGGTGGCGGCTTTAAGGCGGCTGGGCTTTGACCGGGTCTTCGACACCGATTTTTCCGCCGACCTGACCATTATGGAAGAAGGCTCCGAGTTTATCGAGCGCTTTACCAAGGGTGGCCCCCTGCCGTTGATTACTTCCTGCAGCCCGGGCTGGATCAAGTTCATGGAACACTTCTATCCCGAATTCATTCCCAACGTATCTACCTGCAAATCGCCCCAGCAGATGTTCGGCGCCGTGGCCAAGACCTTCTATGCCCAAAAGGCGGGTATTGACCCGGCCAAAATGGTAGTAATTTCCATCATGCCCTGCACCGCCAAGAAGTTCGAGTGCCAGCGGCCGGAGATGCGGGCCAGCGGTTACCAGGACGTGGACTACGTCCTCACCACTCGCGAGCTGGCGCGGATGATCAGGGAAGCCGGGATTGACTTCCGGAACCTCCCGGAAGAGCAGTACGACGATCCTTTAGGCGAATCCACCGGCGCCGCGGTCATCTTCGGCGCCACCGGTGGGGTTATGGAGGCGGCCCTGCGCACCGCTTATGAGTTGATTACGGGGAAAACGCTGCCCTCCCTGGATTTCTATGATGTCCGGGGCCTTAAGGGTATCAAGGAAGCCACCGTGGATATCGAGGGCACCAAAGTCCGGGTGGCGGTGGCCCACAGCCTGGGCCATGCCAGGCAAATTTTGGAGCGGGTCATAGCCGGGGAGCAGTATCACTTCATTGAAATCATGTGCTGCCCCGGCGGCTGCATCGGTGGCGGCGGCCAGCCCATCCCGACCACTACCGAGATTCGCCAGCAGCGCATAAAGGGTATTTACCAGGTTGACGCTGAGATGCCTATTCGTAAATCCCATGAGAACCCGTCCCTCCAGGCCCTTTACCGCGAGTTCCTGGGCCAACCTTTGAGCGAAAAGTCCCACCACCTGTTGCACACCGAATATACGCAGCGGGGCAGATATTAGAGAATCTTTTTTCAGTTCGCAGGCCCTCCCCGGCTCTTTCAAGCTCCGGGGAGGCCTTTTTATCTGGTAGAAAAGGAGAAATAGGTCTTGTGGCGAATACTGAAGTAGGTTAGTTACGAATAATACCCCTTTGATTGGTAACATAGTTACCCCGGTGATCAACCTAGACATTACTTGCGGGATTCCGGACCTTCCAGCCGGGCGGATCTTGATAAAATCCTGGCCTGCCTGAAGGAGGCAAGATGACGGCGGCGGTTAATCCGGGGAAAATATCAAATCCAGGGGGAGGAACGACATGCAGGCAATTGATCTAATAGGCATGGGGGACAGCCTGACGTGGGGGTATCCCTTCGGGCCGGAGGCTTCCTGGCTGGACCTGGCGGCCGGAGAAACCGGCCTGAAGGTAATCAACCAGGGTATCAACGGGGAAACGACGGGGGAGATGCTGGCGCGTTTCGACCAGGACGTTGTCCGTCCAGGGCCCCGGGCAGTGACCATCATGGGCGGGACCAACGACGCCTGGGCCGGTTTTGCCGCCGCGGAAGTGGAAGGTAACATCCGGGCCATGATTGATAAAGCCCACCGGGCTGGCATCAAGGTTATAATCTGCCTGCCGCCGCCCCTCTGCCGGACAGGTTCTGGCATAACGGCGTCGTTCTTGGAAAAGATGGCCGGATTGCTGGCAGATTATCGCGACGCCTGCCGCCACCTGGCCCGCTCCAGGGGGTTAGAGCTCCTGGATTTTTATATCCCCCTGCTGGATCCGGCTACCGGCTGGGGGAAAAAGGAATACTTCGTCGATGATGCCCACCCCAGTATAAAAGGGTATCAGGTCATGGCCGCGACAGCCGTCGACCTGTTCCGGGAGTTGAAATGGTAGACATGTGGGGTAAGGGCTGTGGTCTTTTTTCTTACTCCCGCGGGGGTTTTTCTTTTTTGCCAGGAGATTGCAACCGCGACTTTTCCTTTTCAATCAGCTGCAGTGCCAGGTCCCAGTGCTGGGCGAGCAATTCCTTTTCGCCCGGAGTCAAATCGAGATTGGGCAGGCGTTTGAAGATATCCTTAAAAATAGGGTCAGTAAGTAAGGTCCTGACCCCGGGTTCAAGCAAAACCATAGTTGTTCTGGCCTGGGTTTCATCCTGCAAAGGATAGGCTTCTTTTTGCCGGGAATCAGCACGCCCCAGAAGATAATCAATAGAGACATCAAAAAAGTCGGCAAGCCTTTCCAGGGTTTCCGGGTCGGGACGGCGTTTGTTTTTTTCGTACATGGCGATGGTACTCTGGCCCATGTTGAGCAATCTGGCCATCTCTGCCTGGGATAAGGCTCGTTCTTTGCGCAAGAATGCTAATCTTTCGCCCAGGGACTTCATTATAGCCACCTCATTGCCAATTTAACATGGCGGCGGAAAGCTTAACAATATCATATCACAATTTGTGATAATTTAGTCTTTAAACCCTTGACAAATATCGCAAAACGTGATTATATAATCTTAGGATGGGATTTTCAGTTATGGTGATATTTATGCGCAATGAGAAACTATACCAGCTACGCCGGGAACGGGGCCTCAGCCAGGTTAAGGTCGCGGCTGCAGTAGGTATAACCCAGAGCGCCTATGCCATGATCGAGAGGGGCCAGCGTTATCCGCGCAAAGAAACCATGAAAAAGCTGGCCGATTTTTTCGGTTTGACGGTAGATGAGCTATTTTTCAAATAAAGCTCGTTTATTGCTTTAAGGTCATTTTTTCTTAATTCAAGGGACGGCGTTACACCTAACATACCTCCGGAACAGCTACCCTTTATAGATGGGTAGCTGTTTCTATATTCCCGCCGGTAGTAAACAGGCGGTGGATATTAGTAGATTTGCCCTGGCAGCGTAGCGTTCACCACGTTGCAGGCCGTCCATGTGGTTCAAAAATTCGTCTCGCCATCCGGATAGATGTATTGTATAATAAAATTTAAGAAAAATAGTGCGGCGAGGGATAAATTGTGCGGGAAATAGTGAAAACGATCACAGGCAAATGCCGGATGTGTTACGCCTGTATCCGCAACTGCCCGGTCAAGGCGATCAAGGTAGTCGACGGCCAGGCCAGGGTGGTACCGGAGCTATGCATCGCCTGCGGCCACTGTGTTAAGGTTTGTGCCCAGGGAGCCAAGCTGGTTGAGCGGGAAATAGACAAAGTAGAGGAATTCCTGGCCGCCGGCCGTGTTATAGCCTGCTTGGCGCCTTCCTTTGTCGCGGAATTTCACCCCGCCTGGCCTGGCCAGGTGGTGGCGGCCCTGCGGAAGATGGGTTTTGATGAGGTCTATGAAGTGGCTTACGGTGCCCACCTGGTTACCCTGGAGTATCAAAAGTATCTTCAAGAAGCCGGCGACCGCCAGGGGCTCATCAGCACCCCGTGCCCGGCGGTAGTCAACCTGGTGACCAGATACTACCCCCGCCTGCTGCCCCAGCTGGTGCCGGTGGTATCGCCCATGATCGCCCTGGGACGCTACCTGAAAACCCGCAAGGGTCCAGATGTCCGCCTGGTCTTTATTGGTCCCTGCGTGGCCAAGAAGGGGGAGGCCAGGGACGAAGAAGTAGCCGGGGCGATTGACGCCGTCCTCACCTTTCTGGAGCTAAAGGAGATGCTGGCCGCCCGGCAGATTGATATCAACCTTTGCGGAAACAGTGATTTCGACAATGACCCGGCCTGCCTGGGCCGCCTCTACCCCGTCGGGGGCGGCCTTTTACGCAGCGCTGGGATAGATGCCGACATCCTGGCCAACCAGGTCCTGGTAATTGAAGGTCGTGAAGACTGCCTGAATTTCTTGCATGCGGTAAACGAGGGCGAGATGGTGCCCCGGATGGCTGATATGCTCTTCTGCAAGGGGTGCATCAACGGCCCCATGCAAGAAAACGACTTTTCGCCCTACCGGCGGCGGAAGATTGTAGCCGACTTTACCCGTCAGGGATTGCAAAATACCAGGCCCCAGCCCCTGCATCTCGCAGGGATAAACCTGCGCCGGGAGTTCCATGATCAGAGCGTTTTCTTTCCCCGGCCCAGTGAGGCGGATATCCGGGCCATCCTGGCCGAGCTGGGCAAGTATACCCCGGAGGATGAGCTCAACTGTGGCGCCTGTGGCTATCCCTCCTGCCGGGAGAAGGCCGTTGCCGTTTACCACGGCCTGGCGGAGAATCGCATGTGCCTGCCCTACCTCATTGCCCAGCTGGAAAAGAGCAACCTCCACCTGCGGCAGGAACTCAAAGCCTTCCAGGGCCAGTATGGTCAACTGGTGGGCAACAGCGCGGTCATGCAGGAGGTCTACAGCCTGATAGAAAAGGTGGCTAAAACCGATGCCACCGTGCTCATCCGGGGGGAGAGCGGCACCGGTAAGGAGCTGGTAGCCCGGGCCATACATTATCACAGCCGCCGCAGCGAGGCGCCCTTCGTCAGCATCAACTGCGCCGCCCTGCCGGAGACCCTGCTGGAGAGCGAGCTTTTCGGCCACGCCCGGGGCGCCTTTACCGGGGCGGTCACGACTAAGAAAGGACTCTTTGAGGAGGCCCACGAAGGCACTATTTTCCTGGATGAAATCGGCGATATCAGCCTGGGACTCCAGGGCAAGCTCCTGCGAGTCCTCCAGGAAGGGGAATTCTTACGGGTGGGTGAGACCAGGCCGACCCGGGTGAACGTCCGCGTCCTGGCGGCTACCAACCGGGATCTGGAAAAGGCTGTCAAGGAGGGCTCTTTCCGGCCTGAACTTTTTTATCGCCTCAACGTAATAACCATCTGGCTGCCGCCCTTGCGGGAACGGCGGGATGATATCCCCCTGCTGGCCCGTCATTTCCTGGAAAAGTATTGCCAGCGCCTGGGTAAAGAAGTCAACGGTTTTACCCACGAGGCTATGGACGCCCTGGTGCGGGCCGACTGGCCGGGCAATGTCCGGGAACTGGAGAACGTCATCGAACGGGCGGTTATTCTGACCGAGGGTAAGAAAATCGAGCTGGGCGATTTACCGCGGCAGTTCCGTAACATGGCCGCCGGGGCTACCGGCTGGGCCTTCACCCGGGGCATGAGTTTTAAAGAAGCTGTGGTTGCCTACGAAACGCGCCTCATTCTCCAGGCCCTGGAGGAGAGCCAGGGGGTCCAGGCCAGGGCGGCAGAGATCCTGGGCCTGAAGCGGAGTACCTTGAACGAAATGATTAAACGCTACAATATAATGGAGCGCAAAAATAGTGGTACAAATAGATGAACATCATCCAAAAATATGGATACCAGGAGCTGGCCGTTTATCCGGTACGGCCAGAACTGACGCCGGCCGAGTTAAATGCTGCTTACGGCCGCCTGGAGGAGCGCTATAACTGCCTGCGGAGCAATTGGGAATGGTTTACGAGGCCGATTATCCCCGGGTGGTTGATGGCCCTGCCGGGCAGGTAGATCAAAACTGAGATGCGGTAACAGCAGGGCCGATGATTTACGCCGGAAGCCCCTGAAGGAACTGCCGGCGTTTTTATTTTCCCCGGGCCGCGATATAATAAGCCTTGGGGTGAAAGGATGAATAAACCGGAACTCATGGCCCCGGCCGGGAACCAGGAAGCCCTGAAGGCGGCCATCGCCAACGGTGCCGACGCTGTTTACCTGGGCGGCCGGCAGTTTAACGCCCGGGCAGGCGCTGATAATTTTGACCGGGACGGGATCCTGGCGGCCCTGGATTATGCCCATGAAAGGGGCTGCCGCGTTTATGTCACCGTAAACATTCTCCTGGCTGACCGGGAACTCCCTGCGGCCATGGATTACCTTTATTTTTTGGGAACGGCGCGGGTGGACGGCGTCATTGTCCAGGACCTGGGACTGGCCCATCTCGCCCGGCGGCTCCTGCCGGAACTGCCCCTCATCGGCAGCACCCAGATGACGGTGACCAACGCCGCCGGCGCCAAATACCTGGAGCAACTGGGCTTTAAGCGGGTGGTCCTGGGCCGGGAATTGTCCCTGGGAGATATCAGGGCCATCAGGGAGCAGGTTGAGCTGGAACTGGAAGCCTTTGTCCACGGGGCCCTTTGCTTCTCTTATTCGGGCCAGTGCCTGCTAAGCAGCATGGTTGGGGGCCGCAGCGGCAACCGTGGCCGTTGCGCCCAGCCCTGCCGTCTGGCCTATACCCTGGTGGACGAGGCCGGCCATCCCCTGGAAGCGAAACCGGAACACCTGTTAAGCACCCGCGACCTCTATACCCTGGACCGGATTCCGGATTTGCTGGCTGCCGGGGTCACGGCCTTCAAGATCGAAGGCCGCCTGCGGCGGCCGGAGTATGTAGCCGTGGTGACCAGGGCCTACCGGCGGGTCATTGATCGCTACCTGGCCGACCCCCGGGGATTTGCCGTTTCCCCGGCAGAGCGGGCGGAAGTGGCCCAGATCTTTAACCGCGATTTTACACCGGGTTACCTGGACGGCGACCCGGGAGTCGAACTCATGGGGTACGGCCGGCCCAGTAATCGGGGTCTTTACCTGGGCCGGGCCTGCCGGCGCCAGGGGGAGCGCTGGCTGGTACGCCTGGAGGCCCCCTTGCGCCGGGGGGACGGCCTGGATGTCTGGGTCAGCCGGGGCGGCCATCAAGGGATAGTGGTTCACCATATCTGGCAGGAGGGCCGGGAGGTTCCCCTGGCGCCGGCAGGGGCTACCGTAGCCCTGGAGTTGCCCCCTGCCACCCGGCCGGGGGACCGGATCTTTAAAACCAGCGATGTGGAGCTCCTGGAGGAGGTCCGGCGTACCTATACCTCGCCCCGGGAAGAGCCCCGGGTGCCGCTGACCATGGCAGTGCGGGGGCGACCGGGGGACCCCCTGGAACTGGAGGTTGTCGACCCCGGCGGCAACCGTGTCCAGGCCCGGACCGCTGTAGCCGCGGCAGTGGCTAAACGCCATCCCCTTGATACGGCCACTCTAACGGCCCAGCTGGGCCGCCTGGGCAACACACCCTACCGGTTGGACCGGCTGGCGGCGCACTTGGAAGGACCGGTCATGGTACCCTTAAGTGAATTAAACCGGTTGCGCCGGGAGGCCATTGAGGAACTCCGGCAGAAGCGCCTATCCTCCTGGCCGCAACGGGTACCGTCTCCGGAGTCCTTCCGGGCCGGCCTGGAAGTTTGCCTAACGCCCCGGGGACGGGTGCAAGCACCAACCACGAAAACGACAACGACAGGGTATGCGGGGTTACCAGGGCCGGTGGCAGGAAATGGCTATCACCGGCCCGGCCTGGCTGTAGCCGTAGGCGACGGTAGAGGAGCCCGGGCCGCCCTGGACGCCGGTGCCGGGCGGGTCTACCTGGCCGGGGAAGCCTGGCAGGGGGAAGAAACCCTGGATGCAGGGGGCCTGCGGGAACTGGTGGCCCTGGCCGGGGAGAAGGGGGCAGAAGTCATTCCCGCCCTGCCGCGCCTGTGGCACGAAGGGGAGGCCGGCAGGGTAAAAAAGCGCCTGGAAGAGCTTATGGCCGCCGGTGCCAGGTTAATCCTGGTGGCCAATCCGGGCGGCCTGGAACTATTACAGGAATACCGCTTGACGGGATGGGGCGACTATCCTTTAAATGTATTTAACGCTGCCGCAGTAGAGGACCTGGCCGCTGCCGGCTTACAGGGTGTGACCCTGTCGCCGGAGTTAAACCTGGAGCAGCTGCGGGAGTTGCAGGCCCGGGCCCCCGGCCTGCCCCTGGAAGGCATCGTCCACGGGTCCCTGCCCCTGATGGTCTCGGCCCACTGCGTCCTGGGAGCGCGGCTGGGGGGTAAAAAACCGGGGCGGGTTTGTACGGCTCCCTGCCGCCGGGGTCGCTATGGACTGAAGGATCGCCTGGGGCTGGTGTTCCCGGTGGCTACCGACCGGCAGTGTCGCTTTTATTTATATAACTCCAAAGAAATGTGCCTCGTGGACCACCTGGCGGCCATCGCCGGCCTGGGCCTGGCCTGGATCCGCATTGAGGCCCGGGAAAAGCCCCCCGGCTATATCCGCCGGGTGACGGCCCTCTACCGGGAGGCCCTGGCCGCCCTGGGGACCGGGGAGGAAAACAAGGTCCTCGCGGCGGCCGCCCGGGAGGCGGAAGCCCTGGCCCCGGCGGGCATCACCCGCGGCCACTACTTCCGGGGAATCATTGGTGCTTAATTTAACCACAACCGGCGGGTATCACGCCGGTTTTTCCTGTTGACCGCGGCGGTAGATACAGGTATCATCAGGACGAGGTTGGAAATGGGGGCCAAAGGTTTTGAACAAGACGTACATCAAACTGGAACTGGATAAAATTCTGAACCGGCTGGAGGGCTATTGCCTCTCGCCCCTGGGAGCCGAGAGGGTGCGCGCCCTGGAACCGGTTCGTGACCTGGAACTGGTGCGCCGGCGCCAGGAGGCAACGGGAGAAGGGGAACGGGTATTGCTGCGCTACCCGGATTTACCCCTGGGTAACTTTCAGGACATCCGGCCGGAGATCAACCGGGCGGCAGCCGGTGCCCTCCTGGAGGGCCAGGAACTCCTCCGGGTGGCCACCACCCTTGCTGCCGGGCGGCGCCTGCGCCAGTTCCTCCTGGGGCTGGAGGGCGAGTGGCCGGTTCTTAAAGGGCTGGCCGCCGGGATTGGCGACTTTCGCCAGCTGGAAAGGGTGATTACGGCCGCCATCGGCCCCGACGGCCTGGTCCTGGACCAGGCCACCCCGCGCCTGGCGAGCCTGCGGCAGCAGGTTCGCCAGGCCCAGGAGAGGATCAAGGAGCGCCTGGATAGCTACCTGCGGTCAACCGAGATGCAGAGATACCTCCAGGATAACCTGTTCACCATTCGCAATGATCGCTATGTCTTACCCGTCAAGCAGGAGTACCGCCACCAGGTGCCGGGGCTGGTCCACGATCAATCGGCCAGCGGGGCCACCCTCTTCATCGAACCCATGCCTCTGGTGGAGTTGAATAACGAACTGCACCGTCTCCAGGCAGCCGAAGCCAGGGAAGTAGAGGCTATCCTCCTGCACCTGAGTGAACTCGTGGGCGGGCAAAAAGAAGAAATCCTGGCCAGCCTGGCCGCCCTGGGGGAACTGGATTTCACCCTGGCCAAAGGCCGCCTCAGCCAGGCTATGGCCGCCTTGCCGCCGCGTCTCAATGCCGGCGGGCTCTGGCGTATCCGCCAGGGCCGCCATCCCCTCCTGGGCGGCCGGGTCGTACCCGTTAGCCTGACCCTGGGCGAGGATTTTGATACCCTGGTGATCACCGGCCCCAACACCGGCGGCAAGACGGTTACTTTGAAGACCATAGGCCTGTTTACCCTGATGGCCCAGTGCGGCCTGCACCTGCCGGCGGCCGACGGGACCGGAATCGATGTCACGGCAGCCGTCTACGCCGATATCGGTGACGAACAGAGTATCGAGCAATCCCTGAGCACCTTCTCGGCCCACATGCGCCAGATTGTGGCCATCATCGGAGAAGTGGAAGCGGGGAGCCTGGTCCTCCTGGACGAACTGGGAGCCGGCACCGACCCCACAGAAGGAGCGGCCCTGGCCATGGCCATCCTGGACTATCTGACCGGGGCGGGGGCCCGGACAGTGGCCACTACCCACTTCAGCGAGCTCAAGGCCTACGCCTACGCCACACCCCGGGTGGAAAACGCCGCCGTGGAGTTTGACAGCGAGACCCTGCAGCCGACTTTCAAGCTCCTCATCGGTACCCCCGGGGAGAGCAACGCCTTTGCCGTTGCCAGCCGGCTGGGACTGCCGCCGGCCCTCATCGATCAGGCCCGGGGCTTCCTGAGCGAGGAGAACCGGCGGGTCAGCCGCCTGATCGAGGGATTGACGGCCGACAGGCGGGCCAGCGCCCGGGAACGGGCTACGGCGGAATCCTTGCGCCGCGAGGCAGAAGCCGCCCGGGAGGCCATGGAAAGGGAAAGGAAAGAGTGGCAGCAGCAGGCTGCCAGGCAACTGGAGAAGGCCCGGGAGGAAGCCCGGGCCATCCTCCGCCGGGCCCGTTATGAAGTCAGAGAGCTCATGGCCAGGGTGGAGAAGGCCCTGGCGGAGGAAAGCCTGCGCAGCCAGCAGCAGGTCCTCTCTAGAGCCCGCCAGCGGTTAAAGGAACTGGAGGATGAGGTAGAAACCGGGATGGAACGCTACCAGCCGGTAGCAGGCGGCCAGCCACCGGAGCACCTCCGGGCCGGGGACAGGGTCTTCCTGGCTTCCTGGGGCCAGGCCGGGGAGGTTCTCAGCCCTCCTGACGAGCAGGGAGAGGTCCTGGTCCGGGTTGGCGCTCTAAAAGTGAATGTGCCGGTTAAAGAGCTACGCCTGGTTAAAAACGGCCCTCGTGAAAAAAAGACTAAAAGCGGGGTAGACGTCACCGGTGCCGGCTGGACGATCCAGGCGGCCGTCAATGACGACATCCGGCCGGAAATCGACCTGCGGGGGTTAACCGTAGCCGAAGCCTGCCACCAGGTAGACGAATATCTGGACGACGCCGTCCTGGCAGGCCTGAAGCGGGTAAGTTTAATCCACGGCAAGGGTACCGGCGCCCTGCGAGTGGCCCTGCAGGACTACCTGCGCCAGCACCCCCTGGTCAAGGGCTTCCGCCTGGGCGGGGCCGGGGAAGGCGGCAGCGGGGTGACCATCGTCGATATCGGCCGTTAAACTGATTGCCAGGGATAAAAAAGAGGGGTAAACCCCGGTGAAAACACCCGGTGTTACCCCTCTTAGCTTTTCCCGCTATTTTTTAGGTATAGCTATAGTTACTTCATTGGAAGGAGTACTTGATTTATTATTACCACTCAGGGCGATTATCCGATACCGGTAGGTTACCCCTGGTTTCACACTGGTGTCGGTATAACCGTTTTCCCTGGCGATGGCCAGGCTTCGATAACCGGAACCACCGGTACTTCTCTCGACGGAAAAGACGTAGTTGCCGCCATCAGGTACGTCCCAGGTGAGGATTACCCGGGGCTGGCTGACGTTAGGGCCGACCTCCAGCTGGGCGTCCAGCTGCGGGGCCGGGGGACCATTGTCCTGCCCGGGTCCACCGGTACTTTTGCTGAGCTGGTGATCCGGCAGGTCGCAATGCCTGGCGGGCACCTGGCCCGGGGGTAACTGTACCTGTTTTACATACTGGGAGGGGCAACCTCCGGACTGGCCCGGCCCCGGGATGTTGGCCAGGAAAAGGGCGCCGCCGTGACGCGGATCAGTACAGATACTCACCAGGCCTGGTTTATTGCTGTTTCCCGCACCGCTGTGGAGGGTACAATATTCCCTTGGCGCTTCCAGGTAAGAATCTTCCGCTCTACCAGTATAACCGTCCGGTCGCCTTAAAAAAACGCCGGTGGTAACATTGGGGCAATTGGGGGTGGCCAGCATATTGGTGGTGGGGTCGATCTGGACCTGCACCCAGACGTCAGAGACCTTCCTGGGCAGCATGCTCTGGGTAAAGATCTCCTTAACGATAAACTCTTTGGGGGTCAGGTCGCTGGGGAGGAGGCCTGACTTGGCGTCCACATCAGCATAGATAATACCTCCCGGCCGGGGGAAGTCCTGGACCGGTTTATCCTTTAAGGCGGCCCCGATGACTTTTTTCCAGATTAAGGCCGGGTAGCCGCCGCCGGCGACACTCTTCAAATAATGCTGGGGATCTGTCTGGTCATAGCCCATCCATACAGCCCCGACTAGTTCCGGCGTATAGCCCACGAACCAGGCGTCTTTTTCACCATTCAAGTTTTTGAACTCCGGTGTTTCCGGCAGGGAGGTAGTACCGGTTTTACCGGCAGCCGGGCGTCCGATCTGGGCCCTGGTACCGGTCCCGGAGGTAACTACCGTTTCCAGCATATCAGTCATGAGGTAGGCAGATTGCTCACTCATGACGGCCTGCTTCTGGGGATTAACCACAATCAGATCCCGGCCTTTATGATCGGTAATCCGGGTAACCAGGTGGGGGGTGATATAGACCCCCTGGTTGGCAAAGGTCCCATAGGCGGCAGCCATCTCCAGGGGCGATACCCCGGTAGTCAGGCCGCCCAGGGCCAGGGACAGGTTGCGATCCTCGGGTTTAAGTGGCAAACCCAGGCGCAGGCCGAAATCGTAGCCAGTGTCGATACCAACGGTATTTAGCATCTTGACGGCGGCGACGTTGACGGACCAGCGCAGGGCTTCCCGCATGCTGATGAGCCCCCGGTAACGACCGTCGTAGTTACGGGGGGTAAAGGGTTTTGGTGACCCGGGGAAGGTGGTGGGTACGTCGTCGATAACATAGGCTGGCGGATAGCCTTTTTCCAGGGCAGGGGCATAAACAACCAGGGGCTTAATCGTGGAGCCGGGCTGCCGTTCCGCCTGGATGGCCCGGTTGAAGCCCCGGCGGGTGGTATAGTCGCGCCCGCCTACCAGGCCACGCACCTCGCCGGTATGGGGGTCCAGAACCACCATGGCGCTCTCGATCTGGCGGTCTCTGGCTCCGGGAGGGAAGTTATTTTCATCCTGGTAAACCTGCTCCATTTCTGTTTGGATGCCGGGATCGAGGGCCGTATAGATTTTCAGACCGCCCCGGTAAAGTTCGGAGGATTCGATACCATTGCTCTCAAGTAAGCGGCTGGCTTCTTCGACTACGGCATCGACATAGTAGGGATACTTATCTACCGGGGCCTTTTTGGATTCCTTAAAGGTTAATTTTTCAGCCTTGGCCTGGTTGGCTTGTTCTTGGGTGATATAACCCAATTTTACCATATCATCCAGGACGACAGCCTGGCGGTCTTTAACTGCCTGTTCATTACCCTTGACGTAAGGGTTGTAACGACCAGGGCTCTGGATGATACCCGCCAGCATAGCCGATTGGGCCAGGTCGAGGTTCTGGACGTCTGTACCAAAGTAGTACTGGGCGGCAGCTTCCACCCCGTAGGTGCCGGGACCGAGGTAGACGATATTCAAGTATTTCTCCAGGATTTCTTTTTTAGTATACATGCGTTCCAGTTGAATGGCCATGAGGGCTTCCTGGATTTTACGTTTAAAGGTCCGCTGCGGGTTATCGATGAAAGCATTTCTAGCTAGTTGCTGGGTCAGGGTGCTGGCGCCCTCCTGGATGCTGCCGTGGCGCAGGTTGATGAAGGCGGCCCGGATAATTGCTTTCAAATCGACACCGTGATGCTGGTAAAAGCGGGCGTCCTCGATAGCGATAACGGCGTTTTGCAGGTTGACTGGTATTTTATCCAGGGGCACCACCACCCGATTTTGCTCACCGTGAAGCTCGCCGGCGAGCTGGTTGTTGCGGTCGTAAACAAAGGTGGTCATGTCCAGTTTGAAATTATCAGGTTGCCAGCCAGGCATGGTGCGGATGATACCGATGGCAAACCCGGCACCGGCACCTACAAGGATTACACCAAGGACTAACAGGGTAAGCAAACACGCCCGGAAAATATTCAATTTTCGTTTGCGTTTTTTCTCTGGAGCCATTATTTCTGAATGACCTCCTTTCAACGGCTTTTTCATTATATCATAGCCCGCCCGCCAGGGGAAAGATAATACCTTGAAGGACGGCCGGGCCTTATGGTAAACTTAAGCAAGTGCTACTTAAAAAAGACCCTGAGGCGGCAAAAAGTTGCATGGTCATTCCGGAGGATGGTTTAAGTTGGAACAGGAAGTTGCACGGCAATTAAGTCTCCTCCGCCGGGGAGTGGCTGAGATTGTGCCGGAGGGGGATTTGCAGGCCAAACTCAGAAAATCCCTGGCTACCGGTGAACCCTTAAAGGTAAAACTGGGTTTAGACCCTACGGCCCCGGATATTCACCTGGGTCATACGGTTGTACTCCAGAAACTGCGCCAGTTTCAGGAATTGGGGCACCAGGTGATAATCGTCATCGGCGATTTTACCGGGCGGATAGGCGATCCCACCGGTAAATCAGAAACCAGGCGCCAGCTAACTGAAGCTGAAATCATGGCCAATGCCAGAACCTATAAGGAACAAATATTCAAAATCCTGGACCCGGAGAAAACCCGGGTGACCTTTAACAGCCACTGGCTGGGCAAGCTTACCTTTGCCGAAGTCATTGAACTGGCAGCCAGGACAACGGTGGCCCGCATGCTGGAGCGGGATGACTTTGCCCGCCGGTTCCAGGAAAATCGCCCTATCAGCATCCATGAGTTTTTTTACCCCCTGATGCAGGGTTATGATTCTATAGCCTTAGCTGCAGATGTCGAACTGGGGGGAACAGATCAGAAATTTAACCTCCTTATGGGCCGCCACCTGCAGCGGGAATACGGCCAGGAGCCCCAGGTGGCCATGATGATGCCCATCCTCCCCGGCCTGGACGGCGTACAGAAGATGAGCAAGAGCCTGGGGAACTATATCGGTATCAAGGAATCCCCCCGGGAGATGTACGGTAAGACCATGTCCCTCCCTGATGAACTCATGCTCACCTATTACGAGCTGGTAACGGCGGTGCCCCTGGAGGAGCTGGCAGCCATCAGGCAGGGACTGGCCGGCGGCAGCCTGCACCCCAGGGATGCCAAAATGCGCCTGGCCCGGGAGATAGTAGCCATGTACCACGGGCCGGAAGCGGCCCGCGAGGCGGAAAAGGAATTTCGCCAGGTCTTCCAGCAGCATGACCTGCCCGATGATATGCCGGAATTAACGTTCAAAGAAGACAGGGTCTGGTTGCCCCGGCTCATGGTCCAGGCAGGGCTGGCCCCCAGCACCAGCGAGGCCCGGCGCCTGATCCGCCAGGGCGCAGTAAAGGTCGACGGTGAACGGGTAACCGATCCCGACTTCGAGGTTGAGGTCAGGGAGGGCCAGATTCTCCAGGCCGGTAAACGTAAATTTGCACGGCTGCACACATTTTAATCACCCCCTGTGTATACTTCTTATATGGGGGTGATTGCCTTGCGGCGGCGGTGGCGGCGCCCTGGAAGGCGACCAAGGGGATTAATGGCAGCGCTGGTCCTGGCCGGCTTGCTTGTGCTTATACTCCTGGAATGGCGCCTGGGACCGGCCCTGGATGCGGTGGCAGCTACCCAGGCCCGGTGGGTAGCTGCCGAGGCTATGCAGCAGGCGGTGCTGGATAAAATTACCGGGCAGGTAAGCTATAATAATCTCATCCAGCCCGGGAGCAGCGGGGGCGGCCAGGTAGTCTTCATGCAGGCCGACGCCCTGGGTATCAGCCGCCTCCAGGCTGCGGCCCAGCTGGCTATCCAGGAACGCCTGGCCCGGCTGCAGGGTAAAACCTATTACCTGCCCCTGGGGCAGATCCTGGGGTTAAAGCTTCTGGCGGCCTTTGGCCCTCCGGTACCATTACGCTTTATCCCTATGGGCACGGTCAAAGTTGATGTCGGCGATACCTTTGAAAGCGCCGGCATCAACCAGACGCGCCATCGCATTTACCTCCAGGCGGAGAGCGAGGTTCAGGTAGTAGCCCCCTTCAGCCGGGAAAAGGTCCAGGTAGCCACCACCATACCCGTGGCCGAGGCCATCATCGTCGGCCCGGTACCCCAGACCTACGTCTCCCTGGGAACGGAGATGTTAAAGGGTATTTTGAGGGCACCTGGATTCTAATTTTTCTTGTCCACCAGGCAGGAATTAAGCAATTAAGGGCGAATAAATATAACTGAGCGGTGTGGAGACCGCGCTGGATGGAAGGCCACGAGGAGGTCAGAACCGGCTGGAGCCGGGAGGATTCCCTGTGGCCCTTTTTGCTTTTTTACCCTGCAATTTCTTTAAGGGGGTATTCCTGCTGCGCATAGCTGTAGTCGATGGCCAGGGGGGCGGGATCGGTAAACATATCACCGCCAGGCTGCGACAGGAACTGCCGCCGGAAGTAGAAATCCTGGCCCTGGGGACCAACGCCGCAGCCACCGTAGCCATGATCAAAGCCGGGGCCAACGAGGGGGCTACCGGCGAGCGGGCCATCATCTACAACGCTCCCCGGGTCGACGCCATCACCGGTTCCCTGGCCATAATCCTAGCTGACGCTATGCTGGGCGAATTGACCCCGGCTATGGCAGCAGCCATCGCCGCCAGCCCAGCCCGCAAATTTCTCCTGCCAATCAACCGGTCGGGGGTAGAAGTAATAGGAGTCACCCCCGAGCCGTTGCCCCATTTAATAGAAGCCCTGGTTAACCGCGTGAAGCTTTTTTATCAGGAGGGAGGGGATAAGGATGTGTGAAGCCAACGCCTACCTGCTCAAAGAGAGCGGGGAAGAGGAACTGGTCTTTGAGAATGTTGACCGGGTCTTACCCGGGGAAGAGGGTATTATGATGGAAGATATTTTCGGTAAACGCAAACTCCTGCGGGCGCGGATTAAAGAAATGGCCCTGGTGGACCATAAAATAATCCTCGAAGCCATCTAAGCCGGGCGTTAGTTACGGCCGGGCCACGGCATACTACTATTGCCGTGGCTTTTTTACTTGACAGGGCCAGAGCCAGGGATTAAAATGTAATTAATTCCGATATAAATACTCGATTATGAGGAGGAAGGGATTATGCAAGTAGCCCGGGATGTTACCCAGTTGATAGGGCAGACGCCGATCCTGCGCCTAAACCGCCTGGTGGAGGACGGGATGGAGGTATACTTAAAGATCGAGTCTTTTAATCCTGGAGGCAGCGTTAAGGATCGCATTGCCCTCAGCATGATTTCCGCTGCGGAAGCTGACGGTCGCCTGAAACCCGGGGATACCATTGTCGAGCCCACAAGTGGTAATACAGGTATCGGCCTGGCCATGGTGGCGGCCGTACGGGGTTACCGCCTGATCCTGGTCATGCCGGAAACAATGAGTATTGAGAGGCGCAAGCTCCTGGCGGCCTATGGGGCGGAGTTTGTCCTGACACCGGGAAACCTGGGGATGAAGGGGGCTGTAGATAAAGCAAATGAACTGGTACGGGAGAATCCCGGTTATTTTATGCCCCAGCAATTTGAAAACCCGGCCAACCCGGCCATCCACCGCCAGACCACAGCCAGGGAAATCCTGGAACAAATGGAGGGTAAAGTAGATGCCTTTGTGGCCGGTGTCGGTACCGGGGGCACCCTCACCGGTGTGGGCGAAGTCCTGAAAAAGGAAATCCCGGGGGTAAGGATCGTGGCCGTAGAACCGGCGGCTTCACCTGTCCTTTCCGGTGGCCAGCCGGGACCCCATAAGATTCAGGGTATAGGTGCCGGCTTTGTCCCTCCGGTCTTGCGCCGGGAGGTAATTGACGAGATAATTACCGTCACCAACGAAGACGCCATAGAAACGGCCCGGCGCCTGGCACGGGAGGAGGGCCTGCTGGTGGGCATCTCCTCGGGGGCCGCTGCCTTTGCCGCCCTTCAAGTGGCCCGGCGCCTGGGCCAGGGGAAAAGGGTAGTGGCCATCGCCCCCGATACCGGCGAGCGCTACCTGAGTACGGAGTTGTTCAAGATAAGCTAAAGGGAAAAAGGCAGGCCGGTGGCCTGCCTTTTCTAATTCCGTGAAGGTCTACTGGCCGATGAATTCCTGGACCCAGTAGTGACCATAGCTGCCGCTGCTGGCATAGCCGACACCTATGGCCGTATAACTAGCGTTTAAGATGTTGCTGCGGTGGCCGGGGCTATTCATCCAGGCCGCTACCACCGCCTCCGGTGTTGGGTAGCCGGCGGCTATGTTTTCCCCGGCTGTACGGTAGCTAATGCCGAATTGCTTGAGCATACTGGCGAAGGAACCATAAGTGGGCGATTCATGGCTGAAATAATTCTTGTCCCGCATATCCTCGGCCTTGAGGCGGGCCACCCTGGCCAGTTGCGAGTCCGCTGCCAGGGGTTTCAGGCCGGCCTTGGCCCGTTCGGCATTGACCAGGTTCACTACCTGCTGTTCGTAAGCGCTTAACTGGTAGTTACCGGCGGGGGCGGGTTGGGGGGCAGGTTGCGGTGCTGGTACGGACGGGTTGACGGGAGGAGTTACCGGGTCCGGTTTGGGTTCAGGTACCGGTTGTGGCGCAGGTGCCGGTGCAGGGACCGGGGCAGGCCGGGTCACCTGCCCGTTGCCGGGGTTCAGAGAAGCCTGCCACCGGTAGTGCCAGCTCCAGTAAGGGGCGGTATACCAGTTATAGTTATAAAAGTAAATACCATTGGTAGAGTTAGAGGCGGGTGCAGCAGCCCGGGCCGCGCTTAAAGGGGCAGCAGCCACAACGGCGGCCAGCAGGATTTTCAGGGCTGCGGTGAGCCACTTGTGCTTCAAAGCGTCAATCCTCCTTTTCCTCCTTTACGCCTGGCCAGGCCAGTAAAAAATCCACCTCCCTTCCAACGCCTCCGGGGTTAGCTGACGGGTGCGGGCCGGAAGTGCCCTACGCCGCCCCCGGCCTTGCTCCCGCCGTCGCCCTGCTCCGGACAAAGGCGAGAGGTGTGATGCTGGGAGCGGGATTAACCCCAAGAATATGGTTCCCCCGGTTTCTTTGAAAGAAATTCGGCGTTTACAGGTGGCCATAACGTTAAATTTATTTTACCATAAAATCGGGGTATAGTTAACATAAAATTGGCAGGCAGATTTTGCTATAACACGTGTTTTAGATAGGCCCGGGCGGTAAATGTTGCTTAAATAAGGCCCTGTATGTTAGAATTTCAATGTTGAGTATATAAGAGAGGGGGGTAAAGAGAGATGTCCGGACATTCCAAGTGGGCCAATATTAAAAATCGCAAAGCCAAGGTTGATGAAAAACGGGGCCGCCTCTTTACCAAAATCGGGCGGGAAATTATCATCGCCGCCCGGATGGGAGGCGGTGATCCCGAGGGCAATATGCGCTTAAAGGCTGCTATAGCCAAGGCCAAGGCAGCCAATATGCCCAATGAGAACATCCAGCGGGCCATTATGCGCGGTACCGGCGAACTGGAAGGGGCCGCATATGAGGAAATAACCTATGAAGGTTACGGTCCCGGTGGCGTAGCCATGCTCCTGAATATAGCCACCGATAACCGGAACCGTACGGCTTCAGAAATCAGATATATCTTTTCCCGGGGCGGCGGCAACCTGGGCGAAAGCGGTTGCGTGGCCTGGATGTTTAACCCCAAAGGGGTAATTACGGTTGAGGTCCCCGCCGGTGATAAACGGGAAGAAGTAATCCTCCAGGCTATCGAGGCCGGGGCGGAGGATGTCGATGATGGGGACGACGAGGTACTGGAAATCAAAACGGCGCCCGGGGACCTGGATGCCGTCCGGGAAGCCCTGGAGGCCAGCGGGGTTACCATTAACAGCGCTGAGGTAGAGATGGTACCGCAAACGACTGTTACCATCGACGACCCGGAGACAGCAGGCAAGGTTATGCGCCTCATTGAACGCCTCGAAGATCACGACGACGTTCAGGCAGTATATACAAACGCTGATATTCCTGCAGCAATTATAGACCAATTAGATATATAGGGAGGTATAAAATTACAGGCCGCCGGCAATGCTAGCTAGTGGCATTTCTGTATGACCAGGAGGGGCCACAGTGTCAGCAATCCGGCGTTTGCTTGTTATCGGTATAGTCATCTTTTTCCTTGGGGGACTGGTGGCCTACCAGGAGGCCAGGGTAAATTCCGGCCGGCAGCCGGTTTTTTTAAGGGTGCCGGGTATCATCGAATCCAGGGTTCAGCTTGAACCGCGACTGGAGAAATATTACCGCGGTTGCGGCCATATCTACCCCCTGCCCCTGCCGGCGGGGGTCAAGTGGCAGGGAGCCGGTAAAGAGGAGATGACCGCCCTTTTTCCACCGTCCGAAGGGTGGCACCTGAGGCAAGAAGCCGGGCGCCTGGTAGCTACCCAGGAAGTTGACGGCCTGTGCCCGGTTTGCGCTCCCAAGCGGCACCTGGCAGTAAAGGACGGCCTGGTGGCCATTTACCAGGGACCTGCCGGAACCCTGGGGCCGCTGCTGCAGGTGACGGGCCTGAAGATTTCTGCCCTCCCGGCCAACTGGCAGTCCAGGATTCAGGCCGGCGAGGCGGAATTTAACTCCCAACAGGAACTCCTGGAAGCCCTGGACAGCCTGGACGAATACCGCTAGTTCCCCGGATATTTTCCGGCCGGGTCGGCGACCCGGTTTTTCTTTTGGTTTGGAAAAAGGAACTGCTCTCTTCAACGTCGAATAACTGCCAGGTAGAGGTTATCTTTGAACCAGTACTCTCCAGTCCCTAAGAAGCCGGAGATATCCCAACCAGTAATAACCATTTTTGCTAGAACCATGTTTTCGGGGGAATAATTATGCTGATCCTGGGAATAGACCCGGGGACGGCGATTGTCGGTTACGGCCTGGTGGAGGCCCGGCCTGGACAAACCCGCGCCCTGGTATACGATTGTATCCGGACACCGGCAGGGGAGGAGCCATGCCGGCGGCTGGCAACCATTTACGCCGGCATAAGGGAGCTAATCGAGCGCTTGCAGCCAGAAACCATGGCCGTGGAAGAACTCTTCTTTAATAAAAACAGCAAGACCGCCCTGGCCGTCGGCCAGGCCAGGGGCGTGATCCTCCTGGCCGCGGCCCATACCGGCCTGCCGGTGGCCGAGTATACCCCCCTGGAGGTTAAGCAGGCAGTGGCCGGTTTCGGCCGGGCGCCCAAGGAACAGGTCCAGCGGATGGTCCAGGCTTTGCTGGGCCTGGCAGAAAAACCCCGGCCCGATGATGTGGCCGATGCCCTGGCGGTAGCCGTATGCCATGCCAGCTTCGCACCCTGGCTGCAAAGGGAAAAGGAGGTGGCTGGCCGTTGATCGGGTACCTGCGGGGAAGGCTACACCTGGTAACTCCGGAGGGTATCCTCCTGGAAACCGCGGGGATCGGCTGGCTGGTACGTACAGTGACCAATCGTTCCTGGCCGCCCCCCGGTACGGAGATAGCTGTCTACACCCAGCTGGTGGTCAGGGAAGACGCCATGGAATTATATGGTTTTACCCGGCCGGAGGAACTGCACCTTTTCACCCTCCTGCGAGGCGTAAATGGCATCGGGCCCCGGGGCGCCCTCCAGATTCTGGGGGCTGCCAAGCCGGAACAGCTGTCCAGGGCCATTGCCGCCGGCGATAGTGCCTTTCTGACCGCCCTGCCGGGAATCGGGGCCAAGAAGGCCCAGCGGTTACTCCTGGAATTGAAGGACGCGGTTTTAAAATCCGGCCTGGTAGACGGTACGGAGACTGAGGCCATACCGGCCGGCGGGGATAATGACGAAGTCCTGGCCGCCCTGCTGGCCCTGGGCTATAGCCGGGAAGAGATTGGCCCGATCCTGGCCAGGGTACGGCAGGAACTGGGGGATACTGCCCCTACGACAGCCGTCCTCCAGGCAGTACTGAAAACCTTTGGCCGGGGGGGAAGGGATTAATTGGCAACGGAGAGGTTGGTAGCCGGAAACCTGCATAATGAAGACCAGGAACTTGAATTGAGCCTGCGACCGCGCTGCCTGGCAGAGTATATCGGCCAGGAGCATGTCAAGGAGACCCTGGGCATCTTTATCCAGGCGGCCCGGGAACGGGGTGAAGCCCTGGACCACGTCCTTCTCTACGGGCCCCCGGGGCTTGGCAAGACCACCCTGGCCGGGATTATCGCCAATGAGCTCGGGGTCCAGCTGCGGGTCACCTCGGGACCGGCCCTGGAACGGGCCGGGGACCTGGCAGCCATCTTGACCAACCTGCAGCCCCGGGACGTCCTCTTTATCGATGAAATCCACCGCCTGCCCCGCCAGGTGGAGGAGATCCTCTACCCGGCCATGGAAGACTTCGTTTTAGATATTATCCTGGGTAAGGGTCCCGGCGCCCGTTCCATTCGCCTGGACTTGCCCCCCTTTACCCTGGTGGGAGCGACTACCAGGGCGGGGTTGCTATCTTCGCCTTTAAGGGATCGCTTCGGCATCAATTCCCGCCTGGAGTTTTACCAGGTGGCCGAGCTGGAAGAGATTATCAGGCGGGCGGCCACCATCCTCCAGGTGGCCATCGAGCCGGAAGGAGCCAGGGAAATCGCCCGGCGCGCCCGGGGGACGCCCAGGATAGCCAACCGCTTGCTGAAGCGGGTAAGGGATTACGCCGAAATCCGTGCCGGGGGAGTCATTACCAGGGAGGTGGCCCGGGAGGCCCTGGAACTCCTGCAGGTGGATGCCGCCGGCCTGGACAGTTCAGACCGGCGCCTTCTGCTCACCCTTATCCGCAAGTTTAACGGGGGACCCGTCGGTCTCGAGACCCTGGCCGCAGCCATCAGCGAGGAACCGGACACCATTGAGGACGTCTACGAACCCTTTTTACTCCAGATGGGCTACCTCCAGCGTACTCCCAGGGGCCGGGTGGCTACCCCCGGAGCCTATGAACACCTGGGAATTAAGCCGGAAGACCGGTTGTTTTGATAAAGCTTTTATTAGGAACTGGCGCCCTGTACAGGCCAGGAAAGTGAACTGTATAGAGGGCAGGCCTCTATTTTTTGGAGGAGGAAAGTTTCGTGGGCGACTGGAGTTTTTTCGGCAAGATGCTCTTAGGGATGGGCCTTTTCCTGGCCCTCATGGGCCTGTTGCTCCTGGGGCTGGGAAAACTATTCAGCATCGGCCGCCTGCCGGGTGACATATATATCCAGAGGGGCAACTTTACCTTTTATTTCCCTCTTGTCACCTCTTTGTTACTCAGCCTGATCCTGACGGTAATATTAAACCTGCTCTTCCGGCGGTAAATCCTGCTGGCCAGAAATAGCTATCCAGGTGCGAAAAAGTATAGAGAGGTGAAGCCCAAATTGCAGCCCGGAGCTGACCCGAACCACCTCCTGGCACTGGCCAGGAGCGGGGATGCCGTGGCCAGGGAGGAACTGATCCGGCGCTATACCCCCTTTATCCTTTCTGTAGTTTCCAGGACAACAGGTCATTTTATCCGCCTGGGCGAAGACGACGAAGCCAGTATCGGGTTAATGGCCTTTAACGAAGCGATAGATAATTACCGCCTGGAAGGCGGTGCCGCCTTTTTAACTCTGGCGGAAACAGTTATCCGGCGGCGCCTGATTGACTACTTTCGCCGGGAGGGGCGCCACCGCCAGGTCCTGTCCCTCCAGGCCATGGAGGGAGAAACGGCGGCCGCAGCCGACCCTGTGGCCAGGGATGAGATAAACATGGTGGACGAACTGGCGGACAGGCGGGAGGAAATCGAACGTTACCAGAAAGAACTCGCCTCTTATGGTATTACCTTGAAGGACCTGGTAAAATGCAGCCCCCAGCACCGGGATGCCCGCGACCGGGCCCTTGCGGCCGCCCGGGTAGTGGTCGCCAACCCCCTTCTGAGAAAGTATCTCCTGGAAAGGAAGGCCCTGCCCTTAAAAGCCCTGGAAAAAGAAGTCGAGACCAGCCGCAAAACCCTTGAACGCCATCGCAAATACATCATTGCCGCAGTAGTGATGCTTTTGGGCAATTACGAATACCTGGCGGCTTACATCGGCCAGGACCGGAGGGGTGGTCAGGATGGACGGCGCTGAACGCGGTATAGTCATGGCCAGGGAGGGGCAAAAGGTCATCATTTTAACGCCCCGGGGCGACTGGCAGGCTCTAAAATTGGCCGGGCCCCTGCCGGAAGTGGGGGAAGAAATTATGTTGCCGCCGGCGGTCAAGAGGCCGGCGTGGCCCCTCGTTACCGCGGCCGCGATAGTCCTGTTGCTCGTCCTGGCCGGGTCCGTAGTGCGCCGGGTAGAAACCCCGGCGCCGGCGGCTGCCCCCCGGGTGGCTTATTATGTTAATGTAGATATCAACCCCAGTGTGGAACTGGCTGTAGACGAAGGTGATACGGTGCTCGAGGCCCGCGGTCTGAACAGCGACGGGGAAAAATTACTCGCCGGCATTGCCCTGAAGGGGGAAAAGGTTACCGGGGCGATGAAGATTCTGGCCCTGGAGGCCCTGCGCCAGGGTTATTACCTTCCCGAGGGAGGGGGCGCCATGATGGTAACAGTAATCCCTGCCGGGTCAGGCCAGGAGAAACTGGCGGCCGGGAATGAACTGGGCCAGAAGCTCACCCAGGAGGCCCGGAATGTCTTTCAGCAGGCCGGCGTACACGCCGCCGTTGAGGCAGCTACCGTCCAGCCGGAGATCCGCCAGCATGCCGAGGCCGCCGGCCTCTCGACCGGCAAGTACAGCATTATGCTGGAGGCCCTGGCCGCCGGGGCCCAGGTGAAGGTCGCCGATTTGCAGCGGGAGAGTATTACTAAAGTCCTGCAGGAACTTAATTTTAACTGGGAAGATGTGCTTGCCCGGCTAAAAAAGGATCCTGACCTCTTAAAGAAGGAAGAGCAGCTGGGGCCGGTCCTGAAGGCAGCCCTGGGCCAGGGCCCACTCCCCGCGGAAAACGGAAATAGCAAGGGTGATGCTGCCGCCAGGGGTCCGGCAGCATCACCGGGTGACAAGCCCAACCAGGGGGATAATCAGGAAACCCGGCAGGGTAAACAGCAAACCCCTGGCCAGGGAAGGGAGACGAACTCGAACCGTGGCCATCCCTCCAGCCGCGATGGTATGGCAGTAGCCTGGCAGCTACGAGCCCGGCTCAAGGCCGGGCTGCAAAGCCAGCCGGGAGGACCGGTCCTCAAAGAATGGCCGGTACTAGAAAATGTCCCTGGGAAAAACCCGCGGGACGTGCTAGCAAAAATAAAATTGGAAGGTGCGTTTCTAAAGAAAATAGAGGAAAAACGGCAAGATATGGCGAAAAGATAGATTGTTAAGGGTTTCCTCCTACCACAACGATCATTTACCAGAAGGCTATTTCCGGAGGAGAGGAGAAACTTGAGGAAAACTTACCGCCGGGGGATGGCTGCCCTGCTCCTGGCCTTAATACTAATCCCTGCTGCCTCCGGGGAGGCGGCTTCCCGGCCCATCCGCGTCCTGCTGGACAGTAGCCCCGGCGAGGTGGAATTCCAGGTGGAGCAGGGCAGTTACCAGCTGGTTGACAGCCACAGCGGCCAGGAGATCGCCGCGGCCACTCCCGGGGTTAAGTGGACGGTCAGGCAGGACGGCAGCAACCTGCAGCTTTTAAAAGACGGTGCCCCCGCAGGGGGGAGCTTCAGCGGCCCCCTTCAGCTAAAACCGGCGGGGACAGGCCTCAACCTCTTCAGTTACCGGGGCAACCGCTACCGGGGGAGCCTGGGTATCCTGCGGGGCGGGGGCGGCCTGCTGGTCATTAACACCCTGGATCTGGAACAATACCTTTACGGCGTCGTTGGTAAAGAAATGCCGGCCAGCGCGGCCCTGGAAGCCCTTAAGGCCCAGGCGGTAATCGCCCGTACCTATGCCATCACCAGGATGCAACCGTCCCAGCTCTACGACGTCACCGACGATACCTCGACCCAGGTATACGGCGGTTATGAAGCCGAGGTCAATTACGGCGCCGGCAGGGACAAAGTCCTGCAGGCAGTAGACAGCACCCGGGGAGAGGTAATCTATTATGACGGCAAGGCTATCCAGGCCTACTTCCACGCCAACGCCGGCGGCCACACCGAGGATAGCGAGAACGTCTGGAGCAATCCCCTGCCCTACCTGCGGGGCGTTCCCTCCCCCGATGACGATTGGGCCGTCAAGTATCCCTACCAGGCTCCTGGCGGTTACCCGGCCAATACATATAACTGGACGGTGACCCTCACCAGGCAGCAGGTGCAGGACCAGGTTAACAGCTGGCTGGCCGGTCAGGGTAAAGGCGCGGCGGGGGAGGTGGTCGATCTGGTCCTTTCGCGGCTGGGGCGTGACGGCCAACAGGAGACGGTATCCAGCCGGGCAACCCGGATGGATATCCGCACCACCACGGGAACGGCCCAGGCTTTCCGGGACGGCATTCGCGCTGTCTTTGGCCTGAAAAGCACCCTCTTTACGGTGCAGATGGACTCCACAGTGAATGTCCTGGACGGTTCCGGGCAGCAACGGGCGGTGAATTACGGCGCCGAACTGGTGGCCCTGGGAGCCGGCGGCGTCCTCAACGCCCCTAACGGTGCCGCCGGAGATTATACGGTAGCCGGGCGCGACGGCACACGCCAGGTACCCAAGCTCTTCACCCGGGTAATCTTCCAGGGGAAGGGATACGGCCACGGTCTGGGCCTCAGCCAGTGGGGGGCCATGGGCATGGCCGAAAAAGGGTATACTTACCAGCAAATTATCGAACACTACTACAACCAGGATCATTATGACGGCCACCTGAAGATTGCGACCTATTGATTTTAAAAACAGACAGGTGAAGGGTTAAGTTGCGGATAGAAGAATTTGACTACGAGTTGCCCCCAGGACAAATCGCCCAGCAACCGGTGGAGCCGCGGGATGCCTCGCGGCTCCTCGTCCTGCACCGGGAAGGTGGTTTCCTGGAGCACCGTCACTTCTACGACCTGCCCCGCTACCTCCACCCCGGCGACGTGCTGGTGGTGAATGAGACGAAGGTAATTCCCGCCCGCCTGTGGGGCTACCGTGCCGGGACGGGCGCTAAAATCGAAGTCCTCTTATTGACCCGGCAGGAAGGTGACATCTGGGAAACCCTGGTGCGGCCGGGACGACGGGTGCCGGTGGGCGCGGAGCTAATCTTCGGCCGGGGTGAATTGCAGGCCCGTGTAAAGGGGGTAACCCCGGCCGGAGGGCGGATAATGGAGTTCTCTTATCAGGAGGGCCCCTGGGAGGCCTTGCTGGAACGCCTGGGGGAAATGCCCCTGCCCCCTTATATCAAAGAAAAGCCGGCTGATCCCGGCCGTTACCAGACGGTTTACGCCCGGGAGGAGGGCTCGGCTGCCGCCCCTACCGCCGGCCTGCACTTTACCCCCCGCCTCCTTAAGGAACTCCGGGAGCAGGGGATAGCAATAGCCAGCATCCTGCTCCATGTAGGCCTGGGGACCTTCCGGCCGGTAAAGGTTGAGAACATCCGGGAACACACGATGCACGCCGAATACTACGCCGTGACCCCGGCGGCGGCGGCGGCCATCAACGCCGCCCGCACCCGGGGCGACCGGATAGTGGCTGTAGGCACAACCGTCGTCCGCACCCTGGAGACGGTAGCGACGGCCGATGGCGTCATCCATGCCGGCAGCGGCTGGACGGACATCTTCATCTATCCCGGTTACCGGTTCAAGGCCGTCGACTGCCTGATTACCAACTTTCATCTGCCCCGCTCGACCCTGTTGATGCTGGTCAGTGCCTTTGCCGGCAGGGAGAAAATCCTGGACGCCTACCGGGTCGCCGTACGGGAAGGCTACCGCTTTTACAGTTTCGGCGACGCTATGTTAATCCTGTAAAGATTATTTATGTATGGTAAAAAAGCTAATCGGAGGAAGACATGCCTGCAGTAACCTTTACCGTACTTAAACGCGACCGGTCTACCGGGGCACGGCTGGGGCGCCTCACGACGCCCCACGGCACCATCGAGACGCCGGTTTTCATGCCCGTGGGCACCCAGGCCACCGTCAAGACCATGACCCCGGAAGAGGTGGCCGGCCTGGGAGCGGAGATCATCCTGGCCAATACCTATCACCTCTACCTGCGGCCCGGGGCCGATATTATCCGGGAAGCCGGGGGTCTCCATCACTTCATGCACTGGGAGAGGCCGATTCTCACAGACAGCGGCGGTTTCCAGGTCTTCAGCCTGGCCGACCTGCGCGAGATTAGCGACGAAGGGGTTACTTTTCGCTCCCACCTGGACGGCTCGATCCATTTCCTGGGGCCGGCGGAGTCCATGGCCGTCCAGGAGGCCCTGGGCTCGGATATAGCCATGGCCTTCGACGAGTGCGTCGCCTACCCGGCCAGCCCGGAGGAGGTCGCCGCCGGGGTGGAGCGTACCAGCCGCTGGGCCGAGGCCTGCCTCCGGGCCCACCGGCGGGAGGACCAGGCGGTTTTCGGTATTATTCAGGGCGGGACCATACCCGAACTGCGCCGCCGCAGCGCCCGGGAGATTACCGCCCTGGATTTCCCGGGGTACGGTATCGGGGGTTTAAGCGTAGGCGAGCCCAAGGAGTTGATGTACCGTATCCTGGAAGAACTCCAGGGCTACCTGCCGGAGAACAAACCCCGTTACCTCATGGGAGTCGGCTCCCCTGATTGCCTTATTGAAGGGGTCAGGCGTGGGGTGGATATGTTCGACTGCGTCCTGCCCACCCGCATTGCCCGCAACGGTACGGTGATGACTACCTACGGCAAGCTGGTAGTTCGCAATGCCGCCTATGCCCGGGACTTCCGGCCCCTGGACCCGGAGTGCGACTGCTATACCTGCCGTAACTACACCCGCGCCTATATCCGCCACCTGTTAAAGGCCGAGGAGATTCTGGGCCTCAGGCTGACGACCATCCATAACCTGCACTTTCTCATTAAACTGATGCAGCGCCTGCGCCGGGCCATCGCCGACGGCCGGCTGGAAGAAGTGGCCGCCGCCTTTTATGAACGATATAACTCGGGAAAAATTTAATAGAGGCAGGTATTCCGGCAGGTACCGTCGAATAGTAAACGGGCTGACCAAAATTTAGTAAGGAGTGGTGGTTCGTTACATGCAACAGTGGGCTGGCACTATTTTTTACCTGCTCATCTTTATGGGCATCCTTTACTTCCTGATGATCCGGCCCCAGCAAAAACAGCAGAAGCAGCGCCAGGCGATGCTGGCAGGCCTCAAGGTGGACGACCGGGTGGTCCTGGCCGGCGGCCTTCACGGCCGGATTACCAAGATCAAGGATAATACCCTGATGGTCCGGATAGCCGATAAAGTGGAGGTCGAGGTCGATAAAGCCGGGGTGGCCTATGTCCCGGGGCAGGAGGGTTAATGGCCGTTGTTCCTGGTAACCCTGGAGGAAGTAAAGAAAGACCCGGAGGTGGAGGCCCTGATTACCCGGGGCAATGAGCACCTGGGTGCCATGGGCTTCACCGAACACAGCCACCGCCATCTGAACCTGGTGGCCAGCATCAGCCGCAATGTCCTGGAACACCTGGGCTTTGATAAGCGGACGGCTGAACTGGCGGCGGTGGCCGGTTATTTACATGATATCGGCAACGTGGTCAGCCGGCAGGATCACGGCCAGACCGGGGCCCTGCTGGCTTACAATATTTTAAGGCGCCTGGGGATGCCGCCAGGCGAAGCGGGTATCATCATGGGGGCCATCGGCAACCACGAGGAAGAATACGGGCAGGCCGTCAACCCGGTGGGCGCGGCCCTGATCCTGGCGGACAAATCGGATGTCCACCGCTCCCGGGTGCGCAACAACGATATCAGCACCTTTGACATCCACGACCGGGTGAATTATGCCGTCCAGCACTCCTTCCTGCGGGTAGACGCCGGGAAGCGGGCCATCACCCTGGAGCTGACCATCGACCTGGCCATCAGCACGCCCATGGAGTATTTCGAGATCTTTTTGACCCGGATGATGATGTGCCGCCGGGCCGCCGGTTTTTTGCACTGTCATTTCGGCCTGGTAGTCAATGATTCCCGCCTCCTGTGAGGTGCCAGAATGTAGCTAAGGTGGCACTTACAGCAATTGACGGTAAACTCAGGCCGGGGTTATAATAGTATGTATGCTAGTCGTAATTTGTCAAGGGAGGAAAGAGTTTTGGCAGGGGGAAAAGGAGCAGGCGGCTTCTTAAAGCTCGCCGTGGTATTAATCGCCATCCTGGCTTTGGGAATTGGCGCTTTTAAACCTTTAATGCGGGTCATGAAACTGGGCCTGGACCTCAAAGGCGGGGTACACGTAGTCGCCCAGGCCCAGAGCACGCCGGATCATGCAGTAACCCCGGATGATATGGCCGCCCTGGAAAGGGTCATGCGTGACCGGGTGGACCAGCTGGGTATAGCCGAGCCGTTGATCCAGCGGGAAGGTAATGATCGCTTGATTATTGAGCTGGCCGGGGTTAACAACCCGGAGGAAGCCATTAAGATGATCGGCAAGACGGCCCAGCTGGAGTTTAAGACCAGCGACGGCCAGGTGGTAGTCTCGGGGAAGGACCTGAAGGACGCCAAGGCAATCATTGACCAGCAGACCCAAGAACCCCAGATTACCCTGCAGTTCAATGCCGAAGGTACCAAGAAGTTTGCCGATGCCACAAAAAAACTGGCCAGCAGTTACCCCTACGGGGACCCCAGGCGAGCCATCGGGATCTATTTGGACCAGCAACTGCTGACCAATCCCCAGGTGAAGGAGGCCATACCCAACGGCCAGGCAATCATCAGCGGCGGTTTTGCCAATTTTAATGAGGCGGCCAACCTGGCGGCTTTACTCCGCGGCGGCGCCCTGCCGGTACCGGTACAACTGATCGAGCACCGGATAGTGGGACCGACCCTGGGAGCTGATTCCCTGGCTAAGAGTAAAAATGCCATTATTGTTAGTATAGTTCTCATTGCCCTGTTCATGCTGGTTATGTACCGCCTGCCGGGGGTAGTAGCCATTTTTTCCCTGGTAATCTATGCGCTGATTATCTTAACGGTCCTCTGGCTCCTAAAGGCTACCATGACTTTACCGGGTATAGCGGGTATTTTGCTTTCAGTAGGAATGGCCGTGGACGCCAATATCCTGATCTATGAACGCCTGCGGGAAGAGCTGCGCAATGGTAAAACTCTGCGGGCCGCCATTGACGCCGGCTTCCGTCACGCCTTTGTGACCATTGTCGACACCAACAGTAACTCCATCCTGGCGGCCGTAGTCCTGTATTATTTAGGTAGCGGTGCTGTCCGGGGGTTCGCTATTAACCTGGGGCTGGGTGTTCTGGCCAGTTTCTTTACAGCCGTTACCTTGACGCGATTCCTGCTGCACCTGATAGCAGAAGTTCCATGGTTCCAGAACTACTGGTTTTATGGGGTAAAAGGGCCTGACCAGCAACTGCAAACAGTAAGGGGTGGAGCATAATGTACTTTGACTTCATAGGCAAACGCAAGTGGTGGTATGCTTTGTCGTTGCTGGTCATTATCCCGGGACTGATTGCCATGGTCCTGCACCGGCCTCTCTTAAATTTCGGGATTGACTTTACCGGCGGCAACATTTTAGAAGTCAAATTTCAACAACCGGTGAACTCGGCGCAGGTGCGGGAGGTTATGGACAGTTTAAACCTGAGCCAGAGTTCCATTCAGGAATCAGGCACCAACGAATTCTTAATTCGCAGTAAAGAGATGGATGAGAACCAGATCGCCCAGGTGACCGGCGCCTTACAGACCAAATTAGGAAAAATGGAAGTTATCCGCAATGATCATGTAGGCGCCGTAATCGGGCGGGAACTGGAGATTAAAGCCCTTGAGGCCATGGCCCTGGCCTGGGTGTTGATGATTATTTATATCACCCTCCGCTTCGGCGATTTTCTTGCTGGCCTGACGGCCATCCTGGCGCTGGTCCACGACGTACTGGTGGTGACGGGATTCTTTGCTTTCTTCCGCTGGGAGGTAGACAGTGGTTTCGTAGCCGCCTTGCTGACTATCATCGGTTATTCTGTTCATGATACAATTGTTATCTATGACCGGGTACGCGAAAACCTGCGCCTGCGTAAACGGGAAACCTTTGAGGAGATAGTCAATAAAAGCATCAACCAGACCTTGCGTCGCTCCATCAACACCGTAGTAACAGTGCTTATCCCCCTGGTGGCCCTGCTGGTCCTGGGCGGCGAGTCTACCAAGGGCCTGGCCCTGGCCATGCTCATTGGTACCATTAGTGGTTGTTATTCTTCGATCTTTAATGCCAGCCCCCTGTGGGTTGATTTGCGGCGCTTAACCAGGGAACGTCACCGCCGGGCTGCTATCTCCGGGGCGGCCGTAAAGGCGGAAGGTAAAGCCGCAAACGGAACCAAGGCGCGCAGGGCGACCTCCCATTAGGCACCTGCTTATTGTAAGGTAAAATTAGTATCGCCAGCAGGCTCCCGGTTGAAAACGGGAGCCTTAGTTTATACTAGAAGTATGGCTATTTCCTTCCTGGGCGGTTTGAGCTTTATCCTGGCCCTGGCGGCGGGGGTAGTACGGCCCTGGCGGGGTTTATTCCTCCTCTGGGCCCTGGGGGTCTTCTACGGATCCACGGGCCTGGTGCCGGGAATAACGCCTCCCTATATCGCCGCGGTCACGGCGGCCGGGGCCGGGTTCCTCGCTGCCGGGGAACACCTGGCGGCATTGTACAGGCGGCACTGCCACCAGGCAGCGGCTGCCGCCGGACAGCTTTTGCTGGGAAGCAGCAGCGCCTTCCTCCTCCTGGGGCTGTTTTTAGGACCCCTGTGGGGGCTGGCGGGCGGTGGCCTCCTGGGGGCCCTGGGCGCAGCCTGCCTCTATCGCCGGGACCGGTTACCGGTAATCGCTTACGGCCTGATTCCCCTGCTATTACGCGGTACAGGCCTGCTTTTAATGGGATTCCTTCTCAACGGGCGCCTGCTTGGCTTTTTTTAAGGCTTTTCCCTTGCATATTCTCCGGCGACGGTGTAAAATTAACTATAGACCTTTAAGGCAGGGACTTCATCTATCCCGGATGAAGTCCAATTTTTTATACAAGAGGGGAACAGCTCCAAAGGAGGGAACCTCCAGGGGGGAGGAAAGGATTTTGGATGCCAGGGTCAAAGCCGCCAGGGTCTCGATTTTCTCTAACACCGCCCTGGTCCTGGGTAAACTGGTTATAGGTTATGGTATCCACTCTGTCAGTGTTATATCGGAAGCCATTCACTCCGGCCTGGATCTGGTCGCAGCTGTGATAGCTTATTTCTCCGTCAGGGTAGCCAGCAAACCGGCCGATGCCGAACACCAGTATGGCCACGGCAAGATCGAGAACATTTCCGGAACCCTGGAGGCCCTGCTAATTTTCCTGGCCGCCATCTGGATTATCTCCGAAGCCGTGAAAAGGCTCCTGGCAGGCAGCCACCCGGTGAGGGGGGCCCTGACCGGCGTAGCCGTCATGGCCGGAGCCAGCCTGGTCAATTACCTGGTCTCCAATTTTCTCTTCCGGGTGGCCAGGGCAACGGATTCTATCGCCCTGGAGGCCGACGCCTGGCACCTGCGGACCGATGTCTATACCTCGGTGGGGGTCATGCTGGGCTTGCTGGCCCTGGAAGTCACGGGTTACTACTGGATGGATCCCCTGATGGCCCTGGTGGTGGCAGCCATGATTATCAAGGCTGCCTACAGTTTAAGCCGGGAGGCCTTCCTGCCCCTGCTGGACGTCAGCCTGCCCGAGGAAGAGGAGCGGATCATTAAAGAGATTATCCTCAGGCACGCCGATGCTTACATCGAGTTTCATAAACTGCGGACCCGCAAGGCCGGGCGGGAGCGGCAGATCGACCTGCACCTGGTGGTCCCCCGGTACCAGCCTATTGATTGCGTCCACGACCTCTGCGAGCGTATCAGCGATGAAATTAAGGCCTCCCTGCCTTATACTGACATCTTGATTCACGCCGAACCCTGCACTTCAGTCCGGGATTGCCCGGTATGCAACGACTGCCCGGAGAAGGAAAAACGCCCTTCCGGGGCGAAATAAAGGGACAGGCGACGTTAACTATTCCCGGGAGGAAGATGCGAGATGCAGATCTATTCGCTCCTGGCAATTCTTTTTGCCCTGCTGGTGGCCGTTTTTGCCGTCCAGAATGCCGTGGCGGTAAATATTAAGTTTTTAGCCTGGCAATTTCCCGGGATATCCCTGGTCCTGGTAATTTTGGGCTCGGCGGCCTTCGGGGCCCTGGTCGTTTTTTTGCTGGGGGTGGTCAGGCAAGTACGGGTTAACCGGGAGATACGGCAACTAAAGCATGAGAATCGCCGCCTGGCAGGAGACCTGGCCCGCCGGGAGCAGGGAACACCGGGAGCAACCGGGACGGAAGCAACGGAAAGGAAGCAGGGGATTTGACGGCGGCAATCTGGGAGATCCCGCCGGCCAGTTTTCCCGAGAGGCTGGCTCTGGCCCGGGAACTACATATCACGCCCATTACAGCCCAGGTACTGCTGAACCGTGGCCTGACTACAGCGGCGGCAGCCAGGGCTTTTTTGCAGCCTGATCCGGATAACCTCCTGCCGCCGGAAAAAATTCCTGGGCTGGTAGCCGCCCGGGACCGGCTGGTGAGGGCCATCACGGCCGGCGAGAGGATCCTTATCCACGGCGACTATGACGTCGACGGCCTGGCAGCGACGGCCATTATGCTGGAAACCCTGGCCCGGCTGGGGGTTGCGGCCGAGTATTACCTGCCCGACCGCCTGGCCGAGGGCTACGGCCTGAAAAACGCCGGCCTTACCCGGGCCCGGGAAAAAGGTTGCACCCTGCTGGTGACCGTCGATTGCGGTATTACTTCTTTAGAGGAGGCGGACCTGGCCCGCCGGGAGGGGGTGGAGTTAATCGTCACTGACCACCACCGGCCCGGCCCAGCATTACCGGCGGCCACGGCGGTGGTCAATCCCCTGCTGGCTCCCGGTTTACCCCTCCTCTGTGGCGCCGGGGTGGCCTTTAAACTCGCCCAGGCCCTGGCAGCCTCCTTCAACCTGCCCCCGGAAGAAGGAGTGGCGGCCGGTTGGGCCCTGGACCTGGTGGCCCTGGCTACCATCGCCGACGCCGTACCCCTGCTGGGGGAAAACCGGCTGCTGGTACAGCTGGGCCTGCCCCTTCTGGCAACAGGGCGGCGCCCGGGGCTCAGGGCCCTGGCAGAAGCAGCCGGTTTGCCGGCCGGCAACTGGACGGCCCGCCAGGTGACCTTCGGCCTCGTCCCCCGGTTGAACGCCGCCGGCAGACTGGGCGCTGCCGACCCGGGCCTGGAACTGTTGCTGACCACCTCTCCCCAGCGGGCCCTGGAACTGGCTGCCCACCTGGAAAAGGAGAACCAGACCCGCAGGCTCCTGGAGGAGGCCGTGACCGCCGAGGCCATGGGCCTGGCCGGAGAAGCCCGGGAGCGGGGGGAGAAGGGTCTGGTCCTGGCAGCCCCGGGCTGGCACCCGGGGGTCATCGGTATTGTGGCCGCCAGGCTGGCGGAGCATTTTAACTGTCCGGTGGTCCTGATTGCCCTGGCCGGGGACAGGGGCCGGGGTTCGGGACGCAGTATTCCGGGCATAAATCTTCATGAGCTCCTGTCCCGGTGTCGTTCCCACCTCCTGGCCTTCGGCGGCCACAGCCAGGCCGCCGGTCTGGAGATCGCCGCCACGGAGATCCCGGCCTTCCGGGAGGCCTTCAATAAAGCTTTAACCGGGGCGGGGGCCGAACCCGGGACTCCCAGCATCCGGGCCGAGGCGGAGGTCCTTATCAGCCAGCTGGACTGGCAGCTCCTGGCGGAATTGGAGCAGCTGGCCCCCTTTGGCGAAGGGAATCCCCGGCCCGTCCTGGTTGCCCGCCGCGCCCTGATTAAGGCCGCCCGCCAGGTGGGCAGGGACGGCACCCACCTGAAGCTGACTGCCGGCGGGGAAGGTCGGGAAATAGGGGCCATCGGCTTTAACCTCTCCCTGCCGCCCGGGTTGTCCCCCGGGCATCATGTTGACCTGGCCTTTTACCTGGAACGCAACACCTACCGGGACCGGGAGGAACTGCAGCTAAAGCTGGTGGCCCTGAAAGCGGCAGAAACAGGAGCAGCACTACCGGAAGGGGCGGAACCCATGGTGGCGGCCGCCGGTGAAGACGGCCAGGTTCCGACCTGGGGCCGGCAGCTCCAGGAATTGCTCGCTGCCCATGGCCCGCAGGTGCGGGTATGCCTGGCGACAACTGCGGCTGTACGCCAGGCCTATAACGGTTGCCGGCGCTTTTTCCGGATGCCGGGAACCCTGCAACCCCTGGGCCCCTGGCTGGGCCGGGCCGGGGTGGAACGGGTCTTGAGCCGGGCCCGGGGGTTAATTACCTGCAGCCCCTTCTGGCCGGTAACACCCGCCGGGGAAGAGGCGCTCCTGGCCTCGCCCCTGGCGGCGGGTGACCTGCCGCCAGAGCAATTACTGCGGCCTGCCGGTGACCCTGCAGCCCTGGAGGTATGGCCGGAACTATTACCTTTTTTAACTGCAAGCCTGGAAAAAGGCGGCCGCATCCTCCTCTATGCAACTCCCGGCAGGATTCCCCGGATGGTAAGCTGGCTTGCCGGCTCCCTGCCCGGTGTACCCCTGGCGGTGGATACCTATAGTGACTACCGGCAGTATTCCCTGGCCCGGGAAGGAGCCCTGGCCGGCCGGCTGCCCCTGCTGGTGGCGCGGCGGGAGGTTCCGGCGTGGTTTTACCCGGCCGACCTGGTGGTGTTTACCTATCTTCCCGGCAGCCTGGAGGAGGTGGAGCTGGCCCTTCCCCCGGGTGAAAAGGTGCCCCGGGTGGCTGTCTGCCCGGAGGCGGGGGACAGGCCGGTCCCGGATTTACGCCAGGAGCTGGCGGTATTTTACCGCCAGCTCCAGAGGCTGGTGAGCAAGGGGTCCGGTCTTTACATAGTTAATAATAAGGGTTATCATCAATTATGTTATTTGGCTATCCTTGAAGAGCTGGGGTTAATCCAGGTCACCAGCCGGGAGAAGGGTTTATTTATCCGGCCCCTGGAAGTGGAGACAAAACGCGACCTGATGGCTTCCAGGCGCTACCGGCAGCTTCGGGCGGAAAGGGAACTGGCCCGGCAATTCAGGCGGCAACTGACAGGAGGGGAGGTGCGGTAAACAGGTGGACCTGCAAGAACTGGAACAAAAGATTAAAAGCTACCAGCCGGATGCCGATTTAAAGCTGGTGCGGGATGCCTATACCCTCGCGGCTACGGCCCATCGAGGCCAGAAACGACGCTCGGGGGAGGATTACATTACCCATCCCCTCCAGGTGGCTGCCATCCTGGCGGAACTCCAGCTCGACGTAGTCACCATTGCCGCCGCCCTCCTCCATGATGTAGTGGAAGATACGCCCGTCAGCCTGGACACTATCAGAGACCTCTTTGGCGAGGAAGTGGCCCTGCTGGTAGACGGGGTAACCAAGTTGAGCCGCCTGGAATACAAGACCAAGGAAGAGCAGCAGGCGGAAACCCTGCGCAAAATGTTCCTGGCCATGGCCCAGGACATCCGGGTCATCCTTATCAAGCTGGCCGACCGCCTGCACAACATGCGGACTTTAAAATACCATCCGCCGGAAAAGCAGCAGGAGATTGCCCGGGAGACCCTGGAGATCTTTGCCCCCCTGGCCCATCGCCTGGGTATCTTCCGCCTGAAGTGGGAACTGGAAGACCAGTCCCTGCGCTACCTGGAACCGGAGCGCTACTACGAACTGGTCAACAGTATCAATATGAAGCGGCGGGAACGGGAAGAGTATATCCGGCAGGTAGTCGACATCCTGCGCGAGAAGCTGGATGAAGCCGGCATCAAGGCCGATATCCAGGGACGGCCCAAGCATTTTTACAGCATCTACAACAAGATGGTGAAGCAGGGCAAGGAACTGAGCGAGATCTACGACCTTATCGCCGTCCGGGTGATTGTCGATACCGTCAAGGAGTGTTACGCCGTCCTGGGGGTAGTCCACGCCATCTGGAAGCCCATCCCCGGGCGTTTCAAGGACTACGTGGCCATGCCCAAGCCCAATATGTACCAGTCCCTGCATACCACCGTCATTGGGCCCAACGGGGACCCCTTTGAGATCCAGATCCGCACCTGGGAGATGCACCGTACGGCCGAATACGGTATCGCCGCCCACTGGCGCTATAAAGAAGGGGGCGGCGCGTCCGACCGGGAGTTCGAGCAGAAGTTGACCTGGTTGCGCCAGCTCCTGGACTGGCAGCGGGAGATGCGGGACCCCCGGGAGTTCATGGAATCCCTGCGTATCGACCTCTTTTCCGACCGGGTCTATGTCTTTACCCCCAGGGGGGATGTCGTCGAGTTGCCGGCGGGTTCGGTACCCATTGATTTCGCCTACCGGGTGCATACGGACGTCGGGCACCGCTGTACCGGCGCCCGGGTGAACGGCCGCATTGTTCCCCTGGACTACCAGTTAAAGACCGGCGATATAGTAGAGGTACTGACGACCAAGGGCAGCCGGCCCAGCCGGGACTGGCTGCATATCGTCAAGACTTCCCAGGCCAAAAACCGCATTCGCCAGTGGTTTAGGAAGGAGGAACGGGAGAAAAACCTGGCCCGGGGACGGGAACTCCTGGAAAAGGAATGCCAGAAACAGGGGTTCGACCCCGAAGAGGTCCTCAAGCCGTCCTTCCTCCAGGAAGCAGCCCGGAAATTCAACCTGGCCACCGTAGAGGACCTCTACGTAACGGTTGGAGACGGCGTTATCACCCCCTTCCAGGTCCTGGGCCGCCTCAAAGGGGAAGAAGAACCGCCGCCTGAAGAAGTGGTCAAGAACACCCTCAAGCCCTGGAGCGGTTATGGCAAGCCTTCCCACGGGGTACGGGTCAAAGGCGTCGACAACCTGGAGATCCGCCTGGCCCACTGCTGTAATCCCCTGCCCGGCGATGCCATTACCGGCTATATCACCAGGGGCCGGGGCGTAACTGTCCACCGGGCCGATTGTCCCAATATTCTCCATCACCAGGAGACAGAGAAGGAGCGGATTATCGAAGTAGCCTGGGACGACGGGGCCGAGGCAACCTACCAGGTGCAGATTGAAGCCCTCGCCCTGGACCGGCCCAACCTGGCCCTGGACATCATGACCGCCGTGGCGGATACCAAGACTATCATCAACTCCATCCATGCCCGGGCCACGCGCAATGACCAGGCCCTGGTGGATCTGAAAATTGAGATCAGGAGCCTGGAGCACCTGGAGTACATCATGGATAAGGTGCGCCGCATCCGGGACGTGACCGAGGTCAAAAGGGTAGTTCCCGGGTAAAAGGAGTTACTATTTTCGTGAGAGGCTGATAACTATAGAAGCCGGGGTGTGATTGTGTTAAACTTCAGGATAGGTGATCGCCCATGAGGGCGGTAGTCCAGCGGGTCAAAAGGGCCAGGGTGACGGTAGCCGGGGAAGAGATTGCCGCCATCGGTCCCGGCCTGCTCGTCTTCCTGGGGGTGGGGCAGCAGGACGGCCCGGCCGACGTGGAGTACCTGGCCGATAAAGTCGCCGGCCTGCGGATCTTCGCCGACGGGGAAGGTAAAATGAACCTGTCCGTCAGGGACACCGGCGGGGAAGTCCTGGCAGTTTCCCAGTTTACCCTGTACGGCGACTGCCGCAAGGGCCGGCGGCCCAGTTTCACCGCCGCGGCCCCGCCGGAGCAGGCCCTGGACCTTTACCGGCAGTTCGTTGCCGCCCTGGCCGCCCGGGGCCTGAAGGTGGCCACCGGCAGGTTCCAGGCCGACATGCTGGTGGCCCTGGAAAACGACGGGCCGGTAACCATGCTCCTGGACAGCCGGCGGCTTTTTTAAATAATGTACAGAGGAGCCCCTCATGGGGGCTGACGCCTGCGCCACCGGACAATGAAAATGCAGGCTGGACAAGGGGCGGGGGATACAGGCGGTGGGCGACTTGCTTCGAGGCGCAAGTAAACTTTGCGCGAAGCCGGAAGCTTCGCGGCGGTGAACGGGATGGGGATCGCAAGGTAATCTTAGGAACCAAAATTTCCACTCCCAGCTGTGCTTATTAAGAGAGATAAAGCCAGGCCATCCCCGCCGCTTAAACAACTGGGCGCCGGGTTTGCCAGCTCAAGCACCCGGAGCCCGGAGCCTGTACCTCCCGCCTCCGGGAAGCCAACCAATAATCGCCTAATTGGTAGAATCCTATTATTGGAGGAGGTCGACCTATGTTCCTCAAGACCCTGGTGGTGGGTCCCCTGGGAGCCAATTGCTACCTCATCGGCTGCCCGGCAACGGGCGAAGGGGCCGTCATCGACCCCGGCGCCGAGGGCGAGCGTATCCTGGCGGCGGCCCGGGAGGCCGGCCTGAACATCAAGCAGATCATCAATACCCACGGCCACGGCGACCATATCGGCGCCAACGGGGCCATCAAGGCGGCCACCGGCGCCGCCATCCTGATCCACCGCGCGGATGCCCACTACCTGACAGACCCGGGCCGGAACCTATCAGTACTTCTCGGCTCCCGGGAAGCCAGCCCCCCGGCCGACCACCTCCTGGAGGAAGGCGATACCATAAATGTCGGTAAGACTGTTACCCTGAAGGTCATCCATACCCCCGGGCATACCCCGGGCGGGATTTGTCTCCAGGGTGAGGGGTGGATTTTTACCGGTGACACCCTTTTTGCCGGGTCTATCGGCCGGACCGATTTCCCCGGTGGCTCCTACAGCCAGCTCATCAGCTCCATCAAGGAAAAGCTTTTCACCCTGGACGACGCCCTGGAGGTTTACCCCGGTCACGGCCCGGCCTCAACTATCGGTGCCGAACGGGTGGGTAACCCCTTCTTCACTTAATCAACCATTTTGGGAGGACAATCATGTTAACCAGTCGCCCGCGGGGCACGGAAGATATCCTGCCGGAAGAGGTCGGCCGCTGGTATCTCCTGGAGAACACGGCCCGGGAGGTCAGCCGCCTCTACGGCTACCGGGAGATCCGGACGCCTATCTTTGAACATACCGAGCTTTTTAACCGCGGCGTGGGGGATACCAGCGATATCGTCGAAAAGGAGATGTACACCTTTATTGATCGCGGTGGTCGCAGCCTGACCCTGAGGCCGGAAGGCACGGCCCCGGTGGTGCGGGCCTTTGTGGAACACAGCCTGGAGGCCCGCGGCCTGCCGGTAAAGCTGTTCTACCTGGGGCCCATGTTCCGCTACGGCCGGCCCCAGGCCGGACGGCTGCGCCAGTTTCACCAGTTCGGCGTCGAGGCCTTTGGTTCCCGGGACCCGGCCCTTGACGCCGAGGTCATCGCCCTGGCAATGGATTTTTATGCCCGCCTGGGGCTGAAGGACCTGGAGCTGCATCTAAACAGTGTCGGCTGCCCGGACTGCCGCCCGGCCCACCGGGAGAAACTCAAGGCCTACCTGCGTCCCCGCCTGGACGATCTCTGCCCTACCTGCCAGGGCCGCTTCGAGCGCAATCCCCTGCGGATCTTTGACTGCAAGAGCCCGGCCTGCCGGGAGATTGTCAGGGGGGCGCCCACGGTGGCCGCTTCCCTGTGCCCCGATTGCGCCGGTCACTTTGACCGGGTCCAGGAGTATTTGAAAGCCCTGGGTATCGATTTTATCCTGGACGAGCACCTGGTCCGGGGGCTGGACTACTATACCAGGACGGCCTTTGAAGTCATGGTGAAGGGTATCGGCGCCCAGAGCTCCATCGGCGGCGGCGGCCGCTACGACGGCCTGGTGGCGGCCCTGGGCGGCAAGCAGGTACCGGGGATTGGCTTTGGCTTAGGCCTGGAGCGGGTCCTGCTGGCCCTGGAGACCCAGGGCCGGGAACTGCCGCCGGAGGGGGGAGTGGACGTCCTGGTGGTGACTGCCGGCACCGGCGTGGACCTGGCGGCCTTCCGTTTACTGGCCGGCCTCAGGGCCGCCGGCATCCGGGCCGATAAGGATTACCTGGAACGCAGCCTCAAGGGCCAGATGAAGTATGCCAATCGCTACCCGGCCAGGATGGCGGTAATCCTGGGCGAGGAAGAGCTGGCCCGGGGCCGGGTGTCAGTCCGCCGCCTGGACACGGGCAGCCAGGAAGAGGTCCCCCTGGCAGGGGTAGTAGATTACTGCAGGAAAATGAAGGAGAGTGGATGTTAGTGGTCGAGGGTATAGCCGGACTCCACCGCAGCCACGGCTGCGGGGAGTTGACGGCGGCTGATGCCGGCAAGGAAGTCACCCTGATGGGCTGGGTCCACCGGCGCCGGGATCACGGCGGCCTGATTTTTATTGACCTCCGGGACCGCTCCGGCCTGGTGCAGGTAGTTTGCGACCCGGAGTCCGGGCCGGCCTTTCAAAAGGCAGAAGAAGTACGCAACGAGTATGTGGTGGCCGTCCGGGGCCTGGTGCGCCGGCGGCCCGAAGGGACAGCCAACCCCAAACTGCCTACCGGCGAAATTGAAGTGGTAGCCGGGGAATTTCGCCTGCTAAACCGGGCCAAGACACCGCCCTTTTATATCGACGACGGCATTGATGTGGATGAAGCCTTACGCCTGCGTTACCGGTACCTGGACCTGCGCCGGCCGGAGATGCAGCGGCTCCTTTACCTGCGTTACCGGACTACCAGGGCCATACGCGACTTCCTGGACGCCCGCGGTTTCTGGGAGATTGAAACCCCCATGCTGACCCGCAGCACCCCGGAAGGGGCCCGGGACTTCCTGGTGCCCAGCCGGCTGCGGCCGGGGGAGTTCTTCGCCCTGCCCCAATCCCCCCAGCTTTTCAAACAGATCCTCATGGTGGCCGGGGTAGAGCGGTACTTTCAGATCGTCCGCTGCTTCCGGGATGAGGACCTGCGGGCCGACCGCCAGCCGGAGTTTACCCAGCTGGATATGGAGATGTCCTTTGTCCAGCGGGAGGATATCCTCAAACTCGTCGAGGAACTCATGGCCTATGTTTTCCGGGAGACCATGGGAGTGGAGCTGGCCCTGCCCCTGCCACGCCTCACTTACCAGGAGGCCATGGACCGTTACGGCTCCGACAAGCCCGATATCCGTTTCGGTATGGAGATAGCAGACGTATCCGACCTGGTGGCCGGCTGCGGCTTTAAAGTTTTCGCCGAGGCCGTCGCCCGCGGGGGCGTGGTACGCGGCCTCTGCGCCCCGGGCTGCGCCGGGTACTCCCGCCGGGAACTGGATGAGCTGACCAGGCAGGCGGCGGTCTTCGGCGCTAAAGGGCTGGCCTGGATGGCCGTCACCCCCGAGGGTATCCGTTCCCCCATTGCCAAGTTCTTCACTGCCGGCGAGCTGGAGGGCCTGGTCGCCCGCCTGGCAGGCAAGCCCGGCGACCTCCTCCTCTTTGTGGCCGATACGGAAACGACGGCCGCCACGGCCCTGGGAGCCCTGCGCCTGGAGATGGGGCGGCGCCTGCACCTCTATGATCCGGAACAGCTGGCCTTTACCTGGGTGACGGAGTTTCCCCTCCTGGAATACAGCGCGGAAGAGAAACGCTATGTAGCCGTGCACCATCCCTTTACCATGCCCATGGAAGAAGACTGGCCCCTGCTGGACAGCGACCCCCTGCGGGTCCGGGCCCTGGCCTACGACCTGGTCTTAAACGGCGTCGAGCTGGGAGGGGGCAGTATCCGGATTCACCGCCGGGACATCCAGGAGAAGATGTTTAATCTGCTGGGCTTTACCCCGGAGGCCGCCCGGGATAAATTCGGCTTCCTGCTGGATGCCTTTGAGTACGGTACCCCGCCCCACGGCGGCATCGCCTTTGGCCTGGACCGGATGCTGATGCTTATGGCCCGGCGGGATACTATCCGCGATTGCATCCCTTTCCCCAAGACCCAGAGCGGCACCTGCCTGATGACGGCGGCCCCCTCGGGCGTATCCCCGGAGCAACTCCAGGAACTCCACCTTAGGAGCACGGCACGAAAGAGTACCAATCCTGCCTGAAACGCCTGATCCGGTAACAGGTGGCATGGCCCGGTACTTGCAAAAACTTTAAGTTTATGTTAATATCATTGGTGTCAACGAAAAACGAAAAGATTTTTACCCTGCGATGTTCGTGAAGAGCCGTGCAGTTTTGAGCCAACACCAAAACTTAGGGAACCTGACATCCGGGCATGGCTTGCAGGCCCCAGTTTCCAGGGGAAGCAAAAAGTGTCCGTGGAGGTACCCACCTGCTGAGAGCAGGTTCAAAAACCACGGCATTCACGGCATTTGTGGGGTTTTATTTTTTTGAGGTGCAACTGTGGAGAGTTTTTGGTCGCGCACGGAAATGCTCATCGGTGCTGCAGGCCGAAAACGCCTGGCCGCAGCGCGGGTGGCGGTTATCGGTACCGGCGGTGTCGGCTCCTTTGCCGTAGAAGGCCTGGCCCGGGCGGGGGTCGGTTACCTGGAACTGGTAGACCCGGACGTAGTCAGGCCCAGCAACCTCAACCGCCAGCTGCCGGCCCTGGGCTCCACCCTGGGACAACCCAAGGTCGCCGTCCTGGCGGCCCGCTGCCGCGATATTAACCCGGAAGCGACCGTCATCCCCAGGCAGGAAGCCTACAGCCCGGCCACGGGCTTAAAATTTGTCCGGCCGGACCTGGACTTCCTGGTGGACGCCATCGACAGCTTGAAGGCCAAGATCGACCTTCTGGCCACGGCCGTTACGGCCGGGCGGCCCATCGCCAGCAGTATGGGTGCCGGCAACCGCCTGGACCCCACCCTGCTGCGGGTAGCCGACATCAGCGCCACCCGGGGTTGCCCCCTGGCCCGGGCTGTCCGGCGGGGCCTCCGGGCCCGGGGAATCGCCGGGGGCGTGCCGGTGGTTTACTCGGAGGAGCCACCTATTGAGGCCCGGATGCAACCGCAGCTGGAACCTGGAGAGCGGCAACCACCTGGCAGTATGATCTTCGTTCCGGCGGTGGCCGGCCTGATCCTGGCCAACCTGGTGGTGAGGTCCCTCCTGCAGGGTGACGGTGATAGTAAGTAGTTGCCCGCGCCGGGAAAATCCATTATACTGGACAGGGATACAAACCCCGGGGAAGGGGGGTAGGAAAGTTTGAGCAGGAAACCCGGCGAAGAAAGCTCCTATGCGCCCCATCGGGAGGATCTGCTGCTCCGCCTGCGGAAGATCGAGGGTCAGGTCAAGGGTATCCACCGCATGATCGAGGAGGACAAGTACTGCGTCGATATCCTGATCCAGATTGCGGCCGTACGGGCAGCGCTGAAAAAGGTAGGTAGCATGATCTTTGAATCCCATGTCCGGGGCTGTGTCCGGACGGCAATCGTCAACCAGGCAGATAAAGAGATCATTAGCGAACTCATTGATGTCTTAAACCGTTTCATAAGTTAAAAAATCCTGGGGAGGCGGCGCTATGGCAGCGTCAAATATTGTGACCCTGACGGACGCCAATTTCGAAGAAGAAGTGCTTTCGGCGACAGCCCCGGTCCTGGTTGATTTCTGGGCCGCCTGGTGCGGTCCCTGCCGGATGATTGCTCCCATTGTGGACGAGCTGGCTCAGGAGTACGCCGGCAAAGTCAAGGTGGCCAAGCTGAACGTAGACGAGTACCCCAAGATCCCCGCCGACTACGGGATCATGAGCATCCCGACTCTGATCCTGTTTAAAAACGGTGAGGTTATCACCCGGACAGTCGGTTATCAAAGCAAGGAAAAACTGGCCCGGGTTTTAGAGAATAATTTATAGTTTATAGGTATACCGCCCCCGGGGACAAAGCAGGTAGTACCCCGGGGTTTTTGTGTGGATGGCCTGCCTCCAGGATGCGGTCATTGCATGGGGGTGGCCTAGCAGGAAAAATTGGGAAGGAAATGTAAAGCTAGAAGGATCTGGCGCAGAAAAAAGAATAATATAGGTAAATTCGTTGTTCGTTCGTAGAAGAAAAATAGTAGTCACCCAATATGACAAAAACAAGGAAGAAAAACAGCGAGTAAAGAACCATATAATTCCCATGTAATAACGGAGGAAAGGCCATGACGGAAAACACAAATATGGATCTTAGCACCTTAGAAAACTGGCTGTGGGAGGCAGCCTGTGTAATTCGTGGTGCAGTTGATGCTCCCAAGTATAAAGATTACATATTGCCCCTGATTTTTCTAAAGCGCCTGTCAGATGTTTTTGAAGATGAAGTAGCCAAGCTGGCCGAGGAGATTTTTGATAGTGTAGATGAAGCCCTGGAGCAGGTTGAAGAAAACCATAACCTGGTACGCTTTTATATTCCCGTCCAGGCCCGCTGGTCAGCTATTGCCCGGCAGACGACTAATATAGGCGATTACCTTACAGGTGCCGTGCGGGCCGTAGCCCGGGAGAACCCTAAACTGCATGGCATCTTTGAGAACATTGACTTCAATGCCCAAATGGCCGGCCAGCCTGTTATTGATAATGACCGTCTCTATAACCTGGTGCAAGTTCTTTCCCGTCATCGTTTAGGGTTAAAAGATGTAGAGGCGGACATCCTGGGCCGGGCCTATGAATACCTGCTGCGTAAATTCGCTGAGGGCCAGGGCCAGAGTGCTGGCGAATTCTATACCCCCCGGGAAGTTACCTGGCTAATGGCTTACCTTTTAGAACCCCAACCAGGAGATGAGATCTATGACCCGGCCTGCGGCTCTGGCGGCCTGCTTATCAAAAGCGTATTAGCCTTTAAAGAAGCTTATGGCGACAATCCTCGCATAGCACCGGTTAAAATTTATGGCCAGGAACTCCTTTATACCACCTTTGCAATGGCCAAAATGAACGCCTTTATCCATGACCTGGAGGCCGATATCCGCCTGGGCGATACAATGGCACGGCCGGCTTTTACCAATCCCGACGGCTCTTTGTGTACCTTTGATAAGGTCACTGCTAATCCCATGTGGAACCAGAAATTCCCCCTTTCCCTGTATGAAGAAGACCCCTTTGATCGTTTTAAGTTTGGCGGCATCCCGCCGGCGTCAAGCGCTGACTGGGGCTGGATCCAGCATATGTTTGCCTCCCTGAAAGAAGGCGGCAAGATGGCCGTTGTCTTGGATACCGGTTCTGTTTCCCGGGGCAGCGGCAACCAGGGCTCCAACCGGGAACGGGACATTCGCAAGGTATTTGTGGAAAATGACCTGATCGAGTGCGTCATTTTGTTGCCGGAAAATATGTTCTATAATACTACCGCTCCCGGCATAATCATGGTGATCAATAAGGCCAAAAAGCATCCAGGGGAGATCTTATTAATCAACGCCTCCAAGCTGTTCACAAAAGGGCGCCCCAAGAACTACATGGATGATGAGCATATAATACAGGTTTATAGCCTTTACCGTGAATGGCGCGAAGAAGAGGGGTTAAGCAAAATAATTCCCGTAGAGGAAGCAGCTCGGAATGACTTTAACCTCAGTCCTTCCCGCTATGTATCTATCAACGACAAAGAAGAATACCGCCCGGTAGAGGAAATTTTGGTGGAGCTGGCCGAGGTCGAGGAAGAACGGCAGGCCGTAGATAAGGAACTGAATGATATCCTGATTAAGTTAGGTTTCGGAGGTTGGCTGAATGGGTAAGGAAGTTAATGAGGTGAAGGAGGGATATAAGGAGACGGAAATCGGGGTGTTGCCGGAGGATTGGGATGTGGTGAGGTTGGGGGCTATAGCCAAGATAAATATGGGGCAATCGCCACCGTCTGAAACTTATAATACCGAAGGTATTGGTCTACCGTTCCTTCAAGGCAAAGCAGAATTTGGAGAAGTCTATCCCAAGCCAGTTAAGTGGTGTTCCAAACCCTTTAAGACCTGTGACAAACTGTCAATCCTCGTGTCGGTACGAGCTCCTGTCGGAGACGTTAACATTGCACCTTTTAAATGCTGTATAGGTCGTGGACTTGCATCTATCTCACCTTCACTAAAAAAGTTAATAGATGCATTATTTTTGTTTTATGAGTTACGTTTTACTAAATCGAGATTGCAAGAACAGGGGAGTGGGACAACATTTCAGAGCATTAATCGAAACGTTCTGGAGACCTTTTTAATTTCCCTTCCCCCCTTCTCCGAGCAGCGCAAGATAGCCCATGTACTTTCAACTATCCAAAGGGCTATCGAACTTCAAGATAAGGTTATCGCCGCCACCCGGGAACTAAAAAAGTCGCTCATGCGCCATCTCTTTACCTACGGCCCGGTGCCTGTTGACCAGGTTGACCGCGTACCCTTGAAGGAAACTGAAATCGGAATGGTGCCGGAGCATTGGGAAGTAGTCAGGTTAAGAGAAGTAGCTGACTTCACAAAAAAGCCCCGAGGCCTTAATTATTCCGGTAACATTCCTTTTATTCCAATGGAGCTAATACCTATTGGAAGAGTCAATATCCAAAAGTATATCATTAAGCCTAGTTCCGAGATTAGTAGTGGCGTTTATTGTGAACAAGGCGATCTTTTACTAGCCAAGATTACGCCATCATTTGAAAACTATAAGCAAGGTATTATTTCACAAATTCCAAAGCCTTTTGCATTTGCTACAACGGAAGTCTATCCAATTAAGGCAAGAAAGGATTTCTTAGAAATCCTATATTTGTTTTACTATCTTTTGATACCACAAGTCAGGCAAGATATAGCGGGTAAAATGGAAGGCACAACAGGAAGACAGAGAATTTCTAAATCAGTAATCCAGAATTACTTAATTCCTATCCCACCCCTTTCTGAGCAACGCCAAATTGCCCGCTTTCTTATTACAGTGGATAAAAAAATCGAAGCCGAGGAATATCGCAAATCCACCCTCCAATCCCTCTTCCAAACCATGCTTCACCTGCTTATGACCGGCAAAGTACGCGTCAAAGACCTGGAGGTGAAAGAAGATGCCCTTAGGCAGTGAACGGGCCGCAGTACAAAACCCATTTATCCGCTATGCTACCGAAGCAGGCTGGCAGTACATAATCCCGCAGGATTTAGAGCTCAGGCGGGGTGGTGTAGGTGGTTTAATTGATCGCCAGGTATTCATCAGCCAGCTCCAGAAGTTAAACCCCGGTGTGGTCGACCACCTGCGTGCCGAAGAGGTATTAAAACGGCTGGAGCGGGTACCGCCCGACATTGAAGGCAACCTCCAGGCCTGGGAATACCTGAAGGGCTTGCGGACGGTATACGTTGAGACCGAGAAAAGGGAGCGCAATATCCGCCTGCTGGACCTGGACAACTGGCGGGCCAACATCTTCCAGGTTTCCGATGAGTTTACTTATACCAATGGCACATATACCATTCGTGCCGATATCGTCTTTTTAGTTAATGGCATCCCGGTGCTGGTGGTAGAAACGAAATCAACCAGTGAGATTGAAGGCATTGCCAAAGCCCTGGACCAGATGCGCCGCTACCACCGGGAGGCGCCGGAGCTTATGGCCCTGGAGCAGGTCTATGCCATGACCCACCTGGTCCGCTTCTATTATGGGGCCACGTGGAGCTTAAGCCGTAAAAACCTTTTCAATTGGCGGGACGAAAGCATAGGACAGGATTATGAAACCCTGGTAAAAAGCTTCATCCACCCCCAGCGGATTTTACGGGTCTTGACCGACTTTATCATGTTTACCCGCCGCGACGATGAACTAAGCAAGGTTATCCTGCGGCCGCACCAGATGCGGGCTATTGGCCGGGTTCTTAACCGTGCCCTGGACCCCACCAAAAAACGGGGCCTGGTTTGGCATACCCAGGGGTCGGGTAAGACCTATACCATGATCACCATTGCCAAAAAGCTCATCGAAGACCCCCGCTTTAATAACCCCACTGTCCTCATGCTGGTCGACCGCAATGAGCTAGAACAGCAGCTATTCAATAACCTGGCCGCCTGTGGCCTGGGCATGGTCGAAGTAGCCCGGAGCAAACGCCACTTGCAGGAGCTCCTGGCTTCCGACCGCCGCGGCCTCATCGTCAGCATGATCCACAAATTTGACGACATCCCGGCGGAACTCAATTGCCGGGACAATATCTTTGTCCTCGTAGATGAGGCCCACCGCACCACCGGGGGTAATTTAGGCAACTACCTCATGGGAGCCCTTCCCAATGCCACCTATATCGGCTTTACCGGCACACCCATTGACCGCACCGCCCACGGTAAGGGTACCTTCAAAGTTTTTGGCTGTGACGACCAGCCACAGGGTTACTTAGACAAATATAGCATTGCCGAATCTATTGCCGACGGCACGACCGTGCCCCTTCATTACTCCCTGGCCCCTAACAATCTGCGCGTTGCTCGGGAAACCCTGGAAGAAGAATTCTTAAACCTGGCTGCAGCCGAAGGGGTCAGCGATATCGAGGAACTGAATAAGGTCTTAGAGAAGGCCGTTACCTTAAGGAATATGCTCAAAAACCGGGAGCGGGTGGAGGCAATCGCCGCTTATGTAGCCCGGCATTACCGGGAATATATCGAACCGATGGGTTATAAGGCCTTCCTAGTGGCTGTGGACCGTGAGGCCTGCACCCTGTATAAAGAAGCTCTGGATAAGTACTTGCCGCCGGATTATTCGGAGGTGGTAATCAGCAGGGCCCATAATGACCCGCCGAAGCTGGCGCGTTATTATCTTTCCGAAGATGAGGAAAAGCGGGTGCGCAGGGCCTTCCGCAAACCAGGTGAATTACCCAAAATCCTCATTGTTACTGAAAAGCTTCTTACCGGTTACGACGCCCCGGTGCTTTACTGCATGTATCTGGATAAGCCTATGCGGGATCATGTCCTGCTGCAGGCCATCGCCCGGGTGAACCGTCCCTATGAAGACGAAAACGGCCAGCAAAAACCGGCTGGCTTTGTCCTCGACTTTGTCGGCATCTTTGAAAACCTGGAAAAGGCCCTGGCCTTTGACTCCAAAGACATTGAAGAGACTATCCAGGACCTGGATATCCTTAAAAATCGTTTTCAAGAAATGATAGCTGAAGGTAGAAGGAAATACCTGGCTATTATCGAAAACTATAAGCAAGATAAGGCGGCAGAAAAAGCCCTGGAACACTTCCGGGAGCCCCAAGCGCGCCAGGAGTATTATGCTTTCTTCAAAGAGCTGGCCAACCTGTTCGAGATTATATCGCCAGATCCCTTTTTAAGGGAGTACCTGGATGACTACGACCAGTTGGCCCGGCTATACCGGCTCCTGCGTTCTGTTGAGCCGGGGGTCAACCTGGACCATGAGTTAATGCGTAAAACAGCCCGCCTGGTCCAGGAACATACGCTGCCTGGTGCTATCCAGGATGCAGTGACAGTTTACCAAATAAATGAAGAAGCTCTGGAAAGAATAGCTGAGACCAGGGCGTCATACACCGTTGAGGTATTTAACCTCTTGAAAAGCCTCGAGAATGCCGTTGCCGCGAAAAGACAGGAAGCACCTTACCTTTTATCCATTGGCGAGATGGCGGAAAATATAGCCCAGGCCTACCAGGAGCGGCAGCTAAGTACCCAGGAAGCATTGCAACGTTTGCAAAGTTTAATTCAAGAATACCTTGTTTCGGAGCGGGAACGAGCCGAAAAGGATATGGCTCCTGAAACCTATGCTGTTTACTGGTATTTGAAGCGGCAAGGGATAAAGGGCGCCGAAGAGGTAGCCCTGAATATGGCCAGGGCTTTTATAAATTATCCCTACTGGCAGAGTAGCGAAAGCCAGGAGCGGCAAATCGTGTGGGAGTTTTATAAAAATCTCAAGAGAGCAGGACTGAAGGCGGGTAATAAATTGGGAGAGTTAGTGGATCAGATTATGAATCTCATAAAGGGGGCCAGGCGATGAGCGTGGTGTTAGATGATTATCTAATCTGGGAGCATGGAGATATACCCTATGAAGGTGCCTCAGCCCTGGCACCCCTTGATAAACTGGAAGAAGTTATCCCGGAGGCAGTTTTCCGGGCCGAGGTGGCCACCTGGGCCAGGCGGATCGGTGTTGAGCCTAAAGAAATACACTTGCGCGCCATGAAACGTAAATGGGCGAGTTGTTCCAGTAAAGGACGATTAACCTTTGATCCAGAGTTGTTAAAACAGCCGGCGGCCTTCCGGGCTGAGGTAATTGTGCATGAACTGCTGCATTTAAGGATACCCAATCATGGGCCACTGTTTAAGGCGATGGTAAAGGCGTATTTGGCGAAGTATGGGGTGAATTGCTAATTTGTCGTCGATCTCCAGGGGTTTTTACCTTATTGGAGGTCGACGACAAAATAACAGCAAATCAGGCCCCGGAAATGTTCTCATTATTTGATTTTATGATGGTTTTTGACCCGACTATAGGGGACGGAAACCAAGGGAAGACGGCACCCGGAGGTTCAGGACGGCCTATTTTTGACCCGACTATAGGGGACAGAAACCTTAGGAACACAGCCTAGCTAAATTTAGCTGTATAAGCAGGAATAACCAGGATAATGACGAATCCAAACATCATTAAAGTAATTTATGGCAGCGAAAATTTGGGAATTGGAGTTATCACTGTGTGGCAGGATTTGAAAATCCTCGATTTAGAGGTAACCCTGGTGGCCGAAGATGAGATCAGGTTGCCCTTTTTTCGCGAGAACGCCCTGCGGGTAGGCCTGGGGACTTCCTTTCGCCAGACGGTATGTATAAATAATAAGCAAGAGGCCTGCCAGGGTTGTGTCCTGGAAGCCCTCTGTGCTTACAGTAAAATATTTGCGGCTTCTTCATATCCTTATATAAGTTTTTTTGCACCTGATACTTTAGCGATGTTAACCCCGGGTACTCCTTTTAAGTTAAACCTGCGCCTTTTCGGCCCGGCGGTTGCCTACTATCCATATTTTTATTTCAGCCTGGAAAATCTGGCCGGCCGGGGTATCGGATTGCGTAATAGCGCTGGAAAACGAGGGCGTTTTATCTTAAAAGAAATAAATGCCATCGCACCAGACGGGCAGAAGACACTTATCTTTACCAGGGAAGATGATGCCCGGGTACAGGAGGCCAGGGCTTTTACTTTAGCAGATTATCTTGAGTACCGCCCGGTCCAGTTTTTGCAACTCAAAACCTTGAGCCCTTTACGCCTAAAGTATCAGAACCATTTTGCTACGTCTCTGGAGTTTCATATATTACTGCGTGCCGCTTTACGGCGGATTTCCCACCTGTATTTTTTAGCTACAGGCGAAAATTTACAGCTGGACTATCGCGGTCTTGTGGATGCAGCTATAGCCGTTAACCAGGTGGAGAATAACCTCCGCTGGTTTGACCCTCCCCCGATTTGTAGGACACAGAGTTAAGAGTGTATAATCAGAGCAAGGAGGCGCTGTGTCCATGGGGGAGTCCAGACGAAAATATGATGAAGAATTCAAGCGCAATGCCGTCGAGCTATGCCGCACCAGCGGCAAAACTACCAGCCAGATTGCCCGGGACCTGGGGATCAACAGCAGCATGCTCCGAAGGTGGCAAAGGGAACAGGCTAAATACGGAGAACGCGCCTTCCCCGGTATAGGAAAGCAGATGCGCGGCTCCGATTTGGAAGAAGAAAACCGTCGGCTGAAAAAAGAGCTGGCTATAGCCCAGGAGGAACGGGATATCTTAAAAAAAGCTGTGGCCATCTTCTCCAAAATGCCGAAATGAAGTATCGGTTTATCCGGGAGCACACGGGAACTTTCCGTATCGAGACGATGTGCCGGGTTTTAAAGGTGTCCCGGACAGGATATTACCGCTGGCTAAAAAGGCCCGTAAGCTAACGCCGGAGCCAGGATGAAATTATCAAAGAAAAGATTTTGAATATCTACAACAAGAGCCGTAAAACGTATGGCAGTCCCCGTATACAAAAGCAGCTGGGCAGGGAGGGTATCCACTGCAGCAAAAA
>NZ_MDDC01000003.1 GCF_001875325.1 Neomoorella thermoacetica
GTAAGTATCTTTGATACCGAAGCCCGGCCCATTAAAAAGGGTAAAGCCAATGCCCCGGTAGAGTTCGGCTACAAGGTGCTGCTCCAGGAAGTGGAACACAAGATCATCATCGGCTATAAGGTGTTGCAGGGGAACCCCGCGGATGACACCTTACTCCTTGGCGCAGTAGAGGATCATATTAAAACTTTCAACCATCCACCCCGTGCCCTCGCTGCCGATAGAGGTTTCGGCGGTTCAGGGAACGAAAGTGGTTGCCATCAACTTGGGGTAAAGCAGGTCAGCTTACCCCGGAAAGGTAAAATTAGTAAAGCTCGCAAAGCCTATCAATCGCAAAGCTGGTTCAAACGTCTCCAACGCTGGCGCGCTGGAGGGGAGGCTACTATTAGTCTTCTGAAGCGCAAATATGGATTACGCCGTAGCCTTTCCAGGGGATATGAGGGTACCACCACCTGGGTCGGTTATGGAATTTTGGCCTATAATTTACACCGGTTGGCAACAATGGTATAACATAATGGATGAAACAGTTAGAATTCTACTCGATCTACAGTCCGGAAATAACATTTTCCCCTATGTGATGCAAAAAGTGGACTTTTTCAGGGGGAGCTATTTAGCATTCGTTTTTGCCGGCGATGGAGTGAAAGCATTGCAGGAAGCCGGTGTTGCCGGCGCTACGCCTGTACCGGGGCTGCCGGTCATAGATTTCCTGGGTATTTACCCCACCTGGGAGACCCTATTGCCCCAATTCATTCTCCTGGCCGCGGCAGCACTGGGGGTGATCTGCCAGCGGCGGCAGGTCCCGGCCGGCCGTTCCGGCCATACCCCTCCAGCTAACCCATAAAAATGTATGAAAATGACCAAGGCCTGGCGAGCTAGAACAGTCAGGCAAACAGCCCTGTTTAGAGGAGGACCGAAATGAAAAACAAGAAAAATTACCTGGTCTTAATTCTAGCCCTGCTAGTTACCCTGATTGTGGCCGCTTGCGGTAAGCAGGCAACACCGGCCGGCGGAGAAAATAGCCAGAATAGCAAAACTGAGGCAAACCAGCCCAAGGGATTCCAGGAATACCCTATCGGGGACGAAAAAGAAGCCGAAGGGCTCAAGATTGCCGCCGTCTACTTTCAACCCGTGAGTATGGAACCTGCCGATAAGGCCGGCCTGCCGCCGGACAGGGCCGATATTCATCTGGAGGCTGATATTGCGGCCACCCCTGATAACAAGTACGGTTTTGGGGTGGGGGAATGGGTTCCCTACCTCACTATTAAGTACAGGCTGAAGAACCTGAACAACGGCCAGGAGGCAGAAGGTACCTTCATGCCCATGAACGCCAGCGACGGCCCCCACTACGGTGCCAACGTCAAGATGCCTGGCGCCGGCAAGTATGAACTGACCTACCTTATCGAATCACCCGAAAAACAGGATTACCTGCTGCACACGGACAGGGAGACGGGCGTAGCAGGACGCTTCTGGAAGAAACCCATTGAGGTCAAGTGGGAGTTTAACTTCCTGCCGCGCAAGTGGTAAGGCGAGGTACGGGCCGGGCCGGCAGCCGGCCCGGCCCCCTGTCAAAGCAAGGTTAAGAAGGTGGCAGACAATGTTCCAATCACTGATACCTGTCCTGCAGAGCTCCAACCTGACTCTACTCCCCCTGGCCCTGCTCCTGGCCCTACTGGAGCGGCGGCCCCGGGAGGAATTATCAACCCGGGCCTGGTGGGGAGCGGCCCTGGGATTAACGGGAGCCCTTGCCGCCGTCCTGGGAATTAAGGCTGGCTTCCTGGAGCAGGAAATTTACGAAGGGTGGCTCCTGGGCCTGTCCCTGGCGGGTGAAGCCCTGCTTCTCATCCTGTCCTGGCAGGCCTGGAAGAAGGGTTATCCCGCTTCTCCCGGTCAAATCCCCGGCCCGCTTATTACTTTTGTTGTCGCCGCCTTCCTGCTGCAGCGGGCGCCGGAAATCTTCCTTTTTCCCGGCGGGGCTTTGGCCCAATCTTCTCCTATCCTTAACACGGAAATCGTAATTAAAAGCGCCGGCGCTCTCCTGGGGCTGGGCCTGGCGCTGTTGGCCGGCCTGGCCGCCTTCCGGGCAGCCCTGGCCCTGACGGTACCTTCTTTGCTGGCCATTACTACAGCCGGCTTCCTGGTCATCATGGTCCAGCAGGCCGTGGCCGTGCTGCAGGTCCTGGTGGTACGGGGCATCATCCCCATGAGCCAGTGGCTACTCGCCCTGCTCATACCCCTGGTTAACTACCAGGACGGCTACTTTTATGCGCTGCTGGCCGCGGCGGCATCCCTGCCCGTGCTCCTTATCTGGCAGCGGCAACCTTTAAAGGTAGAAGGCCTGAACCCGGCCCAGGTACGCAAAGCCAGGGCTGCCGCCCGCACCCGCGTGCGCTGGGGTTCGGCTATGCTCTTGAGCCTGGCGCTGTCGGCCGGGCTGGTCGCGGCGGGTAAAGTTTACGCCAGCCCGGAAGTAAAGCTTTCTCCTTGTCCAGAGGTCCCCGGGCCTGGCCGGCAAAGTAAGCCAGGTTGAGGTAAGCGCTCTTACCACCCCGGAAAATGAACTGGCCCGCCGGGCGGCCAGGGACCCGCAGAGCCTTACCAGGAAGGAATGGGAAACATGGTACTGCACGGCCTACGTGAGTTCCATTGCCTACCAGATTGAAGAGGCTATACCCGGCGCCCGCGCCAAACCCATCCTCAAGGTGGCGGGCGCCGAGGGAGCCATACTGCAAAAGACCCAGTTCCTGATGTTCTTGATTGCCGCCTTGAGCCTTATAAGCGCGGCCTTAGGCATAGCCAACCTGATGACCGCCAGCATAATGGAACGCAGCCGGGAAATCGGGCTGTTAAAGGCCCTGGGCGCCAGCGACGGTGCCATCCTGATCCTTTCCCTGGCCGAAACGGTCATTACCGGTATCGCCGGCGGCCTGGCCGGTATTCTTTCGGGCCTGGGCCTGGCCCGGGTTATCGGCCAGGCTGTTTTCGCCGCAGCTGTGGCACCGCGGGGGATAGTCGTCCCCCTGGTACTGGCACTGGCAACAGGCGTGACCATTTTAGGGAGCCTCCCGGCCATGCGGCTGCTGCTCTCGCTGCGGCCGGCGGAAGTGCTTCATGGAAGGTGAACATCTAGATGACGAAGTTTTCCCTGTATAAGAGAATGGTCTGGCACGCCTTAACCCGTCGCCTGGAAAACGTCATGGTGGCCCAGTACTATCACAGCCTGCCCGATGAGGGGGAAGCCATGGCCGCTCTGGAGCGGGTGGGTCTCAAAGACCGGGCGCGGCATTTGCCCTCCCAGCTTTCGGGCGGGGAACAGCAGCGGGTATGCATCGCCCGCGCCCTCATCAATTACCCCTTGCTAATCCTGGCCGATGAACCGACGGCAATCTCGACGAAGCCAACGAGCGCATCGTGCTGGAACTCTTCCGGAAGCTGCACAGGGAGGGGCACACCATTATCATGGTTACCCACGACCCGGAAGTGGCCGAACTGGCCGGGAGGTGCCTCGTTCTCGAGCACGGCCGCGTGGCCGGGTTTAGATAAGTAAGACAGTCCAGCCTTTGGATAAGGAAAAGCGGGGATAATAATGCCCTGCTTTTTCTAATGGTTTAATTTCCTGCGACGAGAATGTAGCAGGGAGGACTGCCGGGACGGCTGTTTCAAACTTTCTTCTATTTTTCTTCATAATATCTTCACAGTTGGCGACTAGAATGTCTTTCGATGGTGGCTGGTGAAGGATGGTGACTGTGGTGTACGCATTACAAGGAAGGTTCCGGGTTTCCCTTGCAGGAAGGCACTTAAAAAGGAGCGATAACTCATGCGGTTGAAGTGTTTAAAGAGGACAGTTCCATGGTTGTTAATAGCAGCCCTTTTTTTCATGACAGGAGCCTTGACTGCGCGCGCCTTAGCGGCGACAAACTCCCCGGGAGATAACCTGCACACCCATCAACAACATGGTAGTGAAATGCCTGATGGGACTCAAGCTGATATAAATAAAAAAAGCCAATCAGAAATGAATAATTTGCCTCAGGCCGGAGGAGCGTTGCCCCATGATAGTTCCCAAGCAGAAACGGAACATCCCGGAAAAAACAATAATTCCAGGGGTTTGAACAACGCTACTCCTAACTGGCCTTTAATTTACGGGTTCATAATACTTGACCTTCTGATTATTTTTGCTGCAGCCCTTATGAAAAGAAGAGGCAGACAAGGAATGGGGATGAGCTAGTTGAAAGAACAGCCTGGCCTCAGCTTTATAAACTACATATTAAAAAGCAAATGGTATCCGGCAATCTTGCAGGCGCCCACTTTGATTGTCTTTTCAATTATTGTTTACGAATTATTAACCGGTCCGGCAGCGGCCCATGATAACTTTGGTACCGCCATGACCTGGGTTCTCTGGTGGCCACTTATTCCCCTGGTTTTTCTCCTCCTGGGGCGCTTCTGGTGCTCCATCTGTCCCTTCGCTACCCTGAGCGATCTTGTCCAGAAAGTTGTCGGGAACCTCTTTCCCGTACCTAAGTTTCTGCGAAAGTACGGTATCTGGATTATAGATGCCCTTTTTATCCTTATAACCTGGGCCGACCATGTCTTTGGCATTGTCGAATCACCCAGGGGGTCGGGTGTACTGCTTATGCTCATTATTACAGGGGTTATTGCCGCCGGAGCCTTTTTTGAAAGACGAACCTGGTGCCGTTACCTCTGCTTTCTCGGCGGCCTGGCCGGCAATTACTCCCGGGCAGGCGTCCTTACGCTCAGGGGGACTCCCGAAAAATGCGCCCAATGTAAGGTCCTGGCCTGCTATAAGGGCGGCGCTAAGGCGCCTGGCTGCCCCATGTTCGAGTTTCCCAGGACGATGGACACTAATGCCAGGTGTAATTTCTGCGGCTATTGTGTAAAGAACTGCCCCAACAACTCGGTAACCATAACCGCCCGGGTGCCGTCTAAGGAACTCTGGTTCATACGCAAACCCAGGTTTGAGGAGTCCTTTCTGGCCATAGTGATTATGGGTATTGTCTTTGTTCAGAACGTCACCATGCTGGAGCTATGGGAAAAAGCGCAGCGCTGGCTTGAAAGCTTACTGGGAACCGATAACTATGCTGTTACTTTTACCGTCACATTTTTAATAGCAATGGCCATTCCGGTTATGTTATTATATTTAACAAGCTGGCTGGCGGGGTTAAAGAATGCAGAGAGTGCCAAAATGAATTTTGCCAGGTTCGGTTACGCTTTGATTCCTTTAGACTTTGCCGGTCATATGGCCCACAACCTCTTCCATTTACTCGCGGAAGGCAAGTCGGTTTTCTATACCGGGCTGGCCCTCTTTGGCATTATCAACCAGGATGCATCTTTAGCCCTGGCTGGTACGGAGACCATCCGCAATTTGCAGTTTAGTTTACTGGGTCTGGGTGCACTGGCCTCGGTTTACACGGCTTACCGTATTGCCCGGGCTAACTGGAAAGAAAACCAGGCGACAAGCTCGTTTATCCCCTTCGCCATCCTGATCCTGCTTTTATTTGGTATTAATATCTATCTCTTTTTACTGCCCATGGCTCACCGGGTGTAATAGCGAATATCCGTCAACCCTCGAACAGCACAGGTAACTCAGGGCAAACTCCCTTGCTGTCTGCCCCTGAAAAAACGGCCTGGCTGCTAAAACGGCTGTTGACCCTATTCAAGGCAACAGCCGTTTTCTGCAACGATGGCATGTTTCATCCTTTCTCTAAGGCAGGTTTAGCGCCTGTTCGAGATCGGCCTGCAGGTCTTCCGCCTCCTCCAGACCCACTGACAGCCGCACCAGGTCGGGGGTGATTTCCAGTTCGCGCTTCAGCTCTTCCGGCAGGCTGCCGTGGGACATGGTGGCCGGCAGGGTGATGATGCTCTCCACCGCCCCCAGGCTGGAGCCAATGACCGGCAGGCGGACGTTGTTGATGACCTGGCGGGCCAGTTCCGGCGTGGCCAGGCGGAAGGAGAGCACACCCCCGGCGCCGCCGGCCTGGCGAAAGTGCGTCTCCCGGCCCGGGTGCCCCTCCAGGCCCGGGTAGTAGACGGCCTTCACCTGCGGATGTTTGCGTAACCATTCCGCCAGTACCGTCGCTGTCCGTTGTTGCTGGAGCAGGCGCACCTTCAGGGTCTTGATGCCCCGTAAAATCAGCCAGCACTCATGGGGGGCCAGGACGGTCCCAAGGGTGTTTTGCAGCAGGGCCAGTTCCCGGGCCAGGCCGGCGTCCCTGGTGACAGCCAGTCCCGCAAGGCAGTCACTGTGGCCGCCCAGGTATTTGGTGGCACTGTGGACGACGATATCAATTCCCAGTTCCAGGGGCCGCTGCAGGTAGGGGGTCATGAAGGTGTTGTCGGCTATGGTTATGAGCCCGTGCTCCCTGGCCAGGGCGGCGGCCCGGGCCAGGTCGGTGATTTTCATTAACGGGTTGGAAGGGGTTTCGAGGTAAAGCCCCCTGGTAGAAGGCCGGATCTGGGCGGCCACTGTCTCCAAATTGGTGGTATCAACGAAGGTTATTTCTAGGCCGAAACGCGGGAAAACCCTGGCCAGGGCCCGGTAGGTGCCGCCGTAGATATCCCTGGATACCAGCAGGTGGTCGCCGGACGAAAAAAGGCTTAAAGCGGCGGTGATAGCCGCCATGCCGGAAGCGAAAGCAAAGCCGTAATTGCCTCCTTCCAGCTCGGCGATGGCCTCTTCCAGGGCCCGCCGGGTAGGATTGCCGGAACGGGTGTATTCGTACTCGCCCGGTTGCTCAAGACTCTCCTGGGCAAATACCACGCTCTGGTGGATAGGGACACTGACCCCGCCGGTGGCAGAATCCATGGATAAGCGGTGATGGATCAGTCGCGTTCCTCTCTGCATACCTTGTTTACCCCTCTTCTTTAAAGTCCTTGCTTGCCTTGCGTTAATTTTAAACCGCCGCCCAGGGAAAAAGGACTTCTTTTTTCGTCCTGGCCGGGTGTTTTTAACAGGCCAGGGCCTGGTCCAGGTCGGCCTTGAGATCGTCCAAATTTTCCAGTCCGACTGATAAACGCAACAAACGATCGTTGATGCCCAATTTCAGGCGCATCTCGGCAGGGATTTCGGCATGGGTCTGGCGCTCCGGAAAAGTGATCAGGCTTTCTACCCCACCCAGGCTTTCCGCAAAGGAAATAATTTTTAAGCGCTGTAAAATCTGCTCCACCAGTCCGGCATGCTTGACTTCAAAGGAAAGCATGGCCCCAAACCCGCCGGCCTGTTTCTTACAGATTTCGTGACCGGGATGATCGGGCAGGCCCGGATAATAAACCCTGGTCACCAGGGGGTGTCCGGCCAGCCACCGGGCCAGCTCTGAAGTACTGGCCTGGGCCCGCTCCAGGCGTACGGCCAGGGTTTTCAAGCCCCGGATAACCAGCCAGCAATCCTGGGGACCCGGAATCGCGCCGATGGTATTCTGGATAAAGGCCAGCCTTTCGCCGAGATCCTCCCGGGCGGCTACCGCTACCCCCATAACCACATCATTGTGGCCGCCCAAATATTTGGTGGCGCTGTGGACTACCAGATCGGCGCCCAGTTCCAGGGGTCGCTGCAGGTAAGGAGTCATGAAAGTGTTATCCACAATAGTCAGCAGGCCCCGCTGGCGGGCCAGGGCGGCCACGGCGGCAATGTCGGTGATTTTCATTAAGGGGTTGGTAGGTGTCTCCAGGAAGATGCCTTTCGTATTGTTCCTTATAGATGCAGCCAGGGCAGCCAGATCAGTAGTATCTACAAGGGAAAATTCCAGCCCCCAGGGAACCCCTACCTGGTTGAGCAGCCTGTAAGTACCGCCGTATAAATCCTCAGAAACTACCAGGTGGTCGCCGGGCCTGAAAAGGCAGAGAACGGCGGTAATGGCGGCCATGCCGGAGGCAAAGGCCAGGGCGCGACAGCCTCCCTCCAGGCCGGCCAGGCCTTCTTCCAGGACCTGGCGGGTAGGGTTACCCGTCCGGCTGTAGTCAAAACCGGTACTCTGCCCCAGGGCCGGGTGGCGGAAGGTAGCTGACTGGTAGATAGGCGTGCTGATAGCTCCCGTTTTACCATCGTATCCTACTCCCAGCTGGACCAGTTCTGTAGCCAGGCGCATTATATCATACTCCCCCATAACAAAATAAAAGCTCTTCGCAGACGAAGAGCTTTTTTCAACTCTCATCTGCCAGGAAAAATCCTGCAGGAATTGGCACCGTACCTGGGTTCCACAGGCCGGTTGCCGGGCTTCATTGGGCCAGTCCCTCCGCCAGCTCTCGATAAGAGTTTCCGGTTCTTTGCTTTTTTCAGTTTTTCAATCGGCTTAATGATATTTATTATACTCTTTTTATCCAGGGCGTCAAGGGAAAAACTAAGGAAACTTTTCCTTTCCCCATTTTTCGGGATTAACGCCGGCTTAAACGGGCGACAATCCGGTCACCAACAACCTGAATGATCTGGACTAGAATGATCAATATAACGACGGTAATAACCATAACGTCATTCTGGTAACGCTGAAAGCCGTATTGATAAGCAAGGGTACCCAGGCCGCCGCCGCCGACTACACCGGCCATGGCGGAATAGCCAATCAGGGTAATGGTAGTTAAGACAAAACCGGATACCAGGGAGGGTGTAGCTTCCGGAAGCATCACCCGGATGATAATTTGCCATGGAGACGCCCCCATGGATTGGGCCGCCTCAATGACCCCCCAGGGTATATCCCGCAGGGAGGTTTCCACCAGGCGGGCGACAAAGGGTATAGCGCCGACAGACAGGGGTACGATAGATGCAGTTGTACCGATAAAGGTGCCCACGACCAGCCTGGTAAAGGGTATTATGGCGATTAATAAAATGATAAAAGGGAAAGAACGGCCGATATTGATTATCGTGCCCAGGATGCTGTTGATGGGGGGACAGGGTTTAATATGCTTTTCGCTGGTGATAAGCAAGATAACGCCCAGGGGGAGTCCAAAGAGATAAGCTATAAATACCGCTAAAAACACCATATAAAGGGTTTCCAGCGTTCCCATGGTTACCATGGGAATTATTTGGTCGAACCAGTTACTCATGGCCTTTCTAACACCTCAATACTTAATTGCTTGCCCTGGAGGAAAGCCACGGCCGCGTTTAGGGCATCAGGCTGACCTGATAATTCCAGGGTCAGGGTACCAAAGGGGGTATCCTTAATATGGTCAATCTTGCCGTAAAGGATGTTGGCCTGGACGTTGTACTCATGTATCATCCGGGAGATAACCGGCTCACCGGCAGACTGGCCAATGAAAGAAAGCCGTACCAGCAGGCTCGTTCCGGCAGGGTTGTACCCTGCCAGCACCTGTTCCGGAATGGAGGGATCGAGGACACTCTTAATTAATTCCCTGGTAACAGGATGACGAGGAGCAGTAAAGATATCCAGTACGGAACCGGCCTCGACAATACGGCCCTGGTTAAGGACGGCCACCCGGTCGCATATTTCTTTGATTACTTGCATTTCATGGGTTATAATTATAATTGTCAGACCCAGGCTTTTATTGATATCCCGGAGCAAACTCAGGATGGAGGCAGTCGTCTGGGGATCCAGGGCTGATGTCGGTTCGTCGCATAAAAGCAACCGGGGTTCACTGGCTAAAGCCCGGGCAATTCCTACCCGTTGCTTTTGACCGCCCGACAGTTCCGCAGGGTAATGCCCGGCCTTATCGCTCAACCCCACCAGGGCCAGGGAACGTTTAACTTTCTCCTGGATAACCCGGCGCGGCTGGCCGGCAATTTCCAGGGGAAAGGCCACATTACCGGCGACATTGCGGGCCGAAAACAGGTTGAAATGTTGAAAAATCATGCCTATCTGCTGGCGGGCCCGGCGGAGCTGCCTGTCAGAATAAGCGGTAAGATCCCGGCCGTCGATAATCACCCTGCCGGTAGTTGGCCTTTCCAGCATGTTGATACATCGGACCAGGGTGCTTTTCCCGGCCCCGCTACGCCCGATGATGCCGAAGATCTCCCCTTCGGCAATAACCATGTTGATATCTTCCAGGGCCTGTATCTGTTTGCCATCTTTGGTTGTAAAAGTTTTACTGAGGTTTTCGATTTTAACCATAAAATATATCACCTGGAGGGGCAATTATATAAAACACTTGAATCTTTCTTGTCAATGGTAACAAAGGGATTGGTATAATGTCAATAAGATTGAATTCCAAAAAAAATTTTCCTATCCCCTTGACAAAAAAACCAAGTAAACCTATTATCTTAATAAGATATATCAAAGGAGGTTGATAGACTTTGAAGAAGATTGCTGTTCTGGTTCTCGCTTTATTGTTAACGATGGGGTTAATTCTAACAGGATGCGGCCGGCAACAAACTGCATCCCAGGGGGAAGCTGCCAAAAACGAAATTACAGTCGGTGCTACTGCCCGTCCCCATGCTGAAATCCTGGAAAAGATTAAACCTGTGCTGGCTCAACAGGGAATCACCCTGAACATAAAAGTCTTCAATGATTATGCCCAGCTCAACCCGGCCCTGGCGGATAAGCAAATTGACGCCAATTTTTTCCAACATATACCATACCTTGAAGATTACAACCAGAAGACAGGCAACAAACTGGTTTATATTGCTAAAGTACACATAGAGCCCATGGGGATCTATTCCCAAAAAATTAAGAGCGCCGACGAATTGAAAAACGCCAGAATTATTGCCATTCCCAATGACGCCACCAACGGCGGCCGGGCCCTGATGTTACTGGCCAAGGCCGGGGTTATTAAGTTAAAGGAAGGTCCCGGTATCATGGCAACCAAAAATGACATTGTCGAGAAACCGGCCGGGCTGACAATCCAGGAGTTAGACGCCGCCATGCTGCCGCGGTCCTTAACAGACGTCGACGCCGCGGTCATAAACGGCAACTATGCCCTGGAGGCCAAATTGAATCCAGTCAAGGATGCCCTCGTTCTCGAGGATAAAAGCTCCCCCTTTGCCAACGTCCTGGTGGTTCGTCCCGAGGATAAAGACAATCCGGCTCTAAAGAAACTGGCAGAAGCGCTAAATACGCCTGAAGTCAAGAAGTTTTTAGAAGAACAATATCAGGGAGCAGTTATCCCGGCTTTTTAAGGTGACCGGCAGGGATGACGGATGCCGGTAACAAAAGGGAGCAAATCGCGACCCCGAGGGAAGTCACAACGAGAGGACAGGCTATCCTCGCCAGGTTTTAAGGCTTTGTGCCAGGTGAGGTACGGTTCTATTACCACTATTGCCCAGGAAAACCAGGTGGTACAGATTGATGACGACAGGAAACGGCAGGACAGCCGGAAAATCAAGATTGACGTCTGCGGCTTGTTAGCTAAAAGAAGGCCCCTTTTTCCTGTTAAGGCAAAGGGGCCTCTTTGCGTTGCGTTCCAATGTGATAACAGAAATCAGGTTTGAGGATTTATGCGCTTTATTCAGGGCCGTTTATACGGGATTTCATCCCCTTAAATTCCAGGTAAAGGTGAGGTTAATGATCGTCTATGTTAATCAAGCATTAAAAGGGATCCCCGTTTTATTTGTAGAAGCCAGCAACCTGACCATAAAACGGAAGCACCGCGAACTGGAAAGGATGATTAAGGCGGAAATGGGGGAGTTAGTCACCCTGTACGAAAGACACCGGCCCATCCTGGCCGCCTACCACGACCTGCACGCCAGGTTCGGCGGTCAGGTCCATATCTCCGCTCCCGAATACCTATATGACTTTATAACAAAACGGTCAAGGCTGATGCAAATAAACAGCCTGGTGGATGCGTACAACTATATTTCCCTGAAGTATGCCCTGGCCCTGGGGGCCCACGACCTGGATAAGGTGGAGGGTAAAATCACCTTTAATCTTACCACCGGGAAGGAAAGGTTTTATCCCCTGGGTGCCACCGAACCTGTACCGGTAGCGCCCGGGGAATATGCCTATATGGACGAAAGGGAAATCCTCTGCCGGCTGGAGGTCAAGCAGTGCGAGAAAACTAAAATCACTCCGGAAACGACAAGTGCCTTCTTTATCATCCAGGGAAATGCCGCCACCTCCATGGATTATTTATACCGTGCGGCAGATGAGTTGATGGGCCTTATCGCTACCTACTGCCAGGGGCAGGTTAGCCTGGCTACAATCGAGTATACCGGCTCAGAGTAAGCTGTAACCGAGATTCAGGGCTTTAACATTTTCTTCGCCGAAGACCCGGATGCATTCCAGCACGGCCTTCCTGACAACCTCCAGTTCCAGCACGCCTGCCATCAACCTGGTTAAAGCACCCAGGATTATGACGTTGGCGAAGATCTCCCGCCCCAGCTTTTTGCCGGCCAGGTCCCTGGCCGGCAGGGCGATATGCCGTACCGGCAGGGCCGGGTCAGGCTCCAGGTAACCGGGATCATATAGGATTAACCCGCCCCTGACCAGGTGCTTAAACCTGCTGTAAGCGGCGCTGGATAAAGCACAGAAATAATCGGGACTCTCCACCACCGGGCTGTCTACCGGCTCGCCGGCAATAACCACCTGGCTGCGCACGTACCCGCCCCGGGTTTCCGTCCCGTGGCTGATAAGCATCGTAGTATAGAGTCCCTGATAAACAGCGGCCAGGCTCAAGCTCTGGCCGATCCTCACTACCCCCTGCCCGCCAAAGCCGCTGATCAAAACCTCCGTTCTTCCGGCCATCAACGCTTCCCTCCCTGCTCCTGTACTTCTGCCACCCATGCCCGCAATCTCGCGCAGAATTCCGGCCGGCTGTTGCTGGCGTCATAGTAAATACCTGTCCGCAGGGGAAAGTCAACCTCTGGCCCCTCCTGCTCCATGGACACGGTGCGTTCCTTGAACCATTGGTACATGACCGCTGGTCGGCGCGTCCCCAGGGCCCTGGCACCAAAATTGGTCACACAGGGGAAATAAACGTGGACCAGGGAAAAGCCATTATTGAGAAGCGCCTTTTTGATACTCTCGACGGCGTTCCGGCCCTCGAAGCTGGTGTGCCGGGCCAAAAAGGTAGCCCCCGCCGCCTTTAGTACCGCCAGGATATCCCTGCCGCCCTGGACCCAGTTGGGTTCCCACATGCCGTAGGGGCTGCTTTCGGTGCGGTAACCAGCCGGCGTGGTCCACCCGTACCGGTGTCATAACAAAAATGGAGACCCGCTTTTCCCATAAAAGAAAACGGGCCTCCAGCTGTCTTGCCAGCCTTAGAATCATGTTATGCCACCTCAATTGTCATGATGGCTTTTTGATCGGAGATACCGTTATGTTTCCTGGCACCCTGCCTTCATTACTCACGTTTGCCGGCTCCGGCTCCATACTCAACCTGACCTTCTCTGTATAGTCAATCTGGACTATACGACTGTCCTGTATAATAATCGTAATAGATCCATATCTCACCTGGCGTAAAGCCTTAAGTATCTCACCCAGAACTTTCTGCTCCCTGGTTGAAATCCCTGCCTGGCACCGGGAATCCGTCAAGGGCCTTTCCGGCATCTAGCAATCCTCCCCCCCATTCTAACTTTTATGGACTACCTGGCAAAATTAAAGACCATTTACTACCCATGGATTTATGGCAGCAGATATAGTTCACACTCACACCTCCATTATATAGTATTCATATCTTTTTAGTATACTTTGATTCTAACTTCCCTGGCATTCACTGTCAAGCATTTTTTAAAAATTACCGGACAGGAATTGCCACCTGCAGCCACACCTGGAAGGCTTGGAAGGCTGCCCGGGTTTCTAATTTTGTAAAATGTAAGCAGGAAGCAACTGAACAATGGTAGCCAAAAAACAGATCGAAATCCTTAAAAGCCAGAAATAAAATCTTGACAACCAACCTCAGCCGGGGTAAGATTAAAAAGTACAATAAAAACGATAGTAATAGTAGTAAATTGAACGGGGAAGAAAAAGTGAAGATTCAGGCTGACCAGATGACTGGAGGCCCCTTGCTGTTAAATGCAATGGAGCCTCTTTAATTTTTTTAATGGTATAGCGGTTAAGGCCCTCCACCAGTTTCAGGTAGGTCCGGGTGCTATCATCCCTGTTCTTAAAAGACTTCTCGCGAATAACATGGTATTGTATCGCGTTAATACAGCGACCATGAGCACGGTAATAACTGTAAATTGCGGCCCGACAGGTTTGGTTAAAATGACCAATTTTACGACTGTGAACCTGGATTTTTCAAGGCTTTAAGGTTTCATGGCAATCAAAAACGGCAAGTGACTGTCATATTCAGGCAGGAGGGGTGTTAGTAATGAATGCAACCCCGACCCATGGGGCAAAGCTTGTCAACAGGGTTTTGGAAGGGGAGAAAAGGGAAGAAATCCTGCATCAACTTGCCGGGCTTCCTTCCCTGCACTTGAGTTGGAGACAACTTTCCGATTTGGAAATGCTGGCTGTGGGAGCTTACAGCCCCCTGGAAGGGTTTATGTGCCGGGAGGATTATTTGAGTGTGGTGGAAACCATGCGCCTGGCCAGTAAAGTACCCTGGAGCTTGCCGGTTACTCTATCTATCCAGCCGGAGATTGCCCGGAAGATAGAAGGCAGGAGGGTGGGCCTGGTAGGCCCGGATGGAGTAACCTACGGTTTAATGCAGGTAGAGGAGGTTTATACATATGACAAAGAGAAAGAAGCCCGGGAAGTTTACCGTACTACCGACGCCCAGCATCCTGGCGTGGCCTGCCTGATGGCCCAGGAAGGGTGGTTGGCCGGGGGACCTATCTATTTAGTAAACCGGCCGCCCAGCCCCTTCCCGGAGTATCACCTGGATCCAGCGGAGACCCGGGCAGCTTTTGCTGCCCGGGGGTGGAAAACTATTGTAGGCTTTCAAACTCGTAATCCTATCCACCGGGCGCATGAGTATATCCAGAAGTGTGCCCTGGAGATAGTCGACGGGCTGTTAATCCATCCCCTGGTAGGAGAAACCAAAGCGGACGACATCCCGGCGGCTATCAGGATGTTGAGCTATCAAGTCCTTATCGAGAAATATTATCCGGTGGAAAGGGTTATGTTAGCCATATTCCCGGCGGCAATGCGTTACGCCGGCCCCCGCGAGGCAATCTTCCATGCTCTGGTTCGTAAAAATTATGGGTGTACCCACTTCATCGTGGGACGCGATCATGCCGGCGTTGGTAATTATTACGGTACTTATGAGGCGCAACAAATATTCAGCGAATTTGCCCCGGGTGAACTGGGGATCACACCCTTATTTTTCGACCATACTTTTTATTGCTATGCCTGCGGCAATCTGGCTTCCGCCAAAACCTGCCCGCACCCACCTGAAAGGCACTTGCTTTTAAGCGGCACTAAGGTACGGGAGATGCTCCGGGCCGGGGTAATACCCCCACCGGAATTCAGCAGGCCTGAGGTAGCCCGGATATTGATTTCAGGACTGCGGCCTGTACCCATGGCCAGGATTTGGTAGGGTGAGGAGGAAACCAAGATGGCTCCTGACAGGGGATTTATTTTATGGTTCACCGGTTATTCAGGGGCGGGCAAATCTACCCTGGCTAACATGGTAGCCGCTGAACTGCGCCGGATAGGAAAAAGGGTGGAAGTGCTCGACGGGGATGAAGTTAGAAAAAATCTGAGCCAGGGGTTGGGGTTCACCAAAGAGGATCGGGACATTAATATTAAACGCATTGGCTATGTGGCTCACCTTTTGGCCAGGAATGGTGTAGTGGCTATTACGGCTGCCATTTCACCTTACCGGGAAACCCGGGATGCTGTTCGGAGCCTCTACCCGGATTTTGTCGAAGTTTACGTGCGGTGTCCTTTGGAAGTTTGCATAGAACGGGACGTGAAGGGCCTGTATAAAAAAGCCCTGGCCGGAGAGATCCCCCAGTTTACCGGGGTGTCCGATCCTTACGAAGAACCCTTACACCCTGAAATAGTGGTAGAGACAGATAAAGAAACAGCGGAAGAAAGCATAACAAAGATTTTACGGCGTCTTAGAGAACTCGGTTACCTGACTTCTTCAAGAGAAGCCAGCAGGGGGAGGTGAAAATATCTTGACGGGCTGGCAAACGGAATTCAAGGAAACAGACATCGCCATCGTAGGGGGAGGGGTTGCAGGTTTGGCCGCAGCCATAACTGCCCGGGAAGCCGCTCCTTCTTCCCGCATCCTGGTGGTGGAACAGGCCCATCCCGAGCGCAGCGGTTGCCTGGCGGCCGGGGTAAACGCCATTAATGCTTACCTGCATCCCGGTGAGACGGCCCATACTTTCTTGGATTTTGTGCTCCGGGAGTTCATGGGTATCGTGCGGCGTGATTTGGTAATGACTATGGCTGCCGGTTTTAATAAGGCCGTGGATCGCCTGGCTGCCTGGGGAGTGCCCTTCCCCCGCGATAGGGAGGGAAGGTACCTGCGCCGGGGTCGCCATGCGGTCGTCGTTCACGGGGAACGTATCAAGCCCCTCATGTTCCAGGCTGCCTGCCGGGCCGGGGTAGAGTTTCTCAATCGTACCCTTGCTGTGGAGTTTATCGTCAATGAAGGCGGCAGGGTAGAGGGCCTGTATGCCCTTGGTATAAAGAATTCTACGTTTTATATCATCCTGGCCCGGGCTGTCATATGTACTACCGGCGGGGTTGCCGGGCTTTATTCGCCGTCCTGTCCTTATTCCGGACTCATCAGGGGCATTGGCTGGTACCCTCTATTTAATGCCGGGTCGGGTTTGGCCATGGGCCTGCGGGCCGGTGCAGAAATGACCAGCCTGGAGGCTCGTTTTATAGCCCTTCGGGTAAAGGATACCCTGGCTCCTACCGGAACGGTGGCACAGGGGATTCGAGTTCCCCAGGTGAACGTCCACGGCGAAAACTATCTGGAAGGCCGCCACCTTACCACGGTCGAAAGGTTGCAATCCACCCTGGCGGAAGAAGGGGCCGGCCGGGGCCCCTGTTACCTGGATACTACCCGCCTTACTCCCGCGGAGGCCAGGCAGCTGGAAGAAGCTTATCTGGAAATGTGTCCCAGGATGGTCCTCTGGTGGGGTGATCACGAAGAATCCCCCCGGGACAAACCTTTAGAGGTTTGCCCCTCAGAACCCTACCTGGTAGGGGGACACAGCCTGAGTGGTTACTGGATAGACAGCCGACGTCACACAACACTGCCCGGACTTTATGCAGCGGGCGATGCAAGTGGAGGGGCACCCAAAAAATATGTTAGCGGTTGTATGGTTGAAGGTGAAATCGCAGCTCTGAGCGCTCTGGAAGATATTACACAACATGACCTGCATTTGACCTGCCCCGGGGAAACAGCGGTACAGGAAGCTAAGGGGCGAGCCCTTGCTCCCCTGAAGCGTACCAATGGCCTGGTCGCTGGAGAATTAGAAGCCCGATTGCATAAAATCCTTGATGAATATGCCGGGGGTGCTGTACAGGGATACCGCCTGATGGCAGGGCGTCTACTCATAGCCCGCCGTGAGCTAAAAAAATTGCGACGGGAATGCTATCGCTTGACGGCCGGGGACAGTTATGACTTAATGCAGGCCCACCGGGTCGTGGACCGTATCATGGTAGCCTCTGCTATGGTTGAACACCTTCTTTACCGTAAGGAGACCCGCTGGCCTCCCTATCAGGAACGGGCAGATTATCCAGTCCGGGACGACAGCCGGTGGATGGTCTTTATAAATTCCCGCTATAACCGCGACAATGATAGTTTTATAATGCTAGAACGTCCTTTAGAAGAGGAAGGTGGGTTATGACCGTTGCGATAGATATAGAAAAGTGTACAGGATGCAGTGGAGCCAGGGAGGCTCAATGTGAAAGAATTTGCCCTGGCGGACTTCTTGTGCGCGAAGGGGTAAAGGTGCAGCTACGGGGTGGAGGTGCCTGCTGGGATTGTGCTGCCTGCGTGAAAAGCTGCCCGCACCAGGCCCTCTACTTGATACTGCCCTGGCCCCTGGGGGGGCGCGGAGCCAGGTTATATGCCCGCGCCAGTGCTACCGAAACGGAATGGATTCTCCGGCTGCCTTCAGGTAGGGAAGAAAGATATGTTATCCCTGCGCGCATAAATCAGAAAAAACCCGTACCGGAAATTTAACACAAGAGGAGGCAATGGAGATGGCGTGGATTGGAGCACATCGATGGATGAGGATGCTGTTGATGGTCGGACTGGCCTTGGCGGTGGCTGGTTGCGGCAGAAGTGGCGGAACCGGCCCTGCCTCCGCGCCGGGCGGTGGAGCGGTACAACTTCTCAATGTCTCCTATGATCCGACCCGGGAATTCTATCAAGCGTTTAATCAGGCGTTTGCCGAGTACTGGAAGACCCAGACTGGGCAAACGGTTACCGTGAAACAATCGCACGGAGGGTCGGGGCAACAGGCGTTGTCGGTAATCAACGGCCTGGAGGCCGATGTAGTCACCCTCGCCCTGGCCTACGACATCGACGCCATTCGGGACAAAGGGTTGATTCAGGGCGATTGGCAGAAACGCCTCCCCTACAACAGTTCGCCGTACACCTCGACCATCGTATTCCTGGTGCGCCACGGCAATCCGAAGGGGATCCATGACTGGAATGATCTGGTGAAACAGGGTGTGTCGGTGATCACCCCCAATCCGAAGACCTCCGGAGGCGCGCGCTGGAACCATCTGGCCGCCTGGGGATATGCTCTTAAGCAATACGGCGGCGACGAGGAGAAAGCGAAGGACTTTTTACGCAGCCTCTACAAAAATGTTCCCGTTCTCGATTCCGGGGCCAGAGGGGCGACGACGACCTTTGTCGAACGGGGAATCGGGGACGTCCTCATCGCCTGGGAAAACGAGGCCCTGCTCGCCGTCAACAAGTTCGGCAAAGACAAGTTTGACATCGTGGTGCCGTCGGTCAGCATCCTTGCGGAGCCTCCGGTTGCCGTGGTGGATCGCGTGGTCGACAAGCACGGGACCCGCGCCGTAGCCGAGGCCTATCTGAAATATTTATATTCTCCGGTGGGGCAGGAATTGGCGGCCAAGAATTTTTACCGGCCCCGGGATGAAGCCGTGGCCAAGAAATACGCCGGACAGTTTCCGAACCTGAAGCTCTTCACCATCGACGATCTGGGAGGGTGGTCAAAGGTGCACAAGACCCATTTTGCCGACGGGGGGATCTTTGACCAGATTTACGCGCGGTAAAAAGCCCGGGCCCGGTGAGTCCGGTGAACGCGGGGAGCGGGAGAGGAGGTGACGGAATGGCCAAAGAGATCAAGGGGCGCGTTGTTTTGCCGGGTTTCGGCATGACCCTCGGGGTGACGTTATTCTACGTCAGTGTGATGATCCTGCTCCCCTTTGCCGCCCTGGTGCTAAAGTCGGCCTCGCTGAGCTTACACGAGTTTTATGAGACCGTCACGGCGCCCCGGGTGACGGCCGCCCTGCGTCTCAGCCTTCTCACCGCCTGGATTGCGGCCAGTATCAATGTGGTCTTCGGCGTGCCGGCGGCCTGGGTGCTTTCCAGGTATTCGTTTCCGGGGAAGCGGTTGCTCGACGCTATGGTCGATCTGCCCTTTGCCTTGCCCACCGCTGTGGCTGGCATTGCCCTGACGGCGATGTTCGGTCCGACCGGAGGGCCGGGAGCGATTCTGGGACGACTGGGCGTCAAAATCGCCTTTACCCCGGCGGGGATTGTGGTGGCTTTGGTGTTCATCGGCCTGCCGTTCGTGGTACGGACCCTTCAGCCGGTCATTGAAAGTCTCGATCGCCGGATGGAGGAGGCCGCGGCGACGTTGGGGGCGAGCCCGGCTCAGGTTTTTTTCCGGGTGATCCTGCCCCCCCTGGTGCCCGCCCTGTTGAGCGGTTTCTCCCTTGCCTTTGCCCGGGGGATCGGGGAGTACGGGTCAGTGGTCTTCATTTCCGGGAATATGCCCATGCGCACGGAGATCGCCCCCCTGGTCATTATGACCAAGCTGCAACAGTTCGACTACGCCGGAGCTACGGCGGTTGCCGTCGTCCTGCTGATCGTTTCGTTTATCGTGCTGTCGGCTGTTCGCCTGATGGAGTTGCGGGCCGGTTTCTGGCGGACGGGTGTGCGATAAGGGCCGCCGGGCAAATGCAGGCAGAGGGGAAGGGAGGAAGGGAAATGGCCGGAGTAGGCCGTTCAGGGACGCAGGCGGGAAGATTCTTCCTCATCAGCGTGACCGTCCTGTTTTTCGCCGTCTTCTTGCTCGCACCGCTGGTTGCCGTTTTCTCTACGGCGTTGCAGAAGGGATCGGGTTATTATCTGGCGGCCCTGGCCGACCCGGAAACAGCGGCCGCAGTGCGCCTGACCCTGCTCACGACCTGTATTGCGGTTCCGGTGAACACCATATTCGGCCTGTGTGCCGGATGGGCGATTGCCAGGTACGAGTTCCCGGGAAAAACTCTGCTGAAAACGGTAATCGCCCTCCCCTTTTCCGTATCTCCTGTGATCGCGGGCCTCATGTTTATCCTCGTATATGGCTCCGGGGGACTGATCGGTCCGTGGTTGGAGGCCCGTCATATCCAGGTGATATTCGCGGTGCCGGGGATCATTCTCACCACCTTGTTTGTCACGTTGCCTCTCGCGGCCCACGAAGTGATTGCCGTCCTGGAGGCCCGGGGGAAAGAAGAAGAGGAGGTCGCCTGGACCCTTGGCGCGACAGGCCGGCAGATTTTTTGCAGGATTACCCTGCCGAAGATCAAATGGGGGTTGTTTTACGGAGTTATGTTGTCTACCGCCCGGGCCATGGGCGAATTTGGAGCGGTTTCCGTGGTGTCGGGACATATCCGTGGACTGACGAATACCCTGCCCCTGCACATTGAAATCTTGTACAACCAATATGACGCTGTCGCCGCCTTTGCTGCGGCCACTCTTTTGGCCCTGGCGGCTCTTGCGACCCTGGCGGCAAAAGCCGTGATGGAGCTCCGGCCGGGGCTGCGGGGGGATCGGTCCGCTCCGGGACCGGCGTACGCAGGAGGGGAGAAATAGACGTGGGTGTGACGCTTCGCTCCGTTTGCAAGTCCTATAAACGGACGCGCGTTTTGCAGGATGTCGACCTCGATCTGCCGACCGGCAAGCTGGTGGCCCTGCTGGGGCCCTCCGGTTCCGGCAAGACCACATTGCTCCGCATCCTGGCGGGGCTGGAGGTGCCCGACAGGGGGACGGTGTTGTTTGACGGCGAGGACGTGACCCGGAGACCGCCCCGTGTTCGCCGGGCGGGCATGGTGTTTCAGCACTATGCCCTTTTCGGGCATATGACCGTCTTTGAAAACATTGCCTTCGGACTGCGGGTGCTGCCGCGGAAAGTCCGGCCCCTCTCCTGGGAGATCGATACAAAGGTCCGCGCTTTGATGCACAAGGTCCGTCTGGACGGCCTCGAATCGCGTTATCCGGCGCAATTGTCGGGCGGGCAGCAGCAGAGGGTGGCCCTGGCCCGGGCCCTGGCCGTCGATCCCCGCATCCTGCTCCTCGACGAACCCTTTGCGGCCCTCGACGCCAAGGTCCGGATCGAGCTGCGCCGCTGGTTGCGGGATTTTCAGCGGGAGTTGGGGATCACGACGGTGTTTGTGACCCACGATCAGGAGGAGGCGATGGATATCGCCGATCTCGTCGCGGTGGTCAACCAGGGGCGGATCGAACAGGTGGGTTCCCCTTCGGAGATCTACGAGCGGCCGGCCAATGCCTTTGTATTTGAGTTCATCGGGCGATCAAACGTGTTGCCTTTGGATTCCCGGGAAGGGAAATGGGCCCTTGAGCTCATTTCCCCGGTCCCTTCCAAACTGGCTTCCTCAGCCGACCCCCTGCGGGCGTACGTTCGGCCCCACGATATTGATGTCCACCTCCGCCGGGACCGGAGCACGGCCGTGAAGGCGGTGGTGGAGCGTGTGCGTCCTCAAGGCGCCCTCGTTCGCCTCGTCACACGGGCGACCGGCGGCGAACATCGTTTTGAAGCCGAGATCAGCCGGGAGCGCTACGAGGATCTCAAAGTGGAGACCGGAGACATCGTATATCTGGAGTTTAGAAGTGTCACGGTTTTCTCCCCGCACAGGCAGGTGGTGCACAGCCGGACCCTCGAGCCAGTACGGGAAAAGCTTCAGCAACCCACGGGGGGCTGAAGCGGCAACATAAAAGGTGCGTTTAACGGAATAATCCCGGGTAACCAGACCACTGAAGGCCCGTCCGGCACCGTTCACCCGGTGTCAACGATGTGAAACTTTTTTGCGTTTCAGCTGATCGGTTTTGTTCTCTATAATGGGCCTCATAAAACCGGACACGAAAAGAAAACGTCATCTTTATCCAGTAGTAGTCAGGGGGACCATCGGTGTCCTCCTTTTCATTAACAAATCCCTTGACAATAATGCCAACTAAACCTATAATATTAGTAAACATTAAGGGATATGGGTAGCTGACCAGACAACTGGAGGCTCCTTTTATTTCGTTAAAAGGGGCCTCTTTATTTTTTTAAGCACCAGCAGGACGTTAAATTTACCGGGGAGGGATTTAAATTGATGGAGGCTACTTCATTAAAAACAAAAACGCCGGCAAGCCGGAAGTCCAGGGGCTGGGATAAATTTTTCCCCAGGTGCCGGCGCTTGCTTCCGCTTATTTTAGCCCTGGTTGTTCTTATCGGTGTATGGAATCTACTTACGACTGGTTTGCGCTTGTTACCCCTGCCCTACTTTCCCGGGCCCCGGGAAATCCTTTATGAACTCTGGCGCGACCGGGGTCTCCTGGGCCTGAGTACTGTTTACTCTCTCCGTCTCCTGGCCATCGGTTACCTGGTCGGTACCCTTGGCGGCCTGGCAGCCGGTATTCTCATGGGGTGGTTTAAGTGGGGTGAATACTGGCTGCAGCCGCTGTTGCGCTTTATCGGTCCCGTCCCTGCGCCGGCGTGGATCCCCCTGGCCATGACCCTCTTTCCCAATAGCTTTCTGGCCAGTATCTTTCTCCTGGGTTTGAGTTCCTGGTTTCCCGTGACCATCCTTACCTGGTCCGGTATAGCCGGGGTGAACAAATCCTACCTGGAAGTGGCCCGGACTTTAGGCGCCGGGGATCGGGTCCTCTTGCTGCGGGTGGCGATCCCGGCGGCACTGCCGTCAATATTCGTCGGCCTCTTTATGGGCCTGGGCCTTTCCTTCGCCACCCTGGTGGTGGCCGAGATGCTGGGTGTGAAGGCCGGGCTGGGCTGGTATATACAGTGGGCCCAGGGATGGGCCGAGTATGACAAGGTATATGGAGCGCTCATTATTATGGCCCTGCTTTTCTCTACCCTTTTAAGTGTCATTTTTCGTTGCCGGGATCGTATCCTGGCCTGGCAGCGAGGCCTGATCAAATGGTAGCAAATAGAGAAGAAAGGAGGGATTTCAGTGGCAGACGCTAAAGGTTGTCTCTCCCTGCAAAGAATAACCAAAGTTTTTCCTAACGGTTCCGGCCAGACCATACCTGTCCTGCAGGATATCAACCTGGAAATCAGAGCCGGCGGCTTTATATCTTTCCTTGGTCCCAGCGGTTGCGGCAAATCTACCTTGTTGCGCTTAATGGCGGGGTTGGAAACAGCCACCGGTGGAGTCATCTATGTCGACGGCGAGGCGGTGCAGGGACCCCACTATAGCCGCGGCCTGGTTTTTCAGGACCCCAACCTCTTTCCCTGGCTCACAGTAGAAGGCAATCTTGTTTTCGGCCCCCGGGCCCGCGGCAATGAATTGGAAAAAGGAATACTGGAGTATTTTCTCGAGTTGACCGGCCTGACGGAGTTCAGGCGGGCTTTTCCCCATCAATTATCCGGCGGTATGGCCCAGCGGGCGGCCCTGGCCCGGGCCTTGATCAATCGCCCCGTGGTTTTATTACTTGATGAACCCCTGGGAGCCCTTGATGCCTTCACCCGGATGCAGATGCAGGACGAATTATACCGCATCTGGCGAGCGCAGCAGATCACAGTTGTCCTGGTTACCCATGATATCGACGAAGCTATTTATCTCAGCGAACGGGTGGTTGTCTTTACCCCCCGGCCGGCCCGGATCAAGAGCATCCTGGACATTCCTTTAAGCTACCCGCGCTCCCGGGAGAATCCTGACTTTTTCTTACTGCGCAATGAGATCTTAAAGCTTTTAAACTTGAGCCGGCCGGAAGAAGAAGGGGAGTTTGTTTACGCTATCTAAGGTTGGGCCCGGACACGGCTCCGGGACGGCAATAATTCTCTAAGTTTTAAGGGAGGAAGTGCTCAATGAAAAAGAAGGCGGTGTTTTTGCTGCTGGTGCTCACGCTGGTAACGCTGGTGCTGGCCGGGTGTTCGTCAAAGACCGGGAACACCGGGGCAGACTCTGCGTCAGCAAAGCTCAAAACAGTAAAAATCGCCAATTACTCCGGCGCGGTTTGCTTTGCCCCCCTCTATGCCGCAGTTGAAAAGGGCTTTTTTACCCAGGAAGGGCTGAACGTCGAACTGGTGCGTACAGACTTTGAAGGCACCAAAGAAGGGCTTGCCACCGGAAAAATAGATGCCACCCTGGGGCTTTTCCATAAATGGGTTAAGCCTATCGAGCAGGGTATGGATATCAAGTTTACAGCGGGGTTACATACAGGCTGTATCCAGGTGGTGGCCGGCAATAACAGCGGCATTACCCGGGTAGAGGATTTGCGCGGGAAGAGGGTCGGCGTGGACGCCATCGGCGCCGGGCCCATGAACTTACTGGCCGTAGCCCTGAGCCGGGCGGGAATTGATTGGAAGAATGAGGTTACCTGGAAGGCATTTCCCCCGGATCAACTGGAAACCGCCATGGATAAAGGGGAAATCGATGTAGTAGCCGTTACCGATCCCTATGCCCAGTTTATCATCGACAAAAATAAGGGCCGGCTGATTCTGAGCCAGGCCGAAACCGAACCCTATGCCAGGGATTACTGCTGCTTTGTGGCCGTCAGCGGAAAATTGATCGCCAAAGATAAAGAAACGGCCGCCGCCCTCACCCGGGCCCTGATGAAGGCCAGTATGTGGGTAAACGAAAACCGGGAAGAAGCGGCCCGGCTGGGCGTAGAAAAGAAGTATACAGGCGGCACGGCTGAAGGCAACGCCAGGCTGCTGGCCAAGTACCGCTATGTCCCGGGAGTGCAGGCGGCCAGGGAGGATTTCCTCAAGGCGGTAAAGGACCTTAAGGCGGCGGGCATTCTGGAGGTCGACCGGCCGGAAACCCTGGTGGATAAAGCCTTTGCCCCGGTCACAGGCGAAATCACGCAATAATAAGGGGAGATCCGGAGATGAGAATAGCGAAATCCGTAGAGGAACTGGTGGGTAAAACCCCCCTGGTCCAGTTGAATCGCCTGGTGAAAGAGTCTTGGGGACGGGTGTTGGTAAAACTGGAAAGTTTAAACCCGGGAGGAAGTATCAAAGACCGGATCTGTATAAGTATGATTGACAGAGCCGAGCGCGAGGGGGTCATTAAACCGGGTTATTCCACCTTGATTGAACCTACCGGCGGCAATACCGGTATAGGCCTGGCCATGGTGGGCGCCGCCCGCGGCTACCGGGTGATTTTGACCATGCCTGAAAGTATGAGTGTTGAAAGGCGCCAGCTCTTTCAGGCTTATGGCGCCGAAGTGGTCTTGACCCCGGCTGAAGAAATGATTCCCGGGGCCGTGCGTAAGGCCGAAGAGCTGGCCCGGGAGATTCCGGGAGCATGGATACCGAACCAGTTTGCCAATGAAGCCAATCCCCGGGTGCATGCAGAGACTACTGCCATGGAGATCTGGGAGGATACCGGGGGAACGGTGGATATTGTCGTAGGCGGTATGGGAACTGGAGGAACTGTGGTCGGCGTGGCCCGTGGCTTGAAAAGGCTGAGGGCCGGCATCAAGGTAGTGGGGGTAGAACCCGCCAGTTGCCCGGTTTTTTCCGGCGGCAAACCCGCCCGCCACAAGATTCAGGGTATTGGTCCGGGGTTTATACCGGCAGTTTTTGAACGGAACGCGATAGATGAAATTATCACCGTCACGGACGAGGATGCCTATGCAACCTCCCGCAACCTGGCGCGGGAAGAGGGCTTGCTGGTCGGTATCTCCTCGGGAGCGGTAGCCTTTGCCGCCCTCCAGATCAGCAAGCGGCCCGAAGCCCGGGGCAAGCTGATTGTAGCCATTCTTCCTGATACCGGTGAACGTTACTTGAGTACCGACCTTTTTGCTTCATGAGGAGGAGAAAGCGATGGGATTGACTGAAGAGTTACGCCAGTATGCCCTCTCCCTGGGTGCCGACCTGGTCGGCATCACGCCGGCCGGCCGTTTGGACGCCGCCCTTACGGCCCCCAACCGGCCGGCAGACCTGTTCCCCGAGGGAAAAAGTGTAATCGTCCTGGGACTGCATATTCCCGATGCCGTTTTAGAGACCCTGCGGCGGGGGATATCCATTTATTCCTACAACCTGTTTGGTTACGCCTACCTCAACCGTGAGCTCGATTACCTGGCTTACCGGGTGAGTCGCTACCTGGAAAACCACGGCTATCAGGCCCTGCCTATCCCGGCCCGGGGTGAACAGTACTGGGAAGAGCGCAAGCACTACGGTCCCATATCCTTTCGCCATGCGGCGGTGGCCGCCGGGCTGGGGACCTTCGGCTGGCAGGGGCTGGTCCTGACGCCCCAGTTCGGACCGCGACAGCGCTGGATTACCGTGTTAACGGATGCCGAGCTTGAGGGTAACGAGGTTTTTTCCCAGGATCTTGTCGACTCTTACAGTGAGCGGTGCCGGAACTGCCTGGCCTGTTTGAAGAACTGCCCGGCTGCGGCCATTAAAGAAAAAGAATGGCAGGTCACCATCGGTGGGAGCAAATTTGTGTACGGGGTAGTAGAGCCCGATGCCTGCTGGTGGACGGCAGTAGGCTTCAGCACCAGACTGTGGGAAGGCACTCCCTTCCAGCCCCGGGTGGAGGTCCCCCGCCCATCTACCCTGGACGCCAGGCAGGTCTATGAATATTTATGGCACCGGCGCGACCCGCGCCTGGTAAACAGCGAACATCCTGAAGGCAACTTCGGGGCCAGCTTTTGCGGGAAATGCCTGGCCATCTGCCCCCTGGGGCAGGAAGCCTGGCGGCGGCGCCGCTCGAACGGAGGAGAATAATCTTGCCGTGTCAGGTTGTCTTCCAGCCTTCCGGGCGTCGGGGTGAAGTTTCGCCGGGCACCAACCTGCTGGATGCCGCCCGGCAACTGGGTGTGGCCATAAAATCTCCCTGCGGCGGGACAGGGATGTGCGGCAAGTGCAAGGTTCAGGTCGTGACGGGTTTTTTCCCCAAACTCGGCCTGGAGAGTTCCCCGGCCAGCCTCACCCCCCTTACCGGGGAGGAGAAAAAATATTTAACTGAAGATGAAATACAAAACAACTATCGCCTGGCCTGCCAGGCCATGGTGGAAGGTGACGTCCTGCTGGCGGTTCCCGAAGAGAGCCGGGAAGTGGATCAGGTGATCCTGACGGCAGGGGTAAACCGGAGCCTGCAGCTCAACCCAGCCGTCCGGCAATACAGGGTAAAATGTCCTGCCGGTTCTCTGGCGGATCAGCGCAGCGACTGGGAGCGACTGCAGCAGGCCCTCAAGGAAGAATACGGCCTGTCGGGTGACCTGACCCTGGCTTACCCGGCACTCCTGCAACTGCCGGCCGGTATTCGCCAGCAGGGGGGAGAAGTGACGGTGACCACCTGGCAGGACCGGGTGGTCCTGGCTCTAGAGCCGGGTGCGGGCCGGCGGCCCCTGGGGGTGGCCGTAGACCTGGGTACTACCACCGTGGCCGCCTACCTCTGCGATCTGGCCACCGGGGAGGTGCTGAGCACCGCCTCCGCCATGAACCCCCAGGTGCGCTACGGGGAGGACGTCCTGTCCCGGATTACCTACGCCCGGGAAAGCGCCACCGGGCTGGCCGACCTGCATGAAACCATTGTCAGGGGTCTTAATGAACTGCTGGATCAACTCGTCACCACGGCCCGGGTCGCCAGGGAACAGGTAATGGATCTGGTAATCGTGGGCAATACAGCCATGCAACATTTATTGTTAAACCTCAGCCCCGACTATCTCGGGCAGGCGCCCTACTTGCCGGCAGTCAGGGAGGACCTGAATCTTAAGGCACGTGACCTGGGTATCAATGTCCACGCAGCCGCTAAAATTCACCTCTTGCCTGTAATTGGTGGTTTTGTAGGCGCCGATCATGTGGCCGTATTAATTGCCGAGGAACCCTACCGCAGCGATGCTGTCCAGCTGATCGTTGATATCGGGACCAATGGTGAAATCGCCCTGGCCAGCCAGGGGAAGGTGGCGGCTACTTCCTGCGCCACCGGCCCGGCCCTGGAAGGGGCGCACATCAAGTTCGGCATGCGGGCGGCTCCCGGGGCTATTGAAAAGGTTAGTATTAACCCTGACACCCTGGAAGTTGACTATAAAGTGATCGGCCGGGAGGAATGGGCTTCAGCTGGCCGGCCTGCCGGCGCCAGGGGGATTTGCGGTTCGGGGATTATTGATGCCGTGGCCGAACTCTTTAAAGCCGGGGTGATCTCCAGGAGCGGTCGCTTTAATCGCGTTCTGCCCACCAACCGCGTACGCAGGAATGAAGAAGGCAAGATGGAGTTTGTCATTGCCTGGGCCGGGGAAACAGCCATCGGCAGGGATATTACCATTACCCAGAGCGACATCAGGGCCGTACAATTGGCTAAAGCAGCCCTTTACGCCGGGGCCCGTTACCTGATGGCCCACATGGGCGTCGAACGGGTTGATGAGGTCATCCTGGCGGGGGCCTTTGGTAGCTACATCAATCCCCTTAACGCCCTGGCCATTGGTATGTTTCCTGACTGCCCGCCGGAGAAGATCCGGGCCGTGGGCAACGCGGCCGGAGATGGAGCGCGGCTGGCCCTGCTGAGCCTGGAGAAGCGGCAAGAGGCCCGGAATATCGCCCGGCAGGTACATCTGGTGGAAACTTCCCTGGAAGCCGATTTCCAGGAGCAATTTGTCCAGGCCATGGCCCTTCCCCACGGCCGGGATGCCTTCCCCCACCTGGACCATATCCTGAAGCTGGTACCACGCACGGCTTAAGCCGAGATGGGGAATATAATAATCGCCCAAAAGGAGGAGAGACCACCATGCCTGAGGAGAAGAAAGAGCTTTTACAGGCACTATCGGATGCAGTCTTCAACATGGAAGTGGAAAGAGCGGCGGACCTGGCCAGGGAATGCGTAGACGCCGGCATCGACCCTTTTGAAGCCATCGAAAAGGGCCTGATCGACGGCATCAACAGGGCCGGCGTCCTGTTTGAAGAAGAGGAGTATTTCGTGCCGGAACTACTCTTATGTTCCGACGCTATGTATGCCGGGCTGGATGTGCTCCGTCCCCACCTGCCGGAAACCTCGGAAACCCAATCCGGGCGGGTGGTCCTGGGTGTAGTGGAAGGCGATACCCATGATATTGGTAAAAACCTGGTAAAAATCATGCTGGAGGCCAATGGCTTTGAAGTTATCGACCTGGGCCGGGATGTACCGCCGCAGCAGTTTGTGGAAAAAGCCAGGGAGACCGGGGCCGCATTCATTGGCCTTTCCACTTTAATGACTACCACCATGGCCCGTATGGAGGAAGTCGTTAACAGATTAAAGGAAGAGCAAATCCGGGAGCAGTACAAGGTTGTAGTGGGGGGAGGTCCCATTTCCCAGGGTTTCGCCAGTCGCATCGGCGCCGACGGTTATGCCGTCAATGCCGTAGAAGCCGTAAAGCTATTTCGCAGGCTCCAGGGAGCCTGAGCAGGAAAGGGGTGGTAAAAATGACCGGGGAGGCAATGACGCCTTCAGAACGTCTTCGCGCCATGGCGGCAGGGAAACCCATTGACCGCCTGCCCTGTGTACCCATTATGGGTAACGGCGCGGCCAGGGTCATCGGCGTCAGGGTGGCTGAACTGCGCGGCAACGGGCCCCTCCTGGCCCGGGCCCAAATCGAAGCCTACCGTCTCTTTCGTTACGACACAGTGAGGATTTTTACCGATCTTTTCGTCCAGGCGGAAGCCATGGGAGCCATTGTTCACTGCCCGGAAGATGAAACAGCCTACCTGCGGGCTCCGGCCATTCAAAGCCTGGATGAGATAGATCGCTTACGGCCAGCCGATCCCTATAAAGACGGCTACCTGCCGGCCCAGCTGGAGGCCATGCGCATTGCCGTCCAGGAGATTGGCCAGGAGGTCCCGGTGACCGGCGCCCTGGTCGGGCCCTTTACCAATGCCACCTTCCTGCGCGGGACAGATGCAATCCTGCGGGATATCTACCATCACCCGGAAGCGGTCCACCGGCTGTGCCAGTTATCCCTGGAAACCTCCCTGCGCTACGCTGAAGCTATGATGGACTTAGGCTGTACCCCCAGCATAACCGATGCCATGTCTTCGGGTTCGGTAATCAGCCGGAAAGCCTTCGAGGAATTCTCTTTCCCTTATTTGAAAAAATTGGTAGACTTTATCCACTCCCGGGGCAGGACCGTAACCCTGCATATCTGCGGCAATACCAACCGCATCCTGGAAGGCATGGCCGCTACCGGGGCTGATTGCCTGAGCCTGGATAACGCCGTCGACCTGGCGGAAGCCAAAAGACGGGTGGGCGACCGGGTGCGGTTGATGGGTAATGTCCCCCCGGCCGAGGTGATGCTTGAGGGCAGCCCGGCGGATGTAGAGGCTGCCGTAAAGCGCTGCCTCAGGGCGGCCGGCGACAACCCCAAAGGGTTTATTGTCGCCTCGGGTTGTAGTTTGCCGACAGAAACACCTTTCGCCAATATCCAGGCCATGATGGCAGCTGTGCGCCGGTACGGGCGCTGGCCTATCGATCCGGAACTACTGGAAGGAGAAGGTTGCCATGGAGTCCCTGACTGAAAAAACCCGGCTGCTAGCCGTTTTGAAGAAGCAGCCGGCGGACCGGCCGCCGGTCATTTGCCCGGGGGGTATGATGAACGCCGCCGTGGTGGAGGTGGTGCGACAAACTGGCATCAACCTGCCGGAAGCCCACGGCGACCCCGAACTGATGGCCGGCCTGGCCCGGGCGGTTCGCCGGCTTACCGGTTTCGAGAACTTCGGCGTACCCTTTTGCATGACGGTCGAAGCCGAAGCCCTGGGGAGCGCGGTGGACTACGGCACCCTTGCCTGTGAACCCAAGATAGCCCGGGAGGCTTATAACCGCGCGGCCGCGGTAAACTTCCGGGAGATAGAGGAACTGCTGGCGGCCGGACGGGTCCGGGCGGTGGCCGGGGCGGTAGCCTCCCTGGCCGCCGGAGATCCGGATGTACCGGTGCTGGCCTGCCTGACCGGCCCTATCAGCCTGGCCGCCTCCCTGGTGGACCCCGGAGAATTCTTAAAGGACCTGCGCCGGGACCGGGAAAATGCGCACCGGGTGCTGGATTATGTTACTTCTTTCCTGGAACGGTTTGCCCTCTTGCTGGCCAGCAGCGGGGCAGCGGCCATCACCGTCGCTGACCCCACCGCGACCGGTGAGATCCTGGGGCCGTCCCTGTTTAACGAATACGCCCTGCCCTATCTCCGGCGAGTGGTTGCCGGCGTCCACCGGGCCGGTTTGCCGGTTATCGTCCATATCTGCGGCAATGTGAATAAAGTCAAGTCCCTGTTACCCGCGTTGCAGGCTGATGCCCTGAGCGTCGACGCTATGATCAACTTAACAAAATTAAAGGGCGAGTTTCCGGAACAGGTGGTTATGGGCAATATCAGCACCTATCTCCTGCAGAACGGCGGCGCGGCGAAAATTACTGGTTTCACCGGGAAACTCCTGGCCGGGGGCATCGACATCATCGCTCCTGCCTGCGGGTTGAGCACCTCTACACCCCTGGCCAATATCCAGGCTATGACGGCGACTGTAAAGCACTCCCTGGCTCCGGGAGGCGAATTAATAACGGCCCAAAATAGGGGAATATCGTAAAAAGAAAGATGAAGTAAATAGGCCGCAGGGACCGCTAATCAGAGTAAATGCCCCGCTAACCTGCAAATAGGCCCTTGACAACTTATGGCGCCGGTTTTAATATAAGATAAATCATATTAAAAAGATAGAAATAGTAATATATAAACCTGCTTAGCAACCGGTACAGTGAACGCTGACCAGACGACTGGAGGCTCCTTTTCCGCAAGGGAAGGGGCCTTCTTGTTTAGTTGTCCAGGCAGGGGGCAGAACAAAGCCAGTTACAGGTTTTCCCACTGTTAATCAACCTTGCGGGAGGAAATGGTATGGCCTTAAAAATTGCTGTCGCCAGCAGTGACGGTAAAATGGTCAACCAGCATTTTGGCCGGGCGCAACAGTTTCTGATTTTTACCATCAACCCCGACGGCAGCTTTAAGTGCTGCGAAATCCGTCACAATGTTCCTCCCTGTAATGGGCGGGAACACGGGGACGATCAGATGGCCCGGGCGGTAGCCATGCTCGGCGACTGCCGGGCGGTACTGGCCAGCCAGATCGGCCCGGGGGCCAGGGAATTGCTACTTTCCAGGGGTATCCAGCCTTTAGTGCTGCCGGGATTTATAGACGCTACCTTGACCAGGCTTATAGAAACCGGCCATCTGACCGGGAAAACAGCGTACAGGGGTGATGAACTTGGGCAAGAAGATTAAACAGATTGCTATTTATGGCAAGGGGGGTATCGGCAAATCAACTACGGCATCCAATATCAGTGCTGCTCTGGCCAGGGCCGGCTACAGGGTGATGCAAGTCGGCTGCGATCCCAAAAGCGATTCTACCAATACGCTGCGGGGCGGCAAATACATCCCCACGGTGCTGGATACCTTGAGGGAAAAACCCCGGGTTCAACCGGATGAAGTTATCTTTAAGGGTTTTGGCGGCGTTTACTGTGTGGAGGCCGGCGGACCGGCTCCCGGCGTCGGCTGCGCCGGGCGGGGTATAATCACTGCGGTGCAACTGCTGAAACAGTTGCATGTCTTTGAAGACCTTGACCTGGACATCGTGATCTATGATGTCCTGGGCGATGTGGTTTGCGGCGGTTTTGCCGTGCCAATCCGGGAGGGTATTGCCGAGCATGTATTTACAGTTTGCTCGGCGGACTTTATGGCCATTTATGCTGCCAACAACCTGTTCAAAGGTATAAAGAAATATTCCCGCAGCGGGGGTGCTTTACTCGGCGGCCTCATTGCCAACTCGGTAAATGCTCCCTATGCCAGGGAGATTATCGATGATTTTGTTCAAAGGACCCGTACCAGGGTCATGGCCTATATTCCCCGGTCGGTAACTGTAACCCAGAGCGAGTTGCAGGGTAAAACCACCATTGAAGCAGCTCCGGAATCAGAACAAGCCAGGATTTACACCGATCTGGCCCGCAGGATAGCCGAGCATGAGGATTCCCGCGAACCCTTTCCCCTGGAAATAAAGGAATTACGCGAGTGGGCCGCCGGATGGGCCGACCATCTCCTGGCCCTGGAAAGAGGTGAAATCCGCAGCCTGGCCGCGGGCATCTAGCGGCTTGCCGGGATAGATCGCGGCACAATAAAACTATACATTTGAGGAGGAACGGACCATGGCTAAAATCGCCAACAATTTAACGGAGTTAATCGGTAAAACCCCCCTTTTAAGATTAAGCAAAAGGATTACCGGGGATATCGAGGCGGAGGTAGTTGTCAAATTAGAATCATTTAACCCCGGCGGTAGCGTTAAAGATCGTATCGGTTACAGTATGATTAAAGATGCTGAAGAAAAAGGCCTGATTAACAAGGATACAGTCATCATTGAGCCTACCAGCGGTAATACCGGGATCGCCCTGGCCTTTGTGGCTGCGGCCCGGGGTTACAAACTGATTTTGACTATGCCCGATACCATGAGTGTTGAACGACGCAACCTGCTAAAGGCCTATGGTGCCGAACTGGTTTTGACCCCGGGTGCCGAGGGGATGAAAGGGGCGGTGCGCAAAGCTGAGGAACTGGCGGCCCAGATACCCAATTCTTTTATCCCGCAGCAATTCAAGAACCCGGCCAATCCTGCCATCCACCGGGCGACGACGGCAGAAGAGATCTGGGAGGATACTGATGGCCAGGTGGACATTCTGGTAGGCGGTGTCGGTACCGGCGGCACCATTACCGGGGTGGGGGAAGTGATTAAGAAACGTAAACCCGGTTTTAAAGTCGTGGCCGTCGAACCCTTTGATTCCCCGGTACTATCCGGGGGCAAGCCGGGCCCCCATAAAATCCAGGGCATCGGCCCCGGTTTTGTCCCCGATGTATTGAATCTGGACATCATTGATGAAATCTACCAGGTGAAAAACGAAGAGGCTTTTGCCACTGGCCAGCTTCTGGCCCGGGAGGAAGGGTTGCTGGTAGGCATATCGTCCGGTGCGGCCGCCTTCGCGGCCCTGCAGGTCGCCAAACGTTCGGAAAACAAAGGCAAACTGATTGTCGCCATCCTGCCGGATACGGGGGAAAGGTACTTAAGTACGGCGCTCTTCCAGGGAGATGATTACAAGGCACGCAGATATGGCCTCTGTTAGCCCTGTATATTTCAGCTTCATAGCAAGCACCGGCGCGGTGAACGCCGACCAGACCACTGGAGGCTTCTTTCCTTTGAGGGAAGGGAGCCTGTTCTTTATCTTCCCGATTGGAGGTGGCGGTATTGAGTACAAGGTTGGGCCTTGACTTCCACAATATGAAGACGGCCAGCAAAACGGGAAGTGAGAAATGGCCGGGGAGCATCACCCCGGAGGAAGAGTTATTCGTGCTGGAAATACTCCGGGTCATCCGCGGGGTACGTCACGGGAGCGTCCAGATTGTCGTCCGGGATGGGCGGGTGGTACAGATTGACCGTACCGAGAAAAACAGGCTGGTATGAACGGGGTAAAGGACCCTATCATTAAAATGCGTCAAAGGAGGGCTTGTGTGAATGAAAGACACCCGGCGTAGACTTGAGCGTGAGCGGCAAAGACTTTTGGATCAGTGGGCTTATCTCCCGGAGAAAGAACGCGCCCGCCTCCTGGTCAGGATTATGGATATTGACGAGCATCTCAGCATGGTTAAAAGCAGGTCCCGGTTCCAGTTACCCGGGCGAACACGGTGAGCCAGATGGAAATGGTAAATGCCGCTGCTGCCGGGCCGGGTAATGTGGCAGACCAGTTCGCTCACCTGGTAAAAAGACATCCCTGCTTTAGTGGCGAAGCCCACGGCAAGTTTGGCCGCCTCCATTTGCCGGTTAGCCCGGCCTGCAACATCCAGTGCCGCTTTTGCAAGCGGGGTTTCAATAAATGGGAAAAACGCCCCGGGGTAAGCCGGAACCTGTTAACTCCCGTTGAGGCCGTCCAGATTGTGGAACGGGCCCTGGAACTGTGCCCGGCTATAACTGTAGTGGGTATAGCCGGGCCCGGGGATACCCTGGCTACCGACCACGCCCTGGAAACCCTGGAGCTGGTTCATCGCCAATTTCCGCACCTGATCAAATGCCTCAGTACTAACGGCCTGATGCTCCGCGAAAAGGCGGAAAGAATTGTCGCAGCCGGGGTTAAAACTGTAACCGTAACCGTCAATGCCTTAAATCCCCGGGTGCTGCAAAGCATCTGCTCCTACATTTTTTATAACGGCCAGTATATGACCGGCGAGATAGCCGCCCGCTGGCTGATATTAGCCCAGCTGGCCGGGATAGAGAAAATAGCCAGGCTGGGGGTGGTAGTAAAAATCAATACCGTCTTGATACCCGGGATTAATGACAGGTATATAGAAGAAGTGGCCAGGACTACGGCGCAAGCAGGGGCCTCGCTAATCAACATCATCCCGTTGCTGCCCCAGTACGAGATGGAAAACCGGCGCCCGCCTGATTGCAGCGAATTGAACACTGCCCGGGCTGCGGCGGCCAAACACCTGCCGGTATTCCGCCATTGCCAGCAGTGCCGCGCCGATGCCTGCGGTATACCCGGTTCCGGGGTGGATCTGGCCGCCAAACTCTACCCCCAGCAAGTACCGACTTTTTCTCACGGTTGATTAACCGGGCGGGAAAGAGGCGAGCTGGCTGTAGCCGTCCTGCAAGATTGCTGGCGGCTGTCCCGGGCGCAAGAGGCGCAGGCAGCAGCGGGAAAAGGAAGGGAGTTAAAATGAGCAAAACTGTTATTCCGGATGAAATGACTCCCAGGGAAAGGATCAAGGCTTTAAAAGAGGGGAAACCCTATGATCGCATCCCCTGCGACATCTTTATGCGGGAGCATGCGGCCCGGCTGATCGGCGCTACAGCTGCTGAAATCCATCTTTCTCCCAGGAAAATGGCAGCCGCAGCCATAGCGGGCTACAGGGTTTACGGAGCCGATGGGATAAGCATAGGCCCGGGTTTACAGGGAATAGCCGAAGCCCTGGGCTGTAAAATGGTGTTTCCCGAGGAAAGCACGCCTTATCTAGTAGAACATATCGTAAACAGCTTCTCCGATCTGGAGCATCTGGAACCCCCTGATCCTGACCGGGACGGGCGGCTTCCCATCTTCCTCGATGCCCTGGCGGAAATTGTCAGCGAGGTTGGAAAGGAGGTACCTGTAGTTACAGTAGTGGCCGGCCCTTTTACCACGGCGGCCAATATCAGGGGAACAGAAAACTTTTTAAAGGACGTTTACCGCCAGCCCGGCTTTGCCCATCGACTTTTGCGCCTGGCTCTGGCCAGTACCATTCCTTACGTCCAGGCAGCCGCCAGAATTGGGGTATCCTGTAGCATCGCCGATCCTACCGCCTCCGGCAGTGTAATCAGCCCCAGGACCTTCCGCGAGTTCGCCCTGCCTTACCTGCAAGAGCTGGTAGAAGAAATCAAGCGGGCTACCGGAGCAGCTCCCTCCCTGCATATCTGCGGCAACACCAGAAGGATCTGGCGGGATATGGCGGCTACCGGGGCTGCCTGCCTGAGCCTGGACGATGTAATTGATCTGGCGGAAGCCAAGGCGACTGTCGGCGACAAAGTAATCCTGGTGGGTAATATCCGGCCCGCGCGTACCATGTACCTGGGTACCCCGGCCGATGTTGTGGCCAATGTTAAAGAATGCTTGCGGAAGGCCTACGATAATCCGAAGGGGTATATTCTGGCTCTGGGCTGTGGCTTGCCCGCAGGTACCCCGCCGGAGAATATCCACGCTCTCATGGAGGCTGCCCGCAGGTATGGACGCTATCCCTTTGACCCGGAACTTTTTAGTCAATAACCAGTTGAGGTGGCATGGGATGACAACCGGTATTATCGAACGACCGCGGTTTTTATGTGCCCTGGGCGGTGCCCTTAGCACCCTCAATGCACTTCCCGGGGCGGTACCCATTATTCATGCTTCTTCCGGATGTGGCGGGAATATTTACCAGGCATACAACGGCGGTGCCGGCTATCTCGGCAGCGGCTACTGCGGCGGCCTCGCCCTGCCAAGCTCCAACGTGTATGAAGAGGAAATCGTCTTCGGCGGCGAGAACCGGCTGGCCGAGCAAATAGCCAACACTCTCAAGGTGGTCGATGGCGAACTGTATTTTGTCGTTACCGGCTGCATGACCGAAATGATCGGCGATGATGCCCGGGCGGTGGCCAGCCGGTTTCGCGACCAGGGCCTGCCTGTTCTGGTGGCAGATACCGGGGGCTTCCGGGGTAATTCTTATCAAGGTTACGATATAATCCTCCAGACCCTATTTCGTGATTTTGTAGCCAGGACGTCCTGCCAAGAAAATAAAACCCTCAACTTGTGGGGCATTGTTCCCGGGCAGGACGTCTTCTGGAAGGGTAACCTCCAATCCCTGAAAACCCTCCTCGGTAATCTAGGTTATCAGGTGAATACCTTTTTCGGTGAGGGAGAAACCCTGGCCAACCTGCAGAACGCCGCCAGGGCCACTTTAAACATCGTTGTTTCCGACACCTACGGCATTGGTGCGGCCAAAGTATTCGCCGAAGTGCACGGAGTCCCTTATATCTCGGTACCGCTGCCAATCGGCCCTACCGCTACCGGACAGTTTTTAAGAACAGTGGGCGCTACCCTGGAGATAGCGTCAAAGTTTGTCGAGCGGCTGATAAGAATCGAAGAAGACCGTTATTACAGCTATTACGAGCGGTTAGCCGACATCTATAACGATATCGACCTGCAGCGCTACGCCATAGTGTTGGGGGATGCCAATTATGCTCCGGCCCTGGCCCGCTTTCTGGCTGATGATCTGGGCTGGTTGCCCGAACTGGCAGTGGTCACCGACATCCTCGATGAGCATGACAGGGAACTGGTAAGGCAAAGATTTCAGGATTTCCAATCAGGAATACAACCGCGCGTTGTCTTTGACAGCAACGCCTCCAGGGTGGCCGGGTACCTTAACGAGTACTGGCTCCGCAACAGGGGCCAGAGGTATTACGACGCCCTGAGTCCGGCCTTTGTCCTGGGCAGCATTTATGACCGGGATCTGGCGGAAACCCTGGGTGCCGCCCATCTGAGCGTCACTTTTCCTGTAACCAACCGTATAGTGCTGGACCGGTCCTACGCCGGCTATAGCGGCGGACTGCGCCTGACGGAAGATATCCTGAGCGTGCTGGTGGCCGGCAGGTAAATACCAGGAAAATGAAGGAGGGGAAGTAAAAAGTAAAATGGACTATATCAAACAAAAGACGCCGCCGGTGCGTGAAGACCGGTTAAGGGCCTGCAACGCCTTTGGCGGTACCTGCTGCGATCTGGTAGGAGCTTCCCGGTCAGGGTGCCTTTACGGTTTAAAAAGGGCTTTTGCCCAGACGTATACCTGCCAGCTGGGCCTCAGCCTGGCTATCTTAAATACCCTTCGGGATGCAGTAATTATAATCCACGGGCCCATTGGCTGCGGCGGCAGTAACATAGCCAATGCCGGCCTGGCAAAAAACTTGCAGCGACTCCGGGACCCCCGGGCCAGGGGCCTGATCTGGCTCTCGACCAACCTAACAGAAATCGATGCCATCAGGGGCGGGGAAGATAAGCTAAAGGAAGCCATCTGGTATGCCGAAAGGGAATTCCGGCCTCGCGCCATTATTATCGTTAACAGCTGTGTGCCCGCCCTGATTGGCGATGACATCGACGGCCTGGTGGAGGGCCTGCAAAAAGAGGTCAGCGCCACCATTGTCCCGGTTCATTGTCCTGGTTTTAAAGCCAAGATAATGGCCAGCGCTTATGATGCCGTCTATCACGGCGCCCTGCGCAACCTTGTCAAGGCACCCGCGTATTATGACAGGGTTCTTCCCGACGATCTGGAAGAACTGAAAGAAAAATATAGTCGCAGCAGGACAGTTAACCTCTTGAATGTATCGTCCATGAGCAGGCAGGATGAGCTTGAATTGACCCGGCTTTTACAGGCCCTGGATTTAAAGGTAAATTTGCTACCCTGCTACGCGCACCCCGATAGCTTCGAAGATGCCACAGAAGCCGCCTTGAGTGTCAGCATTTGTCCCACCCATGATGACTATTTCATTGGGCATCTACAAGCAAAGTACGGGATTCCCTTTATTCTCCGTACCATACCCCTGGGGATCAAGCATACCAGTGCCTGGCTCCTGGATATTGCCCGATTCTTCGGGCTGGAAAAAGAAGCTCAGCAGTTGATTGCCGAGGAAACCCGGCAACTGCAGGAGGCGCTGGCCCCTTATCGCCAGGTGCTGCAAGGCAAGCGGGCTTTTATCGGCGGGGGGGAAATCCGGGTAGGAGCCACAGCGGCGCTGTTACAAGAACTGGGAATGGAAGTTCTCGGCCTCAGGATTTACCATTATGATCATTTTGCCGACGAAATCTACGATGAATTAAACGGTAAAGAAACTATGGTGGTAAATGTGGCTACCTCCCAGCCCTTTGAGCAGGCCAACCTGCTGGCGAAGTTAAAGCCGGATATTTATCTCGGCCATGTGGGCCTGAACGGTTGGGCTGCCAAACAGGGAATACCTGTTTGCCCTGTTTATGGTGTAAATAACCTTTATATGGGATATGCCGGGATGTTCGAAATCGCCAGGCGGCTGGTACGTATCCTGAAAAATCCTTCTTTCAACCGCAACCTGGCGGCCCATACCCGCCTGCCCTATTTTGCCAAATGGTACCAGGAAAATCCCTTCGCTTATATCGACAATAACGTGCTGACCGGAAACAAATGAGGGCCTATTTAATACCTGTTGTTGCTGACCAGTCAACTGGAGGCTGGAGACGGGCATCCCCAGGATGCCCGTACCAGCCTCTTTTGTTTGGTACCAGGTAATGTCAGGTGCGGGTAAACCACCGGAAGGGAAGAACCGGATTTGAAAAAAATACTGGCTACCTTAAACGACAGATTATTAAGCACCTACGGCGTCATAGCCTTTTTCCTCCTGTGGGAGATGGCCCCGCGGCTGGGATGGGCGGATGCGCAGTTTATCCCGCCCCTTTCCCGGGTACTGCTGGCTATCTGGAAGCTTGCTATTACCGCTTCGTTACCCACAGTATCGATGAAGCGGTCTTTCTCGCTGACCGGGTTGCCGTGATGAGCACAAACCCGGGTACCATCAAAAAAGTGGTGGCCATCAACCTATCCAGGCCGCGGCACCCCGACATCCGCTCTTCGGTGGAGTATGGGTGGATCAGGCACAGGTTGTGGGAGTTGCTGCAAAACGGGGACGCTCCGGAGGAAACGGGTAAGCGGGCAAGCCAGGATGTAGCGGCAGCAATTTCCCCTTCGGTAGTTTTATAAAGTGTTTTGGCAGGAGCCTGCCAACCCCATTGACTTAAAGCCGCCCCGGCCCGCCGGGCAGCTTATGAAAAGCGCCCGGGGCCTGGAAAAACCAGACCACCCCGGGCGCCTTTCACCTTAAAACCTTAAAAATTTAAATGTAATATTCCGGCTCACCCGGCTCGCCTTCCTGTTTCATCTGAAAGGCGGTGAAGATTTGATCCCGCAGGGCGGCAAAGTCCGGCGAGCTGCGGTCCCGCGGCCGGCTGATGGGGATGGAGATGACGGTTTTTATGCGGCCGGGGTTGGAGGTAAAAAGCACCACCCGGTCGGCCAGGTAGACCGCCTCATCGATGTCGTGGGTGACAAAGACGATGGTCTTCTTTTTCTGCTGCCAGATACGCTGCAATTCTTCCTGCATTTTAATCCGGGTAATAGCATCGAGGGCGCCGAAGGGCTCATCCATAAAGATCACATCGGGGTCTACCGCCAGTGCTCGAGCGAGGGCTACCCGCTGTTGCATGCCGCCGGAGAGCTGGCGCGGGTGATGGTGGGCGAAGGGCAGCAGACCCACCAGGCGGAGGTACTCCATGGCTGTGGCACGCCTCCGGCTTGCAGGCACTCCCTGTATCTCCAGGCCGTATTCTACGTTACCCAGCACCGAGCGCCAGGGGAAGAGGCCGTAGTTTTGAAAGATGGTAAGATAGCGCGGGTCCGGGCCGGTCACACTGCGGCCGTCGATGCGCATCTCGCCCTCCTCCGGCGCCTCAAATCCGGCCAGGATGTTCAGGAGGGTGCTCTTACCGCAACCGCTGGGCCCCAGGAGGCAGACAAATTCACCTTCCTGCACCTCCAGGGTGACCTCCCGGAGCACCGGCAGGCTGCGGCCGGCCTTATCGGTGTAGGCCATGGTTACTCCCCTGGCTTCTATTTTTATCGCGGCCAACGCGATCCCTCCTCTTCCACTATGCCCCAGCGCCGGCAGGCCAGGCGTTCCAGCCAGCCGAACAGGCGGTCAATGGCCAGGCCAAGGAGCCCGATGACCAGCATCCCGGCTACCACCAGCCCGGTATCCATACTGTTGCGGGCGTCGATAATCAGAAAGCCCAGGCCCGACCTGACCCCCATCATCTCCCCGGCAACCAGGAAGACCCAGGCAGTACCAAGAGCGAAGTGGAGGCCCATGGTAATGTAGGGAAAAGCGGCGGGGACGATTACCCGCCAGAGAATGTGCCGGCCGGAGGCGCCGAAGTTTTTCGCCACCTTTATATAAACCGGGTCAACATTTTTCACGGCCGTGACCGTGCCCAGCAGGATGGGGTAGAAGGCGGCCATAAAGATGATGACTATGGCCGGCAGGTCCCCGATGCCGAACCACAAGGTAACCAGGGGCAGCCAGGCGATGGGTGAAATAGGTCGCAATACCTGCACCAGGGGGTCGACTGCGACCCACAGCCGCCGCCACCAGCCCAGCAAGAGCCCCAGGGGAATGGCTACTACGGCGGCTGCCAGGTAGCCGCCGGAGAAGCGAAAGAGGCTGACGGCAATGTGCTCCCCCAGCACTCCCTGGCGAAGCTGCTGGCTGACGCACTGGAGAACATCCCCGGGCCAGGGAAATAGGTAGCGAGGGTACAGGCCGGCCCAGGCAAGAACCTGCCAGAGGGTTAAGGCGCCTGCCAGCCCGGCCATGGAGAGGAAAATACGTTCTAAGCGCTGCAAACTATAATTCTCCTTTCACCAGAGGGCCCGACAGGGGCGTTAGCTTCGGAGAACCGGTATCAATTTTTCGGCGCCGGTAATGCGGCCTGCCGGGCGAAGCGGTCATTGACCAGTTCTTCCAGCTTAATTTCCCCACCCGGTAACAGGCGTCCCGGCTGGCCATCCCAGGGTATTTCCTTGAGGTACTGTTCGATCCTGGCCAGCCCTTCTGTCGTGGGCGTGAGATCGCTATAGTCGATCCACTGCAGGGACTGCTCCAGGGTTTCCCTGGCCACTGTTATATACGGCCGGGCTATTTCGATAGCCGTCTTGCGATCGGTCATAATATAATGACCGGCGTCTACCAGGCTGCCGACCAGTTCCTGGACGGCGGCCGGGTTTTCCTTGACCAGCCGCTGGTTGACAACCAGGCCACAGCACTCCCAGCCGGGGATGATATCCTGGGCCCGTTTTAATACCCGCCCCGTACCAGCTACTACCGCCTGGGCGCCGAAGGGTTCGGCTACCACATAGGCTGCCACTTCGCCCCGGGACAGGGCGGCGGCCATTTCCGGCGGGGCCATTTCTACTTCCTGGACGTCGTTGTAAGCCAGGCCCGCCTGCTGCAGGGCCCGGTATAAAAGAATGTTATGACCGGACAGGCGGTGGGGGATGGCCACCCTTTTCCCTTTTAAATCCTTCACTTCTTTGATCGAAGGGGCGGCCACCAGAACATCGCCGTTTTTGTGGCTTAACAACACTACTTCAACGGGAATACCTCTGGCCTTACTTGCCAGGGCCAGCTCCAGCATGGTGATGGCTCCCTGGATCTGCCCGGAGTTTAAGGCCTCGCTAAGATCCGGCCAGGAGCCGAATTTAACCAGTTCCAGCCGGAGGTTTTGAAAATCGGATTTATGCCGGGCATCGGCCACCACCAGGGGCAGGGAATGGGTAATGGGCAGGTAGCCTATTTTGATTACGGGTTTTTCGCCATTAGCTGCGTTTTTTTGGGTACCGCAGCCGGCCAGAAGGCCGGCGGTCAGCGTTAGGACCAAAAGCAGGATAACAGTTCTTGGCATCACCTTCATAACCTTTTCCGCTCCTTTGGATGCTGTAAAAGGTCAATTTCCCGCCAGAGCTCCGGGCTCCTGGAGGAAGGGTCCGGCTACTTCCACCCCAGCGCCAGCCGCTGGCGCCTGATCAGCATGCGGATGGTCTGGGCTGCCAGCTTGGGATAGGGTTCGGTATAGATCCGTGCTCCTACCTTTTTATATAAGCCATCGCCAGCAAAAAAGTCAGCTACCGGGTTGCTCCCCCGGTCATATTCGTCAGGGGCAGCCCCCGCCACGGCCCGGGGCCGGGGAACGGGGATGGGACCGGGGAAACCGATGACGTTGGATATACCGTGGGCCAGGAAGGTTACTCCCTGTCCTACCGTCTTTTCATTGCCGGGTTCCGGCCCGACAAATACAAAGGGCATTTTTGGCATCGCTACGCCGGCCGCCGCGGCCAGGTCGATAAAGAGCCGGAGGGTTCTGGTATTGTCCACACAGCCCCCCGCCGCCAGGACCGGCGGGATGCCCCGGGACCGGCAAACCTCCTGGAGCCCGGGACCGGCCTGGCTGGCTGCTGCGGGTGAGCACAGGCCGGCGTTCAGGAGGGCGTGGGAGCAGCAGCCGGTAGTGGTAACCAGGATGTCGCTTTCGATGAGCCTCCGAACGATGGTAACATGGTTGAATTCATACGGTACCTTCGGCGTATTGCAACCCACCACCGTAGCGATGCCTTTAATTTTTCCTTCCCGTAAAAGCTCTAGCAGGCCTTTAAGGCCCCCGAAGGTGTCAACTATCGCCTCGTAACTCCAGCCGACCATGGCTTCTGTGGTTTCCCGGGGAATATGCATTTTACTGCGGTCACGGTGGGCGAAGGCTTCTACCGCCAGGCGCGCCACCTTGAGGGCGTCTTCGTCCAGCCCTTCGGGATTTTCCGGGTCGAAGGGAATGTGGATGGCCCCGGGGATACGGTTGGAGTTGCAGGTGGTGATTACCTGGGTGCCAAAGCAATCGGCAACTATCTTCATACCGGGAATGACGCACTGCATATCTACTACTACGGTGTCAACGGCCCCGGTTCCCAGGGCCAGTTCCTGGCCCATGATGTTGGTCACCGTAGGAACACCGTAACGGGCCAGTAATTCTTCACCGGTACAGCACATGCCACCGACGACTATACCCCTGGCCCCTGCCTTTCTGGCCAACTCCTGGATTTCGGGGGTGCGGATTTTCTCCAGGATTTTTTCCACCATGACCGGGGAATGGCCGTGGATAAGGATGTTAACGTGATCTTCCTTCAGGATGCCGTAATTTACCGTAGCTACCTTCGGCCGGGGAATGCCGAAAAGCATCTCTGTGGCCAGGGAACTACCGAACAGGGTGCTGTAGCAATAGGCCAGGGCCGCCCGGAGCTCTTGCTCTGTGAGGGAAGTCCAGTCACTGGTCCCGCCCAGGGTTGTCATATGCAAGGTTTCCATAATTTCATAGGCTCCGGAGCGGGGCAGTACCCCGAGGGTTTGCCAGGTTTTTATCCTTTCCCGGGGGGCGTAGGCCGTCAAGATGCGGATGGGGGTCATGGTCAGACGGCCCAGGTCATCCAGGAGTACCTCCGCCACTTCCCGGGCGATTTCCTTTATCGTTCGCCCGGCGGTTGTAAGCCCGAGGCGGCTGGCCACATCCAGCACCCGTTCCTCTCCCTTCAGAGGCAAGTTAGCCTTCCCTTCGGCGGCCGCCATTATCGTCAGGATTACTTCATGGGCGTGGCGGCCATGGGCGGCCAGGCCGGCCACAAGGGAGCGTACCAGGTTGGCCATGATGACGGTGCTCAGATCCCGGCCGCAAATTCCCCTCTGCCGCTTATTATCCAGGCGGCAGGGACCCCACTGGCACATGCGGCAGCAGAGACCCCGCAGGCCGTAACCACACATGGGCTGCTGGGCTTCGTACCTGTCCAACCAGGTTTCAACGCCTTCTTGATGCAGGTACTCAAGGAGGTCTTTACTGGCCGGGTTGGGAGTTAATCGGAGCACATCTTCACGTCCAGGCATTTCGGCGTTCAGTATGGGATAGGAGTATTTCATCAGTGATTGGATTCCTCCATATATAGCTTTTAATTTTTAAAACACTATCAGGAGTCAGCGGCGGCAGTCACGCCGGGGAACTCCTCCGTAAATCAGAAACCAGCTCCCGGAGGAGGTAGTTAGCATAAAGCCGGGCCTGAATAGTGGTTGCAAACGGGGCCGGGAGACGGCGCGCCCGGAAAAGGGCGCCCTTTAAATCTCCTGGAAAAGGGAGGTAGACAGGTAGCGTTCACCGGTGTCGGGTAGCACTGCCAGGATACGCTTGCCGGCGTTTTCCGGGCGGCCGGCCAGGCGCAGGGCTGCCCAGCAGGCGGCCCCGGAAGAGATGCCGACCATAAGACCTTCTTCCCTGGCCAGCCGCCGGGCAGTATCAATGGCTTCCTCGTCGGTAACCTGGATAATCTCGTCGATAACGTCGATATTGAGAATCTCCGGAACAAACCCTGCGCCTATACCCTGGATTTTATGGGGTCCGGCCATACCGCCGGAAAGAACAGGGGAGGAAGCCGGTTCGACCGCCACCACCTGCAGGCCGGGTATCCGTTCTTTTAAAACTTCGCCGGCACCGGTGATGGTCCCGCCGGTACCGACACCACAGACCAGGATATCCAGCTGCCCGTCGGTAGCGTCATATATCTCAGCTGCGGTAGTGCGACGATGGACGGCCGGGTTGGCGGGATTTTCAAACTGCTGGGGGATGAAGGCCCGGGGATAGGTGGCAGCCAGTTCTTCGGCCCGGCGGATGGCCCCCTTCATACCCTCGGCCCCCGGGGTGAGGACCAGCTCGGCACCGAAGCCCTTGAGAAGCTGCCGCCGTTCCTGGCTCATGGTTTCCGGCATGGTCAGGATCAACTTGTATCCCCGCGCCGCGGCTACCATAGCCAGGCCGATGCCGGTGTTCCCGCTGGTCGGCTCAATGATAACGGTCTCTTTGTCCAGGAGCCCCCGCTCTTCGGCGTCTTCGATCATGGCCAGGGCAATGCGATCTTTGATGCTCCCGGCAGGATTAAAAAGTTCCAGCTTGACAAGGACTTCTGCTCTGGTTTGATTCATGCGGTTGAGCCTGACGATCGGGGTACCACCGATAAGTTGGGTGATGTTCTCGTAAATACGACCCACTATCAATCTCTCCTTACCAGTAACTCCATAGTAAAATATTCCTACCAAGTTACTTGAAATTCTTTTTAAAGTAATTCTATCGATTTACTCTACACCGGTCAATACCCGGTGGCAAAATGTTTTGCCGGGACTGTGGGAGCCCGGGGAAATGTTAGGATAAAAGGAAAAACCTATTTGATATGAAATTTTATTGACTGCCGGCAGGCATACCTATTGTTAAAATATTTTCTTGATCTTGGCGTTAATTCCTGATATAATCAATGCAACCCGATAAGTTTAGTCGAGATTGGAGGGTGGGGCATGGTTTTAACAAATGAAGAGATAGAACGTTACAGCCGTCAGATTATCCTCAAGAACATCGGCGGCCGGGGTCAGGAAAGGCTCAAGCAGGGAAAAGTCCTGATTGTAGGTGCCGGCGGCCTGGGTTCGCCGGTAGCCTACTACCTGGCGGCCGCCGGGGTCGGCACCCTGGGGATTATCGACAGCGATAACGTGGACCTCTCCAACCTGCAGCGGCAGATTCTCCACACCACCGGTCGCCTCGGGCAGCCCAAGGCGGAATCCGCCCGGGAAACCCTCCTGGCCTTAAATCCAGCGCTGACCATAAATACCTACCGGCTGAGGTTGGGCAAAGAGAATATCCTGGATATTATCCGTGATTATGACGTTATTGTTGATGGCGTCGATAACTTTCCCACCCGCTATCTCCTCAATGACGCCTGTGTCATGACGGGTAAAACTCTGGTGGAGGGTGGCGTTCTCCAGTGGGACGGGCTGGTCATGACCATCAAACCCGGCCAGGGACCCTGCTACCGCTGTATCTTTCCCGAACCGCCCCCGCCCGGGGCCGTACCGAGCTGCCAGGAAGCCGGGGTGGTCGGCCCGGTACCCGGCGTTATCGGCTGTATCCAGGCCACGGAAGTCCTGAAGATATTGCTGGCAACGGGGGAAACCCTCACCGGCAGGCTATTGATTTATAATGCCCTGGAGATGCGCTTCCGCGAGGTCGAGGCCGGGCGTAATCCCGGCTGTCCCGTCTGCGGCGACAATCCCAGCATCCGGGAACTGGAAGAGTATGCTTTTGTTTGCGAAACTCAATGCGGCAGGTGAAGCCGGCTATGACCAGCGATTATAAGGATATTGATTTTAATCAACTAAAAAGGGGCGGGTTTATCAAGCAACAGGGTCCCGACCTTTTTGTCATGCGGCTACGGAGCATCGGCGGTTATTTGACCAGCCAGGATCTGGAGAATATCGCCCGGCTGGCCAGAAAATACGGCCGGGGCGAGGTGCACCTGACCACCCGCCAGGGGGTAGAAATTCCCGGCGTCAGGCTGGCGGATTACCGGGAGCTGATAGCCGAGATCGAGAACCTGCAACTGTTGCCTGGTGCCTGCGGCCCGCGGATACGGTCTATCGTTGGTTGCCCGGGGCGGGAAGTCTGTCCCAATGGCGTAGTTGACACCCAGGCGATGGCCCGGCAGGTGGATCAGGCCTTTTTCGGTCGCGAGGTACCGGCTAAGTTTAAGATTGCCATCGCCGGCTGCCCCAATGCCTGCACCAAACCGCGGGAGAACGATATCGGCCTGCAGGGTGTCGTTTACCCCCAGCTGGTGGTCGACCGCTGCAGCCTGTGTGGCCTTTGCCAGTTCATATGCCCCGGGGGCGCTATTAAGATTATTGACGGCAGGGTAACCATTGACCGGCAGAAATGCTGTGGTGACGGGGCCTGCGTAGCCTCCTGCCCAACGGGCGCCTGGACAGCGGGTGCCAGGGGCTTCGTCCTTTATGCCGGTGGTAAAATGGGGCGCCGGCCGCGGCTGGGGGACAGGATGTTTAACTTAATCCCGGAGGACGGTGTAATCCCTCGCATCAACTCTGTCCTGCAAGTTTTTATCAAATACCGGCAGGGAAACGAGCGCCTTGCCGACACAATTGAACGCCTGGGGAGCGGGGGATTCCGGGAGTTAATTCTCTCTTTATCCAGGGAGGAGGTAGCTGCCGGTGGCCGGGAATAGAGCAACGAAGCGCCTGGATATTACCGGGGATTGTTGCCCCATAACCTTTGTCAAAACTAAACTGGCCCTGGAAGAGATGCAGCCCGGGGAAATCCTGGAGGTCTTACTCAAGGATGGAGACCCCCTGGCCAATGTCCCCCGTAGCCTCAAGGACGAGGGCCACAGGATCCTTCAGGTACAGCAGGTGAACTCCGATACTTATTTATTAATTGTTGAAAGGGGGAAGGGGGAGTGAAGATTATTTTCAACCGCCAGGAAAAAGAGGTTGCAGAAGGCATTAGTATAAACGAGCTCGTGCAGCAGCTTGATTTTAATCCTGTAACCGTAGCCGTTGAACTGAACGGCCAGCTTCTTTTGCATGAGGAATATAGCCGGAAACTGCAACCGGGCGACAAGGTGGAACTGGTGTTGAACATGGGCGGCGGTGCCTGATAATAGCCGGCAACTGCCGGCAATTCAAAATATCTTTTGTCCTGGCGGGTATATCACCCCGACCCGGGCCCGGGAAGATCACGGGGTGCGCCTGAACCCGGAAACCCTGGCGGTCGAGGAACTGGCGCCCCGGCGGGAAGATAAGAAGTATAATTAGAGCGAAGTATTAGAGTAAAGGCCCGGTGCCGGTTTTATCCGGTCGCCGGGCTTTCTTCTGTCTTTGTTCCCACTTTGCCACGGGGTGCTCCTGACTGATCATGGCCGGTCTGATATAATATAATTATGATAGAAGGGGGGCGAGTCTATGGACTGGTCAATGGTCCTGCATCTTGCGGAAAGATTGAGTATGATTGCCACAGCGGCTTTTATCCTATCCCGTACCCCGGCCCTGGGACGCATCTTGTCCCGGCAGCTTACCAACCGGGACAGGCTAATATTGGTCCTTGTCCTGGGCGGGATGGGGATAGTTGGAACCTACGCAGGTATCCCCATTCACGGCGCCCTGGCCAACTCCCGGGTGGTGGGGGTGATGGTAGCGGGCCTGCTGGGCGGTCCCATCGTAGGAGCGGGAGCCGGCCTGATCGCCGGCACCCATCGCTATTTAATAGGGGGCTTTACCGCCTTCGCCTGCGGCCTGGCGGCGGTAGCGGAGGGGACCCTCGGGGGACTGGTACAGCATTGTTACCGTCGTTCACCGGTGCCCTGGCCTATGGCCTTCGCCGCGGGCCTGGCAGGGGAAACCCTGCAGATGGCCATCATCCTCCTGACAGCCCGCCCCTTTACTGAGGCCTGGGCTCTGGTTCAGATTATCGGCCCCCCGATGATTATTGTCAATTCTATTGGCGTGGCCATTTTCATGTTTATTGTTAAAACTGCCGCCGAACAGCAGGACCACATCGCCGCCTGTCAGGCCCAGCGGGCTCTGGATATTGCCAACCAGACATTGCCTTTCCTGCGCCATGGCTTGAACCGGGAGTCGGCCGAAGAGACGGCAAGGATAATCTTTAATTCCATTAAAGTGGCCGCCGTGGCCATTACCGACAGGCAGGAAATTCTGGCCCACGTGGGAATGGGCAGCGGCCACCATCACCCGGGTATGCCCATCATGACCAGCGCCACCCTCCAGGCCATTGCCACCGGAGAATTGCAGCTGGCCCGGAGCCGGGGTGAAATCGGCTGCCGGGAGAAGGACTGTCGCCTTGCCTCGGCGGTGGTGGTGCCCCTCAAGCGGCGGGATGCGACCATTGGCACGTTAAAACTTTATCACGAACGGGAGAATAGCATCACCACGGTGGACCTGGAACTGGCCCGGGGGCTGGCCCACCTGTTTTCAACCCAGCTGGAACTGGCAGAGGTGGAATACCAGGCGCAGCTACGTTCCCAGGCAGAATTAAAGGTCCTGCAGGCTCAGATACACCCCCACTTTCTCTTCAATGCCTTGAATACCATCAGTTCCCTGATCCGTACCAGGCCGGAAAAAGCAAGGGAACTACTGGCGAAACTGGCCAGTTTCTTCCGCTATAGTTTAAGAAGGGACGATAACCCCATCCCCCTGGCCGAAGAGCTGGCCCACGTAGATTCTTACCTGGCTATAGAGGAAGCGCGTTTTGGCAATAAGCTGGAGGTTATCCGGCAGGTGGACCCCGCCACCCTGGCTTACCCGGTCCCTGCCTTCACCCTGCAACCGGTAGTGGAAAACGCCATCAAACATGGATTACAACCCAGAACCCAGGGGGGCAGGGTGATCTTGAACGCCAGCGACCGGGAAACGGATGTTGAAGTTAGGGTTACGGACGACGGGGTGGGCATCGCCCCGGAAGAAATAAATAAAATTTTCCTCCCCGGCTACGGCCGCGGCCACGGCCTGGGCCTGTCTATCGTTAACGAGCGTTTAAAGGCCCTCTACGGGCCGGAATACGCCGTCCGGGTGAAGAGTGTCCCCGGCCAGGGTACCGAGGTGGTCCTGCGTTTTCCTAAAAAAGTTGAGCACCGGGAGGTGAAGGAGGAAGATGACCTTTACCGCCGTTGTGGTTGATGACGAGCCCCTGGCCCGGGACGAGTTAAAATACCTGCTGTCTGCCCACCAAGAGTGCAAGGTCATCGGCGAAGCTGAAGACGGGGGAGAAGCCCTGCAACTGGTGGAGAGGCTGCATCCGGATGTCGTTTTCCTGGATATCGAGATGCGGGGCATGTCCGGTTATGACGCCGCCAGGAAGATGCTGGCTGCACCCAAACCGCCCCTGATTGTTTTTGCGACCGCCTATAACGAATACGCCGTCGGGGCCTTCGAACTGGGAGCTATAGATTATTTATTGAAACCCTTTGTGGACGAACGCCTGGCGAAAACCATTGAGCGGATTAAAAATCTCAAGGAGCGCCGGGAGGACTGGCAGGAGGCGGTGTCCCGGGTCGCCCGTTTACTGGAAGATAACCAGCAGCCGGTGAAAAAACTGCCCGTTGAGAAGAACGGGGCCATAAAACTCCTGGATTACGGAGACATTTTTTACGGCCGCGCCCGGGGCGGCGGGGTACAAGTTTTTACTGCCGATGATTCCTATACCTTTAACGGCACCATGGCGGAACTGGAAGAACGGTTAAACAGGGAAGGTTTTTTCAGGGTTCATAAGAGCTTTCTAGTTAACTTAAAAAGGGTGGAGGGGGTGCTACCCTGGTTCAAGGGCACCTACTGGCTGGTTATGGGTGACCGGAAACGGACCCAGATCCCGGTAGGCAAAGGCCAGGTGAAAGAGCTAAAGGTTCTACTCGGTCTCAACTAATAACGGCAGCGGGTGGGAGAGAACCCGGCAAGGGCCGGGATTTTCCTTCAACCGCTGCCTTGACCACCCCCCTCCCCAGGGGGGTTCTTTTTGTTGGCCCATATTTCCGTTTGACCCCCTTTTTGTTCTGTTCGTTAAATTATTGTTACCTGCCTTTTAAGACAGTTTTATAATTAAAGTAAAACCGGCCGGTTTTAAATAAGAATAAGGAGAGACGGGTGCATGAATGCACTAGTACTGGTAATTATAGCGGCACTGGTGTTTGTCCTGGCCTACCGCTTCTACGGCGCCTTTATGGCCGCCAAGGTACTGGCCCTGGACCCGGGGCACCAAACTCCGGCCCTGGTCCATAATGACGGCCGGGACTATGTGCCGACCAACCGGTGGCTGGTTTTCGGCCATCACTTTGCGGCCATAGCCGGCGCCGGACCCCTCATCGGTCCGGTCCTGGCGGCCCAGTTCGGCTACCTGCCCGGGTTCCTGTGGATCCTCATCGGCGCCGTGGTCGCCGGCGGCGTCCATGACATGGTCGTCCTTTTCGCTTCCGTGCGCCATGACGGCCAGTCGCTGGCGGAAATAGCGCGCAGTGAGGTGAGCAACTTTTCCTACTGGATGGCTTCAGTCGCCCTTTTGTTCCTTTTAATAATCGTCCTTGCCGGCGCCAGTGTCTCGGTAGTCAACGCCCTCTACCAGAGCCCCTGGGGGACCTTTACGGTGGGCGCGACCATCCCCATCGCCCTTTTTATCGGTGTTTACCTGAAATGGCTGCGCCCCGGCCGCATCGGTGAGGCTACCGTTATCGGCGTGGCCCTGATTATCGCCGGCGTCGTCCTGGGACCGGTCATCCAGCATTCGTCCCTGGCTCCCTTGCTAACCTTTGATAAAAAGCAGCTCTCCCTGCTCATCGCCGCTTACGGTTTTCTGGCGGCGGTGCTGCCGGTATGGCTCCTGCTGGTACCCAGGGACTACCTGAGCACTTATATGAAAATTGGCACCATGTTATTGCTGGCCGTCGGCGTCATTACCGTCAACCCCGTTATGCAGATGCCTTCAGTGACTAAGTTTGTGGCCGGCGGCGGCCCGGTGATCCCGGGTAAAGTGTGGCCCTTTATGTTTATCACCATCGCCTGCGGCGCCCTCTCCGGTTTCCACGCCATGGTCTCCAGCGGCACCACGCCGAAAATGATTACCAGTGAGGCTGACATCAAGGCTGTCGGTTACGGGGCCATGCTGGTGGAAGGCTTTGTGGCCCTCATGGCCCTGATCGCAGCCACTGTCCTGGCCCCGGCAGACTACTTTGCCATTAACAGCGCCCCGGAAGTCTTTGCCAAACTGGGTATGCATGTCCAGGACCTGCCCGTGCTTTCCCAGCTGGTGGGAGAAAACCTGGCCGGCAGGCCGGGCGGGGCTGTGTCCCTGGCGGCAGGCATGGCCCACATTTTCTCCAGCATCGGTGGTTTAAGGCACCTGATGGGTTACTGGTACCACTTCGCCATTATGTTTGAAGCCCTGTTCATCCTGACGTTAATTGACGCCGGTACGCGGGTCGGGCGCTACCTGCTGCAGGAAATTGGCGGGGTAATCTACAAACCTCTGAAAAACACCAATTGGTGGCCGGGTATTATCCTGACAAGTGGTATCTTTACTCTAGCCTGGGGTTATCTTCTTTACGGCGGTACCATTTCCACCATCTGGCCCCTTTTCGGGGTAAATAACCAGCTCCTGGGCAGCATGGCCCTGGCCATCGGCACCACCATGCTCATCCGGATGGGCAAGGCCCGCTACGCCTGGACAACCTTCATCCCTATGGTCTTTTTGACGGTAACTACTATAACCGCAGGTTATCAAAATATCTTTATAAACTATCTGCCGGCCCATAATTACCTGCTGGCGGTAATTTCGATCATCATGCTCCTGATGGTTATCGCTATTATTGCCGACTCCGTCAGGGTGTGGGTGCAACTCCTCTCCGGAAAGAAACAGAGATTGGAGACCGTCAGTGGTTCTGCCTTAAACGAAGCCGGTTCGGCCCACAATTACTAGAAGTTAAAGGGCGTCTTTAGGCCAGACCGGGTTAACCAACCCGGGTTTTTTACTTGACCGGTAATCCCCTGCCTGGTATCATCGTTGTAAACTGATATAATTTGTCAAGATTTGAAGTTGGATAACGGCCGGAGGTGGTTCCTCAATGGTAAGCGCCGGCGATTTACGTGCCGCCGCAGAGGCCCTCAAACCCCAGCTGGTGGCCTGGCGGCGGCGGCTGCACCAGTATCCGGAACTGAGCTTCGAGGAAAGGGAAACGTCGGCCATGGTGGCCGGGGTGTTACGCGAGCTGGGGCTGCAGGTCAGGAGGGACATCGGCGGTACCGGGGTGGTGGGTGTCCTGGCCGGGGCCGGGGAAGGCCCCGGCGTCGCCCTGCGGGCCGATATGGACGCCCTGCCCCTCCAGGAAGATACCGGCGAGGAGTTCGCCTCCCGTTATCCAGGCCGGATGCACGGTTGCGGCCACGACGCCCACATGACAGTGGTCCTGGGGGCGGCGGCCCTCCTGGCCGAACGGCGCCGGGAACTTCCCGGGCCGGTAGTTTTCATCTTCCAACCCGGGGAAGAACTGCCCCCGGGTGGAGCCAGCCGGATGCTGGCAGCCGGCGTCCTGGAGGACCCGCTGGTCAAGGCCGCCTTCGGCCTCCACGTCACCGCTTACCTGCCGGTGGGTACGGTGGGTGTTCGCAGCGGGGCCATCATGGCTTCAGCCGACAACTTTACGATTAAGATCAAGGGTCGTACCAGCCACGGGGCCTCACCCCACCTGGGGGCGGATGCCATCGTCGCCGCCGCCCAGGCCGTCCTGGCTTTACAAACCATCGTTTCCCGGCACCTGGACCCGGTGCAACCGGCGGTCCTGACTGTGGGGACCATCAACGGCGGGGACAAGGAGAACATCGTCGCCGGTGAAGTAACCTTGACGGGCACCACCCGGGCCTTGAACAACGTCATGCGGCAGCAACTGGAAAAGGGCATGCGCCAGGTCCTGGCCGGGGTGGCGGCTGCCAGCGGTACCGAGATTGACCTCGATTACCTGTGGGGTTACCCGCCTTTAATCAACAATGCCGGCCTGACCGAACTTTTTCGCCGGGTTGCCGGGGAAATCCTGGGGCCGGACAAAGTACTGGAGCTGGCCAACCCCTCCATGGGGGCCGAGGATTTCGCCCGCTATGCGGAAAAAGTACCGGCAGTATACTTTAACCTGGGAGCGGCCATCCCCGGTGCGGAACCCCACCCCTGGCACCACCCGCGCTTTAACATTAACGAGGACTGCCTGCCCGCCGGCGCCGCCCTCCTGGCGGCACTGGCACTGCGGACCCTGGAGGATTTTTAGGCGTCTTCCTCATGCACGAGATGCTGGTCTGCGGCGGTAGACCCTTGAGCGTAAAGATATTTAAAATTTAAGATGAATAATTAGCAGGATTAAATCCAATGGTGACGAATATTACTATCAGACTCGTATAACCCCGGCGATGGGGCCGGGGGTCTCTACCAGGTGACCGGAATCACCTCGGCTACGAGGGTGAGGGGCAGCTGGTTTCTTTATATCCATTTTCTGGAGTTCGGGATTGCCAGGGGGGTAACGAAGATGCCCGGGTTTAAGCTTAAAGTCAACGGCCGGGAGTACCGGGTCGAGGCCCCGGCGGATATCACCTTGCTGGATCTGCTGCGGGAGTATCTGGGCCTTACCGGTACCAAGGAGGGGTGTGGCAAGGGGGAGTGCGGCGCCTGCACAGTGCTCCTTGACGGCCAGGCGGTTAACTCCTGCCTCATTCCCGCCGCCAAAGCGGAAGGAGCCGAGGTCCTGACCATTGAGGGCCTGGCTGCACCTGACGGCAAACTCCATCCCCTCCAGGAGGCCTTCATTACCGGGGGGGCTGTCCAGTGCGGCTTCTGCACCCCGGGGATGATCCTGAGCGCCAAGGCCCTTCTGGACAGCAATCCCCGCCCCTGCCGGGAAGAGATTAAGGTGGCCCTGTCAGGCAATCTGTGCCGCTGCACCGGCTATGCCAAAATTATCGCGGCCGTGGAAAAAGCAGCGGCCGTTATGGCAGCGGCGGATGGAAAAAATTAGAACCCGTTTTTTGGAGGGGGTAAAATGGCTTCTACAGCAGTGGGGCAGAGTGTCACCAGAGTTGATGCCGTGGCCAAAGTTACCGGGCAAGCAAAGTATACCGGGGATTTTATATTCCGGGACATGCTGGTCGGGAAAGTCTTAAGAAGCCCCTATGCCCATGCCATCGTTAAAAACATTGATGCCAGCCAGGCCAGGGCTTTACCCGGCGTGGAAGGGATCCTGACTTATAAGGATGTACCGCGGAATAAATTCCCCACTGCCGGGCATCCCTATTCCCTGGACCCGGCCCACGGCGATAAGGCCGACTGTACCATCCTGACCGAAAAAGCCCGCTTCGTAGGGGATGCCGTTGCGGCGGTGATAGCCAGGGATGAGCTGACGGCCGCCGAGGCCCTGAAGCTCATTAAGGTAGAGTACGAGGTGCTGGAACCCCTCCTCACCCCGGAGGCAGCCATGCGGGAGGGCGCGCCCCTGATCCATGAGGATTGCCCGGGCAACATCCTCAGTGCCAGCGGTTATGACATTGGCGACATCGAAGGGGCTTTTAAAGAAGCTGACTATATCTTCGAGGATGAACTGGAGACAAGCATTGTCCAGCACTGCCAGCTGGAGAATCATATATCCTGCGCTTATGTCGATAGCGACGGCCGCATTGTGATTATAACCTCCACCCAGATCCCCCATATTATCAGGAGAATCGTCGGCCAGGCCCTGGGGATCCCCTGGGGCCGGATCCGGGTAATCAAGCCCTGTGTCGGGGGCGGCTTTGGCAGCAAACAGGACGCCTGTCTTGAACCCTTAGTCGCAGCCATGACCCTGGCTGTGGGGGGAAGGCCGGTAAAACTGGAGCTTTCCCGGGAAGAATGCATGATTGCCACCCGCACCCGCCATGCCTTCAAGTTTAAGATCAAAACCGGGGTTTCCCGGGACGGCAGGTTAATCGGGATGCATATCAAGGCTATCGCCAATACCGGGGCCTATGCCTCCCACGGCCACTCCATTGCCATGGCCGGGGGCTCCAAATTCCGGATTCTCTATCCCATGCAGGCCCTGAAATACGAACCCTGTACGGTTTACACCAACCTGCCGGTGGCGGGAGCCATGAGGGGTTATGGTTCGCCCCAGATAACCTTTGCCGTGGAAAGCCATCTGGATAACATCGCCAGCAAACTCCATATCGATCCTATTGAGTTTCGCCTGAAAAACCTGGTTAAAGAGGGTTATGTCGATCCTTTAAATGGCAACGCGGTGCGGAGTTGCGGCATTCGCGAGTGCATTGCCAGGGGCAAAGAATTGATTAAGTGGGATGAGAAAAAGGCACGGTATAAAAACCAGGCCGGCAGCAGGCGCCGGGGCCTGGGCATGGCCTGCTTCAGCTACGGTTCCGGCACCTACCCGGTGGGGTTGGAGATAGGAGGGGCGCGGATCGTCCTGAACCAGGACGGCTCCGTTCAGCTACAGGTTGGGGCTACTGAAATAGGTCAGGGCAGCGATACCGTCTTTGCCCAGATGGTAGCCGAGGTCCTGGGTATTCCGGTGGATATGGTCCATGTCATTTCCACCCAGGATACAGATATTTCCCCCTTTGACACCGGTGCCTATGCTTCCCGGCAGACCTATATTACCGGTATGGCGGTGGCCAGGGCGGCCGCGGAAGTCAAGGAGAAGATCCTGGACTTTGCCTGGGGGATGACCGATATCCCCGCCCATGCCCTGGATATTAAAGGCGCCAATATCGTCTATAAACACTCTGGCGAAGTGGTCATGCCCCTGGCCGAGGTGGCCCTGCACACCTATTACGACACCGTTTTCGCCAAACCGATAACGAGCGACACATCCAATAATGCCCGGGTCAACGCCTTTGTCTTTGGCGTTACCTTTGCCGAGGTGGAAGTAGACCTGAAAACCGGCCGGATCGATGTCCTGGAGATATATAACGTCCACGATTCCGGCAGGATTATCAACCACCAGCTGGCAGCAGCCCAGGTCCACGGCGGCGTGGGCATGGGCATAGGTTATGCCCTCTCCGAGCAATTGCTCTTTGATGAGAAGACCGGCCGGCCCCTGAATAACAATCTGCTGGATTACAAGCTGCCCACGATCATGGATATTCCCGCCATCGGCGTAGATTTTGTGGAAACCTTTGAACCTACCAGCCCCTTTGGCTGCAAGGCTTTAGGAGAGCCGCCGATTATCCCCGTGGCCCCGGCCATTCGCAATGCCGTTTTCGACGCCACGGGCGTGGCTTTGGACAGGTTGCCCATGAATCCCCAGCGGGTTTTCGAGAAGTTCAAGGAAGCCGGGTTAATCTAGTAAGGTGGTGACGGCTGATGTTCAACATCCAGGAATATTTTGAGGCGGCAACAGTAGAGGAAGCCGCGGCGCTGCTGGCAGCCCATCCCGGCCTGACCGTCATCGCCGGCGGTACGGATGTTTTGATTAAAATGCATCACGGCCAGATGGCCAAGGCCGGGTTGTTGAGTATCCGGGGTATAAAATCCCTGGAAGGTATCCGCCAGCTCGAAGACGGCACCATCGTCATCGGAGCACTGACGACCTTCACCCGGATTATCAATGACCCTGTTATCCGGGCCCATATCCCCGTCCTGGCCGAAGCCGCGGCTTCCATGGGCGGTCCCCAGATTCGCAATGTGGCCACCATCGGCGGCAATATTTGCAACGGCGCCACCTCCGCCGACAGCGCCTCCACCCTGTTCGCCCTGAATGCCAGGTTAAAACTGCAGGACAATCAAGGGCAGAGGGTGGTCCCCATCCAGGAGTTTTACCTGGGCCCGGGCCGGGTTGATTTAAAGCCCGGGGAGATCCTGGTGGAGATTAGCATCACCCCGGAGAATTACCGGGGCTATGGCGGCCATTATATCAAGTTTTCCCAGCGCCGGGCCATGGATATTGCCACCCTGGGGGTGGCGGTGCTGTGTAAAATCAATGGCGGCACCACCTTCGCGGATGTGAGGATTGGCCTGGGGGTAGCCGGGCCGACCCCCTTGAGATGCCCCGAGGCCGAAGCCTATGCCAGCGGTCAACCAATCTCCGCCGCCACCATCGCGGCTGTCGGACGGCTGGCCGTTAAAACGACGCAGGCCAGGACCTCCTGGCGGGCTTCGAAGGAATACCGGGAGCACCTGGTGGCCGAGCTTACCGAGAGGGCGTTAAAAGCGGCCGTCGTAAAAGCAGGGGGTAGGGAAGTTGCTTAAAAAAATCTCCTTTACGGTAAATGATACACCGGTAACTTTAGAAGTTGAAGCGGGCGAGACATTGCTGGAGGTACTGCGCAACCGCCTGGGGTATACCGGGGTGAAAAAGGGGTGTGGCGTGGGCGAATGCGGCGCCTGCACCGTGCTTATCGACGGTACCCCGGTGGACTCCTGCATCTACCTGGCTGTTTGGGCGGAAGGGAAAAAGATAGTTACCATAGAGGGCATAGCCAGAAACGGCGAACTGTCCAGGGTACAAAAGGCCTTTGTAGAAGAGGGCGCCATCCAGTGCGGCTTCTGCACGCCCGGCTATGTTCTTACCGCTACCGCCATGGTAGAAAGCGGTAAAAAGTATACCCGGGAAGAAATTAAGCGGGAACTGGCCGGCCATCTCTGCCGCTGCACCGGTTACCAGAATATCCTCAGGGCCGTGGAAAAGGCCTTAAACGATCAAGCCCAAGGAGGGGGATCCTGTGCTTCTTATCGGTAACGGCCGCCTGCTCTCCCTGGTGCCGGACAAACCCTACCAGGAAGACGGGGCGGTGGCCATTGACGGCGACCTGATCGTCGCCGTGGGGCCTACGGCCGAACTTAAAGCGCGCTACCCGGCAGCCGGGTGGCTGGACGCCCGCGGTATGGTCATTATGCCCGGGATGATCAACACCCACATGCACCTGTACAGCACCTTTGCCCGGGGCATGGCCCTGAAGGACCCGCCGCCAACCAATTTCCTGGAGATCCTCCAGCGCCTGTGGTGGCGCCTGGACAAAGCCCTGACCCTGGAAGACGTTTACTACAGCGCCCTCCTGCCCCTGATCGACTGCATCAAGAGCGGTACCACCACCATCCTGGATCACCACGCCAGCCCCTATGCCGTTAGCGGCAGCCTGGAGATGATCGCCCGGGCCGCCCTGGAGACGGGGGTACGCACCTGCCTGGCCTACGAAGTCTCCGATCGCGACGATGAGGAAATTATGCGGCAGGGGATTGCGGAAAACATCGCCGCCATAAAGAAATACCGGGGCAAGGAGGGCTTAATTTCAGCTACCTTTGGCCTCCACGCCTCCCTGACCCTATCCGACGCCACCCTGGAGGCCTGCCGGGAGGCCGAAGGGGAGGTGGGCAGCGGCTTTCACATCCACGTGGCTGAGGGGATCCAGGACGTTGAGGACGCTTTAGCCAAATCGGGGAAGCGGGTGGTGGAACGCCTGGCTGTTAACGGCATCCTGGGACCCAATACCATCGCCGCCCATTGCGTGCACGTGACAGACCGGGAGATAACTATCCTGAAGGAGACAGGCACCATGGTGGTCCACAACCCGGAATCAAATATGGGCAATGCCGTCGGCTGCGCCCCGGTCAGTGACATGCTGGCCGCAGGTGTCCCCGTCGGCCTGGGAACGGACGGCTATACCAGCGATATGTTTGAATCCCTGAAGACCGCCAACGTCCTGCGCAAATTCGTCTCCGGCGATCCGGGCGCCGGCTGGGTGGAGGTCCCGGCCATGGCCTTTGAAAACAACCGCCGTATCGCAGGCCGGTTCTTCCCCCACCCCCTGGGCCGCCTGGAACCAGGTGCCTATGCCGATGTGATCCTGGTGGACTACCAGGCGCCAACGCCCCTGGGAGGGGATAACTGGTTCGGCCACCTCCTTTTCGGCTTCAACGGCGGCCTGGTGGATACGACCGTTATCGGCGGTAAAGTGCTCATGCAGGGACGGCGCTTATTGCACCTGGACGAGGCGGCCATCGCCGCCCGGGCCCGGGAACTGGCAGCGAAGGTTTGGGAACGGTTTTAACGGGGAGGGGTTCCATGCCCGAGAAGTATCTCTTCGCCACTTCCCCGGCCGACTGCCTGGCCCTGCTGGCCGCCAACCCGGGGGCGCGCCTCATTGCCGGCGGTACTGACCTGGTCATCGACCTCAAGGAAAAAAGGCGGCAGGTTACTGCTCTGGTGGATATTACCAGGATACCCGAATTAAAGATAATTACCGAAGCAAACGGTAAGATTATCCTGGGCGGGGCGGCCACCCACACCCGCGTGGCCACCTCATCCCTTATCCGGGAGAAGCTCCCGGCCCTGGCTGCCGCCGCCGCCGCGGTCGGATCCCCCCAGGTGCGCAATGTCGGCACCCTGGCCGGCAATGTGGTCAATGCCCAGCCGGCGGCGGATACGGCTGTGGCCCTGGTAGCCCTGGGAGCCGTAGCCACCATCCTGGGAGCGGAGGGGGAACGCCAGGTGCCGGTGGCCGACCTCTACGCCGGCGTTGGCCGCTCCCTGGTAGATGCCGGCCGCGAGATTATCACCAGGTTTACCGTGGACCTGTGGGGGGAGGGCGAATCCTCGGCTTTTGCCCGCCTGTCGCCCCGGCGCGCCCTCTCCCTGCCCATGCTGAACGTGGCCGCCCGGGTGCAGGTCAGGGAAGGGATATGCACCCGGGCGCGCATCTGCATCGCACCGGTGGCGCCCCGGCCCTTCCTGTGCGAAGAAGCGGCCGCCAGCCTCGTAGGCCGGGAACCCACGGCGGAAACAATTGCCCGGGCGGCTTCCGTAGCTAAGGAGGCAGCCCGGCCCAGGGACAGCCTCCTCCGGGGTTCCGGCGCCTACCGGAAGGACATGACGGTTGTGCTGGTGGCCAGGGTTTTAAATGAAGCTTTTTCCCGGGCAACCAGCAGGAAAATAGAGAACGATGTCGAATAGATACGAAAAGATGCTTGGTGAAAAAGTTATTACTGCAGGCAAAGACGTCTACATCAGGGTAACGGGGCCCTCACTGTAGACGTTTTTTTGCGCCCTAAAAAGAAAAACCAGGGGGCCGGGAATTTTAGCCCTCCTGGCTTTGAACCCGCCTGGATCCCGGCGGCAATCTACCCTAGCTCCTTGACGGCAGCCGCAATTTTCTCCAGGGCCTTCTCTATGTTCTCCACCGAGTTGGCGTAGGAGAGACGCAGGTAGCCTTCCCCGTATCTGCCGAAGGCCGTACCGCTCAGGGCGGCTACGCCCGCCTTTTCCATCAGGAAAGCTTCCAGCTCCTGGCTGGAGAGGCCCAGGCCCTTGATGTTGGGGAAGACGTAGAAGGAACCCACAGGTCGCTTGCAGGTAATACCGGGAATGCTGTTCAGGCCATCAACAATAATGTCCCGCCGCCTCTTAAATTCGGCTACCATGGCCTCGGCGGCGTCCTGTGGTCCGGTAAGGGCCTCCTGGGCGGCCTTCTGGGTAAAGGCGGCGGTGCAGGAGTTGGAATTGACCATCAACTGGGCGATGCGCTCGGCGAGCTCCCGGTGCATCAAACCGTAGCCGATCCGCCAACCGGTCATGGCGTAGGTCTTGGAGAAACCGTCCAGGATAATGGTCCAGTCCTTCATACCCGGCTGGGCGGCAATGGATACCGGACGGGCCCCGTCGTAAACGATGCGGTCGTAGATCTCATCGGCCAGGACGACAATGTTCTTACCCCGGACCAGGTCGGCGATGCGGGCGATATCTTCAGCCGTGAGGACGCCGCCGGTGGGGTTGGCCGGGGAATTGATGATCAGGAGTTTGGTTTTGGGGGTGATGAGCCGTGCCAGTTCATCGACATCCAGGCGGAAGTCGTTTTCTTCCCGGATGGGCAGGGGAACTGCCTTGCCGCCGACGAAGTTGATGACAGATTCATAAATGGGGAAGCCGGGATTGGGGTAGATGACCTCATCGCCGGGGTTTACCAGGGCCAGGATGGTAAAGAACATTATGGGCTTACCCCCGGGAACGATGACGACTTCTTCCGGGTCGTAATGAACGCCCTTCTGCCGGGTGGCGTACTCGGCAATGGTCGCCCGGACTTCCGGCAGGCCGGGGGCGGGGGTGTAATGGGTGTAACCTTCATTCAAGGCCCGGATGCCGGCGTCGATTATGTTCCGGGGGGTAGCGAAATCGGGTTCGCCGATTTCCAGGTGGATGATCTCCTTGCCCCGGGCTTCCAGGGCTTTGGCCTTGGCCAGGACCATAAAGGCCGTTTCGGTACCCAGGTCCGCCATTTTGTCGGCAAAGATCTTTTCAAACATGGGCTTTCTCCTCCTGCGAAAATTGGGATCTGGTAAAAATGGTGCTCCTCTGGTTAGTTGCATGCCGGGTTCTTTAGGGGCCGGGGGTACAGGCGGCGGGTTCCGTGGATCCCGGCTAATAAACTTGGCGCTCAGGTGCTCAAGCGGCGGGGCGGCATGGCTTTATCTCACACCGTGTTGCCGGTAGTAAACCTCGGGGTTCAGGCACTGGGGCGGCAGTTCACCCCGCAGGGCGGCCAGCAGGTTGTTGGCGGCCATTAAGGCCATATTGGTCCGGGTTTCCCAGGTAGCGCTGGCGATGTGGGGGCAGAGAACAACATTCTCCAGGTCAGCCAGGCCCGGGGCCAGTTCCGGTTCGTTTTCGAAGACGTCCAGGCCGGCGCCCCAGATCTCCTTCTCTCGCAGGGCTTTGACCAGGGCCTTTTCATCAACGACCGGGCCACGGGAGGTATTAATGAGGATTGCTGTTTTCTTCATCAGTTTTAGTTCCGGAGTGCTGATGAGGTGGGTGGTCGAAGGCATTAAGGGAACGTGCAGGGAAACAAAATCAGCTTCCTTGAGGAGGGTCTCTTTGTCGACAAATTGACCGCCGGTGGCTTCTTCGAAAGCCTTGCTTGGCTGGACATCGTGGTAGAGGACCTTCATATCAAAGCCCCTGGCTTTGCGGGCAAAGGCGGTGCCGATACGGCCGGCGCCGATGACGCCCAGGGTTTTACCAGTAATTTCCTGGCCGAGCATCAGCAGGGGACCCCAGCCCTTGAATTTACCGGCCCGGGTAAACTTATCGCCTTCCACCACCCGCCGCGCCACAGCAAAGAGCAGGGCCCAGGCCATGTCGGCGGTGGCTTCGGTGAGGACGCCGGGGGTATTGGTGATCATGATCCCGTGCCGGGTGGCGGCTTCCAGGTCGACGTTGTTAAAACCGACGGCTAAATTGGCGAAGATCCTGGCCCCTTTAGCGGCGGTAAAGACTTCGTCGTCCAGGATGTCCGTCAGGAGGCAGAGGATGCCGTCGCGACCCCGGACCTTTTCCAGCAATTCAGCCCTGGTCAGGACCCGGTCTTCAGGGTTGATCTCCAGGTCGCAGTGCCCGGCCAGGAGATCCAGGGCTGGCTGCGGGACCGGACGAGTAACATAGACGTTCCATTTAGCCATATAAATCCCCCCGAAAATTAAGTACTACTTTATTGGGGTTTATATTCGACATTAAGATGTGATCTCCTTTAAAAAATTAAAGTTTAATACAGTATACATTTAAAAAGACATATTTAATCCGGCCGTTTTTTACGAACCTGGAAGGATTTTAAGATTGAACAGCGAATTATTTTATTAATAAAAGTGGGAGTCTTCTTTTAGGAGTCTTCGTATAAGCCCGGAGATTGGTCTGGGGGATTCTACCAGGTGACCGGAATCACCCTGGCTACGAAGGGTTATTTCCTTTGTGGCCGAGGAGGTACCCGGTTTTTCGTTTTTAGCTCCGGGGCATGGTTCATGCAAAGGGGGTGAGGGCACGGTATATAAATAATGTAAAAATAAGGAAGGAAGGAGCCCCAAAAATATCAAGGAGGTGTGAGCCGCGGTTACGGTACCGCGGGCGAGTATGAAGAAAGGCATTCGCGTACTGTTGATGTTGCTCCTGGCCCTGGCGGTGGCTGTCGCTGCCGCAGGTTGCGGCGGCCAGAAGCCGGCCGGCGAGAGTAAAAGCGGGGGTAATACGGCGGGCGGCGGGCAGGATCAAAACCAGAAAATGAAGGTGGCCTTCGTTTATGTAGGTCCGGTCGGTGATGCGGGCTGGAGCTGGGCCCACGACCAGGGCCGGAAATACCTGGCGGAAAAGCTGCCCTGGGTGGAAGCCACCTACATGGAGAACGTACCTGAAGGGGCCGACGCGGAGCGCGTCCTGACCGAGCTGGCGGAACAGGGTAATAAGATAATTTTTGCCACCAGCTTTGGCTACATGGACTACGTCATCAACGTGGCCAAGAAATACCCCAACGTCATCTTTATGCACTGTTCCGGCTACAAGACGGCGGAGAATGTCGGTACTTACTTCGGCGCCATGGAAGAGGCCCGTTACCTCTCGGGTATGGTGGCCGGCAAGATGACCAAGAAGAACGTCCTGGGCTTCGTAGCCGCCCACCCCATCCCGGAGGTTATCCGCGGCATCAACGCCTTTACCCTGGGGGCGCGCTCGGTTAACCCCAACGTAAAGGTCAAGGTAGTCTGGACCAATACCTGGTATGACCCGGCCGCCGAGAAACAGGCCGCCCTGAGCCTGCTGGACGCCGGGGCTGATATCATCGCCCAGCACCAGGATACCCCGGGCCCACAACAGGCAGCCCAGGAGAGGGGCGCCTACGGTATCGGCTATGACAGCGATATGAGCCAGTTCGCCCCCAACGCCACCCTGACTTCGCCCGTCTGGAACTGGGGTCCCTACTATGTGAAGACAGTGGAAGCCGTCAAGAACGGCACCTGGAAACCGGAGCAATACTACGGCACCATGAAGGACGGGATCGTCGACCTGGCGCCCTTCAACAAGATGGTGCCCCAGGATGTCCGCGACCTGGTAGAGAAGAAGAAACAGGAGATCATTGACGGCAAATTCTTCGTATTCCAGGGGCCCATTAAGGACCAGAGCGGCAAGATCCGGGTCCAGGAAGGCCAGAAGATGAGCCAGGAAGATATCCTGGGCTTCAACTGGTTTGTAGAAGGCGTCGAGGGTGAAATCCCGAAATAAGGGTCTCTTGGAAATGGGGGCCGTGGGATTTATTTCCACGGCCTTTCCCATAGCCCGTGGGTTAAGTAGCATAATAATTATTAGTCAAAAATTTAGCTATAAGTAACTGCAAAGGGCAGGAATTTTACCGGCCGTAGCGAATGAGTAGATGTATGATGATAAGACGCGGTTTTACTTTTAAGTTGCTACCTCCGGGGAGGTAAAATTTCATGGCAGTACCGCTGGTTGAGATGCGGGGGATAACCAAGGTTTTTCCGGGTGTGGTGGCCAACGAGGGGGTCAACCTGGCCGTCCACGCCGGGGAGATACACGCCCTGCTGGGGGAGAACGGGGCGGGAAAAAGTACCCTGATGAGCGTCCTTACGGGCCTGTACCGGCCTGATGGGGGAGAGATCTACCTGGACGGCAGGAGGGTGAATTTCCGCTCGCCCCGGGACGCCATTGAGGCGGGCATCGGCATGGTCCACCAGCACTTCCGGCTGGTGGCGCCCTTTACGGTAACTGAGAATGTGGCCCTGGGGCTTAAAGGCGGCCTCAAGCTGAACATTAACCGGCTGGCCGGGGAAATAGCCGCCCTTTCTAAAGAATACGGCCTCCAGGTGGACCCCCAGGCGCGGATCTGGCAGCTTTCAGTGGGGGAACAGCAGCGCGTCGAGATTATTAAGCTCCTGTACCGCAAGGCCCGGGTCCTGATTCTCGATGAACCCACGGCCGTCCTGACTCCCCAGGAAGCCCGGGATCTTTACCGGACTTTGAAAAGGATGGCAGCCCAGGGCTGCGCCGTAATCTTTATTACCCATAAGCTCCAGGAAGTCATGGACGCCGCCGATACCATCACTATTCTCCGGGGCGGCAGGACGGTGGCCACGGTGAAAAAGGGTGATACCAGCGAAAAGGAACTGGCCCGGATGATGGTCGGCCGGGAGATAGCCTGGCAGGAGGATAAGCCTGTAGTTAAAAAAGGTGAAAAGGTCCTGGAGATCAAAGATTTAAAGGCCTTCAACGATAAGGGCCTGCTGGCCCTGCGGGGAATCAACCTGGAGGTCTTTGCCGGGGAGATCCTTGGTATTGCCGGGGTGGCCGGCAACGGCCAGCGGGAGCTGGCCGAGGTCATTGCCGGACTGCGGCCCTGCCAGGGCGGCACCATTACCGTTTCCGGGAAGAAGCTAGGCCAGTGCGACCCCTGCCGCGTAATCCAGGCCGGAGTGGGCTATATACCCGAAGATCGCCTGGGTACGGGCCTGGTACCCAACCTGGGAGCTGTCGACAACCTGCTCCTGAAAGAATACCGCCATCCCCGCTGGGGCAGGACCCTTATGAGCCGGAAGGCAGCGCGCCAGTGGGCCGGCGAATTGGTGGAACACTTCAAAGTCAAGATGGCCGGCCTTGACGCCCCGGTGAAGATGATGTCCGGGGGCAACCTGCAGCGGCTGCTCCTGGCCCGGGAGATTTCCTCCCGGCCGCGCCTGCTGGTGGCCGTCTACCCGGCCCGGGGCCTGGATGTGGGCGCAACGGAAACGGTCCACCGCCTGCTCCTGGAGCAGCGGGCCGCCGGCACGGCCATCCTCCTCATCTCCGAGGACCTGGAGGAGCTCTTCCGGCTGGCCGACCGCATAGCAGTAATGTATGAAGGCCAGATCATGGGCTTGATGGCCACTGAAAAGGCCAGTGTGGAGGAACTGGGCCTGATGATGGCCGGGTCGAAAAGAATGGAGGTCGGAGCCTGATGCCAGCTACAGCCGCACCCCAGAATACCAGCCGGAGTTCCGGGCCGGGATCTGGACCCGTGTTAACCTGGGAAAAGCGCCTGGAACCCTCGCGCTTAATGGCCGTGGTAGTTCCCGTTATATCCGTCATCCTGGCCCTGGCCGTCGGGGCCATCTTCCTGTCGGCCACCGGCTTTCAACCGTTGAAGGTCTACCAGAGCATGCTCAACGGGGCCGTCGGTTCCAAGTACGGTATCTCGGAAACCATCGTCAAGGCTATCCCCCTGATGCTGGCAGGACTGGGGGTTTCGGTGGCCTTCCGCATGCTCCTCTGGAACATCGGCGCTGAAGGCCAGTTCTATATGGGCGCCTTTGGTGCCAGCTGGGTGGCCCTGACCTTTCCCCATTTACCGGCCTACATTATGCTGCCGGCCATGTTCCTTGCCGGGGGCTTGATGGGGGCCCTGTGGGGATTGCTGCCGGCCCTGCCCCGGGCCAAATGGGGCGTCAACGAGGTCATTACCACCCTGATGCTCAACTATGTAGCCATCCTCTGGGTGGACTACCTGGTTTACGGTCCCTGGAAGGACCCCAGGGGTTTTAACTTTCCCCTTACGGCCCCCTTCAGCGATGCCGCGTCGTTGCCCACCATTGCCGGCACCCGGGTGCACGTGGGGCTGATCTTTGCCCTGGTGGCGGCCGTCCTCCTCGCCATTATCCTCTGGCGCACCAGGTGGGGTTACGAGATCCGGATCATCGGCGAGAGCGCCCGGGCCGCCCGCTACGCCGGCATGAATATCGAACGCAATATTATCCTGGTCATGCTCCTTAGCGGCGCCCTGGCCGGGCTGGCCGGCATGAGCGAGGTGGCCGGCATTACCCACCGCCTCCAGCACGGCATCTCCCCGGGATACGGCTATACCGCCATTATCATTGCCTGGCTGGCCAAGCTCCACCCGGCGACCATCATCCTGGTTTCCCTCCTCTTCGGCGGTCTCATTGTCGGCGGGTACAGCGTCCAGACTTCCGGGGTACCGGCGGCCACGGTATCAATGCTCCAGGGGGCTATCCTCTTCTTTGTCCTTGGCGGTGAGATCCTGACCCGTTACCGGTTGCACTTCGGTCGCAAGGAGGGTAAGTAATCATGGAGAATTCGGTCTGGATTGCCATCCTGGCGGCGGCCATTACCGCCGGCACGCCCATCCTTTTTGCCGCCCTGGGAGAGATCATCACTGAAAGGGCCGGTGTCCTCAACCTGGGCGTGGAGGGCATGATGCTGGTCGGTGCGGTGACGGGTTTTATGGTCGCCGTCAAGACCGCCAGCCCCTGGCTGGGTTTCCTGGCAGCCCTGGTAGCCGCCGGGGCTATGGCGGCAATCTTCGCCGTCCTGACTATAACCCTGCGGGCCAACCAGGTGGTCACCGGCCTGGCCCTGACTATCTTTGGTACCGGCTTGAGCGGCTTCCTGGGTAAGCCTTATGTGGGCATCCCCTTGCCAGTGAGCTTCAAACCGGTGGCCCTGCCGCTACTTTCCCAGATCCCCTTTATCGGCCCCGTTTTTTTCCGTCACGATCCCCTGGTTTACCTGAGCTATATCCTGGTACCCGTGCTCTGGTATTACTTCTACCGTACCCGGCCGGGCCTGAACCTGCGGGCGGTGGGGGAAAACCCGGCGGCGGCCGACGCCCTGGGGGTCAATGTCTTTGCCCTGCGTTACATCTACGTGATCATCGGCGGTATGCTGGCCGGGGCCGGGGGAGCCTTCCTTTCCCTGGCCTACGCTCCCAGCTGGCTGGAAAACATGACGGCAGGCCGCGGCTGGATTGCCGTCGCTCTGGTAATCTTCGCCGTGTGGGATCCGGTTAAAGCCCTCCTTGGTTCTTACCTTTTCGGGGGCGTTGACGCCCTGACCTACAGCCTCCAGGCGGCGACCAGGATTGCCATCCCGTCCTTCTTCTTAAAAATGTTACCCTACATCTTAACGATCATCGTCCTGATCGTCGCTACCCGCCAGACTATCGTCAAGCATATAGGGGCGCCGGGGGCCCTGTCCATCCCCTATGACCGGGAGGAAAGGTAGTTAAAAAAGGCCTGGCGGTAAGCAGGATTAAATAATTTTGGCCCGAATTTATATATATTAAAAAGAGCCTTGCCAGGGGGGAAGAACTCATGAGCGGCGCCATGCGGCCGATACCCTTTGAAAAGCTCCTGAACTGGATCCTGGAGGAGAACCGGAAGTTCCACAGCATTTTTGGCCTGCCGCGGGAAAAATTTTACCGGGCCCGGCCGGGTGTTTACCGGCAACTATTTGGGGAATATTTGGAAAACGTCATCGGCCCTGCCGCCGGCCCCCATACCCAGCTGGCCCAGAATATCGTCGCGGCCTACCTGGCCGGCGGCAGGTTCTTCGAGTTAAAGACTGTCCAGGTACTCGACCGGCTGGACATCCCGAAGCCCTGTATCAATGCGGCGGATGAAGGCTACAACGTGGAGTGGTCAACCGAACTGGCCATTGAGGAAGCCTTTGAGGAGTATGTCAAGGCCTGGTTCTTGCTCCATGTTTTGCAAAAAGAATTATGGGGCACGGACAGGCGCGGCTTCATGTTCAATATGAGCGTCGGCTATGATTTAAAGGGGATCAAATCACCCAAAGTCGACCGGTTCATCGAGGGCCTGAAGGACGCCTCGGGTACGGCCATTTTCCAGGAGTGCCGGGCGGTTCTGCAGGCCGAGGTGGACCGTTTTACAGCAGTAGATGCAGAATTTATCGATGGCATCTCCCCCCACATCTGCAGTTCCGTCACCCTTTCAACCATGCACGGCTGCCCGCCGGCGGAGATCGAAACCATCTGCCGTTACCTCCTGGCGGAGAAAGGGCTGCATACCTTTGTCAAGCTGAATCCCACCCTGCTGGGCTATGAGTTTGTTAAAGATACCCTGGCCGGCATGGGTTACAGCTATATCCAGTTAAAAGAGGAATCCTTCAGCCACGACCTGCAGTACGCCGGCGGTGTAGCCCTGATCGGGCGGCTGCAGGAATTCGCCCGGGAACAGGGACGGGGATTCGGCGTCAAGCTCTCCAACACATTGCCGGTGCAGGTAACCAGGGGCGAACTCCCCGGGGAGGAGATGTACCTGTCAGGCCGGGCACTGTACGCCCTGACCATCAACCTGGCCGCCAGGCTGGCCCGGGAGTTTAACGGCCACCTGAGGATCTCCTATGCCGGCGGTGGCGACGCCTTTAACATCTCCCGCATCTTCGCGACGGGGATCTGGCCCCTGACAGTGGCGACGACCCTTTTAAAGCCGGGGGGTTACCTGCGGTTGCAGCAAATAGCCGCAGAACTGGCAGCCCGGATGCCTGGCGCCGCCGGCGAGGTTATCGATGTGGCGCAACTGGCCGCCCTGGCGGCGGGCGCCACCCGGGACCCCGATTTCCGCAAGGAGAAGCGAGGGGTCCCCAGCCGCAAGCTCTCAAAGAAATTACCCTTGACGGACTGCTTCGTGGCGCCTTGTACCGTTGGCTGCCCCATCGGCCAGGACATCCCGGAGTACATCCGGCTGGTGGGCGAAAAGAGGTACCGCGAGGCCTACGAGCTTATTATCGAGAAAAACCCGCTGCCCTTTATCACCGGCAGTATCTGTACCCAGCACTGTGCCGCTAAATGCACGCGCCTGGATTACGACGAACCGGTGCGCATCCGGGAAGTGAAGAAGGCGGCGGCCGTAAACGGTTTCCTGGCTGCCCGGCCCCGGGGCGGGCCGGCGCAAGGAAAGGGACCCGCCCGGGTGGCCGTAATCGGGGCGGGGCCGGCGGGCCTGGCAGCCGGTTACTTCCTGGCCAGGGCCGGCCTGGAGGTTACTATTTTTGATAAAAAGGAGAAACCGGGCGGTACTATAACCCATGTGATCCCCGATTTCCGTCTTTCTGAGGACGCCATTGCCAGGGACCTGGAACTGATTAAGGGAACGGGTGTCGAGTTTAAGCTGGGCGTCAGCCCCGACATCTCCGTGGCTGAGTTACAAAGGTCCGGATATAAATACGTCTTCCTGGCTCCCGGGGCGGGGGCGTCCAGGCCATTGGAGCTGAAAACCGGCGGCGAGGGGGTCATGGGCGCCGTGGAATTCCTGGCCGGGTTTAAAGAAGACAGGCAGGAGGTGCGCCTGGGTAAAAGGGTAGCCGTCGTCGGCGGCGGCAATACGGCCATGGATGCCGCCCGGGCGGCCCTGCGGGTCCCGGGCGTCGAAGAGGTCACTATTATCTACCGCCGCACCAGGGAGCATATGCCAGCGAGCAGGGAAGAACTCCAGGAGGCCCTGGCCGAGGGCGTAGTCCTCAAAGAGCTCCTCGCCCCTTACTCCTGGTCTGGAGGTGTCCTCCGTTGCCAGCAGGTGGAACTGGGGGCGCCGGATGCCTCGGGACGGCCGGGAGTCGTCGCTAAAGCAGGGGAGTTCGTGGATATTCCTGCCGACGCCGTTTTAGCGGCCACCGGCCAGGATGTGGATTACAGTCTCCTGGAGAAAAACGGCATCGCCGTCGACGAGGGGGGCAGGATTGTCGTTGACCCCGCCACCAACGAGACCAGTGTGGCCAATGTCTTTATCGGCGGTGACGCCCTGCGCGGACCGGCGACAATAGTTGAGGCCATTGCCGATGGCCGTAAAGCGGCCGGGGCGATTCTCACCCGGGAAGGCCTGGCGGCGCCTATTCCCGGCGCGGTGCCCTTTGACCGGGAACTGAGGCTCCGGGAGGTTAACCAGAAAAAAGGAAACCTGGCCGGGGCGGCAGGAGACCCGGGACTGGAGCCGCAACGCTGCCTGGAGTGCGGTTTTGTCTGTAATATCTGCACAGAGGTATGCCCCAACAGGGCCAACATTGCCATCCAAACACTTAATGGTGGCTTCCGGGATCAAAACCAGATAGTGCATGTAGATGGTATCTGCAACGAATGCGGCAACTGCGCCACCTTCTGCCCTTATGACGGCGCACCCTACAGGGATAAATTAACCCTCTTCTGGACGGAAGAAGACTTTGCCGGCAGCCAGAACAACGGTTTCCTGCTGTTAGCGGGCGACGCGGAACCTGTCTTTAAAGTCCGCCTCAACGGCCGGGTGCAGGAGGTAAAATTCGACCCTGCCGGCAGGGCTGACGTGGACCTGGAGCAAGGGGTGGCAGGCCTTATACTGGCAGTATATAAGGAATACAGGTACCTGTTGTAGGATAGGACAAGAATCCGTGCCGCCCGGGCGACGCCAACCGCCGACCGGAATTGAAAATAGTTACTGCCAGGTTATCTGAAAGGGCGGTCCCGCATGACCGGGGTACCGCCATTTAAGGGATTGAATGGCGGTACCTGCCTGCTTTGGGCGGCAAAGACTTTAACATGAAGCGGCGGCACAACAGGTCGGGGAAACCAGGGCGACCGGTTCAGGGGTGGTCAAAGCGCCCCTGTTTTTAATTTTACTTAAAAATTTCTTGCTACCCGGCAGGAAAAATTAAATTTATATTGAATAAATAGGTATAAAGTAAAGCGTGGTTACATGGAGGGATAGCAATGCCCCGGACCGTAGTTATGGCCTTCGGCGGTAACGCCATTACCCGCCCTGGCGAAAAGGGGACCTTTGCCGAGCAGAAGGCCAATATCGCGGCCACCTGCCGGCAGCTGGTCGATCTCGTCCGCGAGGGGTATCGCCTGGTTTTGACCCACGGGAATGGTCCCCAGGTGGGTAATATGCTAATAAAAAACGAAATAGCCAAAGATATTGTCCCGGCCATGCCCCTGGACGTCCTGGTGTCCAACACCCAGGGATCCATCGGTTACGCTATTCAACAGGCTCTGGGTTATGAACTGGCCTGCCGCGGGTTAAAGGTACCGGTGGCCTCCATAGTTACCCAGGTGGTGGTTGCCGCCGACGACCCGGCCTTCCAGAACCCCACCAAGCCGGTGGGTCCCTTTTACAGCCAGGAAGAAGCCGCAAAATTGATGCAGGAACGGGGCTACAGGATGGTGGAAGACAGCCACCGCGGCTGGCGACGGGTGGTCCCCTCGCCCAGACCGCTGGAGATAATCGAGCGGGAAGCCATCAAGGCCCTCATCCGGGCGGGCATTATCGTAGTAGCCGCCGGGGGCGGCGGCATCCCGGTGGTACGCCGGGACGACGGCAGCCTGGCCGGCGTCGAGGCTGTGATTGATAAGGACCGCGCGGCTACCATCCTGGCCAGCCAGGTAGAGGCCGAGGTCCTTTTCTTGCTCACGGACGTGGAGCGGGTCTGCCTGGACTACGGGCTGCCCACCCAGCGGGAGGTAGAAAGATTGACTGTCAGCGAAGCCCGCCGCTACCTGGCCGAGGGCCAGTTCCCGCCCGGCAGTATGGGCCCCAAGGTAGAAGCAGCCGTGGCCTTTATCGAAGCTGGGGGCGAGAAAGCCATTATCGGTTCCCTGGCCCGGGCCGCCCAGGCAGTGGCCGGCCGCTCCGGGACGGAGGTTGTCGCCGGGTAAGGAGTACAGGTTAAAATCGTGCAATAAGGCTGGCGGTGCTCCGGGAGGAATAAAACCATGCCTGATGGAGGGCGGGGTATAATATAGGCGGTGGCACCGGGTGAACGGTTTTACTGCCGGTTTGGTGGAGATAGAGTTCAGGAGGATATAACCCGGCCACGGGGGGGACCAGTGTGGATGCCTTTCAAATCATCGGCCCGGTAATGATCGGGCCCTCCAGTTCCCATACCGCCGGGGCGGTGCGTATCGGCCGCCTGGCCCGGGCCATCCTGGGTGAACAGCCCGTGCGGGCCGAGATCCTTCTCCACGGCTCCTTCGCCTGCACTGTCCGCGGCCACGGCACCGACCGGGCCCTGGTAGCCGGGCTCCTGGGTTTCGATGTTGCCGACGAAAGGGTCAGGGAAGCCCTGGAGCTGGCCCCACGGGAGGGGCTGGAGGTCACCTTCGGCGAGAAAGACCTGGGGGACGTCCACCCCAACTCTGTGCAGTTAAACCTGGAGGGCCGGGAAGGGAAAGTCCGGGTGGAGGCCTCCTCCCTGGGTGGAGCCCAGGTAGTAATTAAAAAGATTGATGCCTTTGAGGTGGAAATATACGGGGACCTGCCGACCCTGGTGGCAGCCTACCCCGACCGGCCGGGGGTAATAGCGGCGGTGGCCGCTTTGCTGGCCGGGGTGGGAGTAAATATTGCCGGCATGCGAGTTTCCCGCCGGGAAGCAGGTGAACAGGCCCTGATGGTCGTAGAAACCGACCAGGCAATTCCCCCGGGGCTGGTGCCGGCCATGCGGGCCCTACCAATGATGGAGCGGGTGATCCAGATTGACCCGGTATAATTTCCAGAGCATGGCTGAACTCCTGCGGATAGCCGCGGATGAAGGGCTGACCCTGGCCGGGGTAGTCCTCCGCTACCAGGAAGACCTGGAGGGTAAGAGCCGCGAAGAGGTTCGCCGGGCGATGGGTGAGAGGCTGGCGATCATGCGGGCGGCGGCCCGGAAGGGTTTACATGAAGACCTCAGTTCCCCCAGCGGCCTGGTAGGCGGGGGCGGTAAGCTCCTGGAGGAAAGGCGCCTGGCAGGGCAGAGCCTCTGCGCCACCACCACCGCCCGGGCCATTGCCCTGGCCATGGCCATAGCCGAGGTCAACGCATCCATGGGACGGGTGGTAGCCGCGCCGACGGCGGGCTCCTGCGGCATCCTGCCAGGGGTCCTGCTGGCCCTGGAAGCGGAAAAGGGCCTGGAGGAAGACCTGCTTATCGATGGTCTCTTTGCGGCCGCCGGTATCGGCATGGTGGCCGCCGGGCAGGCCTCCCTTTCGGGGGCCGCCCTGGGGTGCCAGGCCGAGATCGGGGTAGCCGCCGCCATGGCGGCGGCAGCGGCCGTAGAAATGACCGGAGGAGATGCGGTCCAGGCCGCCAACGCCGCCGGGGTCGCCCTGCAGGGCCTGATGGGCCTGGTCTGCGACCCCGTGGGCGGCCTGGTGGAGATCCCCTGCGTCATACGGAACGCCACGGGCGCGGCCCACGCCCTGGTGGCGGCCGACATTGCCCTGGCCGGCGTCCAGTGCTATATACCTTTTGATGAAATAGTCGCGGCCATGGTCCAGGTCGGCCGCGCCCTGCCGCCGGAATTGCGGGAGACGGGTGCCGGCGGGATAGCCGCCTGTCCCACCGCCAGGAAACTGGCCCGGCAAATGGGGATCAGGGACACCCATACCCATGGCGCGGCACCAGCAGAAGGATGAAAATAACGCCGACCATCTACTTCCCCCTCATGGTCCACGAGGCCATGATGCTTGAACCGACGGAAACAGAGCCGAAGGAAACCCTGGACGCCTTCGGCGATGCCCTGATAGCTATCAACAAAGAAGCAATCGCCAATCCGGACCTAGCGCCCCATAACACCCCGGCACGGCGCCTGGACGAGGAAGGTGCGGCCAGGAACCCGGTTTTACGCTGGCGGGGAAAGTAGGCGAATACAAATACAAAGCCGGCAGGTCAGTGGCTGCCGGCTTCATTGTTACTTATTAGGAAAATCATAAACATAGGGAGTGTATATTAAGGCTAGAGTTGGACGGCATTTTTTAAAAGCTCCCGGGCAAAGCGGCTTTTTTTAAGCTCGCCGGGAGTGTACACAAAAAGGTCCAGCCCCACGGGAAATTTGCCAGGCAAATAATCCGGCACTCTCTCCCAGGGTTTTCTACTGTCATTTGTAACCAGGATCAAGAGGTCGATGTCGCTATAAGGGGTGTAGTCCCCCCTGGACCATGAACCGCAGAGGTAAACAGACAGCACCTCCGGCCTTGACTTCAGCTTTGCCGCCAGGTCTTCCAGGGCATTTCTGACAGCATTCTCGTCAACGGAGATGACCCTTACAGAACTCAATAATTTCACCTGCAATCTTTATGGCGGTATCGGCCTCCCCGGCAGTGTAAAAATCGGTTGGCGCCCCGGTTTCGAAGCCGTTCGGATAGCGGGCCGGAATATAATGCTTGTCGATGACCTTGGCTTTCTCAATCAAATCTTCAGCCACGGCAATTTCCGCAGGCAGATTTGATAGTAAAACCGATACGGTATGCCCCCAGGCATCAAGATGCAGTTTTTGAAATAATGCCTTTACTGCTTTTTCTGCCGCCTGCTGGGCGGCAAAACAGGACCATTCAAAATCCCTGGCGTTAAACGAATTAATGGCGTGCCTTAAGTCTGCTTCTGCTTGCCGTATCCAGTCAGTACTTCTTTCTGGCATTTTCAACACCTGTAATATTCTTACATATTTTTCTATCTGTTTACAGGATAGCATTGTGGGAGCAGTATGTCAATATCGGGGTAAATATTTAAGATTAGTCCCCTCGGGAGGTTTTTAATGGGGATTATATTTCTTCGGATGTGGAGGTAGATCTATGCCGGGTGATACCTGGCGGCTATGAGATACCTGTTTGCCGTTCCCTGCACCAGCATGGCCGTGGACGAGGCCATCCTCCTGGAGCACCGGGAGGGCAAAAGGCGAAATACGCCGCCGGCTGGCTCAAGAGACGGTGAAGTATACTGGATTCTCGCTGATACCGGGCAGGAAACATTATTTTTTTGCGGAATACATCTAGAATACGCCGGTGTAAAGCCTTCACAAAGGGGTGAAAAGATGGGCGGGCAGATTAAAATCGTCGATACCACCCTCCGGGACGGCGAGCAAACAGCCGGGGTGGTCTTTGCCAACAGTGAAAAATTGCGCATCGCCAAGATGCTGGACGCTATCGGTGTCGATCAAATTGAAGCCGGGGTCCCGGTCATGGGCGGCGATGAGAAAAGGGTCATCAAGGAGATTGTCGATGCCGGTTTGCGGGCGAGTATCATGGGCTGGAACCGGGCCGTCATTGACGATGTCCGGCATTCCCTCGATTGTGGCTGCGATGCCGTGGCCATCTCCATTTCTACTTCTGATATCCACATCGAACACAAACTGCGCAGCACCAGGGAAAAGGTCATTGAGTCCATGTCCCGGGCCTGCGAGTTCGCCAAGAAGCATAACCTCTACGTCTCCGTCAATGCCGAGGACGCCAGCCGCACCGACCCCGATTATTTATTGCAGTTTGCCCGGGCCGCCCGGGAGGCCGGCGCCGACCGCCTGCGCTTCTGCGACACGGTCGGCATTATGGATCCCTTCAGCACTTATGAAAAAATAAAATGGTTGCGCGAAGAAGTGGGCCTGGATGTAGAGATGCACATGCACAACGACTTCGGCATGGCTACGGCCAATACCCTGGCCGGCCTCCGCGCCGGGGCCAGGTACGCAGGGGTGACGGTGGTGGGCCTGGGCGAACGGGCCGGCAACGCCGCCCTGGAGGAAGTGGTCATGGCCCTGAAATACCTGGACAATATCGACTTGAAGTTCAAAACCGAGCAGTTCCGCGAGCTGGCCGAGTACGTTTCCCTGGCGGCACGCCGGCAACTACCGGCCTGGAAAGCCGTTGTGGGCAGCAATATGTTTGCCCACGAGTCCGGTATTCATGCCGACGGCGCCCTGAAGGACCCGCGCACCTACGAAGTTATGACGCCGGAAGAAGTCGGCCTGGAGCGGCAGATTGTCATCGGCAAGCACTCGGGCACGGCGGCCATTAAGGCCAAGTTTGCCGAGTACGGCGTGCACCTGGAAGAAGCAGACGCCGCAGCTATCCTGGCCAGGGTGCGTGCCCTGGCGGTGGAACTCAAGCGGCCCCTCTTTGATAAGGAACTGGCCCACATCTATGAGGATTACCAGGAAGCCCGGAAAAAGGCGGCCACCGTATAGCTAGGCCCGGCTCCAGGGAAAGATAAGCTATAGAAATTTTCCCTGGGAGGTAATCACCTTGGGCGATAAAAACCGCAGCCGTTTTGTTAGCGACGAGGGCACCAGATTGGAGCAGATGCGGGCGGCCGAATACCCCGGCGGGGTGGTGGTCGACCCCGTACCCATCACCGCAGGCGATGAAGTTACAATCCTCTACCACGGCCTCCTGGATGCCTGCGGCGCCGACCAGGTGTGGCTGCACACCGGTTACGGCGACGCCAATAACTGGCAGAATGTCTGCGATTACCGCATGGAGCGCACCGGCTACGGCTGGGTGAAAAACATCCGGGTGGTAGATACCAGTCGCCTGAATATCTGCTTTAAAGACAGCGCCAATAACTGGGATAACAACAACGGTCTCAACTGGAGCTTTGAGATCCATAACGGCGAGCGCCCTGGCCGGCGTTAGCAATTAACCCCTTGCCGAAAAATGCAAGGGGTTAATTATTAGCTTCCCCGGAGTCCCGATATCCCGGGGTTTTGTAATTTTACCCTACTTTAAACATGGCGGCCCGCCTCTTGTCCAGGGCCTCGCGGTACATTTCCTCATAGTGACCGGCCGAGGCGCTCCAGGAGAAATCGGCGGCCATGCCCCGGCTCATCAGTTGGCGCCATTCTCCGGGTTCATGGCGGTAGACGTAGAGGGCGCGGTTGATGGTATCCAGGAGGGCCTGGGGCTGGTAATCCCGGAAGGAAAAGCCGTTACCCACGCCCGGGTACTGTTGCAAGTCTTTAATAGTATCCTCCAGGCCGCCGGTTGCCCGGACCACCGGGACGGCACCGTAGCGCAGGCTGATCATCTGCCCCAGGCCGCAGGGCTCGAACCGGGAGGGCATCAAGAAAATATCGCACCCGGCGTAGATGTGCTGGGCCAGGACCGGGTCAAAACCGATTTTCACGGCCATTTTATCGCGATATTTTACCTTGTAGCGGGAGAAAAGCTGCTGGTAGTAGTCCTCGCCGCTGCCCAGGAGGACGAACTGCAGGTCCTGTTGCAGTAGGGGGTCCAGGATAGCGGCCAGAAGGTCCAGACCCTTCTGGTTCACCAGCCGGGAGATCAGGCCCAGGACGGGGACGTCCCTGACGGGCAGTTCCATCTCCCGCTGCAGGTGCGCCTTGTTTTCCCCTTTCTTCTCCAGGTGATCGGCGTCGTAATTGACTGCCAGGCGCCGGTCGGTGGCCGGGTCGAACTCCTCGTAGTCAATGCCGTTCAGGATGCCCCTCAGGTCGGCTGCCCTTTTACGGAGCAGGCCGTCTAGGCGCTCCCCGTACTCCGGCGTCTGGATTTCCAGGGCGTATTTCTTGCTGACGGTGTTGACCAGGTCGGCGTACAGGATCCCGGCCTTCATATAGCTGACCTGGCCGAAAAACTCCAGGCGTTCCGGGACAAAGAATTCCTCGCCGAGGGCCATGGTCTTGAGGATGCTGCGGGGAAAGGTACCCTGGTACTGCAGGTTATGGATGGTATAGATGGTAGCTGTCTCCCGGTAAAAGGGGTTGTCCTCGTGCTTTACTTTGAGGAACAGGGGTATGGGACCGGTCTGCCAGTCGTTACAATGGATGATATCCGGCTGAAACTCCAGCCAGGGCAGCATGGACAGCACGGCCTTGCAGAAGAAGTTGAACCGGGCGGCGTCGTCGTCGTAACCGTACATGCCGTCACGGTAGAAAAACTTGTAGTTGTCGATCAGGTATACCGGGATCCGGGCTTCCCCGGGCAGCTTCCCCAGGCGAATGATGGCTGTCTCCAGGCTGCCGTCCATTTCTACCGGCAGATCGGTGAGGTAGTCAACCTCCTTGACCTGGCGGTAACGGGGCATGACTACCCTGACCTCATGGCCCCTGGCCGCCAGGACTTTGGGCAGGCTACCGGCCACATCAGCCAGGCCGCCGGTTTTGGCTAGGGGTGCTACCTCGGGAGAAACCAGCAAGATCTTCAAGGGTTTGTTCATCGCGCTTCCTCCTATCTGGGATGCAGGAAGTGGGGGCGAAAAATTTTCTGCCTTGCGTTATTTTTACCGGTTCGCCTGTTCACGGCTGCTCCCTGCGGTTAGCTTCAGCCGGTCCCTCCTGATCCAGTTTAATTTCATTGAGAGACTGGGCCGCAATTTCCGGCGGGGTGGGGTTGATATACATGCCTGTTCCCCACTCAAACCCGGCGACGATAGCCAGCCGGGGCAATAGTTCCAAATACCAGTGATAGATTACGTCTTCCTGATGCAGGGGGGCCGTATGCAGGACCAGGTTAAAGGGCGGGTCATCGGCCGCCTTTTTCAGCCGGACCAGGGTTTCCTGGAGGATGGCAGCCAGTTGCTCCAGCTGCACGTCGTCACAGTCGCCGAAGCCGGCCTGGTGCCTGCGGGGTACGATCCAGGTCTCCATGGGAAAACGCGAGGCAAAGGGACAAAAGGCCAGGAACTCACTATTGAAGCCGGTGACCCTGGCCCCGGCTTCCAGTTCAGCTTCTACGACATCGCAGAGGAGGCAGCTCTCTTGTTCCTGCCAGTAGGACTTAAATCTATCCATTTCCTGGCTGACGGTAACCGGTACCAGGGGAGTGGCGATTAACTGGCTGTGGGGGTGCTCCAGGGAGGCTCCGGCCGTGCGGCCATGGTTTTTAAAGAACTGGATATATTGCAGTTTCTTATCCCGGCTCAGTTGCAGGTAGCGCTGGCGCCAGGCCTTAAAGACCTGGACGGCATGATCCGGGGCCATATCGGGGAAAAAGGTGTTGTGATCGGGACCCTCGATGATGACTTCGTGGGCGCCGGTGCCGTTCATGGACCGGTATAAACCGCTATTTTCTGTGGTTACGTCGTCGCCGGGGGCCAGGGCGGCGAATTTATTGGGGACCACCCGTACCTGCCAGCCGGGGGTATCGGGGGCGGTGCCGGCGGCCCTGAAGGCCAGAACCTCCGGCGGGGTTTCTCTTTCATGGCCGGGGCAGAAGGGACAGCCGGTGCTGCCACTCTTTTCTTGATACGGAGCCTTGAAGTCCGAAGGCCTTTTGGCCCGTTCGGTGGCGATGATCACCCAGCGCTGGCTCACCGGGTCCTGGCGTAATTCAGGCATGCTGGAACCTCCAAATTAGCAACTTGTTACTATGTTTTATCTATAGGGCAGGAATTATGCGCTACGGCCGTCCCCCGGTTGCCAGCTTCTTCGACGGGAAGCTTGTTTGGAAGTATTAAAGCCGGCCGCCAATGCCAGAATAACAGAGAGATGCTTAATGAAGGTGGCAGGTTATGCGGATCTTGATGCTTTCCTGGGAGTACCCCCCCCAGAGTGTCGGCGGCCTGGCCCGCCATGTGGAGGATCTGGCTATCTCCCTGGCGGCCCGCCATGATGTCCACGTCCTGACTATTGGCCGGCCCGGAGAAGCTTTCGAGAGCCGGGAGAACGGGTTGACCGTCCACCGGGTGGAGGCCTACCCCGTTCATCCCCCTGATTTTCTCGTCTGGGTACTGCAACTTAACGCCCGCTTTATGGAAGAGGCTATGATCCTCATGCGCCGGTACGGCCCCTTCCAGATTATCCACGCCCACGACTGGCTGGTGGCCTTTACCGGCCGGGCTTTGAAGCACGCCCATCACTTACCCCTCATCGCCACCATCCACGCCACCGAGGCGGGCCGCAACCGCGGCCTCCACAACGACCTGCAGCGCTACATTAACAGCGTCGAATGGTGGCTGACCTACGAAGCCTGGCGGGTCATTGTCTGCAGCCGGCATATGCGCCAGGAGGTCCAGGGGTTGTTCCAGCTGCCGGCTGACAAGATTACCATTATCCCCAACGGGGTGTATAGTAAAAAGTTCCGGGCCGGTACAGTCGACCCGGAGGTCCGGCGGCGTTACGCCGCGCCCCACGAGAAAATCCTCTTCTTTGTCGGCCGCCTGGTAATCGAAAAGGGAGTCCAGGTGCTCCTGGAGGCCATGCCTCGCATCCTCTCCGCCTGCCCGGAAGCCAAACTGGTGGTTGCCGGCCAGGGCCCCATGGATAGCCAGCTCCAGAACCGGGCCCGGGAACTGGGGATCGACCACAAGGTCTGTTTTGCCGGCTATATTGACGACAGAACCCGCAACCAGCTCTACCGGGCCGCCAGGGTGGCTGTCTTCCCCAGCCTTTACGAGCCCTTTGGTATCGTCGCCCTGGAGGCCATGGCCGCCGGGACGCCGGTGGTGGCCAGCGAAACAGGCGGACTGGCGGAGATAATCACCCACGGTGTAGATGGTATGCGGGCTTACCCGGGTAACGCCGGTTCCCTGGCCGACAACATCCTGGCGGTCCTGCAGGATGACGCCCTGGCCGAGAAGCTCAGCGCCAACGGCCGCCGCCTGGTAACGGAGGTTTATGACTGGGAAAATATCGCCCGGCGCACGGCTGACGTCTACCGGGAGGTTTACAACCAGTATCGCCGTACCCCCTGGCCGGAACGGACCCCGGTAATAGCCCGCCTGTGGCGCTTCGCCCCTGCCGTACCCGGAGACCGGGAACAACCCCTGCCCCTGGGGGGGCGCTATGACCTGGCCCGGTACCGGGCCACTCTGGTAAACCGGCACCGGGGCAGGAGGGAGGGGTAGGTTCACCTTCCCAGTCCCGGGAAGAGTTCCAGCAGGCCGGAAGCGCCCATCTGGACGGCGATCACTGCCAGGAGGAAGCCCATGACGCGGCTGATGATACTCATCTCCATGGGTCCCAGGTGACGGGTAATAAGGGTGGCGTAACGAAAGATTAAGTAGGTGCCCATGGTGACGACGGCTATAGCAGCGACGGTCAGGAGGGTGGTCCGGAGCTGCCACTCGGAGCCGACCAGGAGCATGACGGTGGTGATGGAACCAGGACCGGCAAGGATAGGGGTGGCCAGGGGAGTGATGGCTACATCGTCCCGGTCCATAATGTCTTCATGGATATCCGGCGCCAGGCTGCGGCTGTGAATATTTCGGCCCTGGAGGATTTTATAGCCGATGCCGAACAGGATAATACTGCCGGCGACCCGGAAGGCAGCCAGGGTGATGCCGAAGAAGAGGAGGATATTATTACCCAGGAGGGCAAAGAGTGTTAGGAAGCCGAAAGCGGCCAGGGTAGCCCTTCTGGCGGTGGCGATTTGATCGGCCGTTGTCTCCCCTTCGACCAGGGAAAGGAAGATGGGCAGGTTACCAATAGGATTGAGGATGGCCAGGATGGATACTACGGCATGTAAGAAAAAGACAAACAAAGGTACTCCCCCCACTAAGGCTCGGATAACCCGGTTCAGCCCCCGGGTTATTTTTATTATACCCATAACATAAGGACCTGCCCGGCATATTGATGCCTTCGAGATTAATATATACGGGCGGGGAGATTTTTGCCAGCGGCGGAACTTTAACGCGCCTCCCGGCGTCTATATAAAGGTAAAGACCAGGGAAGAACTGGAAAGGAGGGAGGGATGGAAAGCCAGCGCCACCTGTTGAAGGAAAAGGTTGCTAAAAAAAGGAGGAATGAGTGCAGTGGACAGGTTCAGGAAAAGTTTACTCGGCTGGAGCCTGGTGGTTATGCTCCTGATGACCCTCTTTCCCGGCGGGGTTTGGGCCGGCGATAAGCCGGCGGTCTCCCTGGAGCAGGCCATCCGCACGGTGAAGGACAATTTTAGTATCCCCGGGGAGTTTACTAACTTTACATCCAGTTATAACACTTACAACGGGCGGGCGATCTGGTCCTTGAGCTGGAACGCCGGCAACAACGAGGCCGGGGGCAGCTTGAACGCCCAGGTAGATGCAGTAACGGGCGAGGTCCTTGATTTCAATTTGTGGCAGTCACGGGAAACGTCCGGTCCTGGTTTACAGGTGCCTGCCATTTCGGCTGACAAGGCCCGGCAGGTGGCGGAGGCTCTCCTCAAGCGCCTGGCCGCCAGCCACCTGGCCGACCTGCAACCGGTAGCCGATACCGGCCAGGTCATCCCCCTCAACAACACCAGTTCTGTGATTTATAGCTTTCGCTGGCAGCGTCTGGTGAAGGGCGTTCCCTTTCCTGAAAACGGTGTCAACATCAGCGTCCGCGGTGACGACGGCCGGGTGGTCAGTTATAACCTCAACTGGACCGCAGCCGAATTCCCCGCTGCCACCGGAGCGATCCCCCCGGCAAAGGCGCGGGAGGTCTTTACAAAGGCCGGGGTTCTGGAACTCCAATATTATTACCCGCCCACCCGCGGGCCCCTGGTGGCTGCCGGTGGGAAACAAAAGCCGCAACTGGTCTATATCCTCAACCATCCCTCCGGCGGTTTGATTGACGCCCTCAAGGGCGAGCCCCTGGTACTGGATGAGAGCCAGTGGTTCCGGGGCGGAGCAGGGGATACGGGAGACGTCAAGAAGCTGCGTGACAGTGCCACCTCCACGGATACAAGCAAGCCGTTGAGTCCCGAGGAAATAAAGGAGATTGAGAAAACGGCCAAACTAATCAGCCAGGATGCCGCCGTCGCTGCCGTCAAGAAATGGATAACCATTCCTGCCGGCCTGACTTTAAATAGCGCTACCCTGACCGTCGACTGGCAAGAACCTGAAACCCGCGTCTGGAATCTTTCCTGGAACAGCAGTAAACCTGATACCGGCCAGATTAATTATCTGAACGCCAGGGTCGACGCCACTACCGGGGAGCTCCTGGGTTTCGATCTACCTCACCAGTCCTCCGGCCAGGAGCAGGGGCAACTGGATCGCCGGGGAGCGCAGCAAATGGTGGAAGATTTCCTGCGCCGGGTGCAGCCGGGGCGCTTCCAGGCAGTGCAACTGGAGGAAAACGCCAGTTATGGCCACCGCCCCATCCCCTTGAAAGAAGGGCAGAATCCGCCCCTTCAGTACTTCTACTACCGCCGCCTGGTCAACGGCATCCCCTTCCCGGCCAACGGCATCAGCGTCATGGTGGATACAGTGGGCAAACGCATTGTCAGTTATAACCTCAAGTGGGGCCAATTTGATTTTCCCGCACCGGATAATTTAATGTCAGCGTCTCAGGCCATCGAGGCCTTTCTGAAGTCCCGGCCCCTGACCCTGACTTATATCCAGATTTTCGGCCCCGCCGGCCCCGGGGAAGTACACCTGGTCTACCAGCCCCTGGCGGCTCCGGGAACCAGTGCGGCCGCCATGGTCGACGCCAGGACCGGCCAGCCCCTGGACTGGCAGGGAAACCCCTTGAACCAGGCTCCCCGTCCCTATCACTTCAACGATATTGCCGGCAACTTCGCGGAAAGGGAGATCACCCTCCTGGGCCAGGCCGGCCTCTTCGGCGAGTACGGTGTCGCTTTTCATCCCGATGAAAAGATAACTGCTGTCTCCCTCTTGCGGGCCATGCTTATGGCTAAAAACGGCGTCCGGGGCAATATCGATCTCCCGGACGCGGAGGTCCTCAAACAGGCCCGGGATCAGGGCTGGTTGAAGGAAGACCTGCTGCCCGGCGCTTGCATCACCCGGGGGACCCTGGCGAAGCTCATGATCCGCTTCCTCAACCTGGACCATGTCGCCCGGCTGGAGGGGATTTACCGGGTGCCCTATACCGACGCCGGTTCCCTGTCACCTGATTCTCCCGGTTATGTAACCCTGGCCTGGGGCCTGGGTATCCTTAAGGGTAATGGTTCTACCTTTGAACCAGGCCACCAGGTCACCAGGGCTGAGGCGGCCGCCGCCCTGGTGCGCACCCTGGCAGTAAAACTGTAGTTAATATAGCGAAAGCCCCCGTACCCCGGGGGCTTTAAGTTAGAGCGCCCACCGGGCCGAATTGTCTCATCCGGCCCGGGAATAATTGCTTGCGGCAGGGCTTGCCAAATTGTGAGTTAAATAACTGGCAGCACAAAGTGGGAAATTATTTTTAGACAGGGGCATACTAATAAATACTTGGAGGTGTGGCCATGACCGAACTGCTCAACAACCAGGATTACCGTAAAGAAGCCTTAAAAGAGATTATCCGGGAATTGCACCGGGGCAAAAGCGTGGAGGAAGTGAAGGCCAGGTTTAACGAACTGATCAAGGATGTGGCCCCGGCGGAGATCTCCCTCATGGAGCAGGCCCTGATCAACGAAGGACTGCCGGTGGAGGAGGTCCAGCGCCTCTGCGACGTCCACGCGGCGGTCTTTAAAGACTCATTAGAAAGGGCGCCGCAGCCGGAAACCATCCCCGGTCACCCGGTGCGCACTTTTAAAGAAGAAAACCGGGCCCTGGAAGATTTAATGCTTAGAGGGATTCAACCGCTTCTGGCTGAATTGCGCCGGGCGAACCCGGACGCTGAAAAAGACCTGGCCTTAAAGCTGGCGGAAAAACTGAATCTCCTCCAGGATATTGACAAGCATTATAGCCGCAAGGAGAATCTCCTCTTCCCCTATCTGGAGAAGTACCAGATCGTGGGTCCGCCCAAGGTCATGTGGGGCGTAGACGACGAGATTCGCGACCTCTTAAAGGGAGCGCGGGACCTGGCCGTCAATTACGTACCGGATAAAAAAGAAGAACTCATTGCCAGAACGGAAGCCGCCCTGGCTAAGATCAAGGAAATGATTTTTAAAGAAGAAAGGATCCTCTTCCCCATGGCCCTGGAGACCCTGACCGAGGACGAGTGGTACCGGATCATGCTTGACAGCGCCAGTATCGGGTACTGCCTCATCGAGCCCCGGGAAGAGTGGCGGCCAGCGCAGGTCAAACCTGACCAGGAAGAGACCGTCGCCGGCGAGGAAACCAGGGGATACATCAGGTTTGCTACCGGTATCCTGACGCCCCGGGAGATTAGCCTGATCTTTGATCACCTGCCGGTAGATATAACCTTTGTTGATAAGAATAATGTGGTCAAGTATTTTTCCAATACCAGGGAGCGCGTCTTTACCCGCAGCCGGGCGGTCATCGGTCGCCGGGTGGAAAACTGTCATCCCCCGGCCAGCGTCCAGGTGGTGGAGAAAATCATCGCCGACTTCAAGAGCGGGCGTAAAGACCGGGAGGCCTTCTGGCTGCACCTGGGAGATAAGTATGTTTATATCCAGTATTTTGCCGTCCGGGACGAAAAAGGCGACTTCGCCGGCACCCTGGAGGTGACCATGGACCTCAAGCCCCTCCAGGCCATTAGCGGCGAGAAGAGGATTATGGATTAGGAATTCTATCCTCCAATGTCAGCTTTGGAAAATTTTCTTCCATAGCTGAAGTAAATGACGAGGCCTATTATCATCCAGATACCGAAGCGGACAAAGGTGACCGGTGGCAAGCTGCTAATGAGAGCAATTCCACCCACTGCGCCAAACGGTGCTACCACCCAGATGGCCGGTACTTTAAAGGGACGGCTGGCCTCAGGTTGAGTGTACCGCATTACCAGGGTACTGATAGCCGTAAGGGTAAAAGCGGTCAGGCCTCCGATATTTGCCAGTTCAGCCAGCTCGCCGATAGAGAGGAAGCCGCCACCAATAAGAGCTACTGAAAATATAGTCAAGGTGGCAATATAGGGGGTTCGCCTTTTTTTGTGTACCCGGGAAAATATAGGTGGTAGAAGTCCGTCGCGACTCATGGCGAAAAGAATCCGGGTGGCACTTAAACCATTGCCCATCATGACTGTAAATAGCCCAAAAATAGCTGCAATGGCAATGATTCCTCCACCCCAGCTTTTACCTATTGACACGAGGGCAAAGGCTGCGGGATCAGGGACGTCTAGCCTGGTATAAGGAACAACCCCCGTTAGTACGGCGCTAACAACAATATAAAGAATAGTGATAAACCCCAATCCTAAAATGAGAGCTATTGGGACATCCCGTTGGGGATTTTTTGTTTCCTCAGTAACTGTGGTTACACCATCAAAGCCTGTAAAGGCGAAAAAGGTAAGGGCGGCGCCGGTCATTACTCCTTTCCACCCAAAAGGAAGAAATGGGTGCCAGTTTACCGGCTTAATAAAGGGAATCGCCAGTACCAAGAAAAGGGCCAGGGCGCACAGTTTACCTAGACTTAAATAGACATTTATTTTTCCTGCTTCCCTTATACCGCTATAGACAATAGAAGTTACAAGTAAAATAGCTATTATCGCCGGGGCATTTACGATACCACCATGGGCGATATCCGTAGTAATTATTTTGGGGAGGTGGATCCCGAAACCCCTTAAAAATTCTACAAAATAACCAGACCAGCCTACCGATACGGTACTAGTTACGGCAGTAAATTCAAAGAGCAAATCCCAGCCGACAATCCAGGCAAAAATTTCACCTAACGCAAGGTAAGCATAAGTATAAGCACTGCCAGCAACCGGGACCATAGAGGCAAATTCAACATAGCACAGACCTACACAGATACATACTAAACCTCCCAGTAAAAACGATATACTGACTGCTGGCCCGGCATATTTGGCAGCGGCTACACCCGGGAGTACAAAAATACCGGCACCGATGGTCGCTCCTATTACTAGAAAAAAGAGTTCCAGCATATTTAGATCCCGCTTTAATTTATATTCTTTCAGCTCTGCCAGTTCCGTTGCTTCAGAAATACTTTTTCTACGAAATAGTTGAGTCATATAAATATAATCTCCCTCCAGATTTACATTTAAATATTGTCCTGTAGCCAGCAGGCATACTTGAATGATTGCTATGAGCCCTTGATATTACAAGTTTTTTAGGCAACAAAAACGCTAGTTTTTAAAAAAGAAGAAAGACACCCCTTTAAAATCTAACTGGATAATTGGTAAAGGAATTCAATGAAAGGGGATGCCTTAAAGAAGATACTACAACAAAGTAATTATGGTCAAGTACCTCCTTTAGCCAGGCGTGAAAGAAAAAATTAGCTTGAAAACATGGTCATTGCCTGTTTAAATGCTCTAGTAAATCATACTACCTTTTTTCGGGGCAGGTACTGGAGGGAGACTTTATGATAAAGATATTCCCCGGGAAGCATCGACAAGGAGAACATTAAAATGCCAGCAGGAGAAACCAGGGTAAAAAGGATTAAGGGCCTCCATAAAGAATTTATAAATGATAGGGTTTAAAACTAAGGGGAGGAACTAAATGCTCTGGTTTCTTCTGGGCACACTGGCCCTGCTCACCGGGTCCTGGCTCATGGTGGCCCGGATGGCGATGAAAAAGACTCTCGACCGCTGGCTGGCCATAGGGGTATTGACCATGGCCGGGGAGGTATTGATCCTCCTGCTCGCCGGTCAAGCCCTGAGGCATCTGAACCGCGGCGTGGTATTGCTCCTGGCCCTGGGCTGGACAGGCCTCGGGTTGCTAGTCCGGAACAGGCAGGGGAGTAGAGCCGGTAAAATTTTCTCCTTTGAAAGCGGGGCGACCGGGGACATTGGAGAACCCGGGAGCGCCGAGATTTTTTCCAGTTCTCTCATCGCAGCAACCGGTGTCATTCTGGCCTTTAGCCTGGCAGCCCTGGTCCTGGGGTGGATTTACCTGCCACCATTCGCCTGGGATGAGATCTGGTATCACCTTACTCCTGTGGCTGCATGGTTCAAACAGGGGGCCATTACCCGGCTGCCGGAGGCCCTCCTCTGGCAGCACTACGATCCCACCCGGGTAACCTCCAAAAAGCTCGCCCTGGATTTAAGCGTGGCCTTTAACTGGGCCAATGTTTACCCCCTTAACGCCGAATTGAATGCCCTGTGGATCATGGTCCTGACGGGCAACGATCTTCTGGTCGATGCCACCCAGTTCCCCTATGTTGTAATCGGCGCCCTGGCCACCTTCGGCCTGAGCAGGTCAGGGGGTGCCGGCCGGAATGCATCGATCCTGGCCGCTATGCTCTTCCTTTTGACCCCCATGGTCTTGATCCACCTGCGGGTAGCCTATGTCGACGCCGCCTTCGGCTCTATGGTAGCCGCTGCCCTTTATCTGTTTTTAAGGTGGCAGGAGGAGCGCAACCTGGAGTATGCCCTGATCCTGGGCCTGGCCATAGGGCTGATGATGGGGATTAAATCTACGGGCATCGCCTTTGCCGGTGTCTTCGTCCTGGCTATACTGGCCTCATGCCTCTGGCAGTACCGGCAAGGGGTATCCAGCAAAAGCGCTCTCTGGCTCCAGGCAGCGGTGATTTTATTGGCCCTGATGGCCACGGGCACTTTTTGGTACCTGCGTACCTGGTGGTTTTACGGCAATCCTGTTTACCCCGTAGAGATTCAAGGGCTGGGATGGAAGCTTCCCGGCATGGGCAGTGTCTCCAGGTTATTTATGACCGCGAATACACCGGAAGCCTACCGGGGCCGCAATATCATCCTCAATATCCTTACTTCCTGGCTGGAGCTTGGTAACGAATCTTACAATTATTATTCCCGCACCCGCGGCCTGGGTCCGGCCTGGGCGGCCCTGGCCCTTCCCGCCGTCCTGCCCTTCACCTTTTCAGCCTGGCGCCGGCGCCGGGCCCCGGTACTCTGGATGGTGGGCCTGACCCTTATTTTTTTAATCCTCCAGCCGGCTGCCTGGTGGCCGCGCTATGTCCTTTATGTAGTTCCGGTGGGACTGGCGGCTATGGCCTGGGTTTATGACCGCCTCGACCCCAGGTTGAAAACAGCTGTGGCCAGTATCCTGATCCTGAACCTGGTGGTGGCTACCGGTTTGACCCTGGTAGAAACCCTGGACAAGCTCCCGGCAGCCATGCGCCTGGACCCTGCCCGCAGGACCTTCGGGGAATTGTACTTCAGTGACTATGCCTGGGTGGATCAGCTGCCTCCCAGCCGGATTGGTTATACGCCTATGGCCTGGATCTACCCCCTGTATGGCGGCCTGCGTAACCAGGTGGAGCTGGTCGATGGAACCTCGGCGGCGTCCTGGCGGGAAGCCATCATCAATCAGGGCCTGGATTTCGTTGTTACCAACACCCAGTATGGCGACTACGATAGATGGGCCCGCTCGCTGCCTGATTTATTAACACCCTACAGGAAAGGAGAGATGATTAATGTCTACCGGGTCAGGCCCGGCCGGGGACAACAATGACAGGCTCTCTGCCTTCTGGTCCCTATTCTATATCTCTGCAGCCCTGGTAATTACCTTTCTCTATTACCGCAACCTGGGCCTGTGGCGCCTCTTTGAACATGCCCGCAGGTGGCTGGAGTGGGTCAGGGTGATGCTCGGGGTATAACCCTGGCAAATAGGGGCTACGGTAGATTGCATAAGGTGGGGCGGATAGTCCTTACCCCCTCACAGCCGCTGGATATGCCAGCCACTCTTGCCACCGTTAAAGAAAAGAATATTATGATTTTACTTTTGGTTTCTGGAAATATAAAGAGCTGTAATGAATTTTAGGAAAAAGGATAAAATAGGCCAGGGTGATTGTAACAGTGACTCTTGAATTAAGACGGGTTGTCTTCGAACCGGAAGCTTTGAACTATCCCCTGGGACGAAAACTATATGAACGCTTCCATAAAGAAAGAGTCGAAGTATTGATGACCCCATCTCACAACCGGGTTACTTGTATCCCGGGCAAAACAGCCCGGGAGAGTTTTCTGGAAGCCAAACGTACCCTGGTAATAGGGGTGCGAAGGAGCAGGGATTTTCAAACCTGCAAGCCTTCGGCCCATTACCAGTTACCCCTGGTCACGAGTTGTCCGGCCATGTGTGAATACTGTTACCTGTTTACTCATTTTGGACGTAAGCCCTATCAAAGGATTTATGTCAATATCACTGAAATCCTTGCCCTGGCCCGGGATTATATTAACCGGCGCAACCCCGAGGTAACGTACTTTGAAGTTTCAGCCACCTCAGATCCCTTGCCGGTAGAAAAGTATACCGGTAGCCTTGCCGCTGCTATTGAATTTATGGCCGGGCAACCCCTGGGACGCTTGCGGGTTGCTACTAAATTTACTGATGTAGACGGGCTATTAAACCTGGACCACCGGGGCCATACCCGCTTTCGCTTTAGTATCAATGCAGAAAATATAATTAAGCGTTTTGAGCATGGTACCCCGCCCCTGGGGCAGCGGCTGGCGGCGGCGGCACAAATGGCCGGGGGAGGTTACCTGACAGGTTTCATTATAGCTCCTATATTTTATATGGAAGGGTGGCAGCAGCAATATCGTCATCTTTTTCAAGTGATTGCCAGGCAACCGTTGCTTGCCGAATCGAATGACCTGACATTAGAGCTAATAACCCATCGCTTTACCAAACGGGCCAAGACCTCCATTGAAACCCTTTTTCCCCATACAAAATTGCCTTTAGATGAAGAAGAAAGGACTTTTAAGTATGGTCAATTCGGTTATGGTAAGTATGTTTACCCCATTGAGGTACGAACGGCGATGGAGACTTTTTTTAAAGAAATGATAGCTACCTATTTACCCAGGGCTAAAGTTGAGTACTTTATTTAGACATGTTGATGGCAATATTGTGTGTATAGTATTCTTCGTTGTTCTACCGGGCATATTTTTCTTTTCTATAATTTAGCAGCCCTAAGGCTTTTGGTGACAAGTGGTTAAAATGTAGTTGCGGGGAGGCATGGCGCACTGTACAGCAGGGGCCCAACTGGTCCTTACATTACCTGGGCAGGACTGGCAATAATAGAAAAGACGCCAAAGGGGTATACTGCCTCCGGGAAATTTTTAATCCGGAGGCAGGAGGTAGAAATATTTAATGAAAGCAATCATTATGGCCGGCGGGGAAGGGTCCAGGCTCCGGCCCCTGACCTGCAAGCGGCCCAAACCCCTGGTGCCGGTGGCCAACCGCCCGGTAATGGAGTACTGCGTGGACCTGTTACGCGACCTGGGTATTAGAGAAGTAGGGGTGACCCTGCAGTACCTGCCGCGACTTATTGAGGAGTATTTTGGGGACGGCAGTGATTTCGGCCTGCACCTGCATTACTTTGTCGAGGATAAGCCCCTGGGTACCGCCGGCAGCGTCAAAAACGCGGCTTCCTTTTTAGATGAAACTTTTCTGGTGGTAAGCGGCGACGCCCTGACGGATTTTGACCTGCGGCCGGCTATTGACCGGCACAAGGAAAGCGGCGCCCTGGCCACCCTGGTGCTGACGACAGTTGACAATCCCCTGGAGTACGGGGTGGTGATAACCAATCCCGACGGCAGTATCCGCTCCTTCCTGGAAAAGCCCAGCTGGGGCGAGGTTTTCAGCGACAGGGTCAATACCGGTATCTATATTCTAGAGCCCGAGGTCCTGGAGCTGATACCGGAGGGGCTGCCCTTTGATTTCAGCAAGGACCTTTTCCCCCGGTTGCTGAAGGAAAAGCGCCCCCTTTTTGGGGTGACCCTTTCCGGTTACTGGTGCGATATCGGTAACCTGACCCAATACCGCCAGGCCCAGGAGGATATCCTGCGGGGCCGGGTGAAGGTCCGGGTGGTGGGCCAGGACCGGGGCGGCGGCGTGGTGATGGGTGAAGGGGTGGAGATTGCCCCCGGGGCGCGGATTGAAGGCCCGGTCCTTATCGGCGCCGCCTGCCGGATTGCCACCGGGGCCGTCGTTGGCCCCTTCACCGTTCTCGGTCCCTACACCCGGGTGGAGGAAGGGGCCACTGTCAGGCGATCCGTTCTCTGGGACAACGTCTATGCCGGCGAAGGGGCCAGCCTCAGTGGGGCGGTAGTTTGCAGCCGGGCCAGCCTCCAGCGCCGGGTGCAGGTCTATGAAGGGGCCGTCATCGGCGACGGCAGCCGGGTGGATGCCGGGGCCGAGGTGCGCCCGGAGGTTAAGGTCTGGCCGGAGAAAATCCTGGGCCGGGAGACGGTGGTCCATGAGAGCCTGATCTGGGGCCGGGGTGTAGCTCGCCCCCTCTTTGTCGGCAGCCAGGCCCCGGGTTACCTGCACGGCGACCTGACTCCCTTCCAGGTTACGCGGCTGGGTATGGCTTACGGCGCCAGTTTCCCTGCCGGGGCCAGGGTGGGCCTCAGCACCTTCGCCGGCGGGGCGGGGGAAATGCTCTATAAGGCCCTGGCCGCCGGACTGATGGCTGCCGGGGTGCAGGTGGCCGGCCTGGGCCGGTTGTTGACGCCCATGCACCGCTTTGCCGTCCGTTCCCTGGGGCTGGACGGTGGTTGCCATATCAAGCGAGACGCGGTTGAAAGGGACAAGGTCTGGCTGCACCTGGTAAACTCCCGTGGCCACGACCTCAACCCCGGGGCGGTGCGGAAGATTGAGAATCTCTACTGGCGGGAGGACGGCCGCCGGGTGCAGGAGGTCCCGGCCAGCATTTATTTCCCGGCCCTTGAAGGGGCCTACCGGGACTGGTTGCTGGCGACCCTGGGTGATCACGGCCTGAAGAAAAGGGCCCTGCGGGTAGCCCTGGGGGGCCAGGGGCAGGTAGCCGGGGTGGCCGGCGCCATCCTCCAGGACGCCGGTGCCGTCGTCATTCGCCTGGACCTGGATCCCACCAAAACCTGGCAGGCTGTTCAGGAGGATCTGCCCTACTTCGCCGGGGAGATCCGGCGCTACGGCGCCGACCTGGGGGCGGCCCTGGACCCCAATGGCGAGGAATTGATCCTCTTCACCGGCGAGGGACGGCGGGTGGCCCCGGCGCAGCAACTGGCCCTCATGGCCCGGGTTTACCTGGAGGCCCACCGGGGCGCCAGCCTGGTTTTACCGGTGACGGCACCGCGGGTGCTGGAACAGGTTGCCGGGAGTCTCCACGGCCGGGTGGAGCGGGTGAAGGGCCATCCCGGCATCTACCATGAGGCCATGGCCCGGGCGGACGGGGAAACAGCCTTAGGCCAGCAGCACCTGCAACTGGACGCCCTGGCGGCCCTCGTACACATCCTGGACTGGCTGGCCCGCAGGGAGGAAAGCCTGGCCGCGGCGCTGGCCGCCCTGCCTCCGGTTTACACCGCCAGCCGTACCGTAGCCTGCCCCTGGGAGGCCAAGGGCAGGGTCATGCGCACCCTCATCAGCGAGGAACCGGCAGACGGGGTGGAGCTCCTCGACGGGGTCCAGGTGCGCCACGGGAAGGGCTGGTCCCTGGTTCTGCCTGACGGGGAGACGCCCCATTACCACATCTATAGCGAGGCCTTTTCCCAGGAGGCGGCCGAAGAGCTGGCCGGCTTTTATGAGGAGCGTCTGAAGGAGCTAATCGCCAGGGAAAAAAGTAAAGGAAGGTAGGCCTCCCCGGGCCTCGCCGGGAACCCCGGGATCCAGTCATTCCCCGGGTTTCCCGGTGCTGGGATCCGGGCGGCAGGGGTGTTTGACCTCGGCGTATGGAGGAATTTTAGAGCCGGCCACAAAGGCGCGGCCTTTTTTATCGACAAATATTACTTGCTAGTCTTATTACCTGGTGGTAAAATATAGCCAGCAGGAGGTGGAAAAATGCTACAAATTCGCTGGCACGGCCGCGGCGGCCAGGGGGCCGTTACCGCGGCCCGGATTTTTGGGCTGGCGGCGGCCCTTTACGCCGGGTGGTACGCCCAATCCTTTCCTTCCTTTGGAACCGAACGCCGGGGAGCGCCGGTAACTGCCTTTACCCGCCTGGATGACCGGCCCATCCGCGACCGCAGCCAGATCTATAATCCCGACTATATTGTCGTCCTGGATGCCACCCTGCTGGAGACGACCGACGTCTTTGCCGGGCTGGCTCCCGGGGGAATAGTACTTATCAATAGTAGCCGGGAGGTGGCCGGCGGCCGTATTCCGGCCGGAGTCAGGCTTCATTACCTGGATGCCACCCACCTGGCCCGGGAAGTCCTGGAGGTTCCCATCGTTAACACGGCTATGGTGGGAGCCCTGGCGGGAGTGAGCGGGCTGCTCCCGGCCGAAGCGGTGACCAGGGCCATAGCCGATGTCCTGCCGGAGGGGCTGGCAGACAAAAATGCTGCGGTGGCCCGGCGGGCCTATGAATTAGCAGGCGAAGGGACAGGAAAGCCGGGTGCCGCCTACCATGACAGCCGGCCGGTGTAACCGGCGGCTGCTGGGCGAGAATCCCTCGTGCGGCTGCCAAACAGCCTTCCTGCCCTTGATTTTCACTGGATGGAGGGTTCACCGGTGCTGAAGGAAGATGAATTAAAGAAGGGCCCCAACCTTTATACGCCCTTTTTAGGTACAACTACCGGCTCCTGGCGCTTGCTGCGCCCGGTCCTGGACCGGGCACGTTGCAATAATTGCCTGGCCTGCTGGCTCTTCTGCCCGGAGGGTTGCTTCGAGCGGGAAGAGCGGGCAGTTACTTTGAATCTGGATTTTTGCAAGGGCTGCGGCATCTGTGTGGCGGAGTGTCCCCGCCAGGCCCTGGCCCTCGTGGAAGAAGGTAGTGACGATGCGCGCCTACTTGAACGGTAACGAAGCAGTGGCGACTGCCGTCCGGCTCGCCCGGGCGGAGGTGGTCGCCGCCTATCCCATCACCCCCCAGTCGACGATTGTAGAGAAGATCGCCGAATATATTGCCGACGGGTCCATGGCGGCGGACTACATACGGGTAGAGTCGGAACACGCCGCCCTGGCGGCCTGCTACGGCGCCGCCGTGACGGGGACCCGGGTTTTTACCGCCACTTCCTCCCAGGGGCTGGCCTATATGTTTGAAATGCTCCACTACGTCAGCGGCTGCCGGGTGCCCCTGGTCATGGCCGTAACCAACCGCGGCCTGGCGGCGCCGTGGACCATATGGGCCGATCACCAGGACGCCATAGCCTGCCGTGACACGGGCTGGATCCAGCTCTATGTAGAAACCGCCCAGGAAGCCCTGGATACCTGCCTCCAGGCTTATAAAATAGCGGCCCACCCGGAGGTGCTGACTCCGGTAATGGTCTGCCTGGACGGCTATGTCCTCTCCCATACGGAAGAAATAGTGGACGTGCCGGATCAGGAGGCGGTCGACGTTTTCCTGCCGCCATACCGGCCGGAGTATGCCGTCGACCCCGCAAGGCCCATAGTTTTCGGCATCGGCGCCGGGCCTGAGCTGTACCCTGCCTTTAAACACTACCAGCATCAGGCCATGCTCCGGGCCCGGGAGATAATAGAAGATGTCGACCGGGAGTTCGCCGCCCTTTTTGGGCGCAGTTACGGCGGGCTGGTAGATCCCTATTATTGCGATGGGGCGGAAGTAGTCCTGGTATTGATGGGTGCCACTGCCGGCACGGCCCGGGAAGTGGTCGACGACCTGCGCCGCCGGGGAGAACAGGTGGGCCTTTTGCGCCTGCGGAGTTTCCGGCCCTTCCCGGTGGCAGCCCTCCGGTCGGTCCTGGCAGGGACCAAAGTGGTGGCCGTCCTGGACCGGGACTGCTCCTTCGGTTACGAAGGAGTGCTGGCTACGGAGATCAAGGCGGCCTTACAGGGTGCAAATGTACCCGGAACACCGGAGGTGGCTGGCTTTACCGGCGGCCTGGGGGGCAGCGATATTCGACCTGAGGATCTGGCCGGTATTTTCCGCCGTTGCCTGGAGGCGGTCCGGCGCCGGGACAGGGGGGAAAGTCCGGCGGTCAGCGGCGGCTGCAGTGAAAACGGCAAAGCGGAGGGTATCAATTTATGGTTAAGCTAAAAGAGCTCCCCGGCAACGAACTGGTCCAGGGTTCCTATGCCTGCGCCGGCTGCGGCGGGATCCTGGCCGTGCGTATGGCCCTGAAGGTCCTGGGGCCGGAAACGGTGATTGTTACCACACCGAGCTGTCTCCTGGGAGTGACCACTTTTTACCCCCAGCTGGCCTTTAAAGTGCCCTGCGTCAATGTTACCTTTCCCAGCACGGCGGCGGCCATTTCCGGGGTGGTGGCGGGATTGAGGCGCCGGGGCAAGAGCGGGGTAAAAGTCGTGGGCCTGGCTGGCGACGGCGGCACGGTGGACATCGGTCTCCAGGCCCTCTCAGGAGCCATAGAGCGGGGCGACAACTTTATCTTCATCTGTTACGATAACGAGGCCTACATGAACACCGGCGTGCAGCGGAGCGGCTCCACCCCCCCGGGGGCGCGGACGACGACGACACCGGTGGGCAGGGCCGGCCGGGGGGAAGACAGGCCCAAGAAAGACATGCTGGCCATCGTCGCCGCCCATAATATCCCCTACGCGGCCACGGCCAGTATCGGCTATCCCCAGGATTACCTGACCAAGGTGCAGAAGGCAATGGAGACAGAAGGGCCGGCTTACGTTCAGGTCCTGGCCCCCTGCCCGCCGGGGTGGGGTTACAGCAGCCACCTGACGGTAAAGCTCGCCCGCCTGGCCGTCCAGACAGGCCAGTGGCCCCTGGCCGAGTATGAAGGGGGGCGGCTGACCGTTAAAGAAGTTGCCAATCCCCGTCCCTTGAATGAGTACCTGGCCCTCCAGGCCCGTTTTGCCCACCTGCTGGCTTCTAAATAAAAATATTGCGCTTTAGCTGGCCTGACGCTTATTTTCCGGAGACAGTATCCTTCTTTTCAGTGGGCCGGGGGCTGGCGTTTACTGAACTCGATATGTTATACTGATGCCGGTGGCGACCTTGCCGCCGTCTTTTTATGAGGTTCTATGCACCGGGGGAACCCCCAGCAGATAACCCTGCCAGGTGGTGGCCCGTTTCATCTGCTGGCCGGCCTAAAATCAGGTGGCCCTTAATTTTAGGGTAAGGTTTTACCGGGGCAATAGACCGGAAAATGGTTTAAAGGTGGGTATAAGGATATGGCTGGCAGGATCTTGCGCAAAAAGGATATCGCTACCGCCATGGAAGCGGCTGCCATGGAACAGTACCGGCTTCGCCGGGAGTTGAGGGCCATAGATCTCTTTTTCCTGGTAATAGGTATCACCATAGGCGGAGGGATCTTCGTCCTGCCGGGGGTCATGGCGGCGGAACACGCAGGTCCCGGGGTTACTATTTCTTTTTTAATCGGCGCGGTGGTAGCCATCTTTACCGGCTTGTGTTATGTTGAGTTTGCTTCCATGGTCCCGGTGGCGGGAAGCGCTTATACTTATTCTTATATTGCCCTGGGAGAGATATTTGCCTGGATCATCGGCTGGGATGTCCTCCTGGAGTTCACCCTGGTCTGTAGCGCCGTGGCTGTGGGCTGGTCCGGCTATATCGTGGAGTTGCTCAAGGATATGGGCCTGAACCTGCCCCTGACCTTCACTACTGATATAGCCCACGGTGGGATAGTCAACCTGCCGGCGGTTTTCATCCTCCTGGTGGTAGCTTATATCATTTACGGTGGTATCAGCCTGACGGGTAAGGTCAACGATGCCATCGGGGTGATAAAGCTCCTCACCGTGGTATTTTTTCTGATCGCGGCTATTCCTTTTGTCAAACCGGTAAACTGGCATCCCTTTTTGCCCTTCGGCTGGCAGGGGGTTATGACTGCTGCCGCCCTGGGCTTCTTTGCTTACGGCGGTTTTGACGCCGTCACAACTGCCGCGGAGGAGACCCGGAGCCCCAACCGCGATATACCCTTAGGCCTGATTCTGGGCCTGGTGGTGGTGGCCCTTCTGTATGTCCTTGTTTCCCTGGTGCTGACGGGGGTAATTCCGTACAACAAACTCGACACCCCGGCACCTGTGGCTTTTGCCCTCTCTTACCTGGGCAAACGCTGGGGCGGGAGCCTGGTAGCAGCCGGGGCTCTCTGCGGGCTTTTTACGGTAATGATGGGAGCCATGCTGGGGGGCAGCCGCATCCTTTTTGCCCTCAGCCGCGACGGCCTGTTGCCGCCGGTTTTTTCCCGGGTACACGCAACCAGGCGTACCCCCTATGTTGCCACCCTGCTCGTCCTGACGGTGGCCGTCCTGACGGGCGGCTTCTTACCCCTGGGGGAGCTAGTCGAACTGGTGAATATCGGCATGCTCACCGCCTACCTCCTCACTTCTATTTCCATCCTGGTAATGCGGTGGAGACACCCGGAAATAGAACGACCCTTCAGGGTTCCCGCCGTGTGGCTGGTAGCGCCGGTGGCCACCCTGGGAATCGTGGCCCTGACCTTCAGCTTGCCCAAGGTGACGCTGGTTAGATTCGCCATCTGGTTTATAGTCGGGATGCTTATATACCTTGGCTATGGTATCAGACACTCAAAGCTGGCCGCCCGGGAAAATAATTAATCTTCATGGCCTCCCGGACCTGGGCCATGGTTTCCTTCGCCACCGCCCGGGCACTAGCCGTCCCGGCCAGGAGGATTTCATCTACCAATTTAGGGTTGGCTTCGTACCTGGCCCTTCGTTCCCGCATGGGCTCCAGCAGTTCGTTGATGGTGGCTGCTAACCGCTTTTTGCAGGCCACGCAGCCGATGGCGCCTTTTTTACAGGATTCTTCGATCTCCGGAATCACCGGCTTATTGAAGGCGGTATGATAAGCGAAAACAGTACAGATATCGGGGTGGCCGGGATCGGTAGCCCGAATGCGGGCCGGGTCAGTTACCGCGTTTTTAACCCGGCGTTCGACCTCTTCCGGCGGGTCGGAGAGGTTGATGGCATTATCCAGGGATTTGCTCATCTTGGCCGCTCCATCCAGGCCTACCAGGCGCGGCACTTCCCCCACCAGGGCCGCGGGCTCTACCAGGACCGGGCCATAGAGGCTGTTAAAGCGCCGCACAATCTTCCGGGTCAACTCAATGTGGGGCAACTGGTCCTCGCCGACGGGCACCAGGTTGGCCTTGCAAAAAGTAATATCCGCCGCCTGGCTTACCGGATAACCCAGGAAGCCGTAGGTCATGTCGGAATAGCCCCTCTGGGCGGCTTCCGACTTGATGGTCGGGTTATGGCGCAGGGTATTGACGGTGACAATCATGGAGTAATAGACAGTTAGCTCGGCAATTTCCGGTATCAGGGACTGGACGAAGACGGTGCTTTTCTCCGGGTCGATTCCTGCCGCCAGGTAGTCCAGGGCGACTTCCCGGACATCACGGGCCAGCTTTTCTGGTTCCTCGAAATTGGTAGTCAAAGCCTGCACATCGGCGATAATTAGAAAGGTGTCATACTCATCCTGTAAACGCACCCGGTTAACCAGGCTGCCAACATAATGCCCGAGGTGCAACCTCCCCGTCGGCCGGTCCCCGGTCAGTATCCGTCCTTTTTTCTTAGTTTGGATTTCAGCCATCTCTGTTCCCTTCCATAATTAATTTACGTTTGTTTTCAATAAAAATCCTTATGGAATTATACCACGAACCGGGCCGTACCAAAAGTGCCGGCCGGTTTTTCTACCGCCAGGATATTGTTCCAGGTATCACGTGATGCTGGATCGCGACCGCACCCCCGGCCAGGATGCGGGGTAATTGTGGAGCTTTCCTCTAATAACGAGCCCGTCCAGCAAAATGGCTGCTGGACGGGCTCGTCATCCAGGGCGCCTATTTATCAGCTATGTACATCCTTGATTTTACCCCTTGCTTGGCGTACTTGATGAAACTGGCTAAATTCCTTATGTATTTGGTATCGGTGCGGTAGAGTATGCAGGGGGCGGGCCTGCCGATATAAATAATTTAATAGCAAAGGCGGCTGACAGGGCTATGTACCTGGCGAAACGTCAGGGTAAGAACATAGTGGTGTGTATGGAGGCGTAAGACCCGCCTGCCGCTGACGCAGCATCTTATAAGCGGCATCTTACATCTCGTTAAGCCTTTTCGTAACAGTTTTTTTCAGAGGCTGCCCTGATTTCCTGTTAGAAGTACCCGGTCGTCGGCAAAGGCGCTACCGCTGGCCTTTTCAAACATTTTCAAAAGGTCGGCCACCGTGGTTCTGGCCCGCTCCGGGCCAGAGAGGTCAAGGATAATACGCCCCTCGTGCATCATAATGGTGCGGTTGCCGGTGCGCAGGGCCTGCTCCAGGTTGTGGGTCACCATCAGGGTGGTGAGCCGGTGGCGGGCGATGATTTTTTCCGTAAGTTCCACCACTGTCCGGGCGGTGCGCGGGTCCAGGGCCGCTGTATGCTCGTCTAATAAAAGCAGCTTGGGTGTAGCGATAGTAGCCATGAGCACCGTCAGGGCCTGGCGCTGGCCGCCGGATAACAAACCCACGCGCGTGGTCATTCGTTCTTCCAGGCCCAGCCCCAGGAGGGCCAGCTGTTCTTTGAATAATTGCCGTTCGGACGGGGTGATACCGCGGTGTAACCGGCGGGGGCGGCCCCGCCGCAGGGCCAGGGCCAGATTTTCTTCAATGGTCATGGAAGCAGCCGTGCCCTTTAAGGGGTCCTGGAAAACCCGGCCAATCCAGGCCGCCCGGATATGCTCGGGCCAGCGGGTAATGTCCTGGCTATCTAACAGGACTTTCCCGGCCTCGATTTCGTAAACCCCGGCAATTACGTTTAAAAGGGTTGACTTCCCGGCGCCGTTGCTGCCAATAATGGTAACTACCTCGCCCTCCTTGACATGGAGGGTAATTTCCCTTAAGGCCGCTTTTTCATTTACGCCGCCGGGATTAAAGGTCTTGGCTACGTTGACCAGTTGCAGCACCCTGCTCACTCCTCAAACGTAAGGCTCGTAATCCCAGGCGCTGGCGTACCAGGGGAAAGGACATGGCGATCACGACAATTAACGAGGTCAGCAACTTGAGGTCCGTGGGGGGCAGGCCCAGCTGCAGTACCAGGCTGATAACGGCCCGGTAAATTATCGAACCGGTGACGGCTGCCAGCAGGGCCCGGAACAATGTTTGACTTCCCACCAGGGCCTCGCCGATAATAACCGAGGCCAGGCCGGCAATAATCATGCCGATACCCATACCGATATCGGCAAACCCCTGGTACTGGGCTACCAACCCGCCGGAAAGGGCCACCAGGGCATTGGCAATGGCCAGGCCCACTAACTTCATGGTACTGGTGTTTACCCCCAGGCTGCGGATCATCTGCTCGTTATCCCCCGTAGCTCTGATCCCCATACCCAGTTCTGTTTTCAGAAAAAGGTGAAGTATGATAAGGACCAGGGCTACCACCAGCAACCCCAGCAGAGCCGGGCCGAAGGGCCCCAGAGCCGGTAACCCTTTGGCCCACGTGAAAATTGTTTCGACGCGGAGAAGGGACAAGTTTGCCTGTCCCATAATCCGCAAATTAATAGAATAAAGGGCAATCATGGTCAAGATCCCCGAAAGTAAGGGAGCAACCCTTAACCGGGTGTGAAGGAGGCCTGTAATTAAGCCGGCCAAGGCCCCGCAAAGAATAGCTACAACCAGGGACAACCAGGGATTGTAGCCGGATAAAATAAATTTAGCGGCCACTGCTGCTCCCATTGTAAAGGCGCTGTCAATGGTTAAATCGGGATAATCAAGGACCCTGAAGGTCATATATACCCCCACGACCATAGCCCCCCATAGCAATCCCTGCTCCAGGGCTCCCAGCCAGACGTTTAAGGACACGAAGTTTCACCTACTTAAAACATGGAAGTGAGAAGTTAGAGGTGGGGAGTGTGGGACACTTGTAGGAACTGGTTAAAAAAGCCAGTTCCTGATTTAAAGGCCGCGTTTATTGGCGTGCGAGCCCACCTCTTCCTTCCTGGATGTTAACCCCCGTGGGGCTCTTCCGTTGTTACTACGGAGATGTCTATTCTATTACCTTGCTAGCCTTCTTTTTAAGTTCTTCGGGAATAGTTACCCCGAAGGCTTTGGCCGCTCTGGCGTTTAAGACGATGCTCAAGTCCTTCTGCTTTTCAATAGGCATGTCCTGGGGTTTTTCGCCCTTCAGTACCCGCAGGGCCATCTGGCCGGTCTGCTGCCCCAGTTTGTAATAGTCGATGCCGATGGTCCCCAGGGCCCCGGCCTCAACGGTGTTGCTTTCCCCGGCAATTACCGGTATTTTGTGTTGCTCGGCCACCTGGAGTACCCCCGAGATAGAAGACACTATCGTGTTATCGGTAGGAACATATAAGGCCTCCACCCGTCCCACCAGGGTCTGGGTGGCCTGGACCACCTCGCTGCTGGCAGTTACCGGGGCTTCCACTACGGTTAAACCCAGCTTAGAGGCTTCCTGCTTAACTACCCTGACCTGCACCTGGGAATTGACTTCACTGGAATTATAGATAACACCCAGCATTTTTGCCGCCGGGACCAGTTGCTTCAACATCGCCAGTTGTTCTTTGATGGGATTCATATCGGTTGTACCGGTTACGTTAGTACCGGGTTTTTCCATACTCTTGACCAGTTTGGCCGCCACAGGGTCGGTCACGGCAGTAATCAGAATAGGTATATCCTGGGTTTCATTGGCCATGGCAATGGCTGAAGGGGTGGCAATGGCCAGGATCAAGTCCTTTTTATCCTGGACGAACTTACGGGCGATGTTTTGAAGGGTGGACTGGTCGCCTTGGGCATTTTGAAAGTCAACCTGGAGATTTTTGCCTTCCTCATAACCATTGGCCGCCAGGGTGGACAGAAAGCCCCGGCGGGCCGCATCCAGGGCCGGGTGCTCAACAATCTGAATGATGCCCAGCTTAACTACCTTGCCATCGCTGGTTTCACCGGTTTGCCGGGCTGTGGGAGCACTATTTTTGGTCTGACCCTGGCTGCCGCTGGAGCCGCACCCTACAGGTAACAAAGCCAGCACCAGCACGATTAATGTCCATAGTCCTTTTTTCACTTCTTGCGCCCTCCTTAATTGGGATAGTGTCCCGGTTGACGAAGCAGAGATTTTCCGGGCAGGCTAATAAATAAAAATACTCCCGGCGGGAGCTCTTTCAGGTGCCCTGCCTGCCTTCCTACCGTTCTTGTTCCGGCGGGCCAACCGGTTATGTTTGCGTTTTCATCTTAATTTAATCTGGTGGAACATGTCAATAGTTTTTTGTCGTTATTCTGCCTTTTCCGGCAGCTAGTTTAAATTAACACGGCCAGCACGTAAGAAGATTAAGTTAACCGTTCCTGACAAGGCCGCATAAGCTGTAAGGAAGAAGTTCCGGGGAGTGGTTGAAGTGGAAATAACAGCTCCGGCCTTCTGGCCCCTGCAGCCGGCGGTACCTCCCGGCGGGCACCGGTTACCGCCTTTACCTTATCCTTATAATGCCCTGGAACCGGTCATCAGCGAAAGGCAGTTGCGTATCCATCATGACCGCCACCACCTGGCTTATGTTGAAGGGCTCAACAAAGCGGAGTTGAAGATGGTTGAAGCACGGCAGAAAGGCGACTTTGCCCTGGTGAAGCATTGGGAACGGGAGCTGGCATTTCACGGGTCAGGGCACATCCTGCATAGCATCTACTGGACGGTAATGGCCCCCTGGGCGGGGAGCGGGCCGGGGAGTTTAGTACGGGAGAAAATAACCAGTTACTTCGGCAGTATTTCCGCCTTCCAGGAACAATTTACGCGAGCGGCCACTGATGTGGAGGGTTCCGGTTGGGCGCTCCTTGTCTGGCAGCCGGCCTGGGGTCGCCTGGAGATCTTGACGGCGGAAAAGCATCAGGATCTGACCCAGTGGGGAGCCATTCCCATCCTGGTACTAGATGTCTGGGAGCACGCCTACTACCTGGATTACCAGAACCGGCGTGCCGACTACGTCAAGGCCTGGTGGCAGCTCGTCAACTGGCTGGAAGTGGAAAGGCGCCTGCAGATGGCCCTCCCGGCCGGGGTGCCTTTAACCCTGGGCGGTTACCTGAATCCGTAGCGTTTCCCCCCTGAATAGGGAACGCTAGCCTCACCAGCCGGAGACATCGGAAAAAGGCCGCCTTTAAGGGCTGGCAGGTCGACGTAAAATATACCGGCAGTTTTGCTATTTACATGCTGGCGAAAATCCTATAGTTTATATCCGGGAAGATATTATTGGCCTCCTCCAGGTCCTGGACCTTTGCAGGGTCCAGGTCGTTTTTATTAATCCCACGAGTGAGCTCCCAGAAATTGAGCAGGTGTTTTTTTGTCCGGCTCACGGCGTACTCGACCATGGTGCCGGTTTTCATTATGAAGGCCCAGTCGCTGCTCTGGGCCACCAGGAGTTCCCGGGCGGCCTGGTTCAATGCCCGCAGCAGGATGCCCCCGGCGGTAGGGTGCTGGTTGGCCAGGCGGATCATTTCGGCGGAGGCATGGTGCAGGTGGCGGTAGATCCAATCGTTGGAATCTTCCAGCCAGACCTCGTTGTAACCGTTGTTACCCCAGCTGGACATGCAGGGCGTGGCCGGCTGGTTGACGGGAAAACGCTCCAGGTACTCGCTGGGGGTGATAAAATTAAAGGGCTGGTGGGCGAGACCCGCCACCTGGCGGAAAAGGGATTCCAGCCACTGGGGTCCCTCGAACCACCAGTGACCGAAGAGCTCGGCGTCATAAGGGCAGATGATTAAAGGCGGCCGGTCCATATAAGTGGCCAGGTAATTGATCTGCTGCTCCCGGTTGAACAAAAAGTTGCCGGCATGGGTATGGGCTTTGAAACTGGCCCATTCCGGGACATAGGGTTCTTTATAGCCGGACCTGCCGGTGATGCGATAATATTTCAGGCCCGTATCCAGGCGCAGGCCGGTGGGATGGATGTATGGTTTGATGTACTCGAAATCCAGGTCATAACCAATGTCCCGGTAAAATTCCCGGTAGTCGAAATCCCCCGGGTAACCTTCCTGGGCACTCCAGACCTGTTCCGAAGACTCCAGGTCACGGCCGAAGGCCGCCACCCCGGCAGGGGTGTAAACGGGGGCGAAGATGCTGTAGCGCGGCCGCGGTGTGGCGTAAAGGAGACCGTGGGCGTCGACAAAGAAGTATTTAAGGCCATAATCACGCAGGATGGCGTCGTCGCCTGGGTTATAGGCGCACTCCGGCAGCCACAAACCCGCCGGCGGCCGCCCGAAGAGGCGGCGGTGGTTGTTGACCGCCACTTCCACCTGGGCCCGGACTACCTCCCGCTGCAGGCCGATGAGGGGCAGGTAGCCGTGGGTGGCGGCACAGGTGATTAGCTCTACCTTACCGCTGTCCTGGAGCTCCCGGAAGGCGTTGATCAAATTGCCGCCGTAAGCCTGGTAGGTACGGGCGGTATTTTCAAACAGGTCCTGGTACATGCGGGCCACCAGGTGAAAGCGGGGATCATTCCGCGTGCGCCAGACCTCCCGGGCCGCCAGTTCCCGCAGGCGTTCCAGGTAGCGGCGGTAGTGTTCCTGAACCAGGGGATCGGCCATCATGGTCACCAGGGGCGGGCTCAGGGAGATGGTGATTCTGTAAGGCACCCGGTCTCGGTTCAGGCGCTGGCAGATATTTATTAAGGGTATATAGGTTTCGGTGACGGCTTCGTGGTACCATTTCTCCGCCAGGGAAAAATCGTCTTCCGTATCGCGGACATAGGGTAAGTGGGCATGGAGTACCAGGGCGACATAGCCATGGGGCATGTGCTTCTTCCTTTCGTGCTTCTATGTAGATTAGGACGGGCCAACCTGAACAGGTCCGTCCTTATTTCTGGATTTTAACCAGCTGTAGAGAACTTGGGCACGCGCTTTTTTCATAACGCTCCACTGCCGTCCAGCAGGCTTCGACGGGGGGCCACAGGGGATCGATGACACTGCTCGGTTTATCGGCCGGGGTGGTGACGATATTGGACCGGACCAGGGTAACAAAGCCATAGTTGGGAATCAGGCGTCCCAGGTCGACACAAAAGGTGCTGCAAGGTTTACCTGTATGGATATACCAGTTATCAGCCAGATCGGTGATGGCAATCTCAAAAAAAGGTGCCCGGAGAAAATCATAGGGGTGATCAGTCAGGTCATAGACCCTGAGCAAAGGGCGGGAATTTTCCCAGGCGGCCGGGCCGAACTGGCGGCGCAGTTCTTCCTTTTTAGCGTCGCTTAATTCCCAGTAGGCATAGAGCCAGTAAGGATCTTTGACCATCAGGACTATCTCGTCTTTACCATATTTAGCTGGTAAATCCCGTGCCGGCGGTGCCTCTATCAGTACTGGTTTGGCTGCCGGGCTGTTATCCTTGCGGCGCCAGTACCAGAGAAATACCCCGGCCAGTAAAGCCAGGATGAGCACGGAAACTATAGTGACCATGCCATAAACCCCGCTCTCTGGTGGAATAATGCTAAAGGATTGTTTAAATTCATCGCTTAGTATATCCACTTGCCTTCACTTTATTGCCGTTAAGATGAGGAAAGTAGGAGACCGGATACTATTTCAATTGGCAAATTCAGTAAAAAATGGCTTCACCATGATACTATGATATTTGCCAATGATCTTTTAAAACAGGCTTCTTTGATGTATATTTAGAGCAAATACCCGAGTTGGGCGACCGGGGCGGTATTTTGGAAAAAATCGGGATGGAGTGAAATATTTGGAAAAAGCAAGCAAATTGCCATGGGGATTGAGGGAGAGCCTCCTGGTCCTCCTGGGACTGCTGGTAGCCGGTTACGGCACCGGCCTGGCATTTCGTGTTTTTGGTTGGCAGATTTCCCTGGTTTACCGTTACTTGCTGGTGGGCCTGGCCCAGGCTATCGCCGTACTGGGTGGCCTCCATTATTTCGTCCGCTGGAAAAACGGCCTGGGCTTCAGCGCCCTGGGTCTCAAGGCCGAAGGTGCGGGCCGGGCCCTTGTTGCTGGCCTGGCCGGCGGTCTTGCTTTATTCTTTCTGGTAATAATTACCGGAGCCCTGCTCCAGACTATGTTCCCCAACCCATCACCCCAGCCCTTTGCCGACCTGGTGGCTAAAGCCAGGGGGCCGGCCGACCTTGTTATTCCCTTATTCCTGGGAACGGTCCTGGCCCCCCTGACAGAGGAACTATATTTCCGGGGATTTCTCTTCCCGGCCCTGAAGGACCGTTACGGTTTGCAGGCCGGGCTGGTGGGTAGCGGGGTCATTTTTGCCCTCCTGCACCTGGATCTCTGGCGCTTCCTGCCCCTGGCCCTGGGCGGCATTGGCCTGGCCTACCTCTATGAGCGTACCGGCAATATCCTGACTTCTATTATTGCCCATGCCACCTGGAATACGGTTATGATCCTTCTCCTTTACTTTGCTCTACGGTGGGTTTAACTGTGGACTCTGCTATTACCATTATCGGGTTAAACCATGAAGGCGCCGGGATCGGGCACCTGCAGGACGGCCGGGTTGTCTTTGTGCCCGGAGCCCTGCCGGGGGAACAGGTCCTGGTGGAAGTAGTCAGCGTTAAAAGGAATTACGCCCGGGGACGGCTGGTGCAGGTCGTAGAGGCGTCGCCGGACCGGGTGTTGCCCCCCTGCCCGGAAGCGGCCTCCTGTGGCGGCTGCGACCTGCAACACCTGGACTACCGTGCCCAGTTGCATTGGAAGCGCCGCCTGGTAATCGATGCCCTGCAGCGCCTGGGACATCTGGGGGATATCCGGGTGCTACCCGTTCTGGGTATGGCTAATCCCTGGGGATACCGCAACAAGGTGCGGCTGCATGTCCGCCGGGGGCGGCTGGGCTTTTACCACCCGGGAAGCCACGAGTTAGCACCCTTCTCCCGCTGCCCTTTGTTACCCCCCGGCCTCCTGGAGGCGGCCCGGACGATCGCCCGGTTGCTGCCGGGACTGCCCCCCGGCCTGCAGCATGTAACCCTGCGCCAGGGCCTGGCTACCGGGGAACTGCTGGTTGTCCTGGAGGCTTTACCGGAATGGCAGGGCGACAGGGAACTGGCGGAGAAACTGGCCGGCAGATTCCCGGAACTGGTGGGGGTTGTATCCCTTGCTGGCGGCAGGAGCAGGAGCGGGCCGAAGGATTTTACCGGGGAGCCTGCTGCAGATTACAGCGGCTGGATAAAAACAGGCGGGAAAGAAGCAAGGCGGGCCCGGTACCAGGAAGGATTCGTGCCCGGCAGGCTCGGGGGCCGGCCCTTTACCATCTATGGCCGCGATTACCTGGAGGAACGCCTGGGTGACCTCCGCTTCCAGATATCAGCTGCGACTTTTTTCCAGGTTAATTCGGCCCAGGCGGAAGTCCTCTATAATCAGGCAGCGGCCTTTGCCGGCCTGCAGGGCGGGGAAGAGGTCCTGGATGCTTACTGCGGCAGCGGTGCCATCGCCCTGTGGCTCAGCCGCCGGGCCGGGCGGGTGACGGGCGTGGAAGTTGTCCCGGAGGCCATTGTTGACGCCCGGCGCAATGCAATTTTAAACAACCTGGCCAATGTCCGCTTTCGTACCGGCGCTGCCGAGGTGGTCCTGCCCCGCCTGGCAGGAAAGGGTTACCGGCCGGAGGTAGTAATCCTGGACCCGCCGCGGGCCGGCTGCGACCGCCGGGTGCTGGCGGCCGTGGCAACTATGGAATCCCGGCGGGTGGTCTACGTCTCCTGCAACCCGGCCACTTTAGCCCGCGACCTGGCACACTTACGGGAAGCCGGCTTTAAGCCCGGCCCGGTGCAGCCGGTAGACATGTTCCCCCATACCCATCATGTGGAGTGCTGTGTCTTGATAACTAAATAAAAAAGAAGGCTAGATGGGGGCGCGTTTATCTAAAATAGTTTGTAGGAAGGAGGGAAGCAATTCATTTCGCATATATCAACGCTCAATTTGAGGCAAAGGTAATAATCACTAAAGCAGCAATAGAAAATTCATAGCGTATAAGTTAATATAATCTAAATAATCAGACGTTTGTATAGCCAGATTTCATTATAGAAACTGTTGAGCAGCAATGGGATTTAATTTAAGTTCTATGTAGAATAATACTCCCCTTCCATACAATAGGGTAGGGGGTGTTTTTATGGAAACCATTATCCGGCAGGAGGCCGAATGGATTCTCAGCCAGCAGTTACCCGGGGGAGCGGTGGTTACCGCTTATCCTGGCCAGCCGAAGATCGTGCCCTACTTTGCCCACCTGGCCCTCTACGGCCTGGCGGCCTGGGGCTTGAACCTTTCCCGGGTACGGGCCTACCTGGACTGGTACCTGGCCCGCCTGGAAAGGCCGGACCGCTACGGCGTTACGGGTACTGTCTATGATTATCACCTGGAAGGCGAGGGGGCGGAGATCCCGGCCTACACCTATGATTCCTCCGATTCTTACGCCGCTACCTTCCTCACCTTGGTGCGGCTTTATTACGGGACCAGCGGCGACAGGGCCTGGCTGGAGGACCATTGGCCGGAGCTGGACCTGGTGGCCGGGGCCATGCTGGCGACCCTGCAGCGGGATAACCTCACCCTGGCCCGGCCGGACTGGCGGGTGAAGTACCTGATGGACAACTGCGAGGTCTACCGGGGGTTAAAGGACTACGCCTGGCTGCTGGCTCAGGTCAGGAGGAGTGCAGGGGAGGCAGAAAGGTATGAGGCCCTGGCCGGGAAAGTCAGGGAAGCTATAGAGGCCAAGATGCGGGTTAACGGCGGCTACTGCCCGGCTATTTATCGCGCCGGCCTGCGCCGGCGGCCCAACTGGAAGAAATGGTACCCCGACGCCCTGGCGCAACTCTTCCCCATTATAACCGGCGTCGTAACCCTGGGTGATGATGCGGCCCGGAGACTTTACGGCAATTTCCTGCGTAATTATCCCCACTGGCACCGGCAGGCGCAACCGGAGAATTTCACCACCACCCTGGTCCTTTATGCCGCCGCCCTGATGGAGGATCGCTGGCGCGTGCGCCAGTATGTGGCCGGGCTGGAGGAGAATATTATTGCCCGGGGACACCCCTGGCCCTACCACGCCGCTGAGGCCGGCATCCTCCTCCTGGCCATTAAAGCCTATCTTACAGGGAGTTCAGGGGAACAATGGTACTGATATGCGAAGCCCTTCCCAGCGGCGAGCCGTCACCGGCGAGGGCATGAAAAGGCGTCACGACATATTAAACTCTGGCAGGATTTTGTACCTCCAGGAAGAACATATAAAAGAGGGAGAATAAGGAGGCTGCAGGCTGCATCAGGAGCTGGCTTCAGCCGGTTCCTGCCAGGTTCCTACCGTCCTCAACTCATAAATGGAGGCGATATCTATGCCCTTACCAGCATTTATTGAAGCCCTGGCGGAGCGGGATCCGGAGTTTTACCGGGCCGTCAAAGCCGTGGCGGAAACGGCCATGGCCCCGGGCGCCCTGGACGCCAAAACCAAGACCCTCATCACCCTGGCCCTGGATGCCGCCCACGGCGCCAGCGAGGGCGTAGCCGTCCTGGCCCGGCAGGCCCGCGATCTCGGCGCCAGCGAGGAGGAGATCAGGGAAGCCCTGCGCCTGGCCTATTTTGTCGCCGGCAACGGCGTTCTGGCCGCCGGTGGGGCCGCTTACAGGTAAGAGGCCGGGCAGGTCAAGGAAGCGTTTCATTTTTGATGCTTTTCAGGTTACAACAAAAGCAAAAAACGATGGGTTGTAGCTGTCCCAAGAGAACACGGATTAGAGTAGTCTTACCAGAACCGTTAGGGCCGATAATCGCTACGCGGTCGCCGCGCTGAATGAAGAAGTCGGCGTTACGAAAAAGCCAACTTTTTGCGTCAAAGGTTCAGATACCTTAAGAATGGTCGCCTGCCCCCGGGCTCTACCGGCATACTTAGACTGTCAACGGCTGGACCTCGGGACCGGCCCCTCGCCCTTGCGTGGTCCCCTTCCTTGCGCTATACTCTATTCGGCAAAGGATAATAAAAAATAAGTTTAACGGAAGGAATACCATGGACCAGCAAAAGATACGCAACCTGGCGATAATCGCCCACGTCGACCACGGCAAGACGACCCTGGTCGACGGCATGCTAAAGCAGAGCGGCATTTTCCACGATAAGCAGGTGGTCCAGGAGCGCATCCTGGACCGCAACGATCTGGAGCGGGAACGCGGCATCACCATCATGGCCAAGAATACCGCCGTATTTTACCGGGGTTACAAGCTGAACATCGTGGACACCCCGGGCCACGCCGACTTCGGCGGCGAAGTGGAGCGCATCGTCCAGATGGTGGACGGTGCCCTGCTCCTGGTGGACGCCTTCGAGGGCCCCATGCCCCAGACCCGTTTTGTCCTGAAGAAGGCCCTGGCGGTGGGCCTGAAGCCCATCGTGGTCGTCAATAAAATGGACCGGCCCAATGCCCGGCCCGGGGCGGTGGTGGACGAGGTCCTGGACCTCTTCATCGACCTGGGGGCCACCGAGGAGCAGCTGGATTTCCCGGTGGTCTACACCGTCGCCCGCCAGGGGACGGCCAGCCTGGCCCCGGACCAGCCCGGAAAAGACCTGCAGCCCCTGTTTGACGTAATCGTCCAGCATATACCGGCCCCCGGCGGGGACCCGGGGGCAACCCTGCAAGTAGGGGTCAACTTAATAGATTATGACACTTATGTCGGCCGCCAGGCCATCGGCCGGGTATATAACGGCACCATCCGCGCCCGGCAGGAAGTGGCCATCGCCCGGCCCGACGGCAGCCTGGCCCGGGGGCATGTGGCCGCCCTGCATGTTTTTGACGGTCTCAATAAGGTGCCGGTAGAGGAAGCCGCCGCCGGGGAGATCGTCGTCGTCAGCGGCCTGGAGGACATCAACGTAGCCAATACCATTACCTCGCCTGAGGACCCCCGGCCCCTGGACTTCGTCCGCATCGACGAGCCCACGGTGGCTATGACCTTCATGGTCAATAAGAGCCCCTTCGCCGGCCGGGAAGGGGATTATGTAACTTCGCGCAAGCTCCGGGAGCGCCTCTTCCGGGAGGCGGAATCGGATGTCAGCCTGCGGGTGGAGGAAACGGATTCCCCCGATGCCCTGCTGGTTTCCGGCCGGGGCGAGCTGCACCTGGCCATCCTCATCGAAACCATGCGCCGGGAGGGGTATGAATTCGAAGTCTCCCGGCCCCAGGCGATTATTAAAGAAATAAAGGGCGTCAAGTGCGAGCCGGTTGAAGAACTCATTATCGAGGTCCCGGAAACCTACATGGGCATCGTCATTGAGCGCCTGGGTCCCCGCAAGAGCGAGATGGTCAACCTGGAAAACAAGGGGGACGGCCAGGTACGCCTGACCTTTCACATCCCTACTCGGGGGCTCTTCGGTTTCCGTTCCGAATTCCTTACCGATACCAAAGGCCTGGGCATCATGCACCACGCCTTTCACCATTACGCCCCCTATGCCGGGGAGATTGCTACCCGGACGCGGGGTTCCCTGGTGGCCTTTGAAACCGGGGAAACAACCAGCTATGGCCTGGAGAACGCCCAGGAGCGGGGCGAGCTCTTTGTCGGCCCGGGGGTACCGGTCTACCGGGGGATGATAGTCGGCGAGCATTCCCGGCCCGGCGACTTGATGATCAACGTCTGCAAGAAAAAGCAACTGACCAACGTCCGCAGTTCTACAGCTGATATTGCTATTAAACTGGTTCCGCCCCGGGAGATGACCCTGGAGCAGTGCCTGGAATTTATCGCCGCCGACGAGCTCCTGGAAGTTACGCCCAGGTCCCTGCGGATGCGAAAGAGGGAAATATAACGGAGCAGGCAGGCCGGCGGTTCGGCCGGCCGCCCCTGGCCGCCGGCGGGTAACCACCGGCGGCAGGTGTACTGTATACATACCGGGATTCTGTTGACCTTCCCTTTAACCGTATGGTATATTGCATTAGATCAGACAGAGGGAGAAGGAAGGGAAATCGGTGGATAATACTTATGGTTTAGAGGGTTTAGGTCTTATCAATCACGGTAATATCTATCGTAACCTCCCGGTGGCCCGCCTGGTGGAAATGGCCCTGGCCCGGGGCGAAGGAGTCCTGGCTTCCAACGGGGCCCTGAGCGTCAGGACCGGGAAATACACTGGTCGTTCCCCCAACGACAGGTTCATGGTGGATACTCCTACCGTTCACGATACCATCAGCTGGGGCGCCGTTAACCAGCCCCTGGAGGAGGCCAGGTTTGGGGCCCCATTCCGTCGCCTGGCGGCCTACCTCCAGGGACGGGACCTGTTTATCTTCGATGGTTTTGTCGGCGCCGATCCCGCCTACCGGATGCCCATCCGGGTGGTCAACCAGTACGCCTGGCAGAACCTCTTCGTTCACCAGCTCTTTGTCCGGCCTACGGCGGCCGAACTGGAGGCCCACCAACCGCAGTTTACCGTCATCTGTGCCCCCGGTTTCCAGGCCATACCCGAGGTCGACGGTACCCGATCGGAAGCCTTTGTCGTCCTGAATTTCGACCGGCGGCTGATTATCATCGGCGGGACTTCCTACGCCGGGGAAATGAAGAAGTCCATCTTCACCGTGATGAACTATCTTTTGCCGGAGCGGGGCGTCTGTCCCATGCACTGCTCGGCCAACATGGGGCCGGCCGGGGATACGGCCCTCTTCTTCGGCCTCTCCGGGACCGGCAAGACCACCCTCTCGGCCGACCCGGAACGGCTTCTTATCGGCGACGACGAACACGGCTGGTCGGATCATGGTATATTTAACTTTGAAGGCGGCTGTTATGCCAAGTGCATTAAACTCTCTGCCGAGCACGAACCCCAGATCTGGAACGCCATCCGTTTTGGCAGCGTCCTGGAGAATGTAGTCGTTGACCCGGACTCCCGGGCCATCGATTACGATTGTGACGCCCTGACGGAGAATACCCGGGCCGCTTACCCGGTAGATTTTATTCCTGACGCCGTCATCCCGGGTGTGGGCGGTCACCCGCGAACCGTTGTTTTCCTTACAGCCGACGCCTCTGGCGTCATGCCGCCAATTGCCAAACTGACCCGGGAACAGGCCCTGTATTACTTCCTTTCCGGCTACACCAGCAAGCTGGCTGGCACCGAGCGGGGAATCACTGATCCCCAGGCCACCTTCTCCACCTGTTTCGGCGCGCCCTTCCTGCCCAGGTCGCCCCGGGTCTATGCCGATCTCCTGGGAGAAAGGATAGCCAGGCACGGGGCCAGCGTCTACATGGTCAATACAGGCTGGACAGGGGGACCATACGGCATCGGCCGGCGCATGAGCCTGCCTTACACCAGGGCTATGGTCAGGGCGGCCATCAAGGGCGAGCTGGAAGGGGTAGAGTTTGTCCCCGATCCAGTTTTCGGCATCCTGGTGCCTACCTCGTGTCCGGGAGTGCCGGCCGAGGTCCTGAATCCCCGTCACACCTGGCAGGATAAAGAAAAATATGACGCCATGGCCCGCAGGCTGGCCGGCCTCTTTGCCGAGAACTTTGACAAATTCCGGGATGTGCCTGAGGAGATCCGGGCGGCCGGGCCGGCTGCCCGGTAGCTAAAGGCCAGGAAGAATGAAAAAGCCGGCGTAAAACCGGCTTTTTTGCTGTGTTTTTTGCTGCCATGATATCACTGTATTTGGCTATGTGAAGGCAGTATGGGTCGCTATTCTCTTTTGTCCGGGGGATGAAGGTAATGCAGAGGGACAGGGTAGAAGCAATCTTGGGCTTATTGCGGGCTGCCTACCCGGGAGCCCAGTCCCGCTTGAACTTCCATAGCCCCTTCCAACTCCTGGTGGCGGCCATCCTCTCCGCCCAGACCACCGACGATCAGGTTAACAAGGTAACAGTCGAGCTTTTCCGGCGTTATCCCACACCGGAGGTCCTGGCGGCAGCAGACCCGGATGAAGTGGCTGCTTGTATAAAAAGCCTGGGTCTTTACCGGATGAAGGCCGCCCACCTGGTTGAGGCCTGCCGCGTCCTGGTCAGGGAGTATGGCGGCCGGGTCCCGGATAAACTTGAGGACCTCCTGCGCCTCCCCGGGGTAGGGCGCAAGGTGGCCAATGTGGTCCTGAGTAACGCTTTTGGCCGGGATGTTATCGCCGTCGACACCCATGTTTTCCGGGTGGCCAACCGGTTGGGCCTGGCCCGGGCCGGTGATGTCCGGGAGACGGAAAGACAGCTCATGGCCGTCCTGCCACCGGGCAGCCGCGGTGAAGCCCACCACCTGCTGATCTACCACGGCCGGGAGGTCTGCCGGGCGCGCAACCCCCGCTGCCGGGAGTGCACCCTGCGCAGTTACTGCCGGCAGGCGGGAGGGCTACCTGAGTGATCTGGATCACAACATTTTAAAAAGGGCGTCACACCAACCTTCCGTCCTTCGGGATAGAATTATTGATGAATTAATTAGCGAGAAGGATTGATAACGGAGGGTAGTATTTATGAAGCGTAAGATTGTCCGTATTGACGACGAAAAGTGTACCGGCTGCGGCCTGTGCGTCACCCCCTGCGCAGAAGGGGCCATTGAAATTGTCAACGGCAAGGCCCGGGTCCTGCGGGAGGAACTGTGCGACGGCGCCGGGGTTTGCCTGAACGTCTGCCCCACCGGCGCCCTGACAATCGAAGAGCGGGAAGCGCCGGCCTTCGACCCGGCAGCCGCGGAAAAAAACCTGGAGGCCAAAAGGGCTGAGGGTGCATCGCCCCGCTGCCTGCGTTGCGGCGCCGATGAAACCGGGGCCGTTCTCCTCTTTGCCCGCCACCGGGGCGAGAGTACCTGGGTCTGCACCCGCTGCCTGCCGGTCCTGATTCACGGCTGAAAACCAGCAGCATTTTTTAATGTAACCACCTGGCCCGACCGGCCGGGTGGTTTTTATTGTCCGGCAGGGTATCCCCTTGCAGGCATCCGGTGAAGCAAATAGCGACGCTGAGGGCAGTTCCTTAAAAGGCAGGCCCGGCAGCACCCGTGCCGGGCGCATAAAACTAAGCCCCGGGCCGCCCGGCGGCGGACCCGGAGCCGATGTGTCCCAGGTGCTTCAGTAACCTGGAACTTACCGGCCTGCCTGCTGCTTGGTGTAGTTCAGCAGCCCTCCGGCCAGGATGACGGCCTGCTGGCGGGGGGAGAGGCCGTGACGCACTTTAAAGGTAAACCCCTTGCTGGTGTCGGTAACCGTTATTTCCTCCGGCGCCAAGCCCCGGCTAAGGTCGATGGCCAGGACGTCGCCGGCTGCGATCCGGTCGTAATCGTCCGGGTCGGCAAAGGTCAGGGGCAGGATGCCGAAATTCACCAGGTTGCTGCGGTGGATGCGGGCGAAGGATTTGGCGATGACCGCCTTGATACCCAGGTACATGGGGCAGAGGGCGGCGTGCTCGCGGCTCGAGCCCTGGCCGTAGTTTTGCCCGCCGACGATTATTCCCTGGCCGGCTTCCTTGGCCCGCCGGGCAAAGGTCGGGTCCACTCCCTCAAAGGCGTGCTCGGCCAGGGCCGGGATGTTGGAGCGCAGGGGCAGGTATTTCGCCCCCGCCGGGGAGATATGGTCGGTGGTAATGTTGTCGCCCGTTTTCAGGAGTACCGGGGCGGAAATAACCTCTGCCGGCGGCTCTGGCAGGGGCAGGGGCTTGATATTGGGCCCGCGCCGGACCTCCACCCGGGACCCGTCCTCGGGCGGGAAGATGAACATGCTGTCGTCCACCGGGAAGTTTTCCGGCAGGGCTACCTCTACGGGTTCGCCCAGCTCCCGGGGATCGGCCAGGTAACCTTTAAGGGCCGTGGCTGCGGCCACCTCCGGGCTGGCCAGGTAAATTAACGCGTCGGCCGTACCGCTGCGGCCCTGGAAGTTACGGTTGAAGGTGCGCACCGAAACGCCACCCGAAGGCGGGGCCTGTCCCATACCGATGCAGGGGCCGCAGGCGCATTCCAGGATACGGGCGCCGGCGGTGATCAGGTCGGCCAGGGCGCCGTTTTTCGCCAGCATGCTAAAGACCTGGCGCGACCCCGGAGCGATAACCAGGCTGACATCCGGGTGGACCCGCCTACCCTTGAGGATGGCCGCCACCCGCATGAGATCGGTGTAGGAAGAGTTGGTGCAGCTACCGATGGCCACCTGGTTGACCTTGATCGGGCCTACCTCCCTGACAGGGGCCACATTATCCGGCATGTGGGGCCGGGCCACCAGGGGTTCCAGGGTGGCCAGGTCGATATCGATGACCTGTTCATAGGTGGCGTCGGCATCGGGCAGGAGTTCCACCCAGTCGCCGGCGCGGCCCTGGGCAGCCAGGAAGGCCCGGGTAACCGCGTCACTGGGGAAGATGGAGGTGGTGGCCCCCAGCTCGGCGCCCATATTGGTAATGGTCGCCCGTTCCGGCACCGAAAGGGTGGCCACGCCGTCGCCGCCGTACTCGATGACCTTGCCCACACCGCCTTTAACGCTCAATCTACGTAAGACTTCCAGGATGATATCCTTGGCGCTCACCCAGGGAGCCAAACGCCCGTGCAAATTGACACGGACGACGGCCGGCATGTTAAAATAGAAGGGACCGCCGGCCATGGCGACGGCTACATCCAGGCCGCCGGCGCCGATCCCTAAGGCGCCCAGGCCGCCGGCGGTGGGGGTATGGCTGTCGGACCCCAGCAGGGTCGTCCCGGGGACGGCAAAGCGTTCCAGGTGGACCTGGTGGCAGATACCGTTGCCGGGCCGTGAAAAGATTATGCCGTATTTGGCGGCGATGCCCTGCAGGAACAGGTGATCGTCGGCGTTTTCGAAGCCGGTCTGGAGGGTATTATGGTCGACGTAACTGACGGAAAGCCTGGTCCGCACCCGGGGGATGCCCATGGCCTCCAGTTGCAGGTAAGCCATGGTACCGGTGGCGTCCTGGGTCAGGGTCTGGTCAATGCGGATGGCAATCTCCTCACCCGGGACCATCTTGCCGGCCACCAGGTGCTGGCCGATTATCTTCTGGGCTAGATTCTGGCCCACTGCAGGTTCCCCCTCTCACATTAAACAATCTTTTATAATATAACAGAAACGGGTGGGAATGTGAACCCGCCCGGGGAGATGGGATGACTATGGTTATCGGTGTCGGCACGGCCACCCTGCGCCTGGCCGGGGCGCGGAACTTGAAGGACAAGCGGCGGGTACTGAAGAGCATCCTGGCGCGTTTACATAACCGTTTCAATATCGCCGCCGCCGAGGTGGGTTACCAGGACAGCCACCAGAAGGCCGAAGTAGGTATCGCTTGCGTCAGCACCAGCGGCAGCCATGCCAGCCAGGTCCTGGCGGCCGTATTGGGCTTCCTGGAGGCTGAAGATGCAATTGAGCTGCTGGCGTATCATACAGAGTTGCTGTGATTACTGTACCCTCCAGCCCCCACGAAGCTACAAATAAACCATACAAATAGCATTTCCGGTGGAACCTTATTTGCGAAGGAGCCGAGCTGATGCCCCTGCACGTTGTTCTCTACCAGCCGGAGATACCCCAGAACACCGGCAATATCGCCCGTACCTGCGCCCTAACCGGGACATTCCTCCACCTGATCCATCCCCTGGGCTTTCGCCTGGATGAGAAACACCTCAAGCGAGCCGGCCTGGATTACTGGGAAGAAGTAACTATCCTCGAACACAGCACCTGGGCAGCCTTCCGGGATGCCTATCCCGATGCCAATTGCTACTACCTGTCCACCAAGGGTCAGCGCCGATATACAGAGGTTGATTACCGGCCGGATGATTTCCTCGTCTTCGGTCCCGAGACCCGGGGCCTGCCGACCAGCATCCTGGAACCGGCGGGCGACTGGGTGCTCCGGGTGCCCATGCGGCCGGGCCTGAGATCCCTGAACCTGGCCAACAGCGTGGCTATCGTCCTCTACGAAGCCCTGCGCCAGCTTGGTTTTCCCGGCCTCATCCCGTAGCCAGAGGGTGTTACTGCCAGGAGCGGCAGGCATCGTTTACGCCCGTCCTTAGAGGCAGGTCGTGTCTTTTTTTGTATGTTTGTTACCTGATCGGGTCGGGCGATAAAAACGTTCCCCTTCAAACTCCTTGTTAATTAAAATAAAAAAGCCTATCCTCCGGCAGGATAGGCTTTTTATCTTATTTACAGAAGTGGTTTTACAAACTGGTCGGGGCGAGGTGATTTGAACACCCGACCTCACGGTCCCGAACCGTGCGCTCTAGCCAAACTGAGCTACGCCCCGTAAATCCTTTTTTATTATAAAGCCCGGGACTATGAAAGTCAAGGAGACAATTGATATTCCAGATTGGAATATTGGCATTAAAAGAAATTTATAATTCTCCGCCGAATATACAAAACCGTTACAATATACAAGGCGAGGGGGAATAGCATGAAAAAGGTTTTTCTTGCCCTGCTGGCCGGCCTGGCCGTCCTGCTGGCAGCCTGTGGCAACGGCGGGGGCGCGCCGTCCGGGGCGGGAGCAAAAACAGTGGCCGGAGTGTCCCGGGGAAACCCGCTGCTGGTGAATAAGGAACAGAAAACAGTTACCGTTTATACCGAGGTTAACGGTAAATACTTCACGACCCCCACCAGGCACGGGGTGGTTTTTAAAGACGGTTCCAACGGCGATAAAGCAATTCTCAAGGCATGGGTTAGCCCCCAGGATTTTTATAAAGCCCTGGCGGATATCGGCGGCGTCCCGGGAAATAACGTCACCCTGGAAACAAAGAACGCCGTCGTGGGGGGCTCGTTGTCCCCTTGATTTCCGCCCTGGCCATGGTCCCCTTCAGCATCAACGGCCTGGGCCTGCGGGAGTGGAGTTATATAACCCTTTTTGCCCCCTTCGGCGTCGGGGCGGCTCCGAGCCTAGCTGTTTCCCTGATTTTTTTCCTGGTAGTGATGGCTGTCAGTTTGGCGGGGGGCGTCCTTTATGTCCTGGAAAAATAGGCTCCAGTGGGGCCTGGCCTGGACGGCTCCTGGTTTTACTTCCGGACTGGCCGCCGTGCTGTTCCTCAGCCGCTGGACCTGGTTGGAGATGCGCTGGCATAGCGGCCGGGCCTGGTGGGCGATTACTGTCGCCTTCATTATTTTCGGCCTGCTTTACGGTAAAGGTCCCCGGTGGCGGTGGACCCTCCTGGCCGATGGCCTCCTGCTCCTGGCCTTATGGCTGACCTGCCACCGGGGTGGACTTGGCGTCCTACCTGCAGCCCTGTTCCGGGAAGGCCTGGGATGGGATTCCCTGTCCCTGGCAGTTTCCGGCCGGGCCATTGTTTTGGATGGCTGGTCACCCATCTCTTATTGCTGGTCGGGGCGGTGACCGGGAACCCGGAACGGCCGGGACCGGGAAGGAAGGAGAAAGATATCTAGCAGGTGGGGAGTCTTATGCTGGTTTTACAGGCATCAAGGTTAGCCGCTGAGGCCATGGCCAGGTGATTTGCAAGCAAAGGCCCCTGTGGGAAGGGTGGGCAAGAAGGCGTGCCGGGATTTGACCGCCAGGACGGCGACCCTGATGGTGGAGATCTGGGGGGAAACGGTCAACAGTGCCAGGAAGAATTAGTGTGATTATCCCGACCCTCAAAGAGGAGGGCTATATAGGTGACCTGTTGAGGAAACTGGTGCAGGTACCTGACCTGGAGATTATCGTCAGCGACGGCGGGAGCAGGGACCGGACTCTGGCCATCTGCCGTTCCCTGGGGATTAGGACCGTCAGCGGCCCGGCGGGCCGGGGCCGGCAACTGAATGCCGGCGCCGGGGCGGCGACGGGCGATATTTTCTTCTTCCTCCACGCCGACTCCTGCCCGGAGGAGCGGGTTTTCCCGGAGATCCGGCAGGCAGTAGCGGAAGGTAGCAACTGGGGCTGCTGTTCCCTTGTTTTTAGCGAGAACACCCTGTTTTACAGGCTGGTGGCAGCCGCCTCCCGTAGCCGGGCGCGGTTTACTTCCACCTGTTACGGGGATCAGGGAATCTTTTGCACCCGGGAATTGTTTAACCGTGTGGGAGGGTTCCCGGAATTTCCCTTCCTGGAGGACCTGGCCTTTTCGCACCGGCTGCGGCGCCAGGAAAAGGCCAGGATCGTCACCAGCACCCGGCGTTTCCGGCAGTACGGCCCGGGGCGCACCCTCTTCAAAATGCAACTGGTAAAGCTGTTCTTCATCCTGGGGGTACCCCCGGCCAGGCTCCTCGGTTTTTATCAAGGGGTAAAGAAGGTGGATTGATGCCAGCCGCCCTGGTGATTTTCAGCAGGGTTCCCCTGCCCAGCCGGACTAAAAGCCGCCTACAAAGCCGTCTTTCTCCCGCAGAGGCTGCCCTCTTTCACCGGGCCTGCTTGACCGACCTGTATCGCCTGGCGATGAGCGCCTCCATAAAGGCTTTCCTGTACGTCGCCGGGGGAGATAAGGGAGAATTTACCCGGGAGTTTCCGGCACCCCTTCCGCCGGGCTTTGAAGAACTGGGGGGCCTGTCCCTGGAGGGCCTGGAATTCAGGCTTCAGGGCGGCGGAGACCTGGGGGAAAGGATGTACCGGGCGGCCGCAGAGGTTTTGCCGTTTTATCGACCGGTCCTGTTAGTGGGTTCGGACCTGCCCGTGCTGACGCTGGAACTGTTGCGGGCCGCTCTGGCGGCCCTTTCAGGCCGGGAGGTAGTCATCGGGCCGGCCCTGGACGGGGGCTATTACCTCCTGGGACTGAAGGAGGCATACCCTGATCTCTTCCAGGGTATCGCCTGGGGGACCGGCCGGGTGCGGGAACAGACCCTGCGGGCCTCCCGGAGGAAGGGGTTACGCGTGGCCTTGTTGCCGGTTTTGCGGGATATCGATGGCTGGAATGATCTGGTGGCCTACCGGGAGTGGGGCCGCAACCGGCCGGAGGCGACCGGTCTGATCTCCTTTCGGCTGGCGGACTACCTGGTGGCGAAGTATAGTTAATATCCAGAATGGGGTTGAAGGACATGAACACGCTCGTTAAAGGAATAATCACTAAAGCCCTGGATGGGGAGGAGATTGCGGCCGGGGAAATCAAAGAACTTTTTGGGTGCCCGTAATCTCGGAGGAAGCCTATGCCATTCAATACGCAGCCCGGAAGATGACGGAGGAAACCGCCGGGGGTAGGGCCGAGGTCCACGCCCAGGTGGGGATCAACGTCGCTCCCTGCCTCCAGAACTGCGTCTTCTGTTCCTTTGCGGCTCGCAATGCTATTTTCCGGCACTCTAAGGCCATGCCGCCGGAGGAGGTTATTGAGCGGTGCCTGGCCTTCGAAGGCCAGGGAGCCAACGCCATTTACCTGATGGCAACAGCCAATTTTCCCTTTGAGGAGTTCTTGCGCTTTGGCAGGCAGGTACGCGAGGCGCTGCAACCGGACACCGTCTTGATCGCCAACATCGGGGATTTCGACGACGAAGGAGCGATTGCTCTGCGGAAAGCCGGCTTTAACGGCATCTACCACGCTATCCGCCTGGGGGAGGGAGCGGTGACGGGCATCAAACCTGAGCGGCGGTTACAGACCGTCAGGGCGGCCCGGAGGGCAGGCCTGCTGGTGGGTACCTGCGTCGAACCGGTAGGGCCGGAACATACCCTGGATGAGCTGGTAGAAAAAACCTTGCTGACCCGGGAGATGCGGCCGGTCTTCAGCGGCGCGGCCCGCCGTATTGCCATCCCGGGAACGGACCTGGCAGGGTTGGGGATGGTCAGCGAAGCCCGAATGGCTCTTATCCTGGCCGTGGTGCGCCTGGCCGTGGGCCGGGGGGTAAGTTTTAACTGCACCCATGAGCCCAATGACATCGGCGCTATGGCCGGGGCCAACCTTTTCTGGGCGGAAAATGGCGCCAACCCCCGGGACCCGGAGGAAAAGACCGAGAATAACAGGGGTTATACAGTGGCAAAGTGCCGTGAGATCCTCCGGGAAGCGGGCTGGGAACTGGTCACGGGTCCTTCCCGGGCTTTTCAAACTGGTTGTTCAGGATAGGGGGGAAGATATGGATAGGAGAAGTCGCAGGTTAATCCAGGCGGGAATACCGGCCGTCCTGGTTGGAGCCTATATCGTCATTGAACCGTTGCAGCTACTCATCAGGCGCCTCTTACTATTATTTGCGACTGTTGATGTGGCAGCCATCAAGGCTTATATTTTATCCTTCGGCATCTGGGCACCGGTGATTTCTTTCCTGTTGATGGTTTTCCAGTCGGTGCTGGCACCCCTGCCGGCCTTTTTGATAACCTTTGCCAACGCCGCCCTCTTCGGTTGGGTAAAGGGAGCCGCCCTCTCCTGGTCCAGCGCCATGGCGGAAGCAGCACTCTGCTTTTATATCGCCAGGTTCTACGGGCGGGAAGTGGTGGAAAGGTTGACCAGTAAACTGGCCCTGGAAAGCGTTGATGACTTTTTCCATAAATACGGCCAGTACGCCGTCCTTATTGCCCGCCTCCTGCCCTTTATTTCTTTTGATGTGGTCAGTTATGCAGCAGGTTTGACCTCCATGGGGTTCTGGCAATTCTTCCTGGCCACCGGCCTGGGCCAGCTCCCGGCTACCCTGGTCTATTCCTATGCCGGCGATTTGTTGGCGGGTAGCGTCAGGAACATCGTTTCCGGTCTCTTGCTCCTTTTTGCCGCTGGCGTGCTGGTCGCCCTCCTCAAGAGGATCTTTAAAGAGAAACGGGCGGGAGCGGGCGGATTGAACTGATTGTAACATTATGGCTGATTTTTAGAGATATATATTATAAAGCCGGGGCTAAGGGCCCCGGCTTTATAGGTGATGTATACTATCCAATATATAAAGTTTATTTGAAGTAGCGATTGAGGAGTCCTTCCAGGGCCCGGGCGTGGCGGCCTTCGTCCCGGGAGGACTCGTCGAAGAAGTCGTGGGCGTGGTCGATGTTATTCTCCTTGGCCTTGACGGCGGCCTCCCGCTTGCCCTTATTTGCTCCCAGCTCGCCGGCCAGCATCTTCTCCAGGTTTTCCTTGGTGCTGGCGCTGATTTTGCCGTTTAGCTCGGCAAAGTGGGCGGCATGCTCGGCTTCCTCCCAGGCGATCTTCTCCAGGGTCAGGGCCACCTCGGGATAACCCTCCCGCAGGGCCTGGCGGGCCATGGCCAGGTAGAGCCCGACTTCCATAGTCTCACCTTTGAAATTAGCCTCAACGGCATCCTCTACTACTGTCCCTTTGGTTACACCTAGCTTGACATCATTGACCAGTTCTGCCATTATGATAACCCCTTTCTGTAATAGTAATGGTTACTGTTAACGTTTACGGTCCCATTATATATAATACCCCAACTCCTGTCAACCCTTTCAGGTAAAAAATCTATTCGGGAGAATAAATGTTAAAGCTGACTAATAGCAGCGATAAGTATTATGTATTTTACACTTTTTCCTTCCAGTGCTATCCTTGGCTTAAGATTGCATTGAAGGGGCTGAACAAAATGTCTACAAGGAATCTAACAATGACTGAGGGGAACCAGGCTTTGGGCTTTATCCAGGGGGTGGGCCTGACTGTAATTCTTACCCTGGTTGCCAGGCAGCTTGCCATGTTGCCAATTTTAAACATCATGGGCAGCATGGTTCTTGCTATCCTTCTGGGTGTTGCCTGGCGTTCCCTTATGGACATACCAGCAACGGCAGAGGTGGGTATTAATTTCGCCAGCAAAAAAATTCTCCGTTATGGCATTATCCTCATGGGGCTGCGTCTGGATATCCCCAAAATTATTGCTGCCGGCCCGCGGGTAATTCTCCTTGACATCCTGGCCATCTTAGTGTCTATGGTAGTAATTATTTTCCTTGGGCAGAGGATGGGGCTTAATAAAAAATTAGCCGCTCTCATAGCTGCCGGGACGGGTATTTGCGGGGCAGCAGCCATTGCCGCCATAGCTCCGATAGTCAGGTCCCGGGATGATGAAACTGCCGTGGCGGTGGCTATTGTCGCCCTGCTGGGAACTCTATTTACGATTCTTTACACCCTGCTTTACCCGGTACTTAATTTAACTTCCTTCCAGTACGGTTTATTATCCGGCAGCAGCCTACATGAACTGGCCCATGTGATTGCGGCAGCCCAGGCCGGGGGCAGCGCCAGCGCTGATATCGCTATTCTGGTAAAACTGGGGCGAGTGGCCTTCCTGGTGCCGGTAGCTCTTGTGCTAGGAATAATTTTTGCTCGTCAAAATAAAACTGGCGCCGGATGGCATTGGCGCCAGCTCCAGGTGCCATGGTTTATCTTGGGTTTCCTGGCTTTAAGTGGCATCAATACCATGGCTATTTTGTCAACTCCCCTTATTGCATTCTTGATTCAGGTCGGTGTTTTTCTCCTGACCGTGGCTATGGCCGGCCTGGGCCTTAACGTAAGCCTGGAAATGATCAAAAAGGTCGGCAGCCGGGCCCTGGTAACCGGTTTGCTGAGTTCCGCTGTCCTTAGCTTAATTATCTTTCTGGTTATTGCCGGTTTGATTAATTAAAAAGCGCGCCTGGAACGTAAGAAGGAAAAGAAATACTGTCATCGAAGTGGTTGCCAATAGTGAGGCGTTTGCCGTTTTCGCGAATATGGTCTTTTCGGGCTTTCCGATACCTGGAATTAAAAGGGGCTCCCCCAGGAATCCCTTATAAAGCCAGGCTGAAAAGCCGTGTTCGGGAAAGTATAAAATCTCCTAAAAACGAGTAGAATGTAAAAAAGCCAGGAAAGCCTCGGCTGCGGCGCTACGAAATTTATGCCTGTTGTAGGCGATGTGAAAAGTGCGCCGGAAATCAATTCCCTGGAGTCTAACTTCCCGGAGCAAGTTATACCTGCTCTCTTTTTTTATTGCCAGGCGGGAGATAATGGCGATACCTAACCCCGCTTCGACTGCTTCTTTTATGGCTTGGGTGCTACCCAGCTCCATTACTACCTTCAGCGTAGATAATTCTAACCCTGCTTTCCTTAAACCCGCCTCGGTTATCTGCCTGGTGCCTGACCCTTCTTCTCGCAGGATGAGGGGTTCTTCCCTTAATTCTTCTGGAGTGATTTCTCTACGTCCGGCCCAGCGGTGTTCCGGGTGAATAATTAGCACCAGTTCATCCTGGAAGAGATCTTCCTGAATGAGATTGGGATGCTTCGCCTGGCCTTCAATGAGAGCTATATCCAGTTCACCCTCCAGGGTCCGGCGGATGATTTCCCGGGTATTGGCGATTCGCAAAGTTATTTCCACGTCGGGGTACTGCCTTTTAAATTCCCCGGCAATAGAAGGCAGAAAGTACTCGCCGATAGTCAGGGTGGCGCCTATCACCAGGCTGCCCTTTACTTTGCCGCTGATATCTGCCAGGGCTTTTTTGACTTCGTCATATAGTTTGCTCAGCTCCAGGGCGTAATTATAGAGAACTCGACCGGCCTCAGTAAGGGTAACCTGGCGGTTATTGCGATCCAGGAGGCGGGTGCCAAAGTATTCTTCCAGAGATTGGATGTGCAGGCTGATGGCCGGCTGGGTCAAGTGCAATACCCGGGCGGCCCGGGAAAAACTCTTTTGTTCGGCTACGGCCTTGAAAGTAAGTAACTGGTTGTCGAGCAAGGTTATCACCAAAAAAACTATAACAGTTTTTTAACTCTCGGTCTATCATTTATTTGACACAGTTCTAACCATGAAATATGTGTCCCCGGAGGGATAAAAAAGAGCGGTTAGTTATAGTAAGTTCCGGGGACGACGGCTTTGGTCCTGGTAAGCTTTTACCAGTTTAGCGGCGGCCGGGTTCAGGCACAATAAGAATACCATGGCCAAACAGTATTCTACCTGGCAGATAGCCGCTACTTATATCGGCACCGTGGTGGGAGCCGGGTTCGCTTCCGGCCAGGAAGTGTTGCAGTTCTTCGGGTACTTCGGGCTGCGGGGTATCCTGGGCCTGATCCTGGCTACGGCGCTATTTATCTTTTTTGGCTACACCGTCCTTAGGCTGGGCTTTCAATTAAAGGCGGAGTCCCACCTGGAGGTGATGCACCGGGCCGGCGGCGCCTTCATCGGCCGGATTGTAGATGCCGTCACTACTTTCTTTCTCTTTGGTGTCCTGGCCGTCATGGCTGCCGGTTCCGGGGCTATTTTCAGGCAGGAATTCCACCTGCCTGTGCTCCTGGGCAGCAGCCTGCTGATAGCCATCACCCTGGTAACTGTCCTGGCGGGCATTGAAAAGGTGATTGGCTCCATCAGTATGGTAGCCCCGGTCCTAATAGCCTCTGTACTTGGCATCAGCCTGGCCATGGTGGTAAAAAACCTGCCCGCCCTGGTGGCCAACCTTTACTGGGAGGAGACTTACCGGGCCGCCGTGTCTTCCTGGCCCCTGGCGGCCCTCCTCTATGCTTCTTACAACCTGGTATTATCCATTGCCGTCCTGGGCCCCCTGGGAGCCCTGTCCCCGCAGGAGCGCCTCTTGCCGGGGGCCTTCCTGGGGGGCCTGGGCCTGGGGCTGGGAGCCATAGCCATTACCCTGGCCCTGATTACCACGGCCCCGGCAGTAACGGCCCTGGAAGTGCCCATGCTGCATATAGCCGGTAGTTTCAGCCCCGTCCTGCGCATCTTTTACAGCGCCGTCCTGCTGGCGGAGATCCATACTACTGCTGTCAGCAGCCTCTACGGTTTTGCTGCCCGCCTGGCCGGACCGGGAGGAAATAACTTTCGCCGGCTGGCTATAGGAGCCAGTGCCGTGGCCCTGGCAGCCAGCCAGGCCGGCTTTTCCCGCCTGGTGGCCACCCTTTTCCCCCTGGTGGGTTACGCCGGTTTCCTGCTCCTCGGAGCCCTGGCCTATTACGTTTTAAAAGAAATCCTGGCTTTACGACCGGCCTTTCCAGGTCGCCTGGTCCCTGCCCCGGCCCGCCGGCCGGTTCTGGGAGCGGTTTTAGAGAGGAGGGGAAAGGCGGGCGGGGGCAGGAGGGAACGCCCTTAGGTAACCTTACAATTACCTGGCGCGTCAGGTCACGGGGTAGAGAAAGAACCTCAACCGGTCATTCCCTCAGAGGGTCTACCCGGGGGTAGGGAAAGCAGCCCAGCCTAGCGGAAACGGGAAACCGGGTGCAATATAAGGAAAAGCGCCCCGGAGAAAGGGAAACGGCTGGATGAAGGTGATAAACTGGTGGGTAAAAATAAAAAGAAGGAAGACCCGGAGATACTGGCTGTAAAACTGGAAGTAGCTGCTGAACTGGGACTGCTGGATAAAATAGAACAGTGTGGCTGGGGAGCCCTGAGTTCGGCCGAGAGTGGCAAAATCGGCGGGCTGCTGGCCCGGAGGTTAAAATCAGGATAGAGGTAAAGGAAATAAAAGAGCATCTTAGCACAGGGAGGCATGGAACGTGGAACCTGAAGAAAAACGACCGCCCACCAGCAGGGAGGACCGTATCTTAAGACCAGAGGATTTCCCCCAGGGGAAGATTGGCTCTGCTTATATGGCCACCATTGCCGGGCAACCGGCCATCAGGGATCTGGCCGATGAGGAGGAAGAGGAGGACAGGCCCTGAGCCTGGAGGTGGACGATCACTTTGTCGCTTATGAGAAGCAGGGTGACCTTAAGTTTGAACTGGCGGCCGTTTACCTTGATGGTGCGGCCGTCGATCATAGCCGGGATCAGGGCCGGATTCAGCCGTTGAACGTCTTGGCCCTTTAAAGGGGAGAGAATGTTCTGGACTTCCCGCGTGATGGCCTGGGTGGCGGCCCGGCTTTCTACAGCCGTTGGCCTGTCACCATAAAAAGTTATTACCGGTTCGATGGCTACAATTACCTGGTGCCTTCGCTGGGAAAGACTCTCCTTTAACTGGGCCAGTTCTTCACCTGCAGCCTCCAGGCGTTGTTCCAGCTCGGCCCTGGCCAGGTGCAGCTGTTCCTGCTGGCGGGCCAGGAAGAGATTGGTTAGACTGGCCCCCAGGAGAAAGCCCAGGATGAAAATGGCCAGGTAGCGCATCACTTACCACCGGCAAGGTTTTGAATGAGCCAGTAACCCACCTGGGCCCCGAAGAAGGCAACAATAATAAATAACAGCTGCTTAATCAGGATGCGAAACTGGCCTTCCAGGAGGCCCTGGCCTAAAATCTCAATGGCACTGAAGGTACCGCCCATGGCAGCCGCAATGGCCCAGATCTTGATCTCCAGGGCCAGGCGGGTCATGGTTCTCAGGGGAGGTTGCCCGACCAGGATGGCCGCCAGGGAGCCTACTATGGCCGCTCCCAGGACGACTCCCAGGGCAGTAAAGAAGATGAGCAGCAGCTTGGGTAAAAAACCTTCCATGCTATAAAGTAGCCTCCGGAAAAACAGGGTACACTCGGAACGGGGCGGCTTCCTAAATATCTTACGTCGCTTTAGATGTGGATATGCCGGAAAAGGAATCTGCCCCCGGGCGTAGAAATTACTCCCCATGAAATCTTTCGTCCACCTCCATGTCCACAGTGAATACAGCCTCCTGGATGGAGCCGGCCGCATCAAAGACCTTGTCCGTGCCGCCGGGGAAATGGGCATGCCCGCCCTGGCCCTCACGGATCACGGCGTCATGTACGGCGCCGTGGAGTTCTATAAAGCGGCCCGGGAACAGGGCCTCAAGCCCATTATCGGCTGCGAGGTTTATGTGGCTCCCCGCTCCCGCCACGACCGGGAGCCCCGCCGGGATGATTACCAGTACCACCTGGTCCTCCTGGCCGCCGACGCCACGGGTTACCGCAACCTTACGGCCCTTGTTTCGGCTGCCTTCCTGGAAGGTTTCTATTACAAGCCCCGGGTGGACCGGGAGCTTTTGAGCCGCCACAGCCAGGGTCTCATAGCCCTGAGCGCCTGCCTGGCCGGGGAAGTGCCAGCCCACCTTTTAAAGAACCAGGAAGATGCGGCCTATGATGCGGCTACCTGGCTGCGGGAGGTCTTTGGCCCAGAGAATTTTTACCTGGAACTCCAGGACCACGGCCTGCCGGAACAGCGGCAGCTCAACCGCCAGCTGGTAGACCTTGCCACCAGATTAAAAATTCCCCTGGTCGCCACCAATGACGTCCACTATGTTCGCCAGGACCAGGCCCGGGCCCATGACGTCCTCCTCTGTATCCAGACGGGCAAGACCCTGGACGATCCTAACCGCCTGCGTTTTCCCACAGCCCAGTTTTATTTAAAATCTCCTGCCGAGATGGACAACCTCTTCCGGGAGGTACCCTCAGCCCTGGCCAACACCCTGGCCATCGCCGAGCGCTGCCAGTTCGACTTCACCTTCGGCCGGTTACACCTGCCGGCCTACCAGGTGCCGGCAGGAGAGGACGCGGCCAGTTATCTCCGCCGCCTGAGTTACGAGGGCCTGGAACGGCGTTACCCCCGTGACGACGGGACGGCCCGGCAGCGCCTGGAGTACGAGCTGGGCGTAATCGAGCAAATGGGCTATCCGGGTTATTTCTTGATAGTTTGGGATATAGTCAATTTCGCCCGCCGGCGGGGGATCCCGGTGGGTCCGGGGCGGGGTTCGGCCGCCGGCAGCCTGGTGGCCTACTGCCTGGGGATAACCTCCATTGATCCCCTGCGCTACAACCTCCTCTTTGAACGTTTTTTAAACCCCGAGCGGGTCAGTATGCCGGACATCGACATGGACTTCTGCTTCGAGCGGCGGGATGAAGTCATCCAGTATGTCCTGGAGAAGTACGGCCGTGACCATGTGGCCCAGATCATTACCTTCGGTACCATGGCCGCCCGGGCTGCCGTCCGGGATGTGGGCCGAGTCCTAGGTTTGCCCCTTAACGAGGTGGACAGGATCGCCAAGATGGTGCCCATGGAACTGGGTATTACCCTGGAGCGGGCCCTGGCCACCAGCCCGGATTTAAAAGAGAGCTACGAAGGCAAACGGGAGGTACGGGAACTCCTGGATACGGCCCGGGCCATCGAGGGTATGCCCCGCCATGCCTCCACCCATGCCGCGGGGATTGTCATCACCCGGGAGCCTTTAATCCGTTATCTGCCCCTGCAAAAGACAGGGGATGCCGTTACCACTCAGTACCCCATGCAGGCTGTGGAAGAACTGGGGCTATTGAAGATGGACCTGCTGGGCCTCCGCACCCTGACGGTTATCGGCCACGCCCGGGAGGCCATCCGGCGCAACTATGGCCGGGAACTGGACCTGGAAAACCTGCCCCTGGATGACCGGCCGACCTACCAGCTCCTGGCCAGCGGTGAAACAAGCGGCATTTTCCAGCTGGAAAGCAGCGGCATGCGGGCCATCCTGAAAGAACTCAAGCCGGAGCGCTTTGAAGATATCATCGCCCTGGTGGCCCTCTACCGGCCCGGGCCACTGGGAAGCGGTATGGTCGAAGATTTTATTAAGCGCAAACACGGGGTTACCCCCATCAGCTACCTGCATCCGGCCCTGGAACCGATACTTAAAGACACCTACGGGGTTATCCTCTACCAGGAGCAGGTCATGCGCATTGCCAGCGAGCTGGCAGGTTTTACCCTGGGCCAGGCCGATCTCCTGCGCCGGGCCATGGGGAAAAAGAAGCCCGAGGTCCTGGCAGCCCAGCGGGATCGCTTCCTGGCCGGGGCAGAGGCCAAGGCTATACCCCGGGATGTCGCGCAGAAAATTTTTGAGCTGATGGAGTACTTCGCGGGCTACGGCTTCAATGCCAGCCACTCGGCGGCCTACGCCCTGGTGGCCTATCAGACGGCCTACCTGAAGGCCCATTACCCGGCCGAGCTTATGGGCGCCCTCCTTTCCAGCGTGGCCGAGCACCTGGATAAGATGGGGCCCTACCTGGCCGAGTGCCAGCGCCTGGGGATCGCCGTCCTGCCGCCGGATGTCAATGAATCAGGGGTCGATTTTACCGTCAGGGGGAGGCAGATCCGCTTTGGCCTGGCGGCCGTTAAAAACGCCGGCCGGGCCGCCGCCCTGGCCATTATTGCCGCCCGGGAAGCAGGCGGTCCCTTTACCTCCCTCCTGGATTTCTGCCGGCGGGTGGACAGCCGCCAGGCCAATAAACGGGTGGTGGAGAGCCTCATCCGCTGCGGCGCCTTTAATTCTATCAACCCCAACCGCCGCCAGCTCCTGGCCGGCCTGGACGAGTGCCTGGAAGCGGCCGCCAGGCGCCAGGAAGACCGCCGCAGCGGCCAGGTTTCCCTTATGGACCTGGTGCCTGGAGAGGTTAGCGACCCCCCCTTGCCCCAGGTAACTGACTTCTCCCGGGCCGATATCCTGGCCATGGAAAAGGAGCTCCTGGGCTTTTACCTGAGCGGCCACCCCCTGGAACCCTATGCCCAGGTATTAAAAAAGCTGGCCTCCCATTCCCTGGCTGACCTGGCGGAGATAGCCGACGGCAGCCAGGTGACCGTCGGCGGCCTGGTCAGCGGCCTGCGCCGGCTGGTCACCCGTAAGGGTGACCCCATGGCCGTTCTCACCCTGGAGGATTTCAGCGGCCAGGTCGAGGCTGTCATCTTTCCCCGGGTTTACAGCCAGGTACGTTCCTGGCTCGCTCCCGACCGGGCCGTCCTGGTCCAGGGACAGGTCGATAAACAGGAAGAAGGGGCCCAGGTCCTGGCCAACCTGGTCCGGCCCCTGGTGCCGGAGTCCGGCGGGGGAGACCGGACTAAACCCACGGGCCGGCTTATCCCTCCCGATGGCCCGACCGGTACTTACCCTGCCGGGCCCGGCACTGGCCCGGCAGGCCAGGCCGGTGGCGGGTATGAAACGGCCCGCCTGTACCTCAAGCTTTCCGGCCAGGGACAGCTAACAGCCCTGCGGGACACTTTAACCGCTTACCCGGGCCCCTGCCCGGTATACCTCTATCTGGCCGACAGCCGCAGGACCATCGCTTTACACCGCCGGTACTGGATCAAACCAGTACCGGAGTTGCTGGCAAGTTTGGCCGGGCTTTTAGGCGGGTATGATAAAATAAAGCTGCTGCAGGAAAATAGAATTTGACCCTTCCCAGCAGGAATATGAAGAAACAGGTGGAATTAGAAAGGTAAAAAGAGTTAGCCATTGTGGTACGGCCGCCACAAGCCAATACCATAAAAATTTAGCCCTTACATTTGTTTGCAGCAAGCCCCGGCAAAGCCAGCCGGGGAAGGAGGCATTTTCCGAGGAGGTGATAGCCAGTTGAAGGTGGCTGTATATCCAGGCACCTTTGACCCGATTACTAACGGGCACCTGGATATTATCCGGCGGGCGGTAAGTATCTTTGACCGGGTTGTGGTAGGGGTGGCTGCAGATAATTATAAAGAGACCCTGTTTTCCCTGGAGGAAAGGGTGGATTTGGTCAGGACCGTCACCAGGGATATAGCCGGAGTCACGGTGAAGTCCTTTTCCGGACTCCTGGTCGATTTTGCCCGCCGGGAAGAGGCCGTGGCTATCGTCAGGGGGCTGCGGGCAGTTTCCGATTTTGAATATGAGTTCCAGATGTCGATAATGAATAAAAAGCTGGCCAGTGACCTGGAAACGGTTTTTCTAATGACGACTACCGAGTATTCCTTCCTCAGCTCAAGCGTCATTCGCCAGGTAGCCTCCCTGGGGGGGTGTATCCATGGCCTGGTGCCACCTGAAGTCGAGCGAGCTTTGCTCCAACGTCACGACTTTTTTTAGGGGGGTGGGTTAATGGAGGACAGGGAAAGCGTTACCGCTGCCGACTTTATTGTCATCAAAGCCCTGGAGAACGGCGTAACAATTATCGGCCTGACCCGGGGCAGGGACACCAAGTTTCACCACTCCGAGAAACTGGATAAAGGCGAAATCATGATTGCCCAGTTTACTGAACACACCTCTGCCATGAAGATCCGCGGCCGGGCTCTGGTAATGACGAAATACGGGAGTTTAGAAGCGGGGGAATGAGCGGCATGTGGACCGTGATTTACATTGCTGCCAACCGTAAACTGGCCTTACGCTTAAAGGAGACCCTGACCCAGGAGGGGGTCATGGTAAACTTAAGGCCCATTGGCTCTTCCCAGGCTGAGGACCTCGCTGGGTATGAGGTCCTGGTGCCCGAATCCGAGGCTGAGGAAGCCAACGAGATAATCAGTGCGGCCCTGACACGCTAGAGGAGGGAAATAATTGCGCACTATCGGTGTTTTGACCAGCGGGGGTGATGCCCCGGGAATGAACGCAGCCATCAGGGCGGTAGTCCGCCAGGCTGCCGCCCTGAAAATAGAGGTGATCGGCATTTCCCGGGGTTACGCCGGGTTGATCCAGGGCGATTTTCGCCGTCTGAATACCGGTTCGGTCGCCGGGATTATCCACCGGGGCGGGACCATCTTGCTGACGGCCAGGTCGGAGGAGTTCCGCACCGAAGCCGGGCGGGCCACGGCCATGGACAACCTGCACCGGGAAGGCATTGAAGGGCTCATAGTCATCGGTGGTGACGGTTCCTTCCACGGCGCAGTTCACCTGGCCAAAAAGGGCCTGCCGGTAATCGGCATCCCCGGAACCATTGATAACGACATAGCCGGCACTGATTACACCATCGGCTTCGATACAGCCGTTAATACGGCCGTAGAGGCTATAAGCCGTATCCGGGATACGGCGACTTCCCATGAACGCATCTTTATCATCGAAGTTATGGGGCGCCGCTCCGGCCAGATTGCCCTGGCGGCAGGGATAGCCGGAGGCGCCGAATCCATCCTCATCCCCGAGTACCCCGTTAACTACGACCGGGTGGTGGAAAAATTAGAACAGGGGCGCCACCGAGGTAAACTCCACAGTATTATTGTCGTAGCCGAAGGGGTGGGCAGCGCCCTGGAGGTAAGCGAAGAGATAGCCCGGCGGACCAGGCTGGAGAGCCGGGTGACCATCCTGGGCCATATCCAGCGGGGTGGATCGCCTACGGCCTTTGACTGTATGCTGGCCAGCCGGCTGGGGGCCCGGGCGGTGGACCTCCTGGCCGACGGCGCCAGCAGCCGCATGGTGGGTATCGCCGCCAACGAGCTGGTGGACCGGGACCTGGAGACGGTTCTCCGGGAAAAGAAGAGTATTGATCCTGATCTGTACCGATTAGCCGAAGTACTGGCACTATAAAGAGGCCGGCGAGGGGGCAAATATGCGGCACACGAAGATTGTCTGTACTATTGGCCCGGCCAGCGAGCGGGTCGAGGTAATCAAAGCCATGATCCGGGCGGGGATGAGCGTAGCCCGGTTCAATTTTTCCCATGGCAATCACGCCGAGCACGGGGCGCGGATGGCTGCCGTGCGCCAGGCGGCAGCTGAACTGGGCGCCAGGGTAGCCTTAATGCTGGATAATAAGGGGCCGGAGATACGCCTGGGAGAGATCCAGGGCGAGGTCACCCTGAAGGACGGCGAAGAGGTGACCCTGACCACGGAACCTATTATCGGTGACGCCAGGCGTTTGCCAGTGAGCTTTGCCGGCCTGCCGGGGGACGTCCGGCCGGGCCAGATCATTCTCCTGGACGACGGCCTGGTGGAACTGGAGGTCCTGGCGACCACCGCCACCGAGATTCACTGCCGGGTCCGTCATGGTGATGTTATTTCCAGCCATAAGGGCGTCAACGTCCCCGGGGCCGAGATCAGCCTGCCGGCTTTAACCGAGCAGGATATTAAAGACCTGGATTTCGGCCTCCAGCAGGGGATAGATTTTATCGCCCTCTCCTTTGTCCGGACGGCCGGGGATGTCCTGGCAGTACGCCGGGAGCTGGAGAAGCGCAACGCCAGGGTTGCCATAATAGCCAAGATAGAAAACCATGCCGGGGTCAATAACATCCACGAGATCCTTGAGGTGGCCGACGGGGTCATGGTGGCCCGGGGTGACCTGGGAGTGGAGATCCCCGTGGAAGAGGTACCCCTGGTGCAGAAAAAGATTATCGAGGCTTGTAACCTGGCCGGCAAGCCGGTTATTACGGCCACCCAGATGCTGGAGTCTATGATTCATAACCCGCGGCCGACCCGGGCCGAAGCCAGCGATGTGGCCAATGCCATCTTTGACGGAACAGATGCCATTATGCTCTCCGGGGAGACGGCCACGGGCCGTTATCCGGTAGAGGCTGTGGCCACCATGGCCCGCATCGCCCGCCGGGCCGAGCGGGGTTTGCCCTACGGTGACCTGTTGACGAAAAAGGGCCTGGCTGCCGAGCGGACGGCCACCGATGCCATCAGCCACGCCAGCTGTACTATTGCTTACGAACTCGACGCCGCCGCCATTATCACCCCCACAGCTTCCGGTTCCACCGCCCGCCGGGTGGCCAAATACCGTCCCCGGGCGCCCGTCCTGGCCGCCAGCCCCAACGAGAAGGTTTTGAACCAGCTCTGCCTGGTCTGGGGGGTTGAACCCCTCCTGGTGGAGCCGACTAGCGGCACCGACGAAATGGTAAATGCGGCGGTGGCGGCGGCCATACTCTCCAGCCAGGTAAAACAGGGCGACCTGGTGGTCATTACTGCCGGCGTGCCTGCCGGTGTGCCGGGTACAACCAACCTCCTCAAGGTCCACATCGTCGGCGAGGTCCTGGTGCGGGGACGGGGAATCGGCAAAGAAGTAACCAGCGGCCCGGTCCGGCTGGTAAAGACCGCTGCTGACGCTGTGGCCAGGGTGAAAAAAGGCGACATTCTGGTGACCGGCGAGACCGGCCCTGACTTCCTGCCGGCAATGGAAAGGGCGGCGGCGGTAATTACGGAAACCGGGGGGTTGAGTTCCCATGCCGCGGTGACCGGCCTGAGGCTGGGTATACCGGTAGTCGTCGGGGCAAAAGGGGCCACCGAAAAGCTAACCGATGATCTGGTGGTAACCATAGACGTCGTCCGCGGCCTGGTTTACCGCGGCCAGACGCGGGTATTGTGAAGCGTGGCACCTTGCAGCATGCTAGAAACCCTGGTAGAGAAGGTGGAGAGCATGCTCATGAACACGGGCCAGTTGTATCCCGTGGCACCCTTTGATAACTTTACCCCAGTGATGGTCCAAGCTTATGCCATGCAGCCGGAGGATCTGGAATACTGGAATATAAGTAGCCCTCGTCGCGACTGTTTTTCGATCTCAGATAAGGTTCAATGACAATCCTTGTACCAACCAGGCGGGCTATCTCCGGATAGGGGTGCCTGGTTTTTTGTTCCGGGGAGCGGGCGATGATCCCGGCAATGCCCAGTTGTTCCGGTTCCAGGCGATAGGCCACTATGGCGGCGCTTCTGTCCCCCTGTCTCCCGGCATGGGCGATACCTTTCAGAGTACCCATAATCAGGATATTACCGCCGGCCTTGATGGTCGCCCCCTGGTGGACATCACCCAGCCACATGACATGGCCCGGGTAGTTTATTTCCTGGCCGTTACGCAGGTTGCCCTCATCCAGCAAAGTCGGCAGCCCGGTGCCAGTCGACGTCGACGGCTCCTGGTACGCAGCCTGATTTCCGCCCGGGCGACGGCGGGAGGGGAGGGTAATATCATTTCTCGGGACAAGGCCATGTTCCCGGCAGATAGCTTCTAATTCCGCCGTTTCCTGGCTATTTAAAGGGGAAGTCGGCACCAGGGCAAAGGCTGCCCCCCGGAAGAAGCCCCTGGCGGCGGCAAATTTCGCGGCCAGGTTGGCCTTGATTTCATTAAAATCCCTGCTGGCATCAAGCAAAATAAGCAGGCCTCCACGGGTTCCCTTTATAGTAATACAATCCTGGGCCATAATAGCTTCTCCTTCCTGGCATATCCGTTCTCCACGGGTGGGACGGTCACCCGGGATGTTTCGGCATAAATTCTATTTTGCTGGAAAGATTCGCCTTAAAGGGCCATTTTTCCTGCTGAAGGCAAAAACTTTCCCGAATTTGCCGTTCCCGGGCGATTGCCGTCAAACCGATTGCCATTCCAACAAGCCTCTGCCCGGCTACCCGACTGCCGCCGGGCAAGGTCCTACTGTGGAGTGAAACTCTAATGGCGAGGACTAAAAGCCTTAAAATCGGCTTTCTTATTACTATTTTTACCGGGGGTATACTTTTACTTGTGGCTTATGGCCCTGGCTGGTTACAACCGGTCCGGGTCTACCACCAGATCCGGGTAGGCCTACTGGTAGCAGGTGATGAAAACTCTTCGGATATCCTGGCGGCTTACCAGGCAGTCTTAAAGGAGGAGGGCTTCCCGGCAGCACGGATCAATCCAGACGATTTAAACCTGTCTCCGGGGGAACTGGTAGCTCGTTACCCGGCCCTGATCCTGCCGGAGGGTTTAAATCAAGCTCTGCCGCCGGAGGTCCCCCGCCTGTTAAGTGACTACGTCCTGGCCGGTGGTAATGTTTTACTGGTCTACGACCCCGGTATCAGGGCCGCCGGTGGCGGCAGGCTGGCCGAAACGGTCCTGGCCCGCCTGGCCGGGGTGAACTACGGCCTGCCGGACCCGGGTGGGGAGAGCTACAGCGGTTACTGGCAGTTTTCTTCGCCCCGGGAAGCCTTAGCCTGGGGAATTACGCCGGGGAAGCTTTCCCGGGGTAATGCCGTTAGCAGTTACGGTTATGGACGGCTAAACTACCGGCACGTCCGGGCCAGACTCCTGGACGCCCGGGCCATAGCCTTTGACACCAGGGGTGGCTGGAACCCGGTGATCACCGATAAACTCTACCCCTCCGGGGGAGCTGTAGTTTATGTCAACCTGCCCCTGGCCTTCTACAAGCAGATGTCCGACGACCTGGCCATGCGTTCCGTCCTTAGAACCTTTCTGATTAAGTACGCCCGCCTGCCGCGCCTGGTCAACACGCCCGGGGGTAAGGGCGGCCTGGTTCTCAATTTTCACCTGGATAGCAACGCCCATATCCTGCCCCTGCGGGCCATGATCCAGCGGGGCATCTTCCGGCCGGACCTGCAATACTCCATCCATATTACCGCCGGTCCCGACACCTACCGCCCGGGGGACGGCCTGGGCTTTGACGCTCTTTCACCCGTAAAAGGGAGACCATGGGTCGAGGTACTCCAGAAATACGGGGCTATCGGCTCCCACGGCGGCTGGATCCATAATTACTTCGCCGCCAATCTGGAGAAATTCCCGCGCCAGGAGGTATGGCGGTACCTGGCTTTAAACTGCGACACCCTGGCGGCCATCACCGGGAAGCCGGTACGGGAATACAGCGCCCCGGTGGGCAACCATCCCCCTTTTGTCAACGAATGGCTACAGCAGCACGGCATCCTGGCCTATTATAGCCCCGGGGATACCGGTTCGGCGCCTACCCGCAGTATCTTCCAGGGTCGCCAGGTCAGCGGCAGCCTGTGGTCCTTTCCCATTACCCCTTACGGGCAATACGCGGCCCTGGAAGAACTCATAGCCGCCGGGGTGCCCCTGGCGGAAGTCGAGGGTTGGCTGGATAACCTCCTGAACTTTATCGAGGAGGAACGCGTTATTCGCCTCATCTATACCCACGCCAACAGGAAGGAGTATGCCCTGGAGGCTTTGTCCCACCTGGCGGGGCGGGCCGCCCGCGACCAGGATGAAGGCCGCCTGCTCGTATGGCCTATGAGCCGTTTCGCAACCTTTTTAAACCGCTATGAGCAGACTGAAGCCACCTTTAGCCACGGGCCGGCCGGATGGCAGGTGAGGCTGGCCAACCGGGCCGGCCTGGAGGATATTACCGTGGCCCTTTATGTCGGCGCCAGGCGTTACCGGGTTCTCGGTCGCAACCTTTCCTGGCGCCAGGAAGGAGAGTGGCTGTACCTGACGACTACGGCCAACATGGCTGAGAATCAGATTTATGTCCGGGAACAAAATTAAAGGCCGCGGTGGTTTCTTTCTAGAATCCGGGGGAGTCCTTCATGGCGGCCAGTTCCATCGAACAAGAAAAACGGATGTTTCGCCGATGAGGGGCAGGCTCCCGGAAGTATCCTTTTTCCTTTTAGAGGGGAACAGGCCCGGGAAAAGGCGCGGCCAAAGTTGCACGCCCCGGGGGCCGGGTTCGGCCGCGACGAAGCGTGCGAATTTTTACTTGCGTCACGGCGCCGGAACAGGTATAATTACCTTGGTAAGAGTTATTTTTGGAACAGGTAGGCCATGAAGGCCTTCTGGCCCGCTAGGAAGCGGGTTAGTAGCCTCATGGCCTTTTCCATTGGCCATGGGGGACCTCAAGGAGGTAGGAGATAGTGCATATTCCCGACGGTTACTTAAGTCCCCAGACCTGTGCGGTACTGGGTGCGGCCATGGTGCCTGTGTGGGGCACGGCCGCCCGCAAGGTCAAAGCCACCCTGAAGGCCAGGCAGGCTCCCCTCCTGGCCATCGGCGCCGCTTTTTCCTTCACTATCATGATGTATAATATCCCCATCCCCGACGGGACGACGGCCCACGCCACCGGCGGCGCCCTATTAGCCATCCTCCTGGGCCCGTGGGCGGCGGCTATCGGCATCTCTATCGCCCTGGCCATCCAGGCCCTTTTCTTCGGCGACGGCGGCATCCTGGCCTTCGGCGCCAATGCCTTTAATATGGCCTTTATCCTTCCCTTCGCCAGTTACTACATCTATCGCCTTTTATCCGGCCGGACAGGCCTGCGCTCCGGCTGGCGGGCCGTGGCGGCCGCCATCGCCGGGTTTGTAGGACTTAACCTGGCCGCCCTGGCCGCAGCGGTGGAATTCGGCCTGCAACCCCTCCTCTTCCATACGGCCAGCGGTGTTCCCCTCTACAGCCCCTACCCCCTGGCTTTAGCCGTCCCGGCCATGGCCCTGGCCCACGTCTTGATAGCCGGGCCGGCCGAAGGAATAGTCACCGGCCTGGTTATTCGCTACCTGCAGCGGGTTAATTCCGGCCTGCTGCGGGTTTACCCGGCGACAGGAGCTGTGGTGGCAGCTCAAGCGACGGGTGACGGTGCCAGCCTTAAGAAACTGGCCTGGGGGTTGGTTATCCTCGTCCTGTTATCCCCCCTGGGGTTGCTGGCTGCCGGTACCGCCTGGGGCGAGTGGTCGCCGGAAGACCTGCAACAAATCCTCGGTTTCGTTCCCCCGGGTCTGGCCCGCCTGGCTACCACCTGGACTCATGCCCTTTTCCCGGATTATACCGTCCCGGGCCTGGAGGGGAGCTTTTGGGCCCAGGCCCTGGGTTATATCATCACCGCCATGGTTGGGCTGGGCATAATCTTCCTTATCTTCCTGGCTTTTAACCGGCTCCTGGCCAGGCCGGGGAAGACAGGGGCCGATTATCATGGCAAATAAAAGCCTGCCGGCCTGGCTCCTGGCGGAGGAATATTCGCCTGTGCGTCCCGGGGGGAGGAAGAGACGGCCGGGTTTTGCGGAAAAAACCCTCCGGGACCTGGCCCACCTGGGGCAGGAGGTCCTTTTCTCGGAGGAACTGGCCGGTCGCAGGGGGTGGTTGCAGGATCTGGACCCTCGTTGTAAACTCCTGTCCCTGCTATGGCTGATGGTGGTGGCCGGGCTGGCCCGCCATCCCCTGACTTTAATCGTCATCTACCTGGGGGTCATCCTCCTTGCCGTCCAATCCCGGGTGCCCGCGGGACCTTTCCTGAAACGGGTGTGGCTCTTTGTACCCCTGTTTACCGGCATTATGGTTTTGCCTTCCCTATTTAACTGGGTCCACCAGGGTGATCCCCTGGTGGTCCTTTTTCGCCTCCCGGCGCCCCTCCGCCTGGGTCCCTGGCAGGTCCCGGCGCTGCTGGCCATTACCCGCCAGGGGTTAGCCGGTGCCGGAATGCTCATCTTGCGGGTGGGGGTGGCGGTTTCCTTGGGCCTGCTGGTTACCCTGACCACTCGCTGGGCCGTCCTGCTGCGAGCCCTACGGGTTTTGCGGGTACCCAGGATCTTCGTCCTGACCCTGACCCTGACCTACCGCTATATCTTTCTCCTGCTCAAGTTGACGGAAGAGATGTTTGTGGCCCGCCAGAGCCGGCTGGTGGGCCGGATGGACAGGCGGATGAATTATCGTTTCCTGGCCGGTTCCATGGGTAACCTGCTGGCCAGGGCCTACTTTCTAAGCGAAGAGGTTTACCAGGCCATGCTGGCCCGGGGTTTTAAAGGTGAGGTGCGGACGAAGGAAGATTGGCGCCTTACCCTGCCGGATTACCGGCGGGCAGCAGGGATTATCCTGGCGGGAATAATTTTGCTGGGTGGGGATCACTATCTTGGGTGGTAAGATTTTATACGATCTGCAGGATGTCAGCTATGCCTACGAAGAGGGGCGGCCGGTTTTAGATGGTATCAGCCTGACCATTGACATCGGGGAAAAAGTGGTCCTCCTGGGGGCCAACGGCTCGGGCAAATCTACCCTGCAACGGATCCTGGACGGGCTTATCTTTCCCCAGCAGGGGACGGTGCGGTTTGCCGGGAAAGAATTGACCGAGGAGAACCTGGAGGACGAGGATTTCTTTCTGGCTTTTCGTCGCCGGGTGGGTTTTGTCTTCCAGAATTCTGAAGCCCAGCTCTTCAACCCCAGCGTCCGGGAGGAACTGGCCTTCGGCCCCCTGCAACTGGGACTCTCAGCCGCCGAAGTTAACGCCCGGGTGGATTCGCTCCTGGAGCTGTTTGAACTGGAAGACCTGGCCGACCGGCCCCCCCATAAGCTGAGCGGCGGGGAGAGGAAAAAGGTGGCCCTCGGGGCCGTCCTGGCCAGCAATCCCGAGGTCCTTATCCTCGATGAGCCTACGGCCGGGCTGGACCCCCGCAGCCAGCGCTGGCTGGTGGAAATGCTGGTTAAATTAAACCAGGCCGGGAAGACCATTATCACGGCTACCCACGACCTGGCCATCGTCCCGGTGATAGCGGACCGGGTTTTCGTCCTGGGTGAGGACCACCGCCTGGCCGGTGAGGGCTCGCCCCTGGAGGTTCTAGCCGACCGGGAACTCCTCCTCAGGGTCAACCTTATTGACGAAGCCTTCCACGAGCACCATCACCAGGGCTACTTCCACCTCCACGCCCATTGAGGCCTAAAGAAGCCTATTAGGCTCGTCTGAAGATATGTCCCTAGTACTTATGCCTCGAACCAAGTCGCCCTCGCCTGTACCCTACAGCTCCTTGCCTTTAGCCTGGTTCGCTGAGGGGGGCGGCAGCCCATCATGAGCGGCTCCGCAAAAAATGCTTATGATAACCTTCCCTTTGCCGGGTGGGTCGGGTTTCCTGAAGGTACTGGTTGCGCCTAACAAAAAAAGGGGCTTACGCCCCTCTTTTAGATTCGTTTAGTTTTTTTGCTGGCCACTACAGGGTGATAGGTGGGGGGTTGTTTTTGCTGCCCCTTGGGAGAGGTGCTTGCACCGGCAGCAGCCCGGATGAGGGCATCCAGTTTAGCCGGCGTAATAGCCGGGCCGCCGGCGTTGACCCGGGGCAGGGCCAGGGGGTTACTCTGACGGGTAACGACCCCATAATGGGTGGTAAAGACGATTTTAAAACCGGCATCGACAGCGGCCTGGATGGCCGTCTGGCCGCCGGCACCGAAGGGCAGGGCCAGGGCATAGACCGGCTGCTGGAGATGGCTTTCTATTTCTTCCCGGGAACGCTTCAGGTCCTGGTACACCATATTTCTATAATCACTCAAACTCTGGCCCTTAAGGGGGCCGTTGAGGAGGGGCCCGTTTTTGCCGCTGGCCAGGGGACCGAAGTCATGGAGATTAAAGGTGTGGGATTGGGTGGTAAAGCCAGCGGCGGCCATCTCCCTGGCCCCATCCCAGCTATAATGCTGGAGGTTGCCCATCTTTTGCCCCATATATTTTACAATGGCAAAGGCTACGGCAGGCATATGCCTTTTCTGTAATTCCGGCAAGGCATACTGGTGGACGCTCTCATAACCGTCGTCAAAGGTAATGAGGACGGCATTATCGGGTACTGAACCGCCATTTAAGAAGTCGCGCAACTGGTCCAGGCTGATGACGTGGTAACCCCTGGCTAGGAGCATATCCAGTTCGCTGGCGAAACGTTCCGGGGAGATAACTAACCCCGGTTCTTCTTTAGCATCAATATGGTGATAGATAAGGACGACGATCTTATTCTGGTAGTAAACTTCATTGGACTGTACCCCGGCCAGCTGGGCCTGCCCGTTTTGAGGGGGCGTGGCGGGAGCCAGCTGGGCAGGGGCGGGCTGGTTCACGTTATCGCTGCTAGCGGCAGTGGTGGTAGCAAACGGGCGCCGGTTCAGGCGGGAAGATATTTGGACATATGTAAATGGCAATGACAGGAGCAGGACTAAAGCAATAACAGCAGCGGCTTTTTTGGGCAAGATCGAACCCTCCCGGGAAACTATGTAAAATTGGGATCGCTGGCAGCCGTCTGGCTGCCAGCGGGACTTTCATTGAATCCAGAATAAGTTTAGCACAAAGGATCAGCTACGGGAACTACCCTTGAAAAATTTTCATCCGTACGATATATATAGTAAAAGCTCCTGGCCGGGAGAAAAGGAAAGGGGAATATGATGCTTAAAAGAGTAAGGGTAGTAGCTTTTGTACTGGTTTTAACCCTGGCCGGTGGCCTCGCGGCCATGGCGGCACCGCCGGATTGGGCCGGGGCCAATGGTCAAAAGGCCGGGCACCAGGAACAACTGGCCGGGGGCGACCGCCAGCAAGAAGCTGACCGGGACCAGGACCGGGAGCGCCTGCGGGATGGTAGTTTCCCGGGCGAGAAAAGCGTCTCCCAGCAGGTATACAGCACCACGGGGAATAAAGGCCTGGACCTGAAACTGCAGGTCAAGGCCAGGGTTCATGTCCGCCTCCACGGCCAGGAGGTTGACTGGGCGGTTCCTCCTGTTATCAAAGAGGGACGTACCCTGGTGCCGGTACGGGCCCTGTGTAACGGCCTGGGGGCCGCGGTGGATTGGGACCCGGACACCAGGACCATTACCATAACCAGGGGTGATACGGTAATCAAACTCGCCCTGGACAGCCGGGTTTTCACCGTCAACGGACAGGTTCGGGAGCTTGATGTCCCGGCCCAGCTAATCAGCAACGCAACTTTCGTACCCCTGCGTTTTGTGAGCCAGGCGTTAGGGGAGAAGGTCAATTACCAGCAGCAGGAGGCCGATGAGGGAGCTGTAGTCGACATCGCGCCCGCTACCGGGGCCTAACCGGGGAAACCCGGTTCCTACCGAACAGGGATCGCCTGTAAAGGTGGTCCCTTTCGTTTTGCCTTGCCGGGCAGTTACACCTGTTTATTCCTGGTAGAGAATAGCCCCGGAATTAGCGTCCAGGGGCAGGCTGATCTGGCCGCCCTTTACCTCCAGGGGGCGGTTGCTCAGGCCGTCCCGCCAGGTACTATCCTCGGCCAGTCCCGCGGCGGCTGCCGCCAGGGTAACTGTCTGGGGAAGGTCGCTGGCATTGACAATAATAATTACCTTCTCTTCCTCCAGGCGCCGGGCGTAGGCGTAGACCTCGGCCTGGTCGTCGGTGAAAAGGGGCTGGAAGAAGCCCCGCCGCAAAGGCCGCAGCTGGTGCCGCAATCTTATCAGGCGCCGGTAAAAACTCAAGAGTTCCCGGTCCCAATCCCCGGGCTCCCATGGCATAGTCCGGCGGCAATCGGGGTCCGGGCCGCCGATGAGGCCGACCTCATCACCGTAGTAGATCAGAGGGGCACCGGGATAGGTGAGCTGCAGGATGAGGGCCGGCCGCAGGTGGGCCACGGCCTCGGCGTAGCTGCCGGAGTGGCCGGGGACGCCGGCCAGTCCTTCCTGGAAGGCCGTGATAATTCGCGCCGTGTCGTGGCTGCCCAGGAGGTTTAACAGGGCAAAATTGGCCGCCTCCGGGTAACGCAGGCGCACCAGGCCCAGGAGCATATCCAGGGTGGAAATGGGAAAAAGCCTCCGGGCGAAGTAAGCGAGGACCAGGTCCCGGAAGAGGTAGTTCATCACCCCGTCAAAGTAACGGCCGTTGAGCCAGAAACGGGCGTCGCGCCAGATCTCGCCGACAATGTAGGCTTCCGGGTTGGTCCCCTTTACCTGCTGGTAAAACTCCCGCCAGAAGGGCGGCTCGATCTCGTTGGGTACGTCCAGGCGCCAGCCGTCGGTACCGGCCTCCCACAGCCAGTAGGTCGCCACGTGAAGAAGATAACTGCGAACCTCGGGGTTTCTGACGTTGAGCTTGGGCAGGCTGGGGATATCCCACCAGCAGGCATAATTCGCCCGGGGTTCACTCCGTACCGGGAAGTCGTAGAAGTAGTACCAGTCCTTGTACTGGGAAGCGGCTCCCCGGGCGACCACGTCTTTAAAGGCAAAGAAATCGGTCCCCGTATGGTTGAAGACCCCGTCCAGAATAATGCGTATGCCGGCGCCATGGAGGGATGCCACCAGGCGGCGCAGGGTATCGGTATCTCCCAGGGCCGGGTCTACGGCCAGGTAATCGCGGGTGTTATAGCGATGGTTGGAGGAGGCGGCAAAAATGGGGTTGAGCCACAGGACATTGACCCCCAGGAACTTTAGATAAGGTATCTTCGCCTGGATACCCTCCAGGTCGCCGCCGAAGAAGTTTTCCCTGGTAGGGGCTTCGCTCCAGGGTCTGGTTCCCGGCGGGTCGTTGGCCGGGTTGCCGTTGTAAAAGCGATCGGGAAATATTTGATAGGAAACGGCGTCGTAGATCCAGTCGGGAACGGTAAAGATATCTGCCGGGGTCCATTGATAGGTAAAGGGGCGGCCCTGCTGGCCGGTACCACCGGCAAAGATATAGCGGTCATCCCCATCTCCATCCTGCAAACGGAAAAAGTAGCGGCAGCGCCAGGGCCGGGAAAGGTTGATCTCAGCCTGGTAGTAGAGGTAATGGGGTGTCCGGGCATAGACATACATGGGAGCCGTCTGCAGGCCCAGGTCTTCATAGATTACCTGGCAGTACTGCTGTTCCCGGCGGCTAATTTTTAAGCGCAGGAGGAGCCGGTCGGGTGCCAGGGGCTGGCAGAAACGGGGTCCCAGGCGATGGTGGAGCAAAGGCAAAACCCCCTCTTATATATTTATAGTATAAACGTACCTGACCATTAAATTGCGAAGTCTTTGGCGGGGCGGTTCTGCCGGGGCCGGGTGCCTCATACAATAGAGTTGGATTTTCTGGCGACCGCCGGCGGGGAAGGAGATTTTAAAGTTTATAAAAACCCTGGAAATAGCAGGTTAAACCCGTAGAGTCTATTATGGACCAGAATTTAGCAAAAAGCAAGAGTACAGGCTGTTTGACTGGTATTTAAGAATATGGTACATCACTATTATAACTTAATAGTTATAATTATTATTTAGAGTATGTAAAGATATTAAGACTAAATTAAGAGGGGAAAACGGTGCTTGATCTGGCCCATGTCTATCACCAGAACGCCCTGATATGCCTGCCCCAGGATTTACACACCCTTTATGTTTACTGGGATTTTACCCCCGCCAGGATCCGGACCCTGGCAGACTTTTTCCACCATGTGCGGCCGGAGATGGTACTGACCCTGCGTCTCTGCCGCCAGGATTGCTCCCTGCCGGAGCAGCAGTTGACCCTGGAAAGCCTGGAGCCCGGCTGGCGTTGCTTTACCAACCTCGACGATCGTGCCGCTTATCACCTTGAGCTCGGCGCCCGGGGCCCGGAGGGGGAATTCGTCCTCTTTTCCCGGACCCGGGTTTTCCAGAACCGGCCCGCCCGGGCAGAAGAACCTGCCGGCGAGCTGCAACTCCCTCGGGATCTGAACCCTGATTGGACAATCCCTCCCGATAGCCGCCAGCCCGGGAGTAACTTTAGCTGGTCCTGAGTTGAAAAAGACTTCCGCCCCTGGAGGTAGCCATTGACCCCGGCGGCCTTCCCCCGTTAGGGAGTCCTAGTTTGGAGGTCTGGTACGTTATGGTTACACGGTCGGATGATAATCCGGGTTATCTGTCCCTGGTGCTCCATGCCCACCTGCCCTTTGTCCATAACCGGGAGCCCTACGTCAGCCTGGAAGAGAAATGGCTCTTCGAAGCCCTGACGGAGTCCTACCTGCCCCTGATCCTGAGCTGGGAGGAACTGGCCGGCGAGGGGTTGGACTTTCACCTTACCCTCTCCCTGTCGCCGCCCCTCATCAGCATGTTGATGGAACCTGCCCTGGGGGAGCGCTACGGTCGTTACCTGGATAACCTCAGGGAACTGGCCGGCCGGGAAGTTGAGCGGACCGGAAGTGACCCGGCCTTCGCCCCCCTGGCTGAGTTTTATCACCGGCGCCTGGCTGTCGTGGACCGGGCCTTCAAAGAAACCTACCGGGGGAATTTACTGGCGCCTATAAAAAGGCTGCGGGAACAGGGTCACCTGGAATTGATAACCACCGCGGCTACCCATGGTTACCTTCCCCTGATGCTTACCGATGAGGCCAGACGAGCCCAGGTGCGGGCAGCCCTGGATTTTTTCGCCACGACCATGGGCTTTCTCCCGGACGGGCTCTGGCTGCCGGAGTGCGGCTATACCCCCGGGATTGAAAAAATCCTCCGGTCCGAGGGTATTAAGTATTTCATCATCGCCAGCCACGGCATGTTAAATGCCTCCCCCGCAGTAAAATCGGCTGTTTATGCTCCGGTCAGGGTGGGCGGCGTGGCTGTCTTCGGGCGGGACTGGGAGACTTCCCACCAGGTTTGGAGCCGGACCGAGGGTTATCCCGGAGACCCGGTGTATCGCGAGTTTTACCGGGATATTGGGTACGATCTGGATTTCAATTACCTGGCCCCTTACCTGGTGGGGGGGATCCGGGGAGATACCGGCTTTAAATACTACCGGATTACCGGTAAAACAGGGGCCAAGGAGCCCTATGACTACCGGGCCGCCCGGGAGCGGGCCCGGGAGCATGCCCGGGACTTTATCGCCAACCGGGAGAAACAGCTGGCCTACTGGGCCGGCAGGACCCGGGATAAACCTGTCGTCGTCGCTCCCTATGACGCCGAGCTCTTTGGCCACTGGTGGTTTGAGGGGCCGGACTGGCTGGCCGATGTCCTGCGCCTGGCAGGCGAGAGCCGGGTCTCCCTGACCACTCCATCGGCTTACCTGGAGCAGTACCCGCCCCGCCAGGAAGTGACCATGGGGCCTTCCAGCTGGGGAGAAGGGGGTTATAACCGAGTCTGGCTGAACCAGGCCAACGACTGGCTTTATCTTCACCTCCACCGGGCGGAGAGGGCCATGATCAAGCTCGCTGCCGCCAACCCCCGCCCCGGCTCCCTGCGGGAGCGGGCGCTGAATCAGGCTGCCAGGGAATTGCTCCTGGCCCAGAGCAGCGACTGGCCCTTTATCCTCACCACCGGGACGACGGTGGACTATGCCGGGCGCCGCCTCCGGGAACACCTGGGGGCTTTTTTTAAACTCTGCCGGGATTATGAGCAAGATCGCCTGGAAGAAGATTTTCTGGCCCGCCTGGAGGCGGCTGACAATATCTTCCCCGGCCTCGATTTTCGCCTTTACCGGCCGGCCGGAACGGGAGTAGCCGGCCGGCCCGCGGTTCATAATAAAACCAGGCCGGGAATTCTTATGCTTAGCTGGGAATTCCCGCCCCACCATGTTGGCGGCCTGGGTATCCACGTCCGGGATCTGGGCCAGGCCCTGGCCCGCCAGGGGGTGGATGTTCACGTCCTGACCAGGGCCCCGGGCGATCGCAGGTTTTCAACCGTCCGGGAGGGTGTTTACCTGCATTATGTTCCCACCTATCAGCAGCCGGATAAAGAGATTAATTTCCTCTCCTGGGTGTTGCAGTTCAACCTGGCCCTGGCCGATGCCGGCCAGGAGGTGCTGGCCGCCTATCCCGGACGAGATTGGATCCTCCACGCCCATGACTGGCTGGTGGCATATGGCGCACGGGAACTCCGGGAGTCGGCCCGGGTACCCCTGGTAGCCACCATCCACGCCACCGAAGCCGGCCGTAACCACGGCCTCCACAACCGGGTGCAGCAGGCCATCCACCATATTGAGGCGGGGCTGGTGAACGGAGCGGACCGGTTAATCTGCTGCAGCCGCTATATGGAAGAAGAAATCAGGCGCCTGTTTCAGCCCCGGTCAGAGATAACCGTGATTCCCAATGGCGTCCGGCCCATACCCCAGGTTTTCCCCTGCCGGGACAGCCAGACCATTCTTTTTGTCGGCCGCCTGGTGGTGGAGAAGGGGGTCCAGGTCCTCCTGGCCGCCCTGGCGCGCCTGCAGCGACTTTACCCGGAAGCCAGGTTAATCGTGGCCGGGGCCGGTCCCTACGCTGGAGAACTGCAAACCCTGGCTACCAACCTGGGTCTTGCCGGCAGGGTTGAGTTTACCGGTTTTGTCTCCGAGGAGGTTCGCAACCGGCTTCTGGCCCGTTCCCGGGTGGCCGTCTTCCCCAGCCTCTATGAGCCCTTCGGTATTGTCGCCCTGGAGGCCATGGCTGCCGGGATACCGGTGATCGTATCCCGGACGGGCGGCCTGGCCGAGGTGGTGGAAGACAACCGTACCGGCCTGACCTTCAACCCAGGAGATGTCGCCGACCTGGAGCGTTGCCTGGTAACAATTTTCCAGAACCCCGACCTGGCCGCCGAGCTGGGACGCAGCGGCCAGGCCCGGGTTTACCGGGATTATACCTGGGAGGCCGTGGCCCGGCAAACCCTGGCCCTTTACCGGGGCATTATCCGGGAGAACTCTTTGATCGCCAGTTAGGCTCTATGCCCCATGGGGTACCATAAGGGGTACCATAAATATATGGTAAAGAACATAATATGCTTTCACTTGCCGCCGGTCATCACCGGGTGACGATAATAAAAGCATTGAAGGAGAGAAAAGGATGCCTTCACCCCATATCTTCTTTGTCCAGCCGGTTTTGCCGGAAAAACTTAAACCCCTCCGGGACCTGGCCGCCGGCCTTTACTGGCCCAGGTACCCGGAAACAGCGGCCCTTTTCCGGGACCTGGACCCCGGCCTGTGGGAGGAGACCGGTCATAATCCCGAACTCTTACTGAGGTTAGTACCGGCGGCCAGGTTGACAGCGGCTGCCGGGGACCCTGATTATACCGGCAGGCTGGAACAGGTGTGGCATCAGTACCGCGCCTACCTGGGCGCCCCGGTGAACCGGAGCAACCTTCCCGGGCTGGACGGCGACCAGGTTATTGCCTATTTTTCAGCCGAGTTCGGCCTGAGCGAGGCCCTGCCCATATATGCCGGGGGCCTGGGGTTCCTCGCCGGAGACCACCTGAAGTCGGCCAGCGACCTGGGCCTGCCCCTGGTAGGGGTCGGCCTCCTGTATCGCGAGGGTTACTTCCGCCAGCGCCTCGACCGCCGGGGGCAGCAACAGGAGGTTTATTTCCGCAATGATTTCTACCAGTTACCCCTGGAACTGAAGCGCCGGGCCGACGGCTCGCCCCTGGAGGTGCAGGTGAACTTTCCGGACCCGGATCGCCAGGTCCGGGCCAGGGTCTGGCGGGCTCGAGTCGGTCGCCTCAACCTTTACCTCCTGGACAGTGACTGTCCCGGCAACCTGGAAGCGGACCGGTTGATTACCGACCGGCTTTACGGCGGCGACCTGGAGAAACGGATCCAGCAGGAGATCCTCCTGGGGATCGGCGGCGTGCGGGCCCTGGCGGCCCTGGGTATTAACACCACTATCTTTCATTTGAATGAAGGCCATTCGGCCTTCCTGGGACTGGAAAGGATCCGGCAGCTGCAGGCGCGGTATGGACTCGACCTGGAAGCAGCCCGGGAACTGGCTACCTGCAGCAACATCTTTACCACCCATACCCCGGTGCCGGCCGGTATCGATGTCTTCCCCCCTTACCTCATGGACAAGTATTTCACCGAATATTACCAGTCCCTGGGTCTTTCCCGCCACGAATTCCTGGCCCTGGGCCGGCAGGACCCCAATAACCAGCAGGAACCCTTCAATATGGCCGTCCTGGCCTTGCGCCTGTCGGCCTGGGCCAACGGCGTCAGCCAGCTCCACGGCCAGACGGCACGCCGGATGTGGCAGGTAATTTGGCCGGGGGTGCCGGTAGCCGAGATTCCCATTGGCGCCATTACCAACGGTGTCCATACCACCTCCTGGGTGGGAGAAAAGATGGCGGCCCTCTACGATCGCTACCTGGGAACGGCCTGGCGGGAGGATCCGGCCTCCCCGGCCAGCTGGGCGGGGGTGGCAGGCATACCGGCCCGGGAACTCTGGCAGGTTCACGAAGAACAGCGGCGGGAACTCCTGGCCTTTGCCCGGCGGCGCTTGGCGGCCCAACTCCGGGAGTGGGGGGCCGGGCCCAGGGAGATTGCCGCCCTGGAAGGGGTTCTCGATCCCGGGGCATTGACCATCGGTTTTGCCCGCCGCTTCGCCTCCTATAAACGGCCGGCCCTGCTCCTGCGTGACCCGGAACGTTTGGCCAGGATCCTGGGGGACTCCCGGCGGCCGGTCCAGATCATCTATGCCGGCAAGGCCCACCCCAGGGACGAAGAGGGGAAGGAGCTCATCCGGCAGATAACGGCCTTTACCAGGGAGGAGGCCTTCCGGGGTCGCCTGATCTTCCTGGAGGATTATGGCCTGCAGGTGGCCCGCCACCTGGTCCAGGGTGTCGACGTGTGGCTGAGCAACCCGCGACGGCCCCTGGAGGCCAGCAGTACCAGCGGCATGAAGGCCGTTCTTAACGGCGCCCTCCATGCCAGCACCCTGGACGGCTGGTGGGCCGAAGCCTGGACCCCGGATACCGGCTGGGCCATTGGTTCCGGCGCGGTTTACGAGGATACCGCCTACCAGGACGCGGTAGAAGGGGAGGCCCTATATAACTTGCTGGAGAAGGAGATAGTTCCCCTTTTCTACGAGCGTGACGCTGGGGGCCTGCCGGCGGCCTGGGTGGAGATGATGAAAAGGTCCATCAGGGCCTACGGGCCGGTGTTCAATACCCACAGGATGGTGGCGGAATACAGCCGGCGGTTTTACGAACCTGCGGCCCGGCTTTACCTGAGGCTGCAGGCCGGCAACCAGGAGGGGTTGAAGGAGCTGGCCGGCTGGCGGAGCCGGGTCCGGGCCGGGTGGCCGGCCGTGAGGATTGAGGGGGTGGAGGACGACAGGGAGGGGGATCTGGCCGTGGGCGGCAGCCTGAAGGTCCGCGCCCGGGTTTTCCTGGGCTCCCTGCAGCCGGAGGATGTGACGGTAGAAATCTATTACGGACCGGTTGACGCCGGCGGTGAGATTGTGACCGGGGAGAAGGAGACCCTGGTCCAGTACCAGGACCAGGGAGAAGGAAGGTACCTGTATAGCGGCGTCATCCCCTGCCGCCGCGGGGGGCGCCAGGGCTACAACCTGCGGGTGTTGCCGCGTCATGCAGACCAGGTTCATCCCTACCAGAGCGGCCTGATTCTTTGGGGTTAGGGAAAGGGGGATAAAGGTTATGCTGGCCAGGGATATCATGACCACCAATGTGATTACCATTACCCCGTCGGCAAGGATTTATGAATTGACCAGGTTGCTGGCGGAGAAACAAATCAGCGGGGTGCCCGTCTGCGACGGCGATAACCACGTAGTGGGCATTGTCAGCGAAGCAGACCTGGTGGGCCTGGTCAATGGTCACCGGGTGGGCGACATCATGAGCCGGCCGGTTATCGGCGTCGATGCCGAGGACCCGGTGGAAAGGGTGGCCGCCATCCTCCACGAAAGAGGGATTAAACGGGTACCGGTTTACAGCGACGGTCGCCTGGTGGGGATTATCAGCAGGGCCGATATTGTCGCCGCCATGGCCAGGAGGAAATAAATGAGGTAAGCGAAAGGGCTTTGCCCGCGAGGATGGATGCGAACCTTGCCAGATAAAGAGTTGCGTCTTTTGCACCGGCTATGCCGGTGGTATGGTGTGGAGCCTGCCTATCGTGATTATGAAGGTAAAATCCGGCCGGCCGGGCCGGAGTCGTTGCTGGCGGTGCTGCGGGCCCTGGGGGCACCAGTGGCAGGCCTGGCTGATGTTCCCGGCGCTCTCCGGGAGCGGCGGCAGCAATACTGGCGGCGATGCTGTGAGCCGGTAGCCGTAGCCTGGGCCGGCCGGCCGCCGCGTATGGAACTGCGCCTCCCGGCCGGGCGGGCGACCGGGCCCCTGGAGTGCCGGCTGCTGCTGGAAGACGGCCGGGTTTGGCAGAGGGTAGTCGACCCGGGCCGCCTGCCCCTTCTCCGGGCTACTGTGGTGGAAGGGACAGCCTTTGAGGCCAGGCAACTCACCCTTCCCGCCAGGCTGCCCTGGGGCTACCACCACCTCCATCTGCGCCTGCCGGGCCTGACCCGGGAGGTATTGCTTATTGCCGCCCCCTCCCGGGCCGGGGTCCCGCCAACAGGCTGGGGGAAACACCTCTGGGGTTGTTTTTTGCCCCTCTATGCCCTCCATTCCCGCCGCAGCCTGGGGGCCGGGGATTTCGGCGACCTGGAGGCCCTGTGCCTCTGGGTCAACCGCCTGGGGGGCAGTTTTACCGGCACCCTGCCCTTCCTGGCGGCCTACCTGGACGAGCCCTTTGCCCCCAGCCCCTATCAGCCGGTCAGCCGCCTCTTCTGGAATGAATTTTACCTGGATATTTCCCGACTGGAAGAGTTACAGCAGTGCCGGGAAGCCAGGGATTTTCTAAACTCGGCGGCGGTCCAGCAGGAGATAGCCTCTTTGCGGGCCGCGCCCCTGGTAGACTACCGCCGGGGGATGGCCCTGAAAAGACGCCTGTTAGCCCTCTGCGCCCGTACCTTTTTTGCCGGCGATACCGGCCGGAGGGAGGAGATGGAAGCCTGGCTGGCCGGCAACCCGGCAGCCCGGGACTACGCCCGCTTCCGGGCCGCCGTCGAGAAGCAGCATGCCACCTGGCCGGGGTGGCCCGCCCGGATGCGGGATGGTAACCTCGTTGAGGGCGATTACGACCCGGAAGCCATGGAGTACCACCTGTACGTCCAGTGGCAGGCCCACCGGCAGGTGCAGGCCCTGGCAGCCCGCGCCCGGCGCTCCGGCCCGGGTCTATACCTGGACCTGCCCCTGGGGGTCCACGGTGAGGGTTATGATGTCTGGCGTCATCGCCGGGCCTTCGCCCTGGCGGCCAGCAGCGGGGCCCCGCCGGATGCCCTCTTCCGCCAGGGGCAGGACTGGGGGTTTCCCCCCTTTCACCCGGAGGGGGTCCGGGAAGACGGCTACCGCTATTACATCGCCTGCCTGCGCCATCACCTGCGCCACGCCGGTATCCTGCGCCTGGACCACGTCATGGGGTTGCACCACCTCTACTGGATACCCCGCGGCCTGACGGCCACGGAGGGGGTTTATGTGCGCTACCACGCCGGGGAATTTTACGCCATCCTGGCCCTGGAATCCCGGCGCCACGGGGCCATCCTGGTGGGGGAAGACCTGGGGACGGTGCCCGCTTACGTGCGCCGGGCTATGACCAGGCACAATATCAACCGAATGTATATCCTGGCCGCAGAGTACACCGGGAAAACGGGCCGGGCCCTGGGACCGGTGCCCTCCGGGAGCCTGGCTGGCCTGAATACCCACGACATGCCGCCCTTTGCCGCCTTCTGGCGGGAAAAGAAAAAGGAGAGCCGCCGGCGGGCGGCCTTACCTGTCTTCCTTTATAACCGGGGTCGCCTGGAGGTGCCAACGACGACGACCGGGAGCCTCCTGCGGGGCTGCCTGGCGCACCTGGCCGCCAGCCCGGCGCATTTGTTGCTGGTAAACCTGGAGGATCTGTGGCTGGAGACGGAGCCCCAGAATATCCCCGGCACAACCACCGAGCACCCCAACTGGCGGCGCAAGGCCCGCTACAGCCTGGAAGAATTCAGCCGGCGGCCAGGAATAGTGGCTCTCCTGCGGGAGGTTAACTACTGGCGAAGTACAGCTAAATAAGGGCACGGCAGCAGAAAGGGCTCCCCTGAAGGGGAGCCCTTTCTGCTGCCATAGTTTTTGCTCCTGCTGTCGCCCCAGTTGCTGCCGCAGGGAAACGGATACCCCGCCCGGAGCCAGGATAATCCCGGCCAGGTGGTACCAGGGGCAGCCCCGGGCGGGCGTCTGGCTTTTAACAACCGGGCGTAACTTGTCCCGGCTGGAAACATACCGGAATAGATTGACTTTGTCCCCTGGAAGTTTTAAAATCTCAATTGAAGAATTGAATTACCGTTCATTACATGAAAATTGGGGGAAGGCTTTTGGTTTACCGGCGGACGAAAAAAGTCAATCAAAGGCTGGAAGCACGCCTGCAGGCCATTATGCAGGCGGCGCGGGAAGAATTCGCCCGGAACGGTTTCTACGGCACCTCGATTAAAGATATCGCCCGCCGGGCGGGGGTGGGCATCGGCACGATTTACTTATACCTGCGTAATAAAGAAGCCCTCTTTGCCGCCCTGGTCAACGAAGCCTATGAAATGGTCCTGGACCGCATTGCCCGGGCCCGTAAAAACGCCACCGGCGGACGCCAAAAACTCCAGGCTTCTATGGAGGCGGCCCTGGCGGTCTTACAGGAGAACCGCGACCTGGCCCGGGTGATGCTGGTCCAATCGCCGGCGGGCCACCCGGCAGTGGCGGAACAACTCTACGATTTGCTGCGCCGTCTGGCCAGGCTGGTCGAGGAAGACGTGCTGGAGGGGATCGCGAGAGGGGAACTCCCACCCCAGGATGCCCATATCGCGGCCCTCGCCTTTGTAGGTACCTTTTACCAGGTAGTCATCAGCTGGCTCAAGGAAGGTATTCCCGCCGACCTGACGGCGGCCGGCAAAGAGCTGATAGCCTATAACCTGCGCGGTTTGGGTTACCCAGTGGAGGGAGTAATTGAGAATGCTTGAAGAAAAGATCCAGGCAGACATCGGCTTTATCGGCGGCTCGGGCACCTTCAGCCTGAACTTTCCCGAAGCCTTAAAGGATCCCGGGACGGAGGTCCTGGCCCGGGAGGTGGTGTTTACCACCCCCTGGGGTCCCAGCGCACCTCTAATTCTTTTTACCACCGGCGACCCGCCCCGGCGCGTGCTGGCGGCCAAAATGCATGGGAGGATTCCCGGCGTCTCCTGGGGCGAGAGTTCGCAGCGCCTGTTCCACGCCTTTATGCAGGCTAATGTGCGGAAGATTATCGCTGAAGGCGGGGTGGGGAGCGTTAATCACCTCCTGGACCTCCGGGACATTGTTGTGGTCACCGACTACATTGATTTTTCCCTGCGCCGGGATGTGGGGCTCCAGGAGGGCTATCTGTCGATAATGCGCCGGCCTATCTGCCCTTCCCTGCACAGGACCCTGGTAGAAACGGCTAGAGAGTCTCCCCTCGGCCGGGTTTTTGACCGCGGCGTTTACCTGGTGACGGATGGGCGCCACTTTGAGAGCGCAGCCGAGGTAAGCCTTTTCCGCCAGTGGGGGGCGGACGTAGTGGGCCAAACCCTCTGCCCCGAAGTCTACCTGGCGAGGGAAATGGGGGCCTGTTATGCCGGCATCTATCTGGTTGTAAATTACGGGGAGGGTGTGGTGAAACCCTGGGAGCACAGGGAGTTGAAGGAGCTCTTTTTTGAAGCCGCCCCTGACTTCGGCCGCATCATCCTGAAGGCCCTGGGACGGGTATCCCTGGACAGCGACTGCGGCTGCGCCGACCTGCGCAAGCCGACCCTTTTGCGCCCGGAAAATATCGGCAAGCACCCCTTATGAAAGGAGTGGGAAAGGCCTTGCCCACCACCACGGCAGAATTTATACGCCGGGAGCTCTCCCGGGGGGAACTGGCGGACGTAGCTGCCAGGGTATATGCCGGGGAAAGGCTGACCCGGGAGGACGGTATACGTCTCTGGGAGAGTCAGGACCTCCTTGGTATCGGCTACCTGGCCGACCTGGCCCGGCAGCGGACCTGCGGTGATACTGTATATTTTATCAATAATGTCCACATCAATTATACCAATATCTGCCAAAATCTCTGCGATTTATGTGCCTTTGGGAGACAGGCGGATACGCCGGGGGCTTATACCCTCACCCTGGCGGAGATTGAAGCGAAGGCCAGGGCGGCGGCTGCCGCAGGTGTCACCGAGATCCATATTGTCGGCGGCCTGAATCCGGAATTGCCCTATGATTACTACCTGGAACTGATCCGAACCGTGCGCCGGGCGGCACCCGGGGCCTGCATCCAGGCCTTTGACGCTGTGGAGATTGACTTTATAGCCTCCCGGGCCGGTCGCCCCGTAGCTGACGTCCTCCAGGAACTCCGGCAGGCGGGCCTGGACTCCCTTCCGGGGGGTGGGGCCGAAGTTTTTGCCCCGGAGGTGCGCCGGCGCCTTTGCGCCAGGAAGATCGACGGCCGACGGTGGCTCCAGATACATGAGACAGCCCACCGGTTGGGTATACCCACCAACGCTACCATGCTCTACGGCCACCTGGAGACGGCGGCCGACCGGGTGGATCACCTCCTGGCCCTCCGGGAACTCCAGGACCGGACAGGGGGCTTCCTGGCTTTTATTCCCCTGGCCTTTCACCCGGCCAACACGGCTTTCAGCGACTTGCCGGGAACCACTGGGGTGGACGACTTGAAGATGCTGGCCATCAGCCGCCTGCTTCTGGACAACTTCCGTCACATCAAAGCCTTCTGGATTATGATTGGGCCGAAGTTAGCCCAGGTGGCCCTGCATTTTGGGGTAAACGACCTGGACGGTACCGTCCGGGAAGAGCATATCTTCCATGACGCTGGGGCTGTAACGCCCCAGTACCAGCCTGCCGAAAGCTTTTTACAGAGTATCCGGGCGGCCGGCCGGATCCCGGTGGAAAGGGATACTTTATACCGGGAAATCCGCCGCTATGCCTGAAAAGGAGGATAGCTATGGACTGGCCCCGGCTGGGACGGGTGGGTTACCTGAACTGCCTGCCCCTGTTTTACCCCCTGGAGACAGGGCGGGTAAACGTACCGGCCAGAATAGTTGCCGACCACCCTGCGGTTTTAAATAAGGCCTTCCGGCAGGGGGAATTAGAGGTCACGGCTGTCTCTTCCCTGGCTTACGGGCAGTTTGCGGAAGACGCCCTGGTCCTGCCGGGATTATCTATCTCCTGCCGCGGCAGGGTTGGCAGCGTATTCCTTTTAAGCCGGGTTCCGGCAAAGGTACTCGGGGGCCGCCCCCTTTCCCTCACTCCCTATTCGGCCACCAGCGTGGTTTTGCTGCGTATCCTTCTGCAACGGCTTTATCATGTTGCGCCGGACTTTTTTACCCGCCCGACCGGCAGCCCCCCGGATTGGGGGCGACCGGAAGCCCTGCTTACCATCGGGGATGAAGCCCTGCAGGTCGTCCGGACAGGCCGTTATCCTTTCGTCTACGACCTGGGTAAAGAGTGGTACCGGTTAACCGGCAAGCCTATGGTCTTTGCCCTCTGGGTGGCCAGGAAAGATTTTGCGGCTGCCCACCCGGAAAAGCTGGCCGCAATCTGGCGGGCATTACAGGAGGCCAAGGCCTGGGGAAAAGGCCACCCGGGCACCCTGGCAGCGGCAGGAGCCCGGCGCCTTGGAGTGGAGCCGGAATTTATCGAGGATTATTTTGCCCTTTTAAACTATGACCTGGATTGGCCGCACCTGGAGGGGCTTTTAACCTTTTACGGCCTGGCCCATGGGGAAGGGTTCCTCGCCCATCCGGTGGCCCTGGAGATCTGGGGGGGAGACAATGAAAGAAACTATCGCCTGCAAAGTGCTTGACGGTGAGCGTTTGAGTTTTCACGAAGCGGAGCGTCTTTATCAGGAGGCCGGCCTGCTGGAACTGGGTTACCTGGCCAACCTGGTCCGTCAGAAGCTGCACCCCGGCGGCACGGTCACCTTTGTCGTGGACCGGAATATAAACTATACCAATATCTGCATCAATGCCTGCCGTTTCTGCGCCTTTTACCGCCTGCCCGGGGATCCAGAAGGCTACCTCCTCAGTCGCGAAGAAATCGGCCGTAAAATCGAGGCGACCCTGGCTGCAGGGGGAACCCAGATCCTGATGCAGGGAGGCCTGCATCCCGACCTTGACCTGGCCTGGTTTGAGGACCTCTTTTCCTGGATTAAATCCCGCTATCCGGTCACCCTTCATTCCCTGTCCCCGGTAGAAATTGATGACCTGGCCCGGAAGGAAGGGTTGCCGGTGGCAGAGGTTTTGCGGCGGCTGAAGAAAGCGGGACTCGATTCCCTGCCGGGCGGTGGGGCGGAGATCCTGGTCGACAGGGTTCGCAACCGGGTTAGCCCGAGAAAGACCACCGCGGCCCGCTGGCTGGAAGTGATGGGCGCCGCCCATGCCCTGGGGATGAAAGCAACCGCCACCATGGTTTTCGGGTTGGGAGAAACTATGGCCGAGCGGATCGCCCACCTGGAGGCTATCCGGCAACTCCAGGATGAAACGGGAGGCTTCACAGCCTTTATCCCCTGGAGTTTCCAGCCCGGCAATACCGACCTGGGCGGTGTGGAAGCTAGCGCCACCGAATACCTGAAACTCCTGGCCCTATCCCGGCTTTATCTGGATAACATTCCCAATATCCAGGTCTCCTGGGTGACCCAGGGAACCAGGGTGGCCCAGGCGGCCCTTTTCTTTGGCGCCAACGATTTCGGTTCCACCATGCTGGAGGAAAACGTAGTCCGGGCGGCCGGGGCTTCCTTCCGTGCCGATCGGGAGGAGATCCTTCGCTGCATCCGGGCGGCCGGTTTCCGGCCAGCCCAGCGCGATAATGAGTATCACATTTTGCGCTACTTCGAGGCAGGGCAGGTTAACCGGTGAACCCATTTCCTTCCCGGGCTTCGCCAGACCCCCGGCTCCCCGGGCCGGGGCACCGGTTCCGGGCCATGCCGGGCCGGTTCGCCGGTAAGAAGGGCGTGCAGGGTGCATTGCCGGGAGTGCCGATATAAGCATAATAAGGAGTGATAAGAGATGCCCCCGGGTCTTACCGGATCCGGGGGCTTTTGTTTATCACACAAAAACAGCCCCCCGTAAACAGGGGGGCTAAGGAACCAGGAATTTTGAACAGATTTTAGTCATCCCCAAAGAACAGCAGGATGAGGATTAGGAACAGCATAAAAGCAAATCTGTGACGGAAAAACCCAAAGCCGCCCATAAAGACCCTCCTTTCTCATTTCTTACTATATCGTATGAAACAGGCGGAGATGTGTGAGTGTTATCGTCTGAATTTAGATCTCGTTGAGGACGGTGTTGCGGAGGAGGTGCTTACAAACGTATAGAGGATATAACTACTCCCACGAGTATCCATTCCCCTTCGGGGAATGGATACTCTGCCCGATCCCGGCCCTCCCATCATACCCCTGTAGTTACTACATGAGGATCAATTTTGATCCTGGGTCTGGATCAAAATTGATCCTCTCATAGGGGAGAGAATATGTATTCCAATAAATGGTAAAGAAAAATGTCAAATAATGCTTGACAAAATATTTCAAGCCAGGCAAAGTTTGCAAAAATAGCACAGGTATGGTATGCTGTATATGTGATGAAAGGAGGCGAGAAAAATGGGAACGATCCGAATCAGCGTCGAAGTAGACGAAGAAATCTGGCGAAAAATATCGATTTTAGCCGCCGCCAAAAGAAAAATGAAAAAAGAGGTGGTAAATGAAGCCTTGCGGCGAATAATTCTTGATACGCACGTTATCCGGTTGCCGCAGGCACCGGACGAAACCCGACCAAGCAAAAATCTTTTTGGGAAACCAAAACAAAAAAAGGAGAGTGGAAACCATCATGATGAAGAAGAAAATTCTGGTACTCGCAACCCTGATCCTGGCCCTGGCTCTGGCGGGAGCAACGGGGGCTTGGGCCGGTAATAATTCCAACGTCCGTGTCCTGGTAGACGGCCAGGAACTCCACCCGGACGTTCCGGCCTATATCAATTCGGACAACCGCACTATGCTCCCGTACAGGGCAGTTAGTGAAGCGTTAGGAGCCACCGTGGACTGGAATGAGGCTGATCAGAGCGTGACCGTCCGGTATGAGGGCAAAACGGTGGTAATGAAAATAAGTAGTTCCCCCTGAAAAACTCAGGGCAAAAAGTCTTAGTTTCTCAGGAAACAGGATAATTATTTTACAAAACAGAAGGAGTTACCATCCTCTGGATCGAATCTTGTAAGTACGAGAAAACAAGAAAACCCAGAAGGAGGAACTCCCGATGAATAACATTCGCCACACCACCTCCTTTTCCTGCCGGGTGATCTTATGTTAAGGCTAAAAGATCCGCAGCTCACCCTGTGGGATGCCCTGTTGCCATCTGACCTGGTCCAGCTCAATCCAGAACTGGCCAGGGTGGATGAACTCCTGGAAGATGATAAGTTTATGACTCCATTCATCAGCCGGTTTGAGGCGCGCCTTGGCAGGCCAACTATCCCTATGGAAACCTACCTGCGCCTGATGTATCTGAAGTACCGTTATGGCCTGGGTTATGAAGTTTTAGTCCAGGAAGTAAATGACAGTATTAAGTGGCGGCGTTTCTGCCGTATCCCCTTAACCCAAAAGGTACCCCATGCTACTACTTTGATTAAACTCACTAAACGCTGTGGCCCGGGGGTTGTAGAAGAACTCAATAAAGCCCTGGTTCAGGAAGCCCGGGAGAAAAAGATTATCCGGGGACGCAAGCTGCAGGTAGATACCACGGTAGTGGAAGCCAATATTCACCATCCCACGGATGCCGGTCTGCTGGCTGATGGAGTACGGGTTATCACCCGCACCGTAAAAAAGATTCAGGAGGCAGGTATAGCCGTAGCAGGGGCCTTTCATAACCGGCAACGTTCCATTAAAAAACGCATCTATGAGATCAATAAAGTGTTAAAACGCCGCAGTAACGAAGCCTATCAAGAAGTCCGGGAAATTACCGGCGCAATCCTTAAAACCACGCGGAAGGTTATTACCGAAGCTGCCAGTATTGTCAGGGAGGCCAAGGATACCCTCCAGCAGCAAGGGGATCAAATTAAAGGGAAAATCCATGCCCTGGTCCAGACGTTAGAAGAAACTATCAGCCGCACGGAAAAGATTGTAACCCAAACGGCAGCCGTCCAGGAGGGGAATTTGCATCTTCCCGACCGGGTGGTGAGTATCTTTGATACCGAAGCCCGGCCTATTAAAAAGGGTAAGGCCAATGCCCCGGTAGAGTTCGGCTATAAGGTGTTGCTCCAGGAAGTGGAACACAAGATAATTACCGGCTATAAGGTGTTGCAGGGGAACCCCGCGGATGACACCTTACTCCTTGGCGCAGTAGAGGATCATATTAAAACTTTCAACCATCCACCCCGTGCCCTCGCTGCCGATAGAGGTTTCGGCGGTTCAGGGAACGAAAGTGGTTGCCATCAACTTGGGGTAAAGCAGGTCAGCTTACCCCGGAAAGGTAAAATTAGTAAAGCTCGCAAAGCCTATCAATCGCAAAGCTGGTTCAAACGTCTCCAACGCTGGCGCGCTGGAGGGGAGGCTACTATTAGTCTTCTGAAGCGCAAATATGGATTACGCCGTAGCCTTTCCAGGGGATATGAGGGTACCACCACCTGGGTCGGTTATGGAATTTTGGCCTATAATTTACACCGGTTGGCAACAATGGTATAACCCACATTCCGCACCTTTGGATATAATTACCAACGTTTTCTTGGGGCACTAAAAAATACTTCTACCCGCCACCGCGAGGTGGAAAAAGATATATTTCCTTACCGAAGCCGGCAAGTTCAAGA